>NZ_JBHLTS010000021.1:0-697361 GCF_042434235.1 Mucilaginibacter angelicae | reverse complement strand
TTATGAGCTCATCCCGTAAGTTCGTTTGAAAATGGCCCCGCTCATGAAAGCGGGTTATCGGTGTGCCTTGATCGTCTTCTGTTTTCATACACTTCTTTTTAGTGTATAGTTTTTTCCGGACGAGTCAGAGATTGGAGGATGGAGGTTAGAGATTAGCTTTTAATATCTTATATGCCTACTGGCGCAAGTATTGTGTGGTGGGCGGAGCCGGGCTTACTTGTGCCTTTGGCATCTTACGAACTTTAAATAGCACGCAAAGGCGCTAAGACGCAAAGTTTCTTCTTAGCGCCTTCGCGCCTTTGCGTGAAAACAAATTGTAAAAGTTGAAAGCCCCTTAATCGTTAGAACGCAAACTCTCTACCGGGTTAGCGATAGCCGCTTTGATAGACTGGAAACTTACAGTAATAAATGCAATCAGCAAAGCCATAAAAGCAGCCAGCGCAAATACCCACCATTGGATATCAATACGGTAAGCAAAATTTTGCAGGTATTTGCTCATCGTGAGCCAGGCAATGGGCGATGCTACGATCACAGCTACGAATACCAGTTTCAGAAAATCGACAGAAAGCAAGCTTGTTATATTAGCTACAGATGCGCCGAGCACTTTGCGGATGCCGATCTCTTTGGTACGCTGAAGCGTTAATAGTGAGATAAGCCCAAGCAAACCAAGGCAGCTGATAAAAATAGCGATCACTGCACTTGAGGTGATCAGCTTATTTATCAGATCTTCCTTTTGATAAAAATCAGCTATTTGCTGGTCAAGGAACCTATATTCAAATACATTATCGGGGAAAGCAGTCTGCCATTCTTTTTTAATATGATCAATAACCACCGAAGGATTACCGGGAGCGATCTTTACACCTACGTACTGGTAACCTTTTCTGAAGGTGCTAATGTATTCAGGAGCAATAGCCGTATACAATGATTTGGCATGAAAATCTTTTACCACCCCTACTATAGTTCCCGGATTGTTTGACAAATCGCCGGCAGTAAAGTGCCTGCCGATGACTTGCTGAGGGTCTTTGAAACCTAATTTGTGTACCATTACTTCATTGACCAAATATTCACGGGCAGTATCACTTTCAGCAATATTACGCCCGGCAACCAATTGCATCCCAAAGGTTTTTACATAATCCGCATCGCCAATCTGTGTGTAGCCAACAAACTTTTCCCAATCGCGGGTATCATATTTAATTGAACCTCCCTTATCCGCTGTTGAAGATGGTGCCCGGTAACAAAAGGAAACACTTTTTATGGCTGGATCGGCCAACAGTTGGTTACGCAGATAATCAGTTTTGCTTTTATCGCTATTGGGTACAGGGAGCATTAAAACAGCATTTTTATTAAAACCAAGGTCGGCCGTTTTAAGGTATTTAACCTGCATGGTTATTAATATGGTACTGATTATAAGTACCTGCGCTATTACATTTTGTACAATAATTAAACCTTTACGTGTAAAACCGGCAACTTGTGTCTGTCCGCCAACCTGATTTTTCAAGGCACTAACCGGCTTAAACCTGCTCAATATAAGGGCAGGATATGAACCGGCGGCTAATATAATAATGGCTAAAACGGCTACAATAAAACCTGCAAGCCGATAGTCGGTAAAAAGATTAAAACTTAACAGCGTTTGCAGCCAGTTATTTAAAACCGGTATGGCCACAATAACCATAACAAATGATAGCAATGCGGCAAAAACTACGATATATGAAGTTTCGGAAATAAACTGGATAAATATGGCCGCCGGCGAACTGCCCAAAACCTTGCGGGTACCAATCTCCTTTGCCCTTTTAAAACTTTGTGCCGTAGCCATGTTTATGAAGTTAACACAGGCTATGATGATCAACAGCAAACCTATTATACCCAGTGTAACCAACAAAGACCGTTGAATAACACCCGCGAAACGGCCATCGAAATGTACCTCGCTTAAAGGCAGCATCATAAAATGATATGGTTTTGCTTCTGCTGCGCCCTGAGCTTTAACATTCAGTTCGTTTATATCACTTTCTACTTTTTGCGGATTTACCCCCTCCTTCAGTTCAACATAAATAGAGTTGGTTGAATTGATAAAATTCCAATCATTGTGCATTGGCGTATAAACATCCGGGTAAATGTTTTTAAGCGTTGATAATGAAAGAAACAGATCTGCTTTAATATCGGTATTTGCAGGGTGATCTTTTACTACACCTGTTACTTTAAATATATTTTTGTTATCAACACTAATATTTTTGCCGATAACATCCTGGCTGCCAAAATATTTCTGAGCCAGCCCATGACTTAAAACGACAGCATTGGGTTCGGTAAGGGCGGTATTTTTATTCCCCTGCTCCCACTGATAATCAAACAGGTTAAAAAAATGGCCGTCGGTTATGCCAATGTTTTCATGCTCGGCAAACATTTTTTTACCGGATCCCTCACTTTGTGGGATAGTAACATTGATATCATGCATCCGTAATAATACACCTACATCTTTTACCCGCGGATCATTGGCTTTCACATCCCTTGCCAAAGCTAAAGGTGCACCCTGATCGTACAATGGCACCCCATCAAAAAAAGTTAAACGGTGAACAACCCTATACACCTGTTTGGCATCATGATGATAGGTATCAAAACTTAAGTGATAGGTAATAAACTGAAATAGTATAATACTACAGCCAATGCTTAGCGCCAGGCCGAACATATTAATAAAGGTGTAAAACTTATGCTTCCAAAGGTTGCGCCAGGCTATTTTAAAGTAGTTTTTTATCATGCCGAATACTTTATACGATAATACGCAAATCCCTTTAAATGAGTAGTTAAATTATGTTAAAGGTGAAAGTGTCCGATGTTTTTCAAACATTGGACGCTTTCATACAATCGCAGTTACCTTTTTAGCTTTCGCCTTTAACCTTTCGCCTCCAAAAATCACTCACTCCTTAAACTATTCACCGGATTAGCCAAAGCTGCTTTGATAGATTGGATACTCACCGTTATCAGCGCTATCAAAAGGGCAATGCATGCTGCAACCGCAAAGATCCACCAGGAAATATTTGTACGGTATGCAAAATCCTGCAGCCATTTGTTCATCATATACCAGGCCACCGGAAAGGCTACGATATTGGCTATCAAAACTGTTTTCAAAAACTCTGCAGATAATAGTCCGATGATGTTTTGCACACTGGCACCAAGTACTTTACGGATGCCGATTTCTTTTACACGTTGTTCGGCAGCAAAAGCGGCCAAACCGAGCAGGCCCATAGCTGATATTAAAATAGCTATAATGGCGAACGCGGCTATCAGCGTTGAAGAACGTTGTTCGGCATGGTAAAGCTTATTATAGCCATCATCAATAAAACTATAATCAAACGGCTGATCCGGGACAAATTCATTCCATACATTTTGAGCTATCCTTATAGCTGCAGCTGCATTACCGGGAGTTGTTTTGATATAAAAACTACGCGCCCAATCAGTGTGGTTATTGATAACCATTGGACCTATTTTTTCATGAAGGCTCCTGAAATTAAAATCTTTAACCACACCTGCAACTATGCCCGAATCTCCGTTAAACTTAAAACGCTGCCCGATGACAGGTTTATGGATATTGAGCTGTTTTACGGCAGTTTCATTTAAAATTACATTGTGTGCGTCTGTACCAGCCTTATCAAACCAATGCCCGTCGCGCATTTTAAGACTTAGTATGTGTTGAAAGTTTTCGTCGGCCGATATGGTAGAAACAGAAGGTTTATAGTCCTGCGGACGGCCATCCCAATCCATCGACCCTGAAACTTTGTTGTTATTGTTAAAAAAAGCATCATTAGCCGAACGGGAGACTTCACTTATAGCACTCTGCTGCTGTAACTCATTGGCTATGCTTATCAGTTTTGATTCCCTTAGCTTATCATCTAAACCAAGCACCTGCCAGGGTATAGTTATTACAAAAACATGTTCGCGCTTATACCCTAAATCGGCCTTTTGCATAAAATTAAGCTGGCGATAAATGATCATTGTGCTGATAATGAGCATTACTGATATGCCAAACTGTAAAATAACCAGGGTTTTGCGGATACCTCCATCCTTAAAATTCAATAATGCCCTACCCTTAAAAACACTTAATGGCTTAAATGATGATAGCAGTATAGCCGGGTATAACCCATTAAAAACAAAACAGACAACCAGTGTACCCAGTAGTATCAGCCATGTAATGCCGGATGTTAGTGGTTGTACAAAATGCTTTTCGGTGATCTGGTTAAACCATGGCAGGCATAACTGGATAAACAAAACAGCAAATAACAATGATAAGAAACTTACAACCAATGACTCCGACATAAACTGGGCAAAAAGCTGCCTCCTGCCTGCACCTACAATTTTACGTACGCTCACCTCTTTTGAGCGTACACTCGCCCTGGCGGTAGTCAGGTTTACGTAGTTTATACACGCTGTAGCCAAAAGCAAAAAAGCCAGGATCAGGAATACATTAACCAATTTCAGATTACCGTTTTCAAACGATGAGCTTAGCAGTCCGCTTTCAAAATGCATATCCTTAAGCCCGATTATACTCATTGTTGTATTTTCACTGCCTTTATTATTTTTCCTGATAATTTGAGTCAGCTTTTCACCCACATCCTTAATACTTACCCCCGGCTGCAATTTCAGAAAAGTAAGTCCACTATAGTTGCCCCAATTGCTTGCCTGGCTTTTTTCATGGGCATCGCTTAATTTGGCTTCAACCGGGATCAGCATATCGTACTGAAAGCTGGAGTTTGCCGGGTTGTCCTTAACTACTGCCTGTACCTGGTAGTTCATTGAATCAATCTTCAGCATCTTACCTACAGCTTCGCCGTTGCCAAAATACTTTTTTGCTGTGGATTGTGTCAGGATTAAACTAAACGGATTTTTTGAAAAGCTTTCGGCACTGCCATCAATAAAATCATAATGGAATACTTTAAACCAATTGGCATCAATAAAAGCATACTTTTTTTCAGCTATCAACTGGTTATCGTGATGTACGGTCATCATATATCCCGGCCACAGAAATGTATAATTCTTTATGCCTGGTATTTCCTGTTTAGCTACGGAGCCTAACAAATAAGGCGATGACTCCCAGTCCCACGTTTCATCTTTGGTTAGGCTTAGTTTGGTTTTTATCCGGTAGATATTAACAACATCCTTATGATAATTGTCAAAGCTAAACTCGTTTTGCACCCACAGCATAATAAATACTGCCGCGGTAATACCAATGGTAAGCCCGGCAATATTAATGAAACTGATAGTACGGTGCTTACCTAAATTACGAAACGCTACTTTAAAATAATTTCTGAGCATATTTTCTAATCATTTTGTCATTGCGTCATTAGGTCATTGTATTTGCGCCCAATCAAAAAAATGACTTAATGGTGCAAAGCAAATGACCTAATGACAAATTTATTCCGAACGTAAACTCTTCGTTGGGTTTGCCAATGCCGCCCGGATAGTTTGGAAACTTGAAGTGATCAGCGCTGTTAACAGCATTCCACCCCCACTTATTACAAAGATCCACCAGCTAATGGAAGTCCGGTCGGCAAAGCTTTCCATCCATTTGTTCATGGCATACCAGGCCAGCGGGGTTACCAATACAAAGGCCAGTACAATAAGCATTACCAGCTCGGTTGAAAGCAGCGTAACTATTTGAGTTACTGTTGCACCCAGCACCTTGCGTACCCCTATCTCTTTGGTGCGCTGATTGGTATTATAAATAGCCAAACCTAATAAACCAAGACAACTGATAAATATAGATAAGCCTGTAGCCCAGGTTAGCAAAGTTGAGGTGTGCTGTTCAGCATCGTAAAATTTGGCAATGCTGGCATCAAAAAAGTCATATTGAAAATCATCTTCAGGATAAATCTCTTTCCATGTTTTTTCCATCGACGCAATGGCCTTCTTCCAATCGTCTCCTCCTGCAGTTTGTGGCTTAAGGGCTATATGGAACGTGCCGTTGTTATAATAACTGTTACTGATATGGATGCATGTAGGTTTTATGGCAGCGTGCAGCGATTCGGAATAAAAATCGGCCACTACACCTATGATCTGCATTCTTTTATCGCCGTTAAATTTATCAATATACTTGCCTACTGCATCTGCCGGATTTTTAAACCCGATGAGTTTTGCATAAGTGTTATTGATTAAAAATGCACTTGTGCTGTCGCCGTACTGTATATTCCGCCCGGCTAAAAGTTTAATTTTATATACATTGATGTAATTAGGATCTCCATACTTTTCGTATAGTTCAATTTTAGTTTCCTTTTTGCCGTCAATGTAGGTAGCCTCTGTTGAATTGGTGCTGGTTGATGATGGCGCCGCCTTGCCCGCGCTTACCAGCTCAACCTGTGGTATCGCCTTCAGCTTATTCATAAACACCTGGTTTTTACTCAGGGTTCGGTTTTTCCAGGGCGAGTTAATGATGAGAATGGCATCTTTTTTAAAACCAAGATCTTTAGTCAGCGCATAGTGAATTTGCTTACTCACCAGCACGGTAGCCATTATAAAAAACTGGGCTATCACAAATTGCGTTACTGTTAATGATTTGCGCAGCCATGCATTACGGGTTTTGCTGCTGTTTGACGATGCCTGGTTTTTAAGCACCAATACGGGTTTGTAACCCGAGAGCAAAGCGGCGGGATAAAAACCTGATAACAGGCTTACCACTATTGTTAATAAAAACAGGAACACCAAAAGATTAGGTTGGTGCAGCAAATCGAGTTTGATACCTTCGGCGATAAAATCCTTAAACAATTTTAATATAGCCGGAGCCAGCGCTACCGAAATGATTACAGCAAACAGGGTAATGATAAACGTTTCGCTTAAAAACTGGATAATAAGCTGGGTGCGACTGCTTCCCATTGTTTTACGTACACCAATTTCTTTGGCCCTTTGGGTAGCCTGTGCAGTAGTTAAATTGACAAAATTGATACATCCTAATAGTAACAGGAATGCAGCAATAATCAGCAAACCGTAAAGTGTTGTTTTATTAGCCGGGTTACCACTATCAAACGTCCCGTAAACGCTATTAAAATGAACATCACTTAAGGGCTGTAAGGTAAAATTACGGGTATTGCCTTTATTTTCCGGCTTTGGAGGGTTGTTCTTTTTAAGGATAACGTTTAGTTGCTTTTCAAAATTGGCTACGGTGGCATTGGGAGCTAACTTAACAAAAAGTATAGATGAGGAAGTGGTGCCTCCCCAGTTGGTAAGACTCAACTCATCAGCGAGCGCTTTATTATTCTTAGCCGTTGAATAGGATACAAAATCATGAAAAGTAAAATCGGTGTTCCCCTTCAATGGTTCAACAATACCGGTAACTGCTGCGCTAAGGGTATCATAAGTGATCACCCGGCCTATCATCTGACTGTATGAAAGTTTAGGGAAATATTTTTTTGCCTGATCCGCCGTAAGTACAGTTTTATTGGGTTCGTTGAGTGCTGTTTTTTCGGAACCGGCCAGCCAGTTGTATTTAAACATACTGAAATAGCGCCCGTCGGCAAGGATCACGTTATCCTGTAATTTAAACTTAGCGGGAACACTTCCTTTTCCCGGAACAAGTACATTGGGCTGATTTAAGGTAAAGAATGGTGCAGTGAGTTCAACGCCGCTTACACCATTTCTTACGGCTTCAGGCACAGGGCCCGACACTCCGCGGTTATGAGCCTCTTCGCCCGAAAAGGTATAGTTTGACACTACCCTGTAAATCCGGTCGCCATTATCAAAGTTTTGATTAAACGTAAAATCAAAATGGACTATCAGGTATATCACCAGCGCAGAGCTGATCCCAATAGATAAACCGATCACATTGATGAAAGTAAAAAATTTGTGCCGCCAAAAATTGCGCAGCGCAATTTTGAAATAGTTTTTAAACATCTTATTGGTCATTAAGTCATTGCGTCATTAAGTCATTTGACTTTTCTCATCAACCATAAAAAATGACTTAATGAGCGAAGCAAATGACTTAATGCCCTATTATTTATTCAGAACGTAAGCTTTTAACCGGGTTTGCCAGCGCCGCTTTCATCGTATTGAGGCTTACTACTATCAGTGTAAGCAATAATATTAGCATGCCAACGGCGGCAAATAACCAGATACTGATATTAATGTGGTATGTATACTTTTGAAGCCAGTTATGCATAACCCACCAGGTTAAGGGTACCGCTATTACAAAAGCCACCAGTACCAGCTTCAAAAACTCGGTAGATATAAGTATCAGCAATTGCTGAACGCTGGCACCTAAAACCTTGCGGATACCGATCTCTTTAAACCGTTTTTCGATGGTGAAAGAAGCCAGACCTGCCAATCCAATACAGCAAAGAAAAATAGCTAACCCGGCAAATATGTTGGTTATGCGACTGATCAGCTCTTCTGTAAGGAATTTCTTACCAAATTCCTGGTCAACAAAATGATATTCGAAGATATCGGCAGGGCTGTATTTGGTGTAAATGCCCTGAAGTAATTGAACACCTTGTTGTGGCGTTACTCCTGGGTTTAGCCGGATATCGATGTACCCGGAGTTGTTTTTATCCGCAAAAACCATCATCGGATCAACCGGGACGTAGGGTGAGGACATCACCACATTATCAGTGATGCCGATCACGGTAAATTTCTTTGAGCCATATTGCAATTGCATGCCAAGCGGTCTCTTAACCTGCATAGCCTCAACCGCCGCCTTATTCAATAATACGGCCGATGTATCAGATGGCATGCCGGTAAAATCGGTTCCCTGCAATACCTTGATACCCATAGTTTTTATATAGTTAACATCGGCGGTCATATTGGAGAATATGATATCGGCATTAGCTGGTCTGCCTGCCCAGTTAGGTGGCCCTGAGCGCCATGATATTTGGGTTACCATTGCCGATGTACGGGTAACGCTGTTGATAATGCCCGATTTAAGCAGGTCGTTCTTTACCGCGTTGAAGCCTTTGTCTGTATTGGCTGTAGAAGGTATCATGATCAGGTTATCGGGATTATAACCGATGTTCCGGTCTTTAACATGTTGGATCTGCCTGTAAACAATAATGGTGGCCGAAATCAGTAAAATCGAACCTATAAACTGAAACACTACCAGGATTCTTCGCGGCGTAATAGCCCCTTTCCCCGCCACAAATGTGCCTTTCAATACTTTAACAGGGTTAAATGACGACAGGTACAGTGCAGGATAACTACCCGAAACTAATCCCGTAAATAAAATAATGATCAATGCTCCCATCCAAAATATAGGCTGGTTAAAGTTTAACTGCAATTGCGCCCCTATCAGTAAATTAAACTGAGGCAGCAACAGATATACGCAAAGCAAAGCGCAAATAAAGGAGGCGACAACCAAAGTCATCGACTCGAAAAAAAATTGCAATACCAGCTGACCTTTGCCCGAGCCTAAAGTTTTGCGTACCCCTACTTCTTTAGCCTTTTTCTCTGACCGTGCTGTAGATAAATTCATAAAATTAACACAGGCAATAAGCAGGATGATGATAGCGATGATGATAAAGAAGCGGACGTACTCTATCATGCCGCCTGTATTTTTTCCATCCTTGAAATCGCTGTACAGGTGCCATTTGCTCATGGGGAAGGTAAAGTATTTACTGATCTTATCCGGGTTATGCTGAAACATTACATCGGTGATATATTTATCAACCTGTGCCATGTTTGCGTTATCGGTTGTTTGGATATAAACCTCCCACGATGATCCCTGCCAACGGTTAAGCGCATCTTTAATGCCTGGATCTGATAGATTATATGGCGCTATAAAATCAAATTGTTGCGAAGCATTATTCGGTGGATCGGCTACCACAGCAGTTACCTTGTACGATAAAGCATTATCAACCTTTACCACTTTGTTTATAGGGTCGCCATCGCCAAAAAGGGCTTTCGCTGTTGAAGCGGTAAGCACAACCGATGTGGGATCTGCAATTGCAGTAGTGGCATCGCCCTTAATAAAATGCCACGAAAACATATCAAAATATTTTCCGCTAACCTGGTAACCCTGTTTTTTGATCTTAACATCGCCAACATTAAACTGATGCTGCTCAAGATGTGATGTCATTACCGCGTTTTTAATCTGCGGGTACCCACTTTCTAACGCTTTGGCCAGTGGAAATACCATATTAGGATCGGTAAAGATGTTGTTCTTAAAATCGCGGTTAGCGTAAATCTGATGTATGTTCTTATAATTTTTGTGGACCTTATCATAAGCAAGCTCATTCTGCACCCATAAAAAAATAAAAATGGTACAGGTTATACCAATAGTAAGCCCAAGTAAATTGGTTATTGAGAACGCCCGGTTACGGTTGAGGCTTCTCCATGCTATTTTAATATAGTTTTTAAACATACCTTTAGTCATTTTATCATCGGGTCATTAGGTCATTTTTTTCTTATGTCATTGAATCATTAGCTCATTAAGTCATTTTTTGAATTTCCCGATGACCTAATGACGCGCAGCAAATGACTCAATGACTATCTACTCAGATCGTAAACTTTTAACCGGGTTGGCCATCGCAGCCTTTATAGATTGAAAGCTTATCGTTGCAAAAGCGATAATTAGCGCTATTACGCCGGCCATTACAAATACCCACCACTGAATGCTCACCCTAAAGGCGAAATCAAGCAGCCATTTACTCATGGCATACCAGGCAATCGGCAGGGCAATTACCGCAGCTACGATCACCAGCTTCAAAAAGTCCTTCGATAATTCTGTGACAATTTGCGGGATGCTGGCACCAAGCACTTTACGCACACCGATTTCTTTTACCCGTTGCGATATGGTGAAAGCCGAAAGCCCGAATAAGCCTAAACAGGCTATGAATATAGCCAGACAAGAAAATATGGTGAATAAATGGCTCTGCTGTTGCTCGCTGTTATATAATCTTTGAAAGCGCTCATCAAGAAAAGTATATCGGAAAGGGGTTTCAGGCTGATATTTTTTCCAGGTTTGTTGTATAGTTGCCAATGCCGCATCCGTATTGCTCCCACCAATTTTAATCGAAACCTTGCCGTAATTATTATTTGCAAATGAGGGCATCTCCATCAGTAGGGGAACAATGTTTTGGTGTAATGATTCAAAATGAAAATCGTTAACCACCCCAATTACCTTTCCTTTTGTGCTACCGTAGCTCATATCCCGGCCAATTGCATTCTCGGGCGTTTTCCAACCTAACACTTTTACTGTTGCTATGTTGATCACAAAATTATTGCTATCGGTAGCAAAATCGCGGCTGAAATTCCTGCCCGCTGCCATCTTGATACCATAGGTTGGGATAAAACCATAATCGGTATTGATACACTTGATATCGGCTTTAACCGGCAGTGGTTTATCGCCATCAAAAACAGAAGCGCCCTGATCATCCAATAATCGTCCGGATGGGATACGCGACGAACGGGCAACATCTTTTATCACCGGATCCCGGAGTATATCAGCTTTAAAAGCTTCAAACTGGTTAGCAGGAATACCTGGTATTGTTAATAAATGATCTTTATTAAAACCCAGTGACTTAGTTTGGATATACCTTAACTGCTGAAAAACTATGGTAGTGGCAACAATAAGGATAATAGAAATTGAAAACTGTACAACTACCAATACTTTACGGAACGAGATATTTCCTGATCCTACTTTAAGGATCCCCTTTAACACTTTTATCGGCTTAAACGACGACATAAAGATAGCCGGATAAATACCACTGATGAGCCCGATGACCAATGGCAGCAACAATACAGCAGATAAAATTGATGGTTTAAATAAACTGTCGATAGATAAACCAAGCTCCGAAAGCCGATTAATAAGCGGCAGCAATGCCCAGGTTAAGATCAATGCCAATACAAGCGAAAAATAGGTTACCAGTACCGATTCGCTTAAAAACTGGGTAATGATCTCTTTTTGCTGTGCACCAATCACCTTACGGATCCCTATCTCCTTAGCACGTAATGTTGAGCGTGCAGTTGAAAGGTTCATGTAATTGATACAGGCAATCAGCAAAATAAACAATGCTATGGCCGAAAATATGTAAACTCTTTTGATGTCACCGTTTTGTTCTACCTCGTCGTCAAGGTGTGAGTGAAGGTGAATATCCAGGAACCTTTGGATGTGCAGCTGGGTAAATTTTGACTGGCGTGGCTGCCCGGGAAAATTCATGTATTTATCTATGAAAGCCGGAAACTGCGAACTGATGTGATCAATATTATAATTATCGGGCAATAACAGGTAGGTAAAAAATGAATTATTGCCCCAGTTGGTTCTCAATGCATTCCGTCCATAAACTCTGTCGTCGTTTAGCGTATTGAATGACAACAGCACTTGTGGGTGCATTTGGGAGTTAGCCGGGAATGGCTTGAAGATACCGGTAACTTTGAAGTTAAATTGGTTATCAAGCCTGATCTCCTTATTTATCGGGTCTTCGTTGCCGAAGTATTTGTGTGCCATCTCTTCGGTCATCATTACCGTATAGGGTTCGCTGAGGGCGGTTTTAGGGTCGCCGGCCAAAGTTTTCAGATCGAAGAATTTAAAAAAGTTTTCATCGGCAAAATACGATCCCATTTCGGTGAACAATTTCTCCTTATAGCGTAAAACCACATCACCGTTAGGAAACAGGCGGGTAACCATTTTAATGTCCGGGAACTCGTTTTTAAGCAGCGGACCAAAAGGGGGCGCCACGGCTCCCAAATGCAGGTTAACAATACCATCGGCTGTATTAAAGCTCCGGCTTACCCTGTAAATATTAGGTGCATTATGGTTAAACTTATCATAGCTCAACTCTTTAACTATATAAGTTAAAATAAGCAGGCAACAGGTTAACCCAATGGTTAAACCAAATATGTTGATGAACGAGATAAATTTGTGCCGGGCAATATTGCGAAAGGCACTGCGTAAATAGTTCTTTATCATGATTTATATCATTAAGTCATTGATTCATTTGGTTATCATGTCATTTTTGCCTGCGTTTCAATGACCTAATGACGCAAAGCAAATGACTTAATGAACCGCTATTCAGAGCGTAGGCTTTTAACCGGATTAGCCAAAGCTGCTTTAACCGATTGAAAGCTTATGGTTATAGCAGCCACAATTAACGCTATGGCCCCAGCTAATAAAAACACCCACCATTGTATGCTGATGCGATAGGCAAAATCCTGAAGCCATTTGTTCATGGCAAACCATGTAACGGGGAATGAGATGACCGATGCAATAACGATCAGCCTCAAAAACTCCTTCGATAACATAACTGTGATACTGCCTGTTGATGCTCCAAGCACCTTGCGGATACCGATCTCTTTAACCCTAAGCCTGATCATAAAGGCAGCCAGGCCAAATAAACCTAAACTGGCTATGATCAGTGCCACACATGAGAATACCGTAAATATTTTCCCTGTTTGCTGCTCGGAAGCATAAAGCGAGGCATATTGCTCATCAAGGAATGAATAGCTGAAAGGTGCTTCAGATCTGAAATTATCCCATTCGGTTTTAATATTGGCGATAAGCGATTTTACATCAGCAGTTTTGATCTTTAAGATAATTGCACCCGTGCTATGACCTGATAACAACATTAATGGCGCAATTTTTTGCCTGGCGGAAGCATAATGAAAATCCTTCACTACGCCCACAACGGTATACTGCGTACGGGCCGAGCGTACAATTGTTTTACCAATCGGGCTTGCGTTACCCCATCCCAAACCTTTTACTAAAGTTTCATTAACCACCACTGACATGGAATCGCCGGGGAAAGATGGATAGAAATTACGACCATTGACCACTTTTAAACCTAAGGTAGGTACATAGCTTTCATCAACATGGTAAATGTTAGTATGAATCTCGGCATGACCACCTTTATCATCAAATTCTTTTGCATCGATCTGCGTTCCGTCGACACCGCTTGATTTACCGGGCACACTGCTTGATATAGTGGCGTTTAATATCTGCGGATTGCGCAAAAGCTGATTTTTGAAGGCATCCGCATTTTGACCAAGGGTATAGGCATCATTAATTATCAGCACCTGGTCTTTATCATAGCCCAGCTTTTTGTTTTGCATATAATGCAATTGCTGATATACCACAAAAGTTGATATGATAAGTGCCGTTGATACCGCAAATTGGAAAATGATCAATCCGCTGCGCAATATACCTTTGCCTTCGGATTTTGCAGCACTGTTGCCCTTCAACACAGCGATGATCTGGAATGATGACAGGAAAAATGCCGGGTAAATGCCTGCCAGGATACCGACCACAAAAGCTGTAAACAGTTCAACGATCAATGCTTTAGGGCTCAGGAAGAATCCGAGCTCAATATGTTTTCCGGCTAAATTATTGAACAATGGCAATAACAGGTATACTATACCTAAGGCCAGCAACAAAGCCCCGAAGGTAAGCATAACCGATTCGGTAAGAAACTGTGAAATCAGTCCGCTTTTCTCAGAACCCAGTACCTTGCGGATGCCTACTTCCTTTGAACGCCTTGCGGAACTTGCTGTTGACAGGTTAGTAAAATTGATACAGGCCAGTATCAATATAAAAGCCGCTAATGCGCCGAAGATGTAAACGTAATGAATATCGCCGTTAGGTTCCAGCTCATATTTAGTTGCCGAATGCAGGTGGATCGCGCTTAATGGCTGTAAATAAAACAGGAAGGTATTAACAGATTTGCTTGCCTCGGCTGTGCTTGTCCCCATATCATGAGCAATTTCGGGCACCACAAACTTTCTTACCATTTCGGGGAAAGCGGCCTCCAACTTTTTAGGATTAGCATTTTTATTTAATACGATATAGGTAAAAAAGCCTATGTTGCTCCAGCTTTGCTTTTCATGTTCAACAAAGGGGGCCATATTCAAAAACGCATCCCCATGAAAGTGTGAATCATCAGGTACTTTGTCAATTACACCAGTTACTTTATAAGGCTTACTATCAATGGTGACCGATTTACCAACTGCTTCCTGATTACCAAAATATTTGGTAGCCATAGCCCTGGTGATCACCATGCTGTTAGGTTCAGTAAAACAGGTTTTATCATCCCCATCAATCAGTGGTATCGAAAACAGGCGCAGGAAATTGGCATCCACCTTTTGTACACGCTCTTCCTTAAACTGCCTGTCGTTATATTTAATAAAAACCGGACCGCGACCAGCAAGTCTCGTGGTTTCCAGCACTTCGGGAAACATGTTTTTAATACCCTGCCCTACCGCAATATCAACCATAGGATATTCGCTTACGCCATTATTTTCAATGGAGCGCAAGCCAACCCGGTATATTTGTTTAGCTTGCTCAGGGTATTGGTCATAATTTAATTCACTGTACACATAAGCACAGATAAGCATACAGCAAGCCAGTCCTACAGACAGGCCGAATACATTAATAAACGAAAATATCTTGTTGCGCTTTAAACTTCGCCAGGCGGTTTTGATGTAGTTTTTGATCATGAGTGTACGGTTAACCTGTATAATGGTTTTAAAATGCATACCAATAAATCAATAAGTTAATTATCAATTAGTTACAATTAAATATCAAATACAACTGTACGAAGACGTAACACCATGTGTACGATTATGATACAATTTAATCAAACAAAAAAGGCCTGTCAGTTTTAAATGACAAGCCCTTTATATTATACTTTTAACCTTGCTTAGTTTACAGTAAGGTTCACCCGGCCATTGCCCCTTACTTCAACAAGAGCACCGCCGCCGTTAAGCTTGCCATCTACCCTTTCTTTGTCTTTGTTACCAGAAAAGTTCTCCGCAAGATTGCTTTCTATTTTATCGCCTCGTACATCAAGGTTAAGACCTTGTTTTGATGGCAATTGCAGATCAACATGGCCCGAGCTTACATCAATTTTAACAAATTTACCTACACTGATAAACTGTGCATGAAAACTGCCTGCGCTTGTTGAAGCGTCAAGGCTGCATGACAAATCGGTAAGGTTAATGCTGCCGCCCGATGTGCCGGTAATAAAGTCGCCATCAATTTTATTGCCATTGATGCTGCCGCCGCTGGTAGTAGCTTTGATATCGCCTTTTAAACCATCAAGGTGTAAGCTACCACCAGATGTTTCCAACCTGATATGCCCCATACAATTGCGGGCTTCAATGCTGCCTCCTGAAGTTTCCAGGTCGATATTTTCCTTTGAATCGCTTACGTGAATGCTGCCGCCTGATGTACGGCCTTTGATATTACCGGTTATTTTATCCAGGTGTAAGCTGCCCCCGCTGGTTTCAAACTGTTGAGTGCCGGTTAAATTATCCAGGTGGATGCTGCCACCGCTGGTGTTTAGGTTGGTTGCCACATTGCCGGGCACATACACGCGGAACGAAATGCTCAGTGATTTTTTCCAATCCCAGTTATTATCTTTTTTACTTTTGGCTTTGGCATGAAGCTCGCCGCCATTAACATCGATGCTCAGGTCATAATTTTCATCAAGACGTTTTTTGATCTCTTCTTTCGACAGATCGTTATTACCGTTATTTCCTTGTATAAAAACCTCTACCCTTGGCTCTTCACCTGATGCACCGCTAACAGTAATACTGCCGCCCGATGTATTAACAAACACATTTTTAACCGACTGGCCTGATAATGATTTGGTGAGGTATGGTGTTTTCTCGTTATTTTGTGCTAAAGCGGCACTGCCTGTACAGGCTACAAATAACACAAGTAAATACTTTTTCATAATAATGATCTTTGGTTTATATATACAAGACCAAGTCATTTGCTGATACGTTGCATAGCGATGAAAATAAATCTGGAGATGACGCACAAAGAGCCCGTGAGGACACGGGCTCGGGAATATTTTATATTTTCAACTAACCTCTAATCTCCAATCACTAACTACTCGCTTCTCAAACTCCTTATAGGATTTGCCAGCGCCGCCTTTAATGATTGGAAGCTGATGGTAACCACGGCTATAACAAACGTAAGCAAAGCCGCCAAAGCAAAGATCCACCAGTATAAAGGTGTTTTGTAGGCAAAGCTTTGCAGCCATTTATCCATACAGTAATAACCTAAAGGGACAGCGATTACCGTAGCTAATAACACTGGTTTGAGCAGATCTTTAGATATCAGGATGAGGATATTTTGTACCGATGACCCTAACACTTTACGAACCCCGATTTCCTTGGTTCGTTTAGCTGCGGTAAATGAGGCCAAACCAAACAAGCCCAAACATGCTATAAAGATTGCCAAACCTGAAAATATGCTTAACATGGTTTGCTGCCTGATATCGTTACGATAAGTAGTATCAAATTGCTGATCAAGAAAACTGTACTCAAAGGGATAAATAGGTGCAACTTCGGCGTAAGTATTTTTGATGGCTGCTAAACCAGCCTGGATATTGCCAGGTTTTAATTTGATCACGGCTACGCGCCTGTCTTCGCTTGGTGATATGACCAGGGCATCCATGTTTTCTTTAAGCGAAAGGAAATTAAAATCCTCCACCACACCTATAATAATGCGGCGGTTATTATCACGCACTGTGTTTTTAATCCATTTACCGAGGGCTTGTTGCGGTGTAAATCCAAGCTCCTTCGCGGCTGTACGGTTGATGAGCACGGAGTTGGTGGTATCGGTAGCAAATTGCGGTGAAAAATCCCTCCCGGCGATGATCTTCAACCCGAATGTTTTTACGTATTCAAAATCGGCATATTCAGTTCGTGATTTAAATGTTTCGTGCTGACCTTCCACATTAAAACCCTGTATATCAAAGAAACCGCCCGGCTCGCCCGACATCAGAGATACAGATTTCACATAATCAGAATTTTGCAGCTGATGTTTAAAGGTTTGCCTGTGATCATAGATATCGTTATTATCAATCTTCACTATAACGGTTTGTTCCTTATCATAGCCCAATGACTTATTTTTCACATACCGCATTTGGTTAACGATCACAATAGTACCGATAATAAGCAATACAGAAATGCTAAACTGAAACACTACCAGCGATTGCCTGAAGAACGACCCGCCTTTACCCAGCTTAAGCTTACCTTTCAAGGCCTCAATGGGCGAAAACGCCGACATGAATATAGCCGGGTAACTTCCGGCAAGGAAACCCACAAATATAATAACCGCTAAAAGGAACAGGTAAATCGGCGCACTGTTCCATGACACAGTAAGATCATAGCCTAAAAGCGCGTTATACGAAGGCATCAGCAGAAATAACAAACCTATAGAAAGCGCGCATGAAATGAGGGCCAGCAATAATGACTCACCGATAAACTGCCATACCAAATGATTTCGCAAAGCGCCTAATACTTTACGCATGCCTACTTCTTTCGAGCGCTCAACCGCGCGGATGGTCGCCAGGTTCATAAAGTTGATACAGGCAATGATCATGATGAGCACCGCTATCGAAATAAAGATAAACACCACCGTTTTATCGCCATGTTTTACGTTATCAAACGTGGATGCATTTTCAAAATAAATATCTTTGAAAGGTCTTAAGTTCAGGTAAAATTTGGTGCCGAAACGCTTCATATCCTCGCCCATATACTTCTCCATAAATTGCGGGAAGCGGCTTTCTAATGCGGCGGGGCTGCTATGTTCATTCAGCAACAGGTAAACAAACAAACCATTATTGATCCATACATTAAAGCCAGGATCGCGGGTGTAATTGGCTATCGGCACCACAAGGTCAAAATCAAGATGCGAGTTGGAAGGTACATCTTTGGCGACACCTGTTACCTTTAATTGCAGGCGTTTATCCATCTGTACCACCTTACCCATAGCATTATCGATACTGCCGAAATACTTTTTAGCCGTGGTTTCGGTAAGTACCACACTCCCCGGATTGTTTAAAGCCGAAGCTTTATCGCCCCTGAGTAGCGGGAAAGTAAACAAGCTAAAAAAATTGGAATCAGCTGCGTAAACCTTTTTTTCATTAAATGATTTTTCGCCAAAAGAGACCAAATTATTCTGTGGTGAAACGCGTACAGCCATTTTTATGTCCTGTGGAAAATCGTTCAGCATAGCAGGCGCATAAGGCCCCGAAAGGTATGAAGTAGGCGCCTTCGATTTATCAAAACCGCGCATTACCCGGTATATATTCTTGCCCTGCTTATGAAAATTATCTACGCTAAATTCATTCATGATATACAGGAATATCATCAGGCAAACGGTTATCCCCATGGTTAACCCTAAAATATGGATCAGCGAAAATGCCTTATTGCGATAAAGGTTCCGCCATGCTGTTTTTATATAGTTTCTTATCATTGGTTCATTAGTTCACTTGTTCATTAGTTTATTGGTACTTTCATATTTGCTTACCAGTTTTACTTGTTCCGCGTTCAGTAATGAACAAGTGAACCGGTGAACATTACTCACTCTTCAAACTTTTCACCGGGTTGGCCAACGCTGCTTTAATTGATTGAAAGCTGATGGTTACAAAAGCTATTAATATGGCAACTGCCCCGGCTATAGCCAATACCCACCATTGGATATTTACGCGGTATGCAAAATCCTGCAGCCATTTGTTCATCATAAACCAGGCAATGGGCGATGATATTAAAATAGCGATGAATACCAGCTTTATAAAATCCTTCGACAACATGCCGACGATTGTGGTTACACTGGCACCCAAAACTTTCCTGATCCCTATTTCTTTATTGCGTTGCTCGGCGGCATAAGCGGCCAATCCAAACAAACCAAGGCAGGCTATCAATATGGCCAGCGCGCTAAATGAGATAAAGAGCTGCCCTATCCGTTGTTCTGAACGATAAGTAGCATCAAAATCTTCATCCATAAACGAATAGGTAAATTGATGATTGGGTGCAAGCTGCTTCCATTTCGTTTGTACCTGGTCTATAAAAGCAGGAATATTTGAGGGTTTGATGCGCACGCTTATTGCTCCGTAATCATCTGCATAAACCAAAGCTGCAGGTCCTATTTTATCCTTTAATGAGCTAAAATTGAAATTCTTCACCACCCCAACAATATGATACGGCTGGATACCATAGCTGTCGCGGTAAACAGTTTTGTTAAGCGGGTTCTTTTCTCCATACATTTTCACAAATGCTTCGTTAACAATAATAGCGGCACTATCGGTAGCCATTTGGGTTGAAAAATTCCGGCCGGAAATAAGCTTGATACCCATGGTATTGATATAATCTTCATCAACGGGCCAAAACTCGGTAAGCATGTCTTTTTTTATGTCGATAATCTGGTCGGGGAACAAACCGGTCATATTCCTGTCCTGCCCGGTTGGGGTATATAATGACATTGTCGCGTTAACTACGCCGGGCATGCGGCTGATTTCCTGTTTCAGAATTTTGGCTTGCTTGCCCAGCACATTGGTATTTCTCACCACCAGCACCTGGCTCCTGTCGAACCCCAGGTTTTTATTATGGATAAAGCTAAGCTGGTTATAAATTACAAGTGTGCCGATGATCAGGAATATAGAGATGGAAAACTGGAACACCACTAAAAAGCCCCTTAAAAAACTGCCTTTAAAACCTGTAGCCAGCTTGCCCTTCAATACTTCGATAGGCTGAAAAGCCGACAGTACAAATGCGGGATATGAACCCGCAAGAAAACCTACTACCAACACTACAACAACCAGCGACGGAAACAGCCAAATTGCCGACTGTGACGTAAACGCCAATGTTTTGCCAGACATTTGGTTAAAAACAGGCATTAACATCCAGGCCACAACCACGGCTATTACAGTAGCAAGCAAGGTAACTAAAACCGATTCGGTTAAAAACTGCGCAATAAGATATTTACGGGTAGAGCCCAACACTTTACGCACCCCAACCTCCTTAGCCCGGTTAGCCGAGCGCGCTGTTGAAAGGTTCATGAAGTTGACACAGGCTATCAGCAATATAAATACGGATATTACCGAAAATATGTACACATATTGCATACTACCGCCTTTATCAAGTTCATAAAGGCTTAGCGAACGTAAATGAATATCGGTCACCGGCTTTAACTCTATTTTCAAATAATTACCATTTGATGTCCATACTGATGGATTAAAAGAGTTTTTTTCATCTACTTTGGTGAGCTCCGCCTCAAGCTTCCTGACATTAGCCCCTGGCTTTAATAACAGATAATTATGTACGCCACTAAAACCCCAGCCATGCTGGTGGCTTTCAGGTATCGATGAAAATGATAAAAAGAAATCATACCTAAAATGTGACTGTGAAGGCAGATCCTTTATTACGCCGGTTATTTTGTAAGTGCTGGTATCATTAATGGTTAAGGTTTGCCCAACCACATTCACTTTATTAAAATACTTTTTAGCAGTACTTTCGGTAATTACTGCCGAATGTGGTTCGTTTAAAGAAGTTGCCGGATTCCCATCGATCATTGGCAGGGTAAAAACATCAAACAGGTCTGATTCACTAAATACTACATTCCTTTCCTGGATGTTTTCATTTCTATTTCTGACAAAAAACTTTTGAGGTGAAAGAAATAACGATGTGGTTGGGATTATTCTTGCAATCTTTTCAATTTCGGGAAAATTACCCTGCAAAGCAGCTTTAAAAGGTTCGCCCGAACCGGCGTATGATCCTTCACGCCCGTTCAGCTTAACGTTTTCAGTAAGCCGGAAAATCCTGTCGGCCTTGGTATTATATTTATCATAACTTAGCTCATCAGCCACAAAAAGCACAATAAGCAGGCAGGTTGCAAGGCCAACCGATAAGCCCAGTACATTAATTGCTGTAAACCCCACGTTTTTGCGAAGCGAACGAAAAGCCGTTTTGATATAATTCCTGATCATGATTAATTGAGTTATTCAGTTATTATTTACTTAGCTGCGCCTAAATAGTTACGGAAATCCGGATTAAATTATTCGTTTTTTAAACTCCTCACCGGGTTAGCCAGTGCCGCCCTGATGGATTGAAAGCTGATGGTCACAAAAGCGATCAGTACGGCTAAAAAGGCCGCTAATACTACCACCCACCACTGTATATTTTGGCGGTACGCAAAACCCTGTAACCATTTCTGCATGGCAAACCAGGCAACCGGGATAGCAATTACAATGGCTATGATCACCAGCTTGATAAAATCTTTCGACAGCATACCCACAATATTAGCCACATTGGCACCGAGTACTTTGCGGATCCCGATCTCTTTGGTTCGTTGCTCGGCAGCATAGGCTGCAAGGCCAAACAAACCTAAACAGGCTATGATAATTGTTAAACTGGTAAAAATGATGAATATAGTACCCATCTGCTGTTCGGCTCGATATGATGAATCAAAGTCGTCATCCATAAACGAGTACTCAAATTCTTTTCCGGGCTGGATAGATTTCCATTTATTTTTGATCAGGCCCATTAACGAGGTAATATTGGCCGTATTCAGTTTTACACTCAAAGCGCCGTTATCCTGGCCATACATCAATATTACCGGGCTTACATTGGTCCGCAACGAGGCGAAATTGAAATCCTTAATTACACCGATGATATGAAACTCTTTAAACGTTTTGGCCATATTATCCATCGGCAAAAACATGGATTTATTAAGCGGGTCGCGTACACCCATCAGTTTGGCAGCTGTTTCATTGATGATCATAGCGGCCGAGTCAGTAGGCATCTGGCTCGAAAAATTACGGCCTTTGGTTAGTTTAATATCCAGCGTTGACAGGTAATGATCATCAACCATCCAGGTTTGTGCCAGTACCGCTTTTTTGGGGTCGAGGCTTCGTTCCTGGAAAACGCTGCTGCTGTTCCGGTAATCTGATGTTGGTAAAAAGCCCGTCATGGTAACACCTGTTACTCCGGGTAATTGCTTTACCTCATCCCTAAAAACCTTGCTTTGGTCGCCAAGATTATATACCCCATGTACCACCAATACCTGGCTGCGGTTATAACCCAGGTCTTTGTTTTGAATATACTTAAGCTGATTGTAGATAACCAGCGTGCCGATGATCAGCACTATCGATATAAAAAACTGGAATACCACCAGCGAGCTACGCAACATCCCCCCTTTAAAACCCGAAGATAATTTCCCTTTTAAAACGTCAATTGGCCGAAAACCGGAAAGGAAAAACGCAGGATATGAACCGGCCAGGAAACCGATAACCAATACTGTTGCCAGTAAAGCAGGCACCAGCCATATCAGCGAGCTTGTATTTAGTCCGATGTTTTTGCCCGAGATATTATTAAACACCGGTAATAAGAAATAAGCCGCTACCAACGCGATTACCGTGGATACGAACGTTACCATCATGGATTCGGCCAGGAACTGTGCCACAAGATATTTGCGTTGCGAACCAAGCACTTTGCGCACCCCAACTTCGCGGGCACGGTTGGCTGAGCGGGCTGTAGAAAGGTTCATAAAGTTTACACAGGCAATGAGCAATATAAAAATAGCCACGGCTCCGAATATGTACACGTACTGGATGTTCCCGTTATGATCCAACTCCGACATGAGGTTTGATTTAAGGTGGATATCCAACAGTGGCACCAGGGCTAACTGGTACCTGTTACCTCCGCCCTCAAAAGCTTCAAAAGTTAAATGCAGGATACTTTGCAATTGCGGCCCTGCATACTTGCGCATCAATGAAGGAAGCTTAGCTTCAAACTTTTTAACATCTACCCCTTGCTTAAGGAGCACATAAGTATTAAAGTTATTGCTGAACCAGGCGTTATCCTTACTTTCCTGTGTAGTGGTCATCGAAAGGATAAAGTCGTAATTAAAGTGCGACTGTTTAGGCATATCTTTGATAACGCCGGTTACTTTATATAACTCATGCTCATTGAATGTAAGGGTCTTGCCAACAGCCTGGGTAGTGTTAAAATACCGTTTAGCGGTAGTTTCGGTTATAACCACCGTTTTAGGCTCAATAAGTGCCTTTTTGGGGTCACCGGCTATCATAGGAAGCGTAAATACATCAAACAGGGTCGAGTCGGCAAGGATCACCTTGTTTTCATGAATATTTTGGGTGCCTTTTTTTACATTATAACCACCCCGTTGCAGCAGGCGCACGGCCTTCTCAACTTCCGGATAATCATTTTGAAAGGTACCCGCAAGCGGCGCGGGTGAACTGGCGTAAGTTTGATCAATCCCGCCAAACTTGATCTGCATATTGGCGCGATAGATCCTGTCGGCTTTAGAATTGTATTTATCGTAACTGAGTTCATCAACAACATAAAATACAATCAGCATACAGGTAGCCAGCCCAAGCGCCAAACCCAATACATTGATAGCTGTAAACCCCACATTTTTCCTTAATGTGCGGATAGCGGTTTTAAGGTAGTTTTTTATCATGATAAAAAGTTCATTGGTTCAATGTTCATTAGTTCATTGGTAACAGTTGCACAACTGCTAACTGCTACTGCAAACTGCCTACTCGTTCTTAAGGCTATTAACAGGGTTTGCCAGGGCTGCTTTCACAGATTGGAAACTCACCGTAACCACAGCTATTAACATGGCCCCTGCACCGGCCAGTACCAACACCCACCATTGTATGCTGATACGATAGGCAAAATCCTGCAGCCATTTATTCATTAAGTACCAGGCTACCGGTGTTGTTATGGCGATGGAGATTAATACCAGTTTTATAAAATCTTTAGATAAAGTGTTTACTATAGCTGATACGCTTGCACCGAGCACCTTGCGGATGCCGATTTCCTTTGTACGCTGTTCTGCGGCATAGGCCGCCAAGCCAAACAGGCCAAGGCAGGCTATTGAAATGGCCAGTACTGTAAATATGATGGATATGGTACCTGTACGCTGCTCAGTACGGTAGTTAGCATCAAAATCCTGATCCATAAATGAATAGCTAAACTGGCTCTGGGTCAGGCCCTGCCATTTGTTTTTTATCTGATCGATAAGTGCGGGAAGGTTTTTAGCATTTACTTTAATGCTCATGCTCCCCATATCATCGCCCAGCAAAAACACTACCGGGCTGATATTTTCCCTTAACGAGTTAAAGTTAAAATCCTTAATTACGCCCATTATATGATAAGGCTTCATATGGTCGCGGTTGCCATCCATATTACGGTAAAGGATTTTGTTGACAGGATCTTTATAGCCTAAAAACCGGGCGGCTGTTTCATTGATCACCAGACCGGTAGAGTCGGTTGGCATCTGTTGTGAAAAATTACGACCTGCAGCTATCTTCATACCAAGCGTGTTTACATAATCTTCGTCTATATTCCAGCTTTGAGGAAATAAGGCTTTCTTCTGATCAAGCGAAGCATCTTTATAAAAAATGGATGTGCTGCGCATGTGAGCAGTTGGCAGGTAACCTGTTAAGGTAGTATTAACCACGCCGGGAAGCTGCCTCACCTCGTCCTTAAATGTTTTGGCATGGCTGCCCAACTCAAATGCCTTATTTATAATCAATACCTGGTTACGGTTATAGCCCAGGTTTTTGGTTTGAATATAGCTAAGCTGGTTATAAATAACTATAGTGCCAATGATCAAAAATATCGATATAGAAAACTGGAAAACCACCAGCACACTCCTGAGCATACTACCCTTAAAACCACCGGCCAGTTTACCGCTCAAAACATGGATAGGCTGAAATGCCGAAAGGAAAAAAGCGGGATATGAACCCGCCGCAAAGCCTACCACCAGCACAATAACCAGCAATGCAGGCAACAACCAGGCTAATGTTTGCGAGCCCACCACCAGTTCCTTCCCGGCCACATGGTTAAATAACGGCAACAACATCAATACCGCAAAAAAAGCTATCACAGCCGCCGCCAGTGTAACCAATACCGATTCGGTTAAAAACTGGGCTATTAAATATTTACGTGGCGAACCTAAAACTTTACGTACCCCTACCTCCCGGGCGCGGTTGGCCGAGCGCGCAGTTGAAAGGTTCATGAAATTGATCCCTGCTATAAGCAGGATAAATATAGCAATGGCCGAAAATATGTAAACGTACTGCACCGACCCATTGCTATCCAAATCGCCGGTACGGTTGGAGTGCAGGTGGATCTCGGTTAAAGGAGTAAGGTTAAGTCTGAAATAGCTGCCGCTTTTTTCAAAAGCATCCATGTTCATGTGCAAGCCAGCCTGCATTTCGCCTTCGCTGTATTTTTTCAGGAAGGCAGGGAGTTTCTTTTCAAACAACTTATAATCAGTTCCGGGCTTAAGCACTGTATAGGTAACATAATCGCTCCGTAACCATTGCCCCGAACGGCTATCCGGCCAGCTGGCCATCGATACAAAAAAATCAAAATGAAAATGTGATTGTTTCGGAATATCTTTTATTACGCCGGTAACCTTCAATAATTGGTTATTATCAATAGTGAGCGATTTGCCTACAACATCGGTGCTGCTAAAATATTTTTTGGCAGTAGTTTCAGTAATTACAACGGTGTTCGGCTCTTTTAAAGCCGTAGCAGGGTTACCATTGATCATGGGCAGTGTAAACACATTAAAAACCGACGGATCGGCAAAAACGGTGCTGTACTCCAGGATACTTTCATTTCCTTTCTTTACATGGAAACCACCCGAAGCCTTAAGCCGCGCAGTTTCCTCCACCTCAGGAAAATCTGTTTTTAAGGCTTGTGCCAGCGGTGGCATGGCAACTGCATATAAAACATTATTTTCGCCGAGCTTCAAATCTTCATTAATACGGTACGTGCGATTAGCCTTGGTGTTGAAGCGGTCATAGCTCAATTCATCAGCCACATATAACACAATCATTAAACAGGTGGCCAACCCAAGGGCCAGTCCCAATATATTTATAACCGTAAACCCCACGTTTTTACGCAGGGTGCGGAATGCTGTTTTTAAGTAATTTCTAAACATGGTTCATTGGTTCAATTGTTCATTAGTTCATTGGTGTCGCATTGCATAACTGCTAACTGACTACTCACTCTTAAGGCTCTTAGCCGGATTAGCATTTGCCGCTCTTATTGATTGTACGCTTACTGTTACAAAAGCGATGATCACTGCAAGAACGCCCGCAACCGCGAAAATCCACCAGTTAACGTCAACGCGGTAAGCAAAACTTTGCAGCCATTTGCTCATACCATACCAGGCCAGCGGCGAAGCTATCAGCGTAGCTATTACCACCAGTTTCATTAAATCTTTAGACAACAGGGTAACTATCGAGGTTACACTCGCGCCCAAAACTTTCCTGATACCAATTTCTTTTACCCTTTGTTCGGCAGTAAATGTTACCAGCCCAAACAAACCGAGACAAGCTATGCTGATAGCCAGTATGGTAAATATGAGCAGGATGTTGCCCTGCTTTTGTTCTGATTGATATTGTTTGGCAAAATTCTGGTCGAGAAAATGAAACTCTATCTTGTTTTCGATATCGAAACGACCGTAAACTTTGCTTATATAATCCAGCGTAGCAGGAATATTATTTTTGCCGATGCGGATATACATATTGTCTTCATCGTTGGCGGTGAACGGCAGATACAACATCATTGGCGCTACTTTATGCTGTAACGAATAGGTGTTAAAATCTTTTACCACACCAATTATTTTCCGGCTTAACACATTGCCCTTATCATCTACACCAACCCGCACCGAACGGCCAACGGCATCTTTCCACCCCATTTCGTTAACCAGTGTTTGATTTACGATGATGGCTTCCTGCCGGTCAGTGCTCATCTCTGAAGAAAAATTGCGGCCTTTGGCAAGTTTAACCTGCAGAGTTGGAATAAAATCCTCGTCAATAATGAGGTTCTCTACTATTTTTGATTCGGAATTGGCCTTTCCATCAGCGCCGATATTAAATTTACTTGATCCTATATCATTATTACCGATAGGGTTGCCGGCGATGCCCACAGCCTCAACAGCCGGATTTTGCAACAGCTGGCTTTTAATAGCGGCTATTTTTGTCCGTGCCGATTTATCGCTGATATGGAAAGTAAGCGTTTGGGCTTTATTAAAGCCGAGATCTTTATTCATTACATAATGTAGCTGCCGATAGATGATACACGATCCTGCTATCATCACAATGGTAATCACAAATTGAAACACCACTAATGATTTCCTGAACATGATGGTAGCAGCCTGGCTGCCCATTTGTCCCTTCATAGCGGCGATAGTCCGGAAACCCGAAAGGAACAGGGCGGGATACAGACCGCTCAAAATACCGGTAACAAAAGCAAATAAGATAAATGTCGTAGCCGTTTTACTCAAACCAAACTGCAGCAAAACCAGGTTTTTACCTGATAGTTGGTTGAAATAAGGCAGTAAAAACTGTACCATTACTGAGGCTATGAGGGCGGCAATCAGGGTAAATAAAACCGATTCGGCAAAAAACATCATGATCAGCTGTTTTTTACTTGAGCCGATCACTTTACGTACACCAATCTCCCTGATCCTGATGGATGAACGGGCGGTGGTAAGGTTAACATAATTGATAACTGCAATAGCCAATATCAGCAACGCCACAATGCCAAATACATATACATAAGTGATATTACCGTTGCTGCCCAGCTCATAATCAAGGTTTGAGTTAAGATGGATAGACGTAAGCGGTTGTAGCTCCATGCTGTACTGCATAGTACCAAGCGAACCTTTTAGATACTTATTGAAAAAAGCTTCAGATCCGGCTTCTATCTTTTTAAAATCATCATGATTTTTCAGCAACACATACGTATAAATATGAGAGTTGCCCCAGCCATCGGTATAGCCATCAGGCAATGAGCGTAAAGCGCTAAAGGTGAATTGTGAGTTTGATGGTACGTCATCAATTACACCTGTTACAGTGCTTGGATTATTTTCAATAAGTACCGTTTTATCCAAAGCATCGGCAGTGTTACCAAAAAGTTTTACGGCCAGTGTTTTAGTTAGTACGATGCTTTGCGGTTTGGTTAAAGCGGTATTAGGATCACCGGATAAAAAGTTGTGGGTAAACAGATTAAAAAATCCTTTATCGGTAAATAACATCCCTCCTTCGTTGATCTGCTTTTCGCCGTACGTTATTTTGCCGCCACCCTCAGCATCAATGCGAATGGCATCTTCTACTTCGGCATAATCATTTTTTAAAGCGGGGGCATATGGCGGCGAGGTAACCGCAAGGTTGAATTTGCCACCATTCCAGGTGCCATGTTGTACCACACGAAAAACGCGGTTGGCTTTTAGGTTATAACGGTCATAACTCCATTCATCAACCACATAAAGGCTGATAAGCCAGAAAGCTGCAATACCGGTAGCTAAGCCGAAGATATTGATAAACGAAAAAACCTTGTGTTTGATGAGGTTTCTCCAGGCTATTTTTATGTAATTACGTAACATAGGTGAATGGTTTATACAGCTAAAATATTAAAACCCGTACCAATTATTTAATTTATTAATAATCAATTACTTATATAAAAACCATCCATTTATAACCGTACGATAATGGAACACCTGTAGTGCGGATGCGAACGATTGTTTTCAGGTGAAAGGCTTTAAAAATTGGGACTTTACTTAATCACAACTTTCGTTTTCAGACACCATTTCCGGGTGCAGGTATTATATGCAGCAATTGCGGGGCTTACTTGTACCTTCTATATCTTGATTTTTTACTAAATTATATTCAGCAATCCAACTGTTTGCCAATAAAAATCATATTTTAAATTCAATATCGATAAGCATTTAGTTACAGATTTGTTACATTAAGCTTTAATTTCAACCATTATTTAAGTATAACACATATGGATGATTTTTTAGCGGCCAGATCTCAAATGGCCTTATCGTTAGGTTTTCATATCATATACTCTTGTATCGGTATGGTGATGCCTGTTTTTATGGCTATATCACACTATAAATGGATAAAAACACAGGATCCCGTTTATAAAAACATTACCATTGCCTGGAGTAAGGGCGTGGCTATATTTTTTGCCACCGGTGCGGTATCCGGCACCATGCTCTCGTTTGAGCTGGGCTTGCTTTGGCCAGGTTTTATGAAACACGCGGGGCCGATATTTGGTATGCCATTCTCACTTGAGGGTGTCGCCTTTTTTATTGAAGCGATAGCGCTTGGCCTGTTCCTTTACGGCTGGAACCGGTTAAACAATTGGGTACATTGGACGGCCGGGATCATAGTTGGTGTAAGCGGTGTTGCATCCGGCATCCTCGTAGTATCAGCCAATTCATGGATGAATAGTCCTTCGGGTTTCGACTTTGTGAACGGGCAGTATATTAATATCGATCCTGTAAAAGCCATGTTTAATAAGGCTTGGTTTACCGAGTCGTTGCACATGATTATTGCGGCTTTTTCGGCAACAGGCTTTGCAGTGGCGGGCATCCATGCGTTGATGATCTATCGTAAAAAAAATATCGCTTTCCATACCAAGGCATTTAAAATAGCCATCATTTTTGGTGCGGCCGCAGCCATATTACAACCTTTCAGTGGCGATTTATCAGCCAAGAATGCGGCTAAACGCCAGCCCGCAAAGCTGGCAGCGATGGAAGCATATTTTCATACCCGGGAATACGCACCGCTGGTTATTGGCGGAATCCCCGATACAGCAGCTAAAAAAGTAAATTATGGCCTGGAGATTCCTGGTCTGTTAAGCTTTTTAGTGCACGATAATTTCAAAACACCGGTGAATGGCCTGGATAAGATCCCGGTGAAAAATCAGCCGCCGGTGGCCGTTACCCATTACGCTTTCCAGATCATGGTGGGTATAGGTGTTTTAATGATGCTGATAGGGATAATTTATTTTTATGAGCTATGGAAAAAGAAAGACCTGCTTTCCAAACCATGGTTCCTGAAAACTTTTATCTGGGCTACTCCGCTTGGCTTTATTGCACTTGAAGCCGGGTGGACGGTTACCGAAGTTGGCCGCCAGCCCTGGATTATACAAGGTGTAATGCGCACCAGTGAAGCAGTTACGCCAATGCCGGGTATTCAGTATTCGTTTTACCTGTTCAGCTTTATTTATTTTACGCTAAGCGTAGCTGTTATATTTTTATTAAAAAGGCAGATCCAGATGGTGCCTGAATTGTATGACCGTAAAACCGCCTGACCATGATGCTTTATATTGTAATCCTTTTCCTTTTTGCGGCAATTACCCTCTACTTTTTATTGGGCGGGGCCGATTTTGGCGCCGGCATTATCGAACTGTTTACATCAACCGATAATAAACACCGCACCCGCAAAATCATGTACCAGGCCATCGGCCCCATTTGGGAGGCTAATCATATGTGGCTCATTATTACCGTGGTAGTATTGTTTGTAGGGTTCCCGGTTATTTACAGCGAAATGTGTATTTACCTGCATATACCCTTGCTGGTAATGCTGCTTGGTGTTATAGCCCGTGGCACTGCCTTTTCGTTCCGTAATTATGATGCCATTAAAGACGAAAAAACACAGGCATTTTACACCCATATCTTCGTTTATTCGAGTTTTGTTACGCCATTGTTCTTAGGTATAATTGCAGGCAGCGCCCTATCCGGGCAGATTGATCCTAAAGCTACAGATTTTGTGCATGCTTATATCTTTAGCTGGTTTAACTGGTTTTCGGTATCTGTCGGCTTTTTTACAGTGGCACTCTGCGGCTTCCTTGCGGCCATTTATATAGTCGGTGAAACGGAAGATGTAGATGAAATTAAACGTTACATCCGCAAGGCGAAGATCATGAACGTTGCTGCCGTGATCTGCGGTTCGCTGGTATTCCTGGCTTCTCATTTTGAGCATGTTCACCTGGCCAACTGGATTTTTGGCAACCCTGTAAGTTTAGTTGCGGTAATTGCTGCAACCATTTCATTGTCAGTGCTTTATCTTATTATATCACATCGCCGTAACAGGCAATGGATCAGGGTACTGGCGGCATTTGAAGTGTGTATGATATTGATATCGGTTGGATTTTCGCGATTCCCAAGGTTTGTTATTTTTAAAGATGGCAGCTCCATGTCCTTACTTGCCGAACATGCCAACAGCAACAGTATCGATGATCTGGGGATCGGTTTAATGGTTGGCAGTTTGTTTATATTGCCGGCGCTGGGATATTTGTATTACGCGTTTAAGAAGAAAGAACGTTAGTTATCTGAACCAGGATTAAAGGGATTTTTGGGATTAATTGAATTTTTCTATATCCGGCCTAAATTAATGATTACTCCAACCATCTTTATCTGTCTTTTTTAAACAATGAAGATGTGCTGTCAAATATTACATTTGTGTTGTGAAGAATTATTTAAAGATCTTATCAATAGATGAGTACTCCATTACGCCTAAGTACCTGCAGCTTTCAAATGCCATTATCAGGGCTATTGAAAGCGGGCAGATTGTGAAGGATGATATGCTCCCTTCTATCAATGATCTGAGCTACGCGCTGGATACTTCACGCAATACCATTGAACGCGTTTATAAGGAATTAAAAGAGAAAGGCATTGTAAGCTCGGTTCCGGGAAAAGGTTTTTTTATTTCCAATACCGATTTTCAGAAGCCGCTTAAGATCTTCCTGTTGTTCAACAAGCTTAGCGCACATAAAAAAATCATTTATGATGCCTTTGTAGCTACCATTGGTGAGCAGGCTGCTATAGATTTTTACATCTACAATAATGATTTCTACTTCTTTAAAAAAATCATCGCCGAAAGTATCCGGAGTGACTATGCCAAATACATCGTTATCCCGCATTTTATAGATAATGAAACCAAAGCGCATGAAATCATCAATACCATCCCCAAGGATAAATTGATTTTACTGGATAACCTGGTACCCGGTGTGAACGGGAAATTTGCCGCGATATATGAAAACTTTGCTACGGATGTTTACGAGGCGTTAAAAAACATGCTGGATAACCTGAGTAAATACCACACGCTCAAGTTGATCTTCCCCGGTAAAACCTATCACTCAAAAGAGATCATGAAAGGCTTCCTGAATTTTTGCAGGCAGTATGCTTTTGAGTACGATATAGTTGAAACTTTATCGACCGAAACTATTCAGAAAAACACGGTATACATCAGTCTTACAGAGGATGACCTGGTTGACCTCATCAAAAAGATCATTGCTTCCGATTTAAAAGTAGCTAAAGACGTAGGTGTGATATCCTATAACGAAACAGCCCTTAAGGAAATCATCCTCGACGGCATCACCACCATATCAACCGATTTTAAATTAATGGGCAGCAAAACAGCAGAGTTTGCGTTGAACAACTGCCATGAGCATTTTGCGGTTCCGTTTACCGTGAAGTTGAGGAGTTCGTTGTAAGATACCTCGTAGCGAAACAAAAAAACATGTCATTGCGAGCGCAGCGTGGCAATCTCGTAGCCAATGCATATCGAAGATGCATAGCTACGAGATTGCTTCGTTCCCGAAATAAATTCGGGACAGGCAGTTCCTCCTCGCAATGACATGATGGAATTTCCTACTTCAACTCCCTAACCTTAATACTCCTGAAAAACACTTCATTACCATGATCCTGCAACAATAAATGACCTTCAGCAGCTTCGCCGAAATTTTTCCAGATGGTGTATTTGCTGATGGCTACTAAATCGCGGAAGGCTTTTGAGCCGCGTTCGTATTCCAATACTTTTACCCCATTCAAATAGTGTTCAACGTGGTTATTTGGATAAACCACTACGCGACCAATATTCCATGCACCTATAGGGTGTACAAAACGTTCTTGTTTATTGGCTTTGATGAGATCATACAACGAGGCTAAAGTTCGGTCGCCATCACGGCCAAGTTTGGCATCGGGATGCAATTTATCATCAAGTACCTGGTACTCCAGGCCGATGGCCGAACCTTTGGTAACTTCAGACAGGGTTACAAAATATTTAACGCCACTGTTGGCGCCTGGGGTAAGCTTAAATTCAAAAGACAGATCGAAAGCGCTGTAATTATCGTTGGTCACGATATCGCCGCCGCCCGATTCTTCCTGCCCTGCTGATGGCAGAACATGCATAGTGCCGTTGTTATATTCCCAGCCTTTATCAGGGAAACCTTTAAGTGTTGCTCCACGCCAGCCTGTATTGGTTTTACCATCGTACAATAGTTTCCAGCCATTTGCTTTTTCTGCACTGGTTATACTGTTGGGCGTAAGATTAACCACATAAACATCCTTTGGAAATGCTTTGGGTTTTAAGTTGGTGGTTTGCAGGTTCAGGTTTTTAAAATATACCTTTTTGCCAGCCTGTTTTTCTTCGCTTACAGCATGAACCTGCAGGGCTATAAAACCCTTGCTGTCAACAGTATCAACTACATCACCTGCAGGAACACCATTTACCCAGGTTTTCATTTCGTTGCCGATGCATTCTATCCTGATGTGATTGTATTCGCCTACTTTAAATGCTTCTTTGGCTTTCGGGTTCAGGTCGAGCGGATACAGCCAGTCACGCCGGCCTTCATCATAAATACCGCCGGTCCATTTGCGTGATGAGGGGTCTATTTCAAACTGCCTGCCATAAACTTTGCCTTTTCCCTTATTACCTTCCGGATCATAATGGCTGCGGGTTTGCACGCCCGAATTACTTAGCTCACTTTCAATTTTAGCATCCAGCTCCAGTATAAAATTGCCATATTCTTTTTCGGTGACTAAAAACGAATTACCCGAGTTAAGTACGGTGGTGCCTACTATAGCCCCGTCTTCTACCTTATAATCGGCAGTACCGGCAAGGCGTTTCCAGCCTTTAAGTGTTTTACCATCAAATAATTTGGTTTGTGCGTTTACCGGACTGAATGCCGTTGACACCAGAAGCATAATTGCAGGGTATATTATTTTTTTCATGATTGATATTTTCTTGTTTGTTAAACTAAAGCCGTCATTGCGAGGAACGAAGCAATCCCCGACAGGCAGATCAGCCTTGCGAGTTTCCCTGTACAGTTAGGGATTGCTTCGTTCCTCGCAATGACGTGATTAAGAAAGAGAGTATACATTTAAACCTTCACCTCCCAGCCTTTTTCATATTCACGGCTCCAAAGCTTTTGCGCTTCGGGGTCATTTAAAATGTGGCCATTGCTTGGGTCGGTGTGCAATACGCGGTCAACGCGGTATGAGATATTGCCTAATTGTGGTAACAGGGTTGATTTGAAGCCGATCTCTATCGGGCAGTTCAACTTATCAGTCCCCCTTACCGAATCGGCAAAGTTTTTCATATGGAAGCCATCCAGCGCTTCCGTTGGGCTTACCTTATTGGTGCCATCAACTTTGGTATCGTCTTTAATTTCCTTTACCAGTTTATTATCACCATCATACACACGGTAGCTGTTACCGCTGTCATAAAACAGGGTACCTTTATCGCCATAAAATACTACCCCCCTGCTTAATTGCTCAATGTTGAAACCATTACAGCTGCGGCTTTCCCATTCGGCAGCGGTATTATTGGGGAAGTTATACAGGATATTTTGAGTATCCGGTGTTTGCCAGTCGTCATTAAAATGAAACCGGCCGCCTGTTGATACCACCTTGCTCGGATAATCAACCCCAAGCCCCCAGCGGATCACGTCCAGCTCGTGCGTGCCGTTGTTCAGCGCCTCACCTGTACCCCAGTTCCAGAACCAGTGCCAGTTATAATGGATCAGGTTATCCTGGTACGGCCTTCTTGGTGCAGGCCCCTGCCACAAATCATAGTTTAAATTAGAAGGCACAGGTACCTGTTTGCCTTTGCCAATGGTTGAGCGGTGATTGGTATACCAGCCTTTGGCGTAATAAGTACGCCCGATTACGCCATCATGCAGCTCTTTTACCATGGCCTGCACATTGGAGAATGAACGGCGCTGGCTGCCCATTTGTACCAACCGGCCGTATTTTTTTGCAGCTGCTACAGCCATCTCACCTTCATGGGGATTGTGACTGCATGGTTTCTCTACATATACGTGTTTGCCGGCCTGGCAGGCCATGATAGTTGCGGGAGCATGCCAGTGATCGGGCGGGGCAACTACAACTGCATCAATATCCTTTATCTCCAGCATTTTGCGGATATCTGTTAAGCCCAGCGGTTTTTTACCGGTTTGTTTGTAGATCGCATCAATCGTTTTAGCAACCACATTCGAGTCAACATCGCAGATATAACCTATCTCCACATTGGGAAGCTTGGCAAAGCTTTGGGCAAGGTACAGCCCACGGCTGTTGGTGCCCATCATGCCTAATACTACTTTTTCGTTGGGTGATCCCTTAAAAAATCCGGAAGCTTTTGATAGTTGTGGTGCAAGCAGGAAACTTGTACCCGCAACGGCGGTTGATTGAATAAACTTTCTACGGTTAATCATATTCAAAACAGGTTAATTGGGTTTATAAGCAGGCCCCGGCGGGCTGCACCGCAAATTAGCTAAGTTTTACAAAGGGCTAAAGCTATCGGGCAATTTTTTTATGAAGCAATTGTAATTTAACTGTTACTTAATTGAGCTGAAAGCTGGAGGCCCAAAGCTTAAAGCTGATGGTCACGTTGTTTAAGCACTCAATTAGTTTTCTACCTTTGGCCTTTAGCTTATAAAGCAGAAAGCCCCTAAAAGGGGCTCAAGGGGTATTAATTGCAGGATAGGTTTTATACAAGAGGTTGTATTGAAAATACATCCAGCTTTGAAGTTTGAAAATTACGTACGCGCTTGTATACACCGTTGCCGTTGCTGCTTCCATCGGTATTGGTATTTCCTTCAATGGTGTCAAACAGATCGCCGTGTACACCGATAACAAGACCGGTATGAAACCAGTCGTTAGGTGTTTTTTGAACCAGGAAAATATCGCCGGGTTTTACTATGGAAGGATTAGCCCTTATCGTTGCAACACGGCTTAGCAAGCCTTTGCTGATGCCGGTAGTGCCCACAGTATCACAGCTGTAGGTGAGCGGCATAAGCGTCCGGAAATCTTTTCCTAATTGCGAAGCCGCCTGGTCAATAATGGTTTGTACAAAGCCCATACACCAAAACCACTCTGTTCCTTCATTATTATCCATGTATGCACGCACCCAGGGGCCGCTATTGCTCTGACCCTTAATGGTAAGTTCAAATGGCGCATTGCTTAAATGTTGGATAGCAGTATTTACAATCAATTCTCTTAAACCGGTACCAGCAACAGGGCTTTTGAACGCGTTTACCATAGGTTGAGTCAGCGCTGCGAAAACGTTATTATCAACTATACCGGTTTGCGGTAGACTTTTTGCCTTTTGGAAATTTTTAACTGCAGTTTCTGTACCCGGGCCAAAGCTGCCGTCGATGCCTGTTGCTGTGCCTGCCGAAGGATTGGTAACCGCATACAGGTTAAGCCAGCTTTGAATCTTGGATACTTCTTTTTGATTGTTTGAGGCACCGCCTTTTTGCTGGGTAGCTGATATAGCTATTTCTTTGAGGTATTGTTTTTTGATCATAGGTAACAGGATTTAATTGTGATAAAATTAAGATAATGTAAGATTTACACTTTATTTTATCGGGATGAAATTAAGCCAATGCCTGCAACTTTACCAGCGTAGTGATACGTAATTTACACAGGGAGCTCACGTAAAAATACGTGAGCTCCCTGTGTAAGATTATAATAAATAGAAATTCCTGTTCTTAGTACTGTATCGGCAACGGTACCAGTTTTAAATTTTGACGCTGGTGCCAGTATGGATATATCGGATCAACTTCGCTGGTGGCATCCAGTTTTTTTACCTGGTCAACAGTCAAATTCCAGCCAATGGCGCCAAGATTTTGCTTAAGCTGCTCTTCGTTACGGGCCCCAACTACCAGGTTGGCAATAGTAGGCCTTTGAAGTAGCCAGTTCAATGATACCTGCGCTACCGATTTACCTGTTTCTTCGGCAACTTCATCAAGCGCGTCAACAATATTATATAAATGATCAAAATTGGTAGCCGGGCCGTGGGCGCCTCCCTGTACCGTTCTTGAGTTTTCAGGAATTGGCTGTCCCCTCCTGAATTTACCGCTTAACTGGCCTGATGATAGCGGGCTCCATACAATGGTGCTTACTTTTTGATCAATACCTAATGGCATCAGTTCCCATTCAAATTCGCGGTTAAGCAATGAGTAATACGCCTGGTGGGCAACATAGCGGCTCCAGCCATATCTTTCAGATACTGAAAGCGATTTCATTAAATGCCAGCCCGAAAAATTGGAGCAGGCAATATAGCGGACCTTACCACTGGTAACCAGGTCGTCAAGTGCCCTCAAGGTTTCTTCAACCGGGGTATTGGCATCAAATCCGTGCATATGGTAAATATCAATCCTATCGGTATTTAAACGGCGCAGGCTGTCCTCGGCCGATTTGATCAGGTGATAGCGCGACGAACCAAAATCATTAACGCCTTTACCCATGGTAAAAGTGGCCTTGGTGGAGATCAGCACTTCGTTACGGATCCCTTCCAGGGCTTTACCCAAAATCTCTTCAGAAATACCGTGCGAATAAACATTTGCAGTATCGAATAAGTTAACGCCGGCATCAAGACAGATATTAATCAATTTTTTTGCCTCATCAACCTGGGTATTGCCCCATGCTTTAAAAAACTCATTGCCGCCGCCAAATGTGGCTGTACCAAAACTTAATACCGGCACCCTTAATCCCGATGCGCCTAATTGTCTGTATTCCATAGTGTATGTTTTATGATGTAAAAGGCATTAGCCTGTATCACAAATTTATGTGGAATGGATTGTCAGAGGGATTTTTACACATCATAAGTTTGTCATTTATGGCTGATGTTTCATTGCGGAGAGGTAAACAAATATTAGCTTTGAATATGATTGCAGACCCGCTAAGCGTTTCCCTTTTTGAGATGAGGCTTGAAGAGATCCACCGCCGCGACCCTATGCTAAGGTACGAGATCAGTATCCGTGATTTTATTGCCTTATTCCCGCTTAAAATAAAAAACGGCAAGCCCGTAAAGCCTGAGCAGCCTGCCTCCTTCGCGCTTGACAGGGATGTTTTTTTGCAGGTGCTGGTTGCGTTTAACCAGTCGTTCAACTAATCACTCCCTCCCCTGTTTTATCCAATCAGGAACACTTCTAAATAGCAAATAAACATTTTTAGGCAACCGCCATGATTTAACTTTGCGCAAAATTTAAAACATGGAGAAAACTAAACTTACCATTAATAATAACGGTTCGGTTAAAATAGAAGGCGATTTTGAAATTGTTGATATGCAGGGCAATGCTTACGGCTTGCAGGGCCGTACGGTACTTTCAATTTGCCGTTGTGGTTTATCAGCAAACAAACCATTTTGTGATGGCTCACACAAAGGCCATTTTGAGCATAATGCCATTGCATTTGACCTTCCGCCTAAAAAAGTATAAACAATTGTTTTATATACATAAAGCCCGGTGTTTAATTACATCGGGCTTTTGTTTTACAAAGCAAATACTTTCTATCGGGACATTGGCAAAATCTATTTCATCTACCGGACGGTAAACCTTGAAGTTGCTTTATTATATTTGAATATCGGTTTAAAGAGATTACACTTCGTTTTATAATAAATAAAAGGAGCAACTTATACGTGAAAAACCACAAAGTCAACGGTATTTTCCTGATATTTTTATTTTTTTTATTCAGCAGCTCAATTGCCAATGCACAAAAAGCAAAATACCGGCATGTAGATGTGTGCGTTTATGGCGGGACATCGGCCGGGGTTATTGCAGCTTACACGGCCAAAAAAATGGGAAAAACGGTACTGCTCATTGAACCAGGAGGTCATCCTGGCGGGTTAAGCTCCGGAGGGTTAGGTTTCACAGACATTGGTAACAAGTATGTAGTAACTGGCCTGGCGCAAGATTTTTACCGCAGGATTGGAGCACATTACGGACAATTGGAGCAATGGGTATTTGAGCCTCACGTTGCAGAGAACATTTTTCAAAGCTATATCAGCCAGGCTAATGTTCCGGTATTATATCACTACCGGCTTTCAAATGTGATCAAAAAAGGCAATCTCATTAAATCCATTATAGTGGAATCCCCGGGATCAACCGTTCCAGCTCAGCTTATATCAGCTAAAGTATTTATAGACTGTTGTTACGAAGGCGATTTGATGGCCAAAGCCAGGATTAGCTATACAATTGGCCGGGAAGCAAATACAACTTATGATGAAACCTACAATGGCGTGCAATTGTTAGATGGACATCAGTTTCCTGACCATATTGATCCATATCGTGTTAAAGGAGATTCAACAAGCGGCTTAATCTGGGGAATAAGCTCGAGTAAATTAATGCCGCAGGGCACAGGGGATAAAAAGGTACAATCATACAATTATCGCATTTGTTTAACTAATAACACGGGCAACCGCATACCCATAAGCCGCCCCCTTGGATATGATTCAACACATTATGAACTGCTGGCCAGGCTAATGGAAGCGCAAAAAAATAAGCTGGATTTAAATGATTATTTTATATGGAGTGCAATGCCCGGTCAAAAAACGGACATTAATAACCGCAATGGCTTTTCAACAGACATGATTGGTGCAAATTACCTGTACCCCGACGGTAGTTATCAGGTGAGAAACCAGTATATCAACGATCTGAAATTATATACCCAGGGATTATTGTACTTTGTAGGGCATGATGAAAGGGTTCCTTTGCCGCTGCGCAAACAAATGTTGCAATGGGGGTATCCTAAAGACGAATTTAAAGACAATAATAACTGGTCGTTTCAGCCTTATATCAGGGAGGCCCGGCGTATGATTGGATCTTATGTCATGACCCAGGCAAATTGCACAGGAAAAATCAGCGTTACTGACGGCATTGCAATGGCTGCTTATACAATGGATTCCCACAATTGTGATCGCCTGATTGTAAACCAAATGGTAAAAAATGAAGGCAATGTAGAAATTCCTGGCTTCCCACCTTATCCTTTGTCTTATCGGGCCCTGTTGCCACAACAGCGCGAGTGCAGTAATCTGTTGGTTCCTGTCTGCTTATCGGCCAGTCATATTGCTTATGGGTCCATACGAATGGAACCGATATTTATGGTACTTGGACAGGTTGCAGGAGTAGCTGCCGGGATAGCCGTGGATGAAAAAAAAGCAGTTCAAAATATTAATTACCAAAAGATCAACAAAGTAATTAAAAACAACCCATTGTTAGATGGCAGGGAAGTTGAACAGGTAATTGATAATCAAGATAAGAATACTATTATAAAAGGTGATTGGGCAACCAAAAAGGGTAACGCGTATGGGCCGGATATGCTTTATTTAGATAGCCACGGTAAAAGTACGGCAGCAGTGAGGTTTTATCCTAAAAAATCAACACATGGCACATTCAAGCTATATAGCTATTATCCGGCTTTGTCAGCTGGCGCAGATACTACCTGCGTCAAAATCTTTGATGGTCTGAATACCCATTTGCAAACACTCATCAAGTCAAACATAAAGGTTAAAGGGCAAACCTCCGGCGAGTGGGTATTTTTAGGAACTTTTACTCTTTCCACAAAAAGCCGGCCTTATGTAGAAATTGGCAATAATGGATCGCCAGGTATCATTGCAGCCGACGCAGTGCTATTTAAACCCGACAAGCCATAAAGCATTTCAAGTCAAATCTGGCTTTTGTTTTTGGGCATCGGCATTTGTAATTTTTTATTCTCGAATTATTCTGCATTTTTGAAAAGCTTCATCCCGAACAAATGCGTTATTTTTTTCATATTGGTTACCATGGTACAAGATACAGCGGCTGGCAGCGGCTTTCAAAGTTTTCATCTGTACAAGAAGTAATTGAAACCGCCCTCTCCCGAATTTTAAAACATCCGGTAGCTATTGTTGGTTGTGGGCGTACAGATGCAAAAGTACATGCCAGTCAATTCTTTTTCCATGCAGATATAGACGATAATTTAGATTTTGATCTTTTATTCCGGCTTAATAAACTACTGCCCGATGATATTGCTGTATTTGATATCATTTCAATGCAGGGTGAACCACACGCCCGTTTTGATGCTGTAAAGCGGACTTATGATTATTTTATCCATAATTATAAAGATCCGTTTTTAAGTGGCTTGAGTTCTTTTTATCGGGATCAGGACCTTGACCTTGAAGCCATGAAACGGGCTGTTGCCATCCTGCCGAATTATACAGATTTTCGTGCTATGTGTAAAATGCCCGACAGGGTTGAGCATACAATCTGCCACATAAAATCGGTAGGGTTATATATTGATGCCAAAGGCGATAAGTTAAGGTTTAACATTACTGCCAACCGCTTCTTAAACCGCATGATCAGGATCATTGTAGGCCGGTTGCTTGAAATTGGCAAAGGGCAGATGAGTACTGATGAATTTGAGTTTTATATTGCCAATAAACAAACTCCCAAAATCATTATCCCAGCCCACCCCCAGGGTTTATATCTTTCAAAAGTGACCTATCGTTACCTTGATCTTGAACCTCGGTCGGCATTTCCTTTACTTAACAGTGTCGATTGGCACCCCTTATAATGCTTATCTGCTGATTTTTAAAAATATGACGCGTTAATTTGGTACTTTTGCACCCTCATTTTAAATTTTAAATAGTATCCTGATGGCGTGGTCTGATAAATTGAAGCTTAATAAACAACTGTTGCGTTCGGTAAACGAAGCCGGTTTTGCAAATCCTAAAGAGCTGCAGCTTAAAACCATTAACCGTATTGTTGGAGGGCAGGATATTATTGCAATTGGCCCCGAGGGCAGCGGTAAAACCACCACTTACGTACTTGGTGTATTAAACCGCTTTAATTATGCCCCCGAGGGTGTTCCGCGTGTGTTGGTGCTGGTGCCGGAAAAAGAGCACGTGTTTGCCGTTATTGAACAGTTTGACCGGCTAAACAAAAATAAATCCATCCGCATAGTTGGTTTATACGTTACCCCCGGCTTTGAAAGCCAGATGGATGAGCTTGCCGATGGTGCCGACATTGTTGTAGCTACTCCCGACAGGGCAAGGGCTATCTATCTTAAACTGGCCTTAAATTTAAATAAAGTTGATTTGCTGGTGGTAGATGATGCCGACCAGATAATAAAAAAAGGCCTGCAATTACCAGTTGTTGAGTTGGCCAATAGCATTGATAAAGGCCAGCACCTCGTGTTTACCGAAGTAATGCATGCCAAACTGGAAAAAATGCTTGATCCCTTCATGAAGCAACCGGCAATAATTGAGGTTGATGAACTGGGCGAAACGGCCGTTGAAACTCACGAACAACTTTTATATAACGTACCCAACTTTGGCACCAAGCTAAACCTGCTCAATTTGTTTATGTACGATGAGGAGCTGTTTACCAAAACGGTTGTATTTGTAAACAGCCAAACAACTGCCGAAAAGCTTTTTCAAAGCCTTAAAAGTCGTTTGCGTACCGGAGTCGCTTACTTAAACCCTAAATTTTTCGATACAAAAGGATTTAAAAGTATTGAAGAATTTAAAACCGAAGCCAGTGCAAGGGTACTGATTGTGACCAACGAAAACCAGGAAGAACTTGATCTGGGCGGGATCCCCTTCCTGATCCATTTTGATTTACCTGTAGATAATGAACTTTTTATTAGCCGGATAATAAACAATAATCCTGATAGTGAGGAAGAAACACTGGCTATGACCTTTGCTACCGATATTGAGTTAAGCCAGGTGAAAAAGATTGAGCAGTTGATAGGTAATAAGATTCCGGTAGCCGATTTGCCGGATGATCTGGTGATCGTAACCGAATCAAAGCCTAAGAAAGCAGATGTTAAAGAGGATGCCAAACCGGCCGGTGTTGGTGAGGCTTTTCATGAGAAGAAAGCTTCAAATGCCAAAACTTATAACTTTAGCGCAGGCACCAAAGCCAAAATGACTAAAAAGAAAAAGCACGGGTAAATAATTGTGTAAAACGATTGTCATGCTGAAGGACGAAGCATCTTCTTCGCCCTGTAAAGCGGCTTTGTATGTTGAAGAAGATCCTTCGCTATCGCTCAGGATGACAATATGTTATAAGTCCTCCTCCGTTTGGTACTTTCCTGACTTTTAAACTAACTTTTATAGTACAATTATACTATCTCCAAATACAACTCTTCCACCTTTTTCCTTGCCCAATCAGTTTTTCTCAAAAACTTAAGGCTCGACTTTATACTGGGATTATCATTGAAACAATTGATCCTGATCCGTGTACCCAGTTCTTTCCAGCCAAAGTGTGCTACCAGTTCGTTAAGTACCATCTCCAGGGTTTTGCCATGTAAAGGGTTGTTGGGCTGTTGTTCCATAAGGCAAAAGTAAAGGTTTGTTTCGGCAAAATATGATAACAAAATTTGCTATTATCCCGTTTAAATACTAAATGATATTAGCTGATATTTAATAAATGGTAAATTTTATTAAATTTAATGCTGCTAATGATGCGCGTTTAAACCACTTCTTCAATTTGCCCAAAATTAATTTAATGAATAGCTATAAGTGTTACCTTGTTTTATTGTTGCAAGCTATTTCGTTATGCGTGTTTTCACAAAACCGTCCTATTCATTTTCAGCATATCGGGAGCCGTGAGGGGCTTTCCGAGTTAAACATAAATTGCATTATACAGGACAGCCGCGGTTTTATATGGGTGGGTACGCGCGATGGCCTCAATCGTTATGATGGCAATAAATTTAAGGTTTTCAAAAACATCGTTAATGATAATAACAGCATCAGTAACAGCTTTGTTCAGGACATCCTGGAGGACAAGAACGGCAACCTATGGATCTCGACCAGTGGCGGTGGCTTAAATATGTACGACCGTAAGCTTGACCGCTTTATCCATTATCGCCACAACCCCAATAATACAAATTCATTAGCCAGCGATATCCTCGTTAAGATAGTGCTCGACAAAAGCGGCAACCTATGGATCTCAAATCAAAAAGAAGGTCTTGATCAATTTAATATAGGGCAAAAAAAGTTTACGCATTACAGGTATGATGTAAAAGACACCGCCAGTTTAAGTGACAATAATGTCCGTGCAGTTTATGTAGACAGCCAAAATAAATTATGGGTAGGTACAACTTACGGCGGGTTAAACCTTTACAATCCGCAAAGCCATAATTTTATCCGCTTTGTTCATGATGAAAGTAAATCCTCTTCCCTATCGGCAAATAAGATCAATGCTATTTTAGAGGACAGCAGTCACCGTTTATGGGTGGGTGTAAGTGATGGAGGGCTCAACCTGTTTGATCCGGCAAGCAAAACCTTTATCCATTACAAAAATGATCCCCATAACAACAATTCGCTTTCCTATAACACAGTGCAATGCCTTGCCGAAGACAGCAATCACGACCTGTGGATCGGCACGGAAAATGGCGGATTGAGCATCTTTAATTATGCAACAGGTAAATTTAACAATCACCTGGAAGATGATGTAGACAACAGCAGTATCGCCAATAATTCCGTCGACGTGATCCTGAAGGATAAAAGCGGCAATATGTGGATCGGAGCATTTGCATCAGGACTTAATTTTTATAAAAAAACAAGCGAAAGCTTTACGCACTATCAGCATAGCGCACAATCCAGCAGTTTATCCAACAATTTTGTATTGAGTGTTTATGAAGATAAAAAGGATAACATATGGGTAGGCACAGATGGCGGCGGGCTTAACCTTTTTAACCCTGAAAAGGGCGAATTTAAAGTTTATAAGAGCACCAACAGCAATATTTGCGGTGACTATGTTTTAACCATCCGGGAAGATGACAAAAACAACCTGTGGATAGGTACCTGGGGCGATGGCGTGAGCATGATGAACCCGCAAACCCGCAGTTTCAGGTCATTTAAACATAATCCAGATGATAGTACCAGTATAAGCGGTAATAATGTTTATGCCATATGCAAAACGCTTGATGGAAAGTTATGGTTTGGTACACTTGGCACCGGGCTTGATCTGTTTGATCCTAAAACCAATAAGTTTATTCATCACCGCCATGATGCCAATAATCCCAAAAGTATCAGCAGTGATAATATCAACTCACTGCTTGGCGATTCAAAGGGTAATCTTTGGGTAGGCACCAATGATGGTGGCGTTAACCTGTATGATGCTGCAACTAATTCATTTAAGCCTGTACAATACGAAAAATTGAATAGTGCGCTCGGCAATAATACTGCACTCGACCTTTTTGAAGATCACCTCGGTAATATCTGGATCTGTACTTACGGTGGCATTTATCGTTTAAACCCTGCTACCGGTAAGGTGACAAACTTTAAAGTGAAAGATGGCCTGCCAAATGATTACACCTATGCGGTTGAAGAAGACAACAGCGGCAATTTATGGATCAGCACCAATAAAGGCATTTCCAAATACAATCCTAAAACTAATAAATTCAGGAATTTTACCATTGAGGATGGCTTGCAGGCCGAAGAGTTTAAACCCCACTCGGCTGTAAAAAGCCATGACGGTATCATGTACTTTGGCGGTGTTAATGGCTTTAACATGTTCAATCCCGAAAGTATCAGGGATAATATTTATGATCCACCGCTGGAGCTTACTGATTTTCAAATCTATAATACATCTATCCGCGTAGCGCAAAACAATGATGATCCATCACCCCTGAAGGAAGACATTGCCGAAACAAAATCCATCACCTTAACACACGATCAATCGGTGATATCATTTGAATATGTATCGATGGATTATACCTTAAGTAATAAGGAATCATACGCTTATCAACTGGAAGGATTTGACCCGGGCTGGAACTACGTTGGGAACAAAAATACAGCTACCTACACCAATTTACCTGCAGGCAATTACGTATTCAGGGTAAAAAGCCAGAGTACCGATGGCAAATGGTCGCTAAGGCAGGTAAGCCTCAATGTTACTGTACTTCCACCCTTTTGGCTTACCTGGTGGTTTATCAGTTTGCTTATTTTGTTTACGGCTGTAGTTATCTATGCATGGCACAGAAACAGGGTAATGGCCATTGTAAAACAAAATAACCTGCTTGAAGAGCAGGTTACAGAGCGTACTGCCGAGGTTATGCAGCAATCGGAAGAGTTAAAAGCGCAATCCGAAAACCTGCAGGCCCTGAACATCGAACTCCAAAATCAGTCGGAAGAGCTACAGGCTTTGAACGAAGAATTGCTTTCCCAGTCGGAAGAACTGCAAATACAAAAAGAACAAGAACGTGAGGCCCGGGAAGAAGCTGACAAAGCCAACCAGGCCAAAAGTATATTCCTGGCAACCATGAGCCATGAGATCAGGACACCGATGAATGGCGTTATCGGTATGGCTTCCCTCCTTGGTGAAACCGAGTTGAATGCCGAACAGCGTGATTATACCGACACCATTATTTCCTGTGGCGATAGTTTAGTAAATGTGATCAATGATATCCTTGATTTTTCCAAAATTGAATCGGGAAAGATGGAAATGGAGCAGGAAGATTTCGACCTGCGGCAGTGCATTGAAGAAGTGATGGACCTCTTTTCGCAAAATGCAGCTAAACGCGAGCTGGAACTGGTTTACCAGATTGACCCTGCCCTGCCCCTGCAGATAGTAGGTGATAGTCTGAGGTTGAAACAGGTATTAACCAATTTAACCGGTAACGCTATTAAATTTACTGAGCATGGAGAAGTATTTATCAAAGTATTTTTATCAAAAAATATTGGTGATAAAGAAATTGAAATTGGCTTTAGCGTAATGGATACCGGTATTGGGATCCCTGAGGATAAACTTACCACATTGTTTAACGCGTTTTCGCAGGTTGATTCATCTACCACACGCAAATATGGTGGTACCGGGCTGGGTCTGGTGATCAGTGAACGCCTGGTAAAACTGATGGGGGGCGAAATCTGGGTTGAAAGTGTTTTTGGTGAGGGCTCTGTGTTTGTATTCACTATAAAAACAGCTGTAAGTAAAAAGCAATCAAAACAGATCCCTATTGTTTTTAATGCCGAAGAGCTTGAGGGCAAAAAGGTGCTTATTATTGACGACAATAAAACAAACCGTTTTATCCTGCAAACACAGCTTGAGCAATGGGGCATCCAAACAGTGGCTGCCGCATCGGGAAGGCAGGCGCTTGATGTTCTGGGTACAAACAATGGCTTTAACTTGGTTATAACCGATATGGAAATGCCAGAAATGGATGGCGTTGGATTGGCCCGGGAGATTAAAGGCAATTATAAAGACTTGCCGGTAATTATGCTGAGCTCTATTGGAGATGGGTCAAAGAAAAAATATCCGGGCTTGTTTTCGGCCATATTAACCAAACCTGTAAAGCAATCGCAATTGGGTAAAAGCCTGCAGGCCGAGTTCCGGGGAAAAATACAGGCACCAGTCATCGAACCCAAACCGGATAAGCTGCTTGACATAAATTTCGCGAAAGAACATCCCCTTAATATACTCGTAGCCGAAGACAACACTGTTAATCAAAAACTAATTAGCCGGATGCTGGAGAAACTGGGTTATGAGTTTGAACTGGCGCACAATGGCTTTGACACGCTTGATAAGTTAAAAGCCAACCCTAAATTTGATGTGATATTTATGGATGTGCAGATGCCGGAGATGGATGGGTTTGAGGCAACCCGCCACATTCGTCAGTATGCCTTTAAGCAGCCTTTCATCATTGCCATGACAGCCAATGCCGGTCCCGACGACCGGGATATGTGCATAAGCGAAGGCATGGACGATTATATTGCCAAGCCTATGAAAACTGATGCGCTGATCAGTGTTTTAAAGAGCGCCTATAAAATGATGAAAAATGTAAAAGACAAGTACGTTTAGGCAAAGGATATATTATCGCGATGCCACACCCCAATAACAGCTGTTCCGGATTTTTTTAAGAATTGCAGGTGTTATGCTTGATATTTCATGCTGGTACTTGTTTTGATTGTTGAGGAGGTACATTGTACCGCTGGTATTATTGTATACGTATGAGCATAAACGGATATCTTCTCCGTTTTCATCTTTCTTTACGTCAATCCTTATACCGTTGGTTTTATTGCTTGTATCAGGCGTTAATACCGGCGCCGATGCTTTAACCCAGTTAATGGTATAATTGATATTTTGTGCCGAAACACCTTCTGTATTTTCTTTATAGCTTTTACTATCCTGTATAACGGTCAGCAAACATTTTACGCAGGGATCACCCACGGTTGCCGCGCCATATTTTTTGTGCGGATTATTGATCACACTATCTTTTTTTCCGGCTATAGTAACTGTTGTTTTTGAAATATCATTTGATACCGGACTGGGTTTACTTTGTTTGCAGGCCGATATTGTCATCGCCAAAACACAAAAATAAATACATGGTTTAAACAGATTCATGGTTTATAAATTAGCACTTTATTTATATACATCATTTTAACTGTTTTGTGTTAACGTGTTTTGGATATACCAAATGCTGGATTAATCTATAAATTAAGTTTAAACAATTTAAACATAGATTTTATTGCATTTATTGGGGAGGTAAAGGACAGTTTTTCTATAAAAAATTCTTAAAATTGCCTGATTTATTTTGCCCCGGCCGGTTAATCACCTGCAGGACTTAAACCATCATAACAATTTTTCAAAAACGGGGTTTACCTTGTTATAAATAACACACTGCAGGCTTTGCAGGATATAATACTAAGATGACTAATAACGGTACAGGTTCAAATTTAACAGTTGATGTGGTTTTGATTGGCGCAGGTATTATGAGCGCCACACTTGGTGTAATGCTTAAAGAACTGCAGCCCGATTTGACGATTGAAATTTTTGAGCGCCTGGATGTCATTGCTGCCGAGAGTTCGGCCCCGATGAACAATGCCGGTACCGGTCATTCGGCTTTTTGTGAGTTAAATTACACGCCCCAGCTTCCGGATGGGAGTATTGAAATAAAAAAAGCCATCAAAATTGCCGAACAGTTTGAGATAAGCAAACAATTTTGGACTTACCTTATTGATCAGGGTTATTTAAACAACCCGCAAAGCTTTATCCGCAAAGTGCCGCACATGAGTTTTGTTTGGGGAGCCGAAAATGTTGAATACCTGAAAAAACGCCAGCAGGCACTAACCAAACATCACTTTTTTAAAGGGATGGAATACTCGGAGGATAAAGCACAGATCAAGCAATGGATCCCATTGGTTATGGAAGGTCGCGATGCTGATGAAAAAGTATCGGCAACATTTATGGATATTGGTACCGATGTGAATTTTGGCAGCCTTACCAGCGCGCTGATTGCTGAGCTCAGGCAAAAAGCAGGCGTAAATATAAGCCTTAACCATGATGTCAGAGATATTAAGCGCAATGCTGACGGTAGCTGGAAGGTTACTGTAAAAGATAAAACCACCGGGAATAAAAGAAAGCTGAACGCTAAATTTATTTTTGTTGGCGCCGGTGGAGGTGCTTTGCCCCTGCTGCAAAAATCAGGCATTCCCGAAAGCAAGGGTTTTGGCGGCTTCCCGGTGAGCGGGCAGTGGCTGGTGTGTAACAACCCGGATGTGGTAAAACAACATGAGGCCAAAGTTTATGGAAAAGCATCGGTTGGCTCCCCTCCAATGTCAGTTCCTCACCTCGATACCCGTATGATTGATGGTAAACGGGCTTTACTTTTTGGCCCATACGCCGGTTTCTCCACCCGTTTCCTGAAAAGAGGGTCCCTGCTTGACCTTTTTGGATCTATCAAACTAAATAATATACTGCCCCTGCTTGCTGTAGGGCGCGATAACTGGCCTTTAACCAAATATCTTATCTCGCAGGTATTACAATCCCCTGCCGACAGGCTTAATGCGCTTAAGGATTACATGCCAACGGCCAAGGCCGAAGAATGGGACCTTGACATAGCTGGTCAGCGCGTACAGGTTATTAAAAAGGATGCCAAGCATACCGGCGTACTGGAGTTTGGAACTGAGGTTGTAACCTCTGCGGATGGCAGTATTTCGGCCTTGTTAGGTGCATCCCCGGGTGCGTCTACTTCGGTACCTATTATGATCCAGCTTATTGAGCGTTGCTTTAAAAATCACGCTAAAACGGAAGCCTGGCAGCAAAAGCTGAAGCAAATGATCCCTTCATATGGCGAGTCATTAGCTAATAACGAGGCCCTGAGCGATGAAACAAGAGCAAGGACGAGTAAGGCGCTTGGATTAGTTTAATCACTCTCTTACAATGGTAAAATTTACCGGTGTGGCATATACAACAGCTACCGGTACACCATAGTTTGTTCCCGGTTGCCACTTTGGGCTTAAGTGCATTACTCTTAAAGCCTCCCGGGCTAAAACAGCATTTCCCTGCAACGGGCGGATGTTATGTAAATTTCCATTAGAGTCAACAGTAAAAACAACGATTACTTGTCCTTGTATTTTATCATCAATGGCAACCATAGGGTATCGTATGTTTTTTGCAAGGAAAGCACCATACATTTGTGAACCTCCCGCAAATTCAGGTGCAGTGTATTCTTTATTAAATACATATTTCCTGCCGCTTTTAGCTGTGCTAATGCCATTAATCACTTCGCCATTTTTGTAATGAGCTGTATAGCTTAAAGTATCTTCTAATGTTCCTGCCCAATCCCCGTCTTTAAACCCATTTTTTATTGAACCGGCACCTGCAATATGCTTAAAATCTTCCGAATATATTACTGCGATGCCGTTACCATTTTCAGTTAAAACCCTACCGGTTGAATCGCTGCATCTATTTATTATTAATGTATCTTTTTTATAGAAACCCGATAAATAAAGCTTTCCGTTGGGGAAATATTCGGTTACATCGCCCGACAACGTACCTTTGTCATAGCTGCTTATTCGCTTTCTTTTGCCATCCGGAAAATATTCAACACACATGCCCTATAACTCTGCTTCGATTAAACCTGTGTTTGAATTACATTGTAATTTGGGAGATCCGTTTAAATAATAATCATTAACCGGAAAAAGATGCTTATCGGCACCGGGTTGCGGGACAGTTACCATTCGAATAAAATCGGCACTGTCTTTACTGCGGGTGATTATGGCCCCTAAAGGCAACCATGGAGCAATTATAGTTTTTTTCATATAAGCCATCACGGTATCCCGCTGAGCGTTTGCACGCCCGGTACCAAGCGCAATCATAATTATTAAAAAGACAGCTATTTTGCTCATGGTTCAGGCTCAAGTTTTAGTAGGAAATTCCAATCAATATAGCAATGAAATCTCAATTTTGAAATCGTTTTTTGATGCAAAAGATAAAGGAAGACTATTTCTTTCGGCTATAGTTAAACACATCCTTTTGCAATTTCCCTTTTTTGTCCTTTTCAATAAGGACCACATCCAGCTTATCGGGGGAAACTAACTGGTAAGTAAGATGAACAGATTTATCTTTTAGTTCGAAATCGGCTTTGTTTTTTTCGATCCCAATCAAATAAAACAAAAGCGGTTTGTCTTTATCTTCCCAGCCAATACTGCCACGATTGAAATGCCGCATTTTAAAAACAGGCACCTGATTTTGTTCTTCAATAACTACAAACTCATAAAACGCGGCTTTGCCGTCTTTAACTACCCTGAAGCTGCTGATCATGCTATCGCCCATCGGTTCGCCCCAGAATTCTTCCATATCGCCCCATGTGCTTTTTTGCGTCCATGTGCCGGCCATGAAAGCCAACTGGCTAACGTTTGCTTTGGTCACCTGTGCACGGCTGCTGCCTGATATTAAAATGAGGCTGATGATTGAGGGAAGGATGGTTCTAAGGTTCATGATGTTAATTTAATATTTCTTTAAATCAATATCAAAATGGGTAATTAACTTTTTATTGTCCTGATAATCAAAATATATCACAAGTTGCTCTTGCTGCTGTTTCGTAGTAAATAGATTTTCAGCATATAGGGTCTTTTTATGTATAAGTCCCTGTTCAATACTTCGCCCGGGTAATTCGATAATGTGTTTCTTTCCTGTTTCAACATTCAATATTACCAGGCGATCCTCTTTTGTATAAATCACAACCGGTGTATCATATTCCTTGCTGAAATAAACCAGTGAACCAAGTTCTGATCTGATTTTACCTGTCGTCTTATCATGTAAATAGAATATTGGGGGATCGCAGCAACCGGAAATTACGTTGTGCTGAGCCAGAAAAAATGAGGGGTATTCTGTAAAACCAACATAGCCTAAACGACCTTGTAACCTAAAAAAATCATGATTTAATAAAGAAATGATCCGACTTTTTCCGTGTGGATTTTTGAACGTTAGCCATGCTTTGTTACAGTTAAACTGCCAGTAAAGCTTAGCCCTATTTCGAAAAAGTAAATCCTTACACGAAATTTGTTCATTTAATTCGGGATACAAGCTACATGAACATTGTTTTTGCGCAAAAACAATGTTGGTATAAAGAAATATGGTTAAGGCCAATATGAGCTTTCGCATTCTGAAGCTAATATAACATTAACCTGCTATATCCCCTTCCATTCATAGCTTTTGCTCTCCAACCCCATCAGATCAATCACCCGGTTTACAACCGTCATGGCCAGTTCTTCAATAGTCTGGGGCTTACTGTAATATGACGGAATTGCAGGACAGATGATACCGCCGGCTTCTGTAACAGTTGCCATATTGCGGATGTGGATCAGGTTAAGCGGTGTATCCCGGGCTACCAGCACCAGTTTACGGCGTTCTTTAAGGATCACATCGGCGGCACGGGTAATCAGGTCGTCAGAGATCCCTCCTGCTATCCGGCCAAGCGTACCCATGGAGCATGGTACAATTACCATGGTATCAAACTTTGCCGAACCTGAGGCAAAGGGTGCCATAAAATCTTTCTTTTCGTAAAATTTAAAAGGGAACTGTGTGTATTCTTCGTTATCGAGCTCGAATTTCCAAACGTCTTTGGCGTTATCTGACATTACCACACCCACTTCGGCTATCTGATCATGTAACTGGTTTAATTTTTTTAGCAGCAGACTGGCGTATATTGAACCACTGGCGCCTGTAATAGCAACAACTATCTTTTTCTTCATAATTACTCCTTCAACAACCCAAACACACAAAAAGTTAGGGGCACAAAAAAGGGTCGAATAACTTGTACCCGACCCTACATCTACCTATGAAAAACATGCCCTTGAGAGGGCACTACAAATGTAGTAACACTTTTTTAATTTTTAAACAATTTCTTAAAATAATTTTAACCTCTTTATTGAAGATTTTTTTCTATCAAAGTTTGGATAATGCCGTCAACCAAACCTACTCTTGGTACATAGATGTTTTTGATGTTGGCGTTCTTCATTAAGGTAAGGTAAATTTCACATGCAGGGATAATAACATCTGCCCTGTCCTGGTTAAGGCCAAGCACATTGATCCTGTCTTTTAATGAAAACGAGCTCAGGTAGGTGTATAATGACCTTAATTTGGCAAAAGTAAGCGGCATATCTTCCTTTTCTTCAGAGAGCCTGAACAGTTTGTTAATATTGCCGCCGGTGCCAATCCCGGATAATTGCTTAAAGTTGCGGGTATTGTCACGTACAAAATCCTTCATTTCATTCCAGGTTTCTTCAGTGTCCTGGTTATCCAGAATACGGATGGTGCCAATGTTAAATGAACGTGAAACAATCATCTCCCCTGCCGAAAACAGTGAAAGCTCGGTACTTCCGCCGCCTACATCAATGTAAAGATAGTTTTTGCTTTTGTCGATGTTTTGATCGGCATGACTGGCATAAATAATGCTGGCTTCCTTTGAGCCATGAACAATTTCAATGTCAATGTTTGCCTCTTCTTTGATCAGCTTAACAACTTCTTCTCCATTTTTGGCTTCGCGCATGGCCGATGTTGCAAAGGCTAAATAATCAGTAACCTTATAAACATCCATCAGGTTACGGAAAGCAACCATTGATTTAACCAACTCCGTAGCTTTTTTCTCGGATATATGCTGTTGTATAAAAGCATCATCTCCCAGGCGCAACGGAACACGGATCAATGTATTCTTTTTAAACGACACCGATCCGGTGTTTTGAATTATGTCGGCAATTAACAGCCTCACGGCGTTTGAACCTATATCAATGGCGGCGTATCTCAATGTTATTTTGTTTTATTTTTTAGATAATTATATATTTCAATTTGAGCCCTGTGGCTTTCGGGCGAGTTTGTTTTGTGATATTTGTTAGTGTTCTGGCTGTTGATCTCGCGGGCTTTGGTATTATCCGAAAGCTGGATATCAATAATGTCCCTCACCTCTTGCTGCAGCTTTTCATCATAGATAGGGAAGCCAACTTCAACACGGTTGTCAATATTACGGGTCATGAAATCGGCCGAAGTAAGATAAATGAGCTCCTTGCCGCCATTGCAATAAATATGTACACGGGCATGCTCAAGATATTTATCTACAATACTGATCACCTCAATATTTTCGCTGTAACCCTTTACTCCTGCTATTAAACAGCACATTCCCCTGATGATCATCTTGATCTTTACACCTGCATTGCTGGCCTGGTAAAGCTTGTTGATCATATCCTCATCAGCAAGGCTGTTCATTTTCAGGATCATATATGCCTGCTTGCCGGCTTTTGCATTTTTAATCTCATTATCAATCAGCCTGTAAATTGCGGGCCTCGAATCAATTGGCGACACAATTAAGCTTTTGAGGCCTTTGGGCAATAATCCTTTGTTTATAGCCTTAAAAACATTCACCAAATCATCAGTAATCCTTTTGTTGGCTGTAAACAAGGTATGGTCAGCGTAGATCTGCGCTGTTTTTTCATTAAAGTTTCCCGTTGAAAGACAAGCATAGTAAGCCAGCTTACCTTTTTCGGTACGGCTAACCAAACATATTTTTGAGTGCACTTTATAACCTGGAACGCCGTAAAGCACAGTTACACCCTCCTCTTCGAGCCTGTTGCTCCAGTGAATATTGTTTTGCTCGTCAAAACGGGCCCTTAACTCCACCAGACAATTTACCTTCTTGCCATTTTTAGCGGCATTGATCAAAGCGTGGATCACCCTGGAGTTTTCGGCCAAACGGTATACTGCAATACTGATCTCTTTTACCTTCGGGTCGATAGCCGCCTCGCGTAAAAAGTGGATCACGTAATCATACGATTGGTAAGGCGTACTTACCAAATAATCTTTTTTGGCGATAAGGTCAATAAGGCTCTTGCCAAATGAAAGATCAGCTACAGAAAGCGGGGTATATTTACTGTATTCCAGCTCAGGCCCGCCAACGTTGGGGAACGAAATGAAGTTTTTAAAGTTATGGTACCTGTTGCCGGGAATGAGGCTTTCACCATGTAAACCCATTTTACCCACCAGGTATTTCAGCATATCCATTGGCATATCCGAGTCATACAGCAAACGCATCGGTTTACCTTTCTTACGCTTTAGCAGGCTCTTTGACAGGGAATCAATAAATTTTTCGCTCACTTCCTTATCCAGGTCAAGTTCCGCATCACGGGTAAGCTGGATCGAATACGCTTCGATAGTATCATGCTCAAAAATGAAGAAGATATCCTCCAGGCTATACCTGATAATATCATCAAGCAGGATAAGAAACTTCAGGTTGTTGGTATCGGGCAGCTTAACAAACCGTGAAAGGTTATCAGGAAACTCTATGAGGGCAAACCTTGTTTTTTTATTGGTGGTAAGCTTTACAAAAAAGTACACGGCCCGGTCCCTTAGCTCCGGCAACGGCAAAGTATCATTAAGCATGATAGGTACCAGTGTAGCCAGCAGCTTCTCCCTGAAATAGTTTTTCACAAATGTACCGCGGGTTACGTTAAGCTGCTTATCATTCAGGATAAAGATCTTTTCTTCGGCCAGCTGCTTAACAATGATATTTTCATAAAGGTTATTGAACTTACGCTCCTGCCTAACCACAATATTTTTGATCTGGTTAAGGACTTTCTTAGGGTTATAACCCAGGATCTCCTTAGATTTTTCGTTAAGGGCCGCTAAGCGGGTCAATGTGGCAACCCTTACACGGTAAAATTCGTCCAGGTTGGATGAAAATATAGCTAAAAAACGAATCCGGTCAATCAGGGGGACTGTTGGATCAGCAGCTTCCTGCAAAACCCGGTCGTTAAAATATAACCAACTTATTTCTCTGTTAATTAAGGGAACCTGTTTATCCATAAGAATTTCTTGCTTTACAGCCAGATGTTACAAATCTGCTTATTTATTTGTTAACTTAATATTAACTCATGAGGAATTAACCTGTTTTCGTTCACTATTATTTATTGCAGAAATTAAACAATTTGTTGCAATATTGCGCCGTATGTTAACAATACATTAGTTTTGCAAAACATTTATAACCAATACACTACTTATGCCAACATTTGATATAGTTAGCAAGATAGACGGGCAAACGCTTGATAACGCGATAAATACCGCAAAAAAAGAGATATTGAACCGTTACGACTTCAACGATTCAAAAAGCACAATCGATTTGGATAAAAAGACCAATGAAGTAACCATTGTTACCGAGAACGATATGCGCCTTAAAGCCATACAAGACAGCATTATAAGCCGTATGGTGAAGCAGCACCTTGACCCCAAAGCGCTGGATTTTGGTAAGGAGCAATATGCCTCAGGTAACATGATCCGTAAGGAGATCAAGATCAAAGAAGGGGTTGACAAGGAGGTTGCCAAAAAGATTGTAAAGAAAATTAAAGATAGTGGCCTTAAAGTACAAGCCTCCATTATGGACGACCAGGTACGTGTACAAGGTAAAAAGATCGACGACCTGCAGGCTGTTATCAGCCTTTGTCGTGGCGAGGACTTTGGTCAGCCTTTGCAATACATCAATATGCGTGATTAATAAATCCTGGGTAATCATTTAGGAGATCCCCCTAAAACAAAAGAAGCCGTAGCAAAATGCCCGGCTTCTTTTGTTTTAATCTCAGAGCAATTTTAACCTGCTACTTCAACCTCTTCTTTTTTCAATTCATTCGGGCGGCCGTTTTTGAAAGCCTTACGTGGCGATAAGCCAAGCAGCTCAAACATAGCCATATCGGTATCAAATGATGGGTTTGGTGTGGTAAGCAGTTTTTCGCCTGCGAAAATGGAATTAGCACCGGCCATAAAGCAAAAAGCCTGCTCAACAGTGCTCATTTCGGTACGGCCTGCAGATAAACGAACTACCGTTTTAGGCATGATGATACGGGTAGTAGCAATCATACGTACCATATCCCAAACAGAAACACGGGGCTGATCGGCCAGTGGGGTTCCCTCTACAGGCACCAAAGCGTTAATTGGCACCGATTCGGGGTGCTTAGGCAGGTTTGACAACGTTTTAAGCATAGATACCCTATCCGCAACAGTTTCACCCAATCCTATAATACCACCACTGCATACGGTAATTTTAGCCTTGCGCACATGTTCAAGCGTTTTAAGGCGCTCGTCGTAAGTACGGGTAGTGATGATACGTTTGTAATCTTCTTCAGATGTATCAAGATTATGGTTGTAGGCATATAAACCGGCATCAGCTAAACGCTGGGCCTGGCTTTCGGTAAGCATACCGAGGGTACAACAAACTTCCATATCAAGACTGTTTACTGCCTTTACCATATCAATAACCTTGTCAAAATCGCGGTTATCGCGTACTTCGCGCCAGGCTGCGCCCATACATAAACGCGATGCGCCACCAGCTTTTGCCTTTTCGGCAGCAGCAATAACTTCATCTTTCGGCATTATGGCGTGTACATTTACGCCGGTATTATAACGGGCCGCCTGCGGGCAATAAGCACAATCTTCAGAGCATCCGCCTGTTTTTATCGAGATCAATGAACTGATCTGTACCTCTGCATAATCCTTATTTTCACGGTGTATAGTGGCTGCCTTGTATATAAGATCAAGCAGCGGCGTATGATATATTTCAGCTATTTCTTCCTTCGTCCAGTTGTGTCTAACTTCAGTCATCGATTTAAAAATTAAATATTATTTATTCTCTCGCAAAGACGCTAAGGCGCAAAGATTCAAAGATTATTTATAATTCCATCAAACATAATCACATTCACTTGTCAAAACATTAAGGCGCAAAGCATTAGAGATTGTTAACTACTCTTGTTATTCCTGATTTTATAAGTTGTTCATTAAAATTAATTAAAAGTCCCAGTTTACATCCCGATAATTTCAAATAAGTTAATACTTGCTTAGTATGTACCGGCGAGATTGCTGTGACGGATTTTATTTCAATAATCACTTTATCCTCAACAATCAGGTCGGCCCTAAAACCAATATCCATTTTTATTTCTTTCCAAAACACACAAATGCCTTTTTGTCTTTCAACTTTAAGCCCAAGGCTTACAAGTTCAAAATACAAAATTTCTTCATATACAGACTCTAACAAGCCCGGGCCAAGCTGTGTATGAATTTCAAATGCGGTATTTACGATCAGTTTTGAAATTGAATTTTCATCCATACCCTATGCGTCTTAGCGCCTTTGCGAGAAATATAAATAATTAAAGTTATTACTTCAACAAAAGCTTAGTAGCCAACCAAAGCGGCAATAAAAAGCCAATGCAATCAGTAAATGTGGTAATGATGATGGATGAAGCTACTGCAGGGTCGATCCCTACCCTTTTTAATATCAGCGGAATAGAAGCGCCTGTCAAGCCTGCTATAATAAGGTTGCCTGTCATTGCCAAAAACAGCACCAGGCCAAGCATTGGATTGGCATCATAAAAGAATGCTACGATAAAAACGATGAGCCCGTTAGCTGCACCATTTATCAGCCCCACTAAAAACTCTTTTAATACAGTATTATAAGCCTGTTTATCAGAAAGGTCACTTAATGAAATACGCCTAACAGTTACCGCCAATGCCTGTGTAGCCGCGTTGCCGCCCATACCGGCAATAATGGTCATATAGGCCGAGATAATAGAAAGCTTGGCAACGGTGTCATCAAAAGTACGGATGATGGACGCCGCAAGGAATGCGGTACCAAGGTTAATCACCAGCCATGGTAAACGGCTTTTCACGGCCTCCACCCAGTTACCGCTCAGTTCTTCATCTTCAGATACACCGGAGATTTTTAAGATGTCCTCGGTGTTTTCCTCCTCCATTACGTCGATGATGTCATCTACAGTAACACGGCCGAGCAGTTTCATATTGTCGTCAACAACCGGAATACTGGTCAGGTTATATTGTTTGATCAGGCGGGCTACTTCTTCCTGGTCAAGATCTACTTTTACGTACACGAAATCAGTAGTTACCAAATCACTGATGCGGGCATCGGCGCGGGCCTTGATAACGGTTTTAATGGAGAGGATGCCTTTCAGGATGTCGTCATCGTCAACAACGCAGATGGTATAAAACTCTTCCATCTCTTCCGACTGACGGATGATCTCATCAAGCGCATCCTTTTTATCCAGGTTGATGTTTACCTTGATAATTTCGGAGTTCATCAAACCGCCGGCGGTATCCTCGGCATAGGTCATCAGCGCACGGATGCTGCTGGCATCTTCATGGTCAAGATCCTCTAAGATCTCCTGCTGGTCCTCCTCATCAAGCTGGGATATAATATCGGTAGCATCATCGTAGTCAAGTTCCTCAACTATCTCGGTACGTTTTTCAGGATCGAGGTTTACCAGCAGCTCGGCAGGGCCGTGCTCTTCGTCCATTTCGGATAAAACTTCCGAAGCAACGTCGGCCGGGAGGATATTGATGATCCTTTCTTTTTCTTCCTGCTGAAGTTTTTCAAATAGTATGGCAATCTCCGAAGCGTGATATTCCTTCAGAACATTCTCTAACTCAGCATCATCGGCTTCGAGCGCTGTTTTAATGCGGAGCAGGTCGGTTTTATCTAAATCAAAAGATTGCATACCCGACTAAATTAAAACAATTACACCACAATTAAGGAATTAAATCGGCACAAAAACAGTGCCTGAGGTGGTAAAGTAAATGAATGCAAAGTTAGATGCTGTAGTTATACTTAACCTTTGTACCGCTTACCTTGCTTAGCTTAAAAAGCGCCTGCTCAACTTGTGTTTTACGGATAGAAAGCTGAATACTGCAATCATTATCAAAAGCCTGGTTAAGTATGATAAGGTTTTCGTCTTTAATAATGCGCATTACATCGTTCATCTGCAGGTAATCAAATGATACAGTGTATACGTCATTTACTGTTTTTGAAATGATAACCGCCTGGTTTAATGCTTCTTCAGTAGCAACTTTATAAGCATTAATTAAACCGGGAACACCCAATAAAGTGCCACCAAAATAACGGACAACCACGACCAATAAATTGGTAAGGTCTTTTGATAAAAGTGTATTCAAAATTGGCCTACCGGCAGTACCTGAAGGCTCCCCATCATCATTAACCCTGAATACTGAGCGGTCGATAGTTAAACGCATAGCCCAGCAATGGTGATTGGCTTTGGGGTGTTCTGATTTTAATTGGGTAACAATAGCCTTGATATCATTTTCAGAATTAATGGGGAAAGCATAAGCCAGGAATTTGCTGCCCCGGTCGCGAAAAATGCCTTCGGCCGGATTTTCTATAGTTTTATAAGTATCGTCAAAAAGCATTCAGAAATATTACAAGTGCAGGAAGCCCAATGTTTGCGGAAAATATATAATAACAATAGCCAAAACAGCCACAGCTATGCCGATCTTGTTGAGCAGGCTCAGTTTCTCTTTAAATACAAAGATACCCACCAGCGTACCAACCACAATAACGCCAATGTTTACCGAAGAGAACACCGCCGAAGGGCTATTGGCCAGCGCCTGATGCGCTTTTAAATAAAACAGGATATTACCAAAGTTAGCTATTCCGAGGATCCACCCTATGAGAATATGCGGCCAGGAGAACTTTGTTTTTTTAACAGATACCTGGTAAATCAAACCTGCAAACGTTAATACAAAAGCAATAATGAAAATCACAAATATGGCTGTGGTAAAAGGCACATTGCTAACCTTAGTAAGTTGTTTTAACAAAACATCTATAACGCCAAAGCCCAGAAAAACAATTAACAGGTAAATCCATGAACCTTTTTCCACTTTATTACCTGCAGATTTTTGCCAGGGAACGGAGCAAATAATAGCGATGAAAGCCAGTACAATACCAATGGCTTTAATTGTGCCAGTGGCTTCGCCAAATATAACAAATGCTGCCAGGATGGGGATGAACAGGGACAGACGCTGCGCTACATCGGTACGCACAATCCCGGCTTTACGCACCGATGTGGCCATGATCACAAATATGGCCGGGAACAGGATGCCTAAGGCCAGGTAATTATAAACAGGCCCGTTTTGAATGAGGCTTAGCTGCGGCTTAAAAAAGAACCAGGTGAGCAAAATAGCCATGGAGTAATTCCAGGTGATAGCCTGGTAAACATCCACATGGTAGCGTTTTGCCAGTTTCAGCAAAATAGAAACGATAACACTACAGCAAATACTTAAAAAAACGAACAGCATTTATATAACTGGCTTATTGTATAACAATTGTAAGCGATCGCCACCTACGGGATATTCATCGGCAAGTATACCAGTTATTTGCGGGGCTTTTATGCCTTTGTTCAAAACTTTATCGCCGGTAAATATCCGTGCTTCGTCCCAAAGCCCGGCTTCAATAAAGGCATCAAGGGTGCGCGCACCACCTTCAATAATCACTGATTGAATATCCTGAAGATATAACTGGTATAAAATGTATTGCGGCACAAAGCGTTCAAAATCTTCAAGTGCAATATATTTATTGTTGCCGTCTACATCAAACTTTACCTCATTAAAGATGAAAGTTTCGGATGAGTTATCGAATACATTCAACCCTTTATTTAATTCTAATCGGCGATCAATTACCACACGCTTGGGTGATGGACCGTCCCAGTAACGGGTATTCAATTGAGGGTTATCGATAAGAACCGTGTTTTTTCCAACCAGTACAGCATCTTCTTCACTGCGCCATTTATGCACCAACTTGCGCGATTCGGGCCCGGTGATCCAAAACTGGCTGCCGGCTGCCGGGGCAAAAAAGCCATCCTGGGTTTGGGCCCATTTTAATATGATATAAGGCCTGTGTTTTTGTACTTTGGTAAAAAAGCGACGGTTAAGCCATTGACATTCCTGTTCCAGTACGCCTGTTATTACTTCAATGCCGGCGGCTTGCAGCTTTTCAATGCCCTTGCCGTCAACCTGTGCAAAAGGATCGCGGCAGCCTACTACTACCTTAGGGATCTGGTGCTTGATGATCAGGTCGGCACAGGGAGGCGTTTTGCCGTAATGTGCGCAAGGCTCTAACGAAACATATATCACCGAGTTTTTGAGCAGTTCGGAGTGATTATCAAATTTTTCAGTAACCTGTGCAATGGCATTAACTTCGGCATGGGCCTGGCCATATTTTTGATGATAGCCCTCGCCTATTATCCGGCCCTCGTGAACCACAACTGCGCCAACCATAGGGTTCGGACTCACATAGCCAGCACCCAGTTGGGCAAGCTCCAAACAGCGGCGCATATATTTTTCATGTTCAAGCATGCTACAAAAGTAGCTTTTATGTTACTTTGTTGCATGATTACGATTAAGGATGTTTTTGAAGATTACAGGCAACAGATAAATGGCGTTTACGATATTAATGAAACAGAAGCTATTACGCTGCTTGTTATTGCCGAAGTTACCGGTATGTCAAGAGCATCTGTTAAAGCATTCCCCGAAAGGGCGTTAACCACCGACCATTCGGATCGGCTCAAAAGCATCCTTGCCGAACTAAAAACAGGGAAACCCATTCAATATATTTTAGGTACTACTGAATTTTATGGCTTGCCCTTTAAGGTGAACCCTTATGTGCTCATCCCCCGCCCGGAAACTGAGGAGTTGGTTGAATGGGTGATTTCAGGTGAAAGGTTAAAGGCGAAAGGTGAAAGGTTTTCTCTGTTGGATATAGGTACAGGTAGTGGATGTATTGCCATCAGTCTGAAAAAGAATTTGGCAGATGCCGAGGTATCTGCAATGGATATATCTGAGGGCGCTCTGCAAACAGCTAAGGAAAATGCGCTGTTAAATGAGGTTGAGGTTAATTTTATTGAGGCGGATATTTTAAATATGGAACCAAGCAATGGAAGCACCAAATATGACATTATAGTAAGTAACCCTCCCTATGTAACGCTTAATGATAAAAAGCAGATGCATAGCAACGTTACAGATTTTGAACCGCATACCGCATTGTTTGTACCCGAGTATGACCCATTGATATTTTACCGGGCCATTGCCGATTATGCTTTGAATAATTTGATTGCAAACGGTTTACTTTATTTCGAGATCAATGAAAACCTTGGCAAAGAAACAGTAGAGCTATTATACGATAAGGGATTTAAAAACATAGAGTTACGGAAAGATATGAGTGGCAGGGACAGAATGGTGAAAGCACAACGTTAAAGATCACACCTTATCGCTCACCACGCCCTCAAACTTATAATAGTTGCCGTAAAACAGCCAGTAAGCTATACTTAGGTTTAACGGGATAAGCACCCAAAGCAGTTTGAACATAATGATCCAGAACAGTACCACAAACAAGCTTAAGATCCATTGCAGGTACTTATCCATATTAAGCCCGAACCAGTAAAGCAGGCAATGGAATAGCATTGCTGTGCTTAAGGCCAACAGTAATAACTCAAAGGCCATCAATGGGTTAAACCTGCTGAACAACCAAATACTTTCGGGGATCAATAAAAAGAAATAAACATTAATAAAATTCAGGAAAAGCCTTTGCCTGCTATAAGGCAAATTGCGGGAGAAGCTTAATCCATTCTCTTCAAATTTCCTTTCCTCAAATATCAGCACCACGTGGGCTGTGATTACCGCAAGTATGGCAATGCCTGCTACCCGTGCATCTGTTTTAACATCTGCAAATACATAAAACACCCCGGTAATTATAAGCCAGGAAAGCGCCTTGGTGATCAGGTATGGAACCTTGCGCTTATCAAAAATATGATAAATGTAAAGGCTGAAATAGGGTTTGCGCCATTTGCTGCTTAACTTTAATAATATTGATTGATCACTGCCATCAACAAGCCGGTTAATCTGCCTTGTATAAATACCTGCGCTTAAATAACTTAGTGTTATTAAATATAACAGAATACAAACCGGCAGCACATAATAATGGTTAGCCACGCCAACACAAATTGTTATAAGCGCATAAGCTATTATTGGCGATAAAATAGTCACCTGCACCCAAAACCAGCTGCTTAATTGTTTTTTCCTACTCAGGGCATTACTGCTATAAAATAAAAAGTGCTGCCCCTCTGCGAAGATCTGCCCGGATACATAGTGCCAGCTTTTAATGGCATAAATAAGCCAAGCCACAAATACCAGCGTCATCACTACCGAACTGCTATCCATAGCCAGCATCAGGGCCTTGTGGTAACCTATTAAATACTGGGGCGGTACAACGCCAACCATCGCCAAAAATATAAACAACAAAATCCCGGCATGTACCCGGAAAAAACCGTTGGCAAATATTTTTAACAATACGGTGGTTAGCGGTTTCATTAGCTGATAACCTTTAAGGTTTGAGCTTCAACCAACAACTCGCCCGATACAGGTAACGAGCCATCTTCCAGTATTTGGTGCGATGATAATAAGAAGCTTGTTCCCTCCTGCTCATGCCTTTCCCTGATCCAGGTATTTAATATGGCTAAGGAGGCTGTATCAATGGTGATCAATGGTTCATCCAACAGGATCAATTTGGGTTTACCTAAAAAGGCCAGTAACAGCGAAAGCTTCTTCATCATACCGCTGCTGTAAGTACCAACCGGGCGCCCCACAAAGTTTTGCATGCCCATACTTTTAATATACTGTTCCGCCTGTCCGATAGGCGCTTCCTTAGCATCGGTAAACAGTGCGATCATTTCTGTACCTGTTAAAAAATCGGGGAATACTGGTTCAGCTTCGGCAAAGTTTACCAGCTTGCGGTAAGCTACCGGTTGTTTTTTGATGCTGATACTATTGTCAATCAAAATGTCGCCATTGAAAGCCAGGATCCCTGCAATAGATTTTAGCAAGGTACTTTTACCGGATCCGTTTACGCCTTTTATCCAGTAAATGCCAGCCTGCAGTTGCAGGTTTTTAATTTTTAAAGCAGGGTAATTACCGTATGATTTTGTAAAATTTTGAAATTTCAGCATCGTTGGTTTGATAACAAAATGAACCTGTTGTTACACAAAAAGAGACGCGTTACCCGCGTCTCTCCAAAAAATATCTATGTAAATCCGAAATCAAAAATCTCAATTCCGAAATCCTATAACTCTGCTCCTTCAATCAGCGCGCTGTAAAACTCGCCAACATCCATACCCGCAGCCCTCACCTGTTGCGGGATCAAACTGGCAGCCGACTGACCGGGGGTGGTATTGATCTCAATAAAATAAAAATCATTACTGCCTTCCAGTAAAATAAAATCAACCCTTGCCATACCACGGCAGTTAAGGCGGGTATATACTTCGGTAACTATGCCGGCAATTTCTTCAACCTTTTCGGCCGAAAGATCAGCAGGGGTTATTTCCTGGGTTATACCATCTGTATATTTAGCCTCATAGTCAAAGAAATCTTTAGAAGTAATGATCTCCGTAGCAGGCAGCACTTTTATTTTGCCGTGCAGGCGTGCTATACCAATACTAAACTCGCGGCCTTTAATAAACTCTTCAACCAGCACCTGTGCATCTTCCTGAAATGCCCTGTTCAACGCATCGGGTAAGCCCGCTATGTTTTGCACTTTGCTCATGCCTACGCTGCTGCCACCGTTATTTGGCTTAACAAACAGCGGGAACTTCAAATTAGCTGCTATTGTTGCAACGTCATGCACATCGCGCTCAAATAAACGCATAGAATGCGCGGTGTGCAAACCATGAATTCCGTTCACGATAGCTTTGGTGTAAGCCTTGTTCATGGTAATAGCCGATGTTGTGGCATCGCAGGTATTGTAAGGGATGCCCATCATATCAAAATAACCCTGTAATTTGCCGTCCTCGCCGGGGGTACCATGAATGGTGATAAAAGCGAAATCGAATTTTATTTTTTCCTGGTTAAGTGTGATGGTAAAATCATTCTTATCTACATCAACTGTAGTATCATCAGCTTCAAAAAACCACCTGTCGCGGGTAATTAAAATGGTATAAACCTTATAGTTGCTGTTTGACGCAAGGTTAGCTGCGATGTTTTTTGCGCTGTTAAGGGATACTTCATATTCGCCGGTAAAGCCTCCGGCCAAAAGGGCTATATTTTTAACACTCATATTATTTCGAATTTCGGATGTTCAATTTCGGATTTCTTATTTACGGTCTATTTTCGCCTTATTTTTCAGTTTCGAAATTAGGATAAATATCATAGCACATAACATTAAAATTATTTTTTTGAATGCTGATTCTTTAAATTCAATAATCCGTCAAATCCAAAATCAAACATCCGAAATCCGACATCCCAATATTCCATATCCAAAATAATCCTTATGTTTGATACTTAATTAAAAGGGTTACCCTTACATATACTGATGAGCAAATTTGGGGCTTACTTAAAATCAAAATCATTCCGGAATAACTTATTAATGGCTGTTGTGAGCGTAATAGCCGTTGTTTTAATAGCATTTTTCAGTCTTGGTTATTATACCCGCCATGGTTCGGGCATACCTGTACCAAAGCTTAAAGGCCTTACTATTGATAAGGCTATGGATATTTTAAAAGAACAGGGGTTTGGCTATAAAATTGATTCTGTTTACGTACAGGACGTGGCTCCCGGTACTATTGTTGAGCAGGACCCCGATCCCGGAACCAACGTTAAGGAAAACCGGGTTATTTACCTTACTATGGTAACCCTTCAGGCACCACCTGTAAGCCTGCCCGATCTTGAGCAAAGCAATTACCGTGAAGCTGTCGCCACCATATCAAACTATGGTTTGAAAGTTGGTGATACAACTTACCGCTCAGACATTGCCCGCGACAGGATCCTTGAAGTGCGCTTTGGTGGTCAGGTTATAAAACCAGGTACTAAGCTCCCTAAAGGATCAAAAATTGATCTTGTTTTAGGCGATGGCGAAGGTGCAAGCGAAGTGGAAATCCCTGAGCTGGTAAACCTTGATCTGGATGCCGCCCGTTTTGCCATCAAAGGTGCCGGGTTAACTGTTGGTATCATTACTTACCAGGGTACTATAAGCGATTCAACCAATGTGGTTGTAGTTTCACAATACCCGATGAAAACCGATTCGTTGAGCAAAACAAGTATTGGCACACGGATAAACCTGACTGTTTCACAAGGCACAAAAACAGATGCAGCTCCACCGGCCAATTAAAGCTACCGAACTGTTGGAGCGCTTAAACAAAGGTGAAGATCTTAACCTTATTGACGTGCGCGAGGTTATTGAGTACCATACCTACAATATAGGTGGTGACAATATCCCGCTGTCGAACCTGGAGAGCGCACTTAACAGTTTACGTTACAACAAAACCGATGAGATAATCGTTATCTGCAAAGTTGGTTTACGGAGCGAAACCGCGCAGGCTATATTAGAGCAGCATGGTTACAGCAATGTGAGGAATTTAAGCGGCGGATTAATATCTGTTCAAAAACTAAAATAAATACAACAAACACTATCTATTCAATATCATGACCGCGAAAAAACAAGGATCAGGCATGTTCAAAAAATTTATCATAGCGCTGGTAATCATTATCATTGTGCTTTTAGGCTTTACAGGCTTCAATTATTATCTCAAATACTTTGGCCCTAACGTTACCGGTAAACAGGAATATTTATATATCCACACCGGTGCTACTTTTGGCGATGTTTTTAAAACCATACAAGACGAAGGCATTGTAAAAGATACCGCATCATTTGCCTGGGCAGCCCGTAACATGAATTATACAACCCGTGTAAAGCCGGGTAAATACCGCCTGCATGAAGGCCTGGGCAACCGAAAGCTTATTAACATGCTGGCATCGGGCACACAGGAACCTGTTAAGGTTGAATTTCATGGATTAAGGCTTAAAGAACAATTTGCCGGTTTTATCTCGAAAAAGATTGAGCCTGATTCAATGGCTATCATCAGGCTGCTCGATTCGGCAAGTTTTGTAAGCAAATATGGCTTCACTACCGATAACGTGTACACAGTTATCATGCCCGATTCATACCAGATGTACTGGAATACAAGTCCCGAAAAATTCTTTAAACGGATGTATGATCATTACCAGGCCTTTTGGACACCCGAACGTAAACAGCAGGCTGCCGCTATAAACCTAAGTCCGCAGGAAGTTTCCGTACTGGCATCGATAGTTGATGCCGAGGCTCTGCATGATGATGAAATGCCGGCCGTTGCAGGTTTGTACCTTAACCGTTTAAAAAAAGGTATGAAACTTGATGCCGACCCTACCGTGATCTTCGCACTAAATGATTTTACTATTAAACGCGTACTTACCCGCTACCTTTCATACAATTCACCATACAATACTTACCTGCATACAGGTTTGCCCCCGGGCCCTATTATGATGCCATCGGTTAATGCTGTAAAAGCGGTATTGAACTACCAAAAGAACGATTATCTTTACATGTGCGCCAAGGCCGATTTTTCGGGCTATCACGCTTTTGCAACCAACGTGGCCGATCATTTGGTGAACGCACATAAATTTCAGCAGATGCTTAACGAGCGAAACATCCGCAGGTAATGTTTGAGCATACCACCAAAATACGGGTGCGCTATGGCGAAACCGACCAGATGGGCTATGTGTACTACGGTAACTATGCCGAATTTTATGAAGTAGGCCGTGTAGAGATGCTCCGCAGTCTCGGGCTTACCTATAAAGGCATGGAAGAATCAGGCATTATGATGCCTGTGCTTGAGCTGCAGTGCAAATACCTGAAGCCTGCATTATATGACGAAGAGATCAGCATCAAAGTGATTATGGATAAGCTGCCGGGAATCCGTATCCATTTCAGGTACGAGCTTACAAACCCCAAGGGCGAACTCATTAATACAGGCGAAACGCTGTTGGTGTTCATCAACATGAAAACTAACCGCCCCTGCCTGCCACCACAGGATTTTACCGATAGATTAATGCCCTTTTTTAAGTAGATTTGGTGTAAATGAAATGGCTTCACCGCTTTTTGCTCCGGTTTGGGTTCTACAGGTACATCATCGAGTGGACAAAATCTGTCATTATTCCGGGTTTCAGGCCATTGCCTTTATATACAGTTATTGATTTTTTTGTAAAGGAAATCACCAATAACTCGCTCATTAACCGGGCCTATGCATTAGCCTATAGTTTTATGCTGGCCGTTTTTCCGGCTACCATCTTTCTGTTCACGCTTATCCCTTATGTGCCCATAAAGCATTTTAAGGGTAACCTGATGATGGTGCTGGCTTCTGTAATGCCTACAAACGCCTATATGGCCTTCAGGGAAACCATTTTTGATATCGTAAGCAACCAAAACGGCAAGTTGCTTTCCTTCGGTTTCCTGTCAACTTTGTACTTTGCAACCAACGGCGTTATCAACCTTATGAAGGCCTTCAATAAATCTTCACTAATTGAGGATAAACGAAGCTGGCTTAAACGGCGCCTGGTAGCAACGGGTATCACGGTAGCCATCAGCTTTGCGTTATTACTGGCAATTGCCATACTCATTCTGGGGCAATCAATTATTAAGTTCATCCAATCGCACGTAGCATCTGAAAATCACTTTTGGGTTTACCCGGTAATGCTGTTCAGATGGATTATCATTGTAGTGATCATTTTTGTGACCATAGGCTGTTTGTACCGCTATGCCCCCGCGCATAAAAAGAAATGGAATTTTGTAAACCCGGGCTCCATACTGGCTACTGCGCTGGCAGTTTTAACCTCACTGGGCTTCTCCTATTACATCAATAATTTTTCCTCATACAATAAGGTTTACGGCTCCATCGGAACGCTCATTGTAGTCATGATCTGGATGTATATAAACTCATTAATTTTGATCATCGGGTTTGAATTAAACGCGTCCGTTGAGCTTTCCAAGCGCACAATTCGCATCGTAAAACCCCGATTTAATACCTTTCGGACGAAAAAAATCCCCCAAACAAAAAATTAACTTTTTGTTAATCAGTAATTTATATAGATTATTTAATTAAATTAAAAAAAGTGAAATTCAAATTTGGCAATTCGCCCCGGATTTGTACTTTTGTCCCCGGAGAGCTGGCAGAGTGGTCGATTGCGGCAGTCTTGAAAACTGTTGAACTGTGAAAGGTTCCTGGGGTTCGAATCCCTAGCTCTCCGCTGATTACATCAACAAAAATATCAAAAGCCCTTTAGTTGCAAAATTAAAGGGCTTTTTCTTTTACGTATCCATATCCTTGCCATTAAAATTCTTGGTCTTAACGTGTAGTGAAAACCAAATCACCATCGGCTGCTACATGTTGAAAGTCCACTTTGGTTTTAGGGGCATTGCTCAACAGTTTTTGAGCAAATTCTTTTAGCGCCTGTTGCCCAGCAGCAGCATGTCATTATCAAAGAAGATTTTATAAAAACATCCGATTACCAATGTTTAAAGGACTTGGTTTAAATATCATTCCAAAAAACGCATTCATATAACTGGAAAACAGTAACCCCCACCTTGCAGCAAGGGTAATAATTTTAGTTTATGGAGAACACTCCGAATTCTTTACTGTTTCAGGTGGTTGTCACACTTTTTAATAAAGGTGTCTAATGATAAAACGAAAACATGGAAAACGAATTTAAAGGTAAAACCGCCTTGGTACTTGGAGGATCAAGCGGAATTGGTAAAGCTACAACGGCATTGTTACTACAAAATGAAGCTGCGGTAGTTATTGTTGGTAAGAATCAGGTTAATATAGATCAAGCCGTTAACGAATTGTCTGGCAGTGGAAATATTAAAGGTTACAAAGTTGACTTGACAGATCGTCTGCAAACTGCTGATTTTATCAATCAGCTCGGCAATGATATAAGCCGCGTTGATTATCTGGTTAATGCTTCAGGTATTTTTAGCCCAAAACCATTTTTGGATCATACTTCTACTGACTATGATTCTTATCTTGATTTAAATAGGGGACTGTTTTTTATAACACAGGCAGTAGCCAAACTAATGGCTAATAATAAAAACGGCTCCATAGTTAATATCGGTTCAATGTGGGCAAAGCAATCTGTTAGGGCCACACCTTCATCTGCTTATTCAATGCAGAAAGCGGGGCTGCATTCTTTAACCCAGCATTTGGCAATGGAACTTGCGCAATATAATATCAGGGTTAACGCAGTATCTCCGGCAGTCGTTGAAACACCAGTTTATGATAAGGTTTTTGGAGGACAGGAGGCTGCTGTTGAAGCGTTAAAAGGTTTTAATGGATTTCAGCCGATTGGCCGGAACGGGAAACCGGAAGATATAGCCAATACAATTGTGCACCTGCTTTCTGAAAAAGCCTCTTGGGTGACCGGTGCCATTTGGGATGTCGACGGGGGCGTTATGGCAGGACGAAATTAATTTTTTAATTTAGATGCTCTGAACATGTCTTCTTCCAATACAAATATGATGAATCCTTTTTTAGTCGCTTATGATACCGATGAGGAGATGCGTTTTATAAAAGAGGCGCAGGAAGGATCAAAATCCGCTTTGGAAAGCTTGATTAAGCTGCATCAGCGATTTGTTTATAATGTCGCGCTGCGATTAGCACGAAATGCTGAAGATGCAGCTGATCTAACCCAGGAAGGTTTGATAAAAATGGTGACCAAATTAAGCCAATTCCAGGGCAAAAGCAGTTTCAGAACATGGTTGTACCGTATAGTTTTCAACCATTTCATTCAAAACCATGACAATAAGAGGAGGCTGGAAACAGCCTCCTTTGAAGAGCTCGGTGATTTTATCGAAAATGCGCATGCATCTGAAGAAATGAGTGTTGAAGAGCAGGTCATTTATAGCGATTTGATTGATGATACGAGGAATAAATGCATGAGTGGCATGTTGCTTTGTATGGACAGACAGCAAAGAATTATTTTTATACTGGGAGCTATCTTTAACATGAAATCTACTGTAGCTGCGCCACTGTTGGAAATTTCTCCAGAAAATTTCCGGAAACAATTGTCGAGAGCCCGAGCTGACCTTTTTCAATTTATGGAAAATAAGTGTGGATTGGTGAATCCGGCCAATCCTTGCCGTTGTCATAAAAAAACAATCGGATTTATTAAGGAAGGCAAAGTGGAACCGACTCTGAAAAAATTTATGCCTGAAGCTTTAGAAACAATCCGGTCGGTTTCACCTCAAATAAATGATGAACTTGACCAGTTGATGGAGGACAACTATATAGGGTTTTTCAAAGCACAAAATTATGAAAAACATGAAGTTGCAAATGAGATTGTCCGGTCTTTATTATTTAATAATGAGATTAAAACTATGTTCCACCTTAACTAAGAAAGCCTTATAATCCCGATAAACGATCACCCCCCTTAATATGTTAAATTTTTATCCGGTGTTAGGCGCGAATCAACGATGTCTCAATGGTTTTGTTTCAATAACATTCAAAAGGCAAAGCCCCGATCCGGGTCCTAATATCCCGCATGTTCCGGTTGCTTTTACCTCATAAACCAGCATTAACTAAACTATTGTTTTTAAAAACCATAACTCCCATTTTCTTACAGATTTTGTACCTATTTATGGCCCGCCATCTGTAGTATTGATTTGCCGGTTATGAAAAGGGCTTATCAATACTGCTTTAGATTTTTAACTTTGATATTATGAAATGGATCACCCGTGAACGTCCCAAGATCGACCGTATTGCTTGTCCCTGGCTGATCAAAAGGTTTATTGATCCGGAGGGCGAGATCATTTATGTACCATTAAATGAGGTGCTGATCAAAGCAGCAGAATTGGAAGCGATTCCCTTTGATATACCAAATGTAGAGTATAGCCATTACGAAGATCAGTGTTCATTTGACTATTTCCTGAAAAAGCACCGCTTAAAAGACGATGCTTTGTTTCGTATAGCAGCCATTGTTCGCGGTGCGGATACCGATCGCTTCGATTTTGCGCCGCAAGCAGCTGGTTTATCCGCCATATTTTTAGGATTGGCACAGAATATCCAGAACGATCATGAATTGCTGGAGCTGGGTATGAAAATATATGATGGCCTCTATACCTGGGCAAAGTATCTGTATCAGCAAAAGCACACACAAGAACCGGTGGGTCAGCTCTGGCTGGAACTGTTCAATAAGTTCCTTGAACAAAAAGGCTCTAAAAAGACACCTAAATGGGCAAAGGAAATCAGGGAAATGATCCAGGACCAGATCGATACCAATATGACCTTGAGTTTGCAGCAGGTATCCGAAGAACTGGAGATCAACCCGGCTTACCTATCCAGGGAGTTTTCCAAACATTTTGAGAATCTTTCTTTTGGAGATTACATTCGAAAAATGCGAATCGAAAAAGCAATGACCTTGATGGAAACTACCGATTATTCATTATCAGAAATAGCCTACCTCACTGGTTTTTCAGATCAAAGCCATTTTAACCGGATCTTCAAAAAACAAATGAGCATGAAAGCATCCGACTACAAAAAAAATCTGACCAAAAAGTAAAACAGGTTCTACTCTGGTAAAATTCGTTCTATTTTGGAGCCCGAAATTGCCATAGCATTGTACTTACAAATACAGCACTGGATTTCCAGCTATGAAATTTCCCGTTTTAACCGTCTTTCCAAAGATCAGCCTGATTATAGGTTTGTTCCTTTGTTTTTTATGGCCACACACGAGTTCTGCACAAGGTAAATCTTATCTTGATTCTTTGCTTCGGACCGCCACGGCCAACTATCCCCTGATCAAAGCGAAAAGACTACAAACGCAGGCCCTGCAATACGTGGTGAAGTATAAACAAAACGGTTTGATCCCATCGCTCAATGCCTCTTACCAGGTAGATTACGCTACAGCCAATAACATAACCGGCATGATCTACCCGCAATATATCATGCCGATAAGCGGGCCGCCCAGTAAGGGTAATGACTACAGCGGAGTGCCCGGAAGCGCCGCAGCGCTCAACCTGCAATGGGAACCCATCACTTTTGGCCAGCGGCGTGCCGAAGTTGATCTCGCTAAAGGCCAGTTAAAATATGGCCAGGCAGATGAAAACTTAACTTTATTTCAGCATCAGGTATATGTGATCAGTGCCTGGTTGAATTACTTGTTGGTTAGCAACCTGATCAAGGTTTATCAATCCAATATCGATAAATCGGCTTTTAACTTAAAGCAGGCACAAACCTTAGTGATCAGCGGCTTAAGGCCCGGAACCGATTCCTCCTCTTTTCATTCGGAATACACAAGGGCTGAAATGCAGCTGATCGCCTTTGAAAGACAAAGGGATTCTACGTTGATCGCTCTTAAAGAACTGGCCGGCGGTAAATTACCTGCCGGCCTTTCAGTGGATTCTTCGCTTTTTAACAATCTTCCGGTCATTTCTTTGACCGATACTTCAACAGCCGATCACCCGGAGGTGCAACTTGGAAAGGCTAACATCACTGCTAATGAACTGGCTTTAAGGTCACTTAAAAAAAGTATTTTACCCCGCTTAACCCTTTGGAGCACCGGTTATGGCAGAGGGTCGGGCATTGGTGCCGATGGTTCAGTCAATTCCAGCGACGGCTGGAGCTTTCAGCGGTATAATTATGGCGTTGGGGCACAAATTGCCTTTCCTATTCTGGAAATTTTCAGGCAGAAACCTCTATGGAAGCAACAGGAACTCATTACTGCATCCAGCCGGGAGCAGCTGGCGCAAACTGAACTGCACCTGAACACGCAAAAAGAGATAGCAGCATCCAATTTTCAAAAAGCGGTACAATCAGCCAGACTGGCGCCTCAACAATTCCATTCTGCCGAATATTCTTATAAAGCCATCCAGTCCAGATATAAATCCGGCCTGATCAATTATTATGATGTGATCCAGGCTCAGCAATTATTATTTCAGTCTGCGGCTACCATGAAGATAGCTTACTATGGTGCCTGGCGGGCTTTGTTGAATGAAGCGGCCTATAGCGGCAGCCTCAACCTGTTTTTAAATCAATACGGCAAATGAACATTATCCAGTTTCTATACAGCTCCCTGAGAAAACCGGTTACAATCATCGTGGCCGTCATTGCGATTGTTTTCTTTTCGGTTGTTTCTATCAAAACAATGCCAGTGGATATTTTTCCAAAACTGGGAACACCGACCATCTATGTTGCCCAAACTTATGGCGGTTTATCAGCCGAACAAATAGAAGGCTTTATAACCTCTTACTATGAATACCATTTTTTATATGTGACAGGTATCAAATCAGTAGAAAGCAAAACCATACAAGGCGTTACCTTATTAAAGCTCAACTTCTATGAGGGAACTGATATGGGCCAGGCCACCGGAGAAGTGGTGTCGATGGTGAACAGGGCGCGGGCCTTTATGCCGCCCGGAACCGTATCGCCTTTTGTTACCCGTTTTGATGGAGGCAGTGTGGCCGTGGGCCAACTGGTTTTCAGCAGTCCAAACCGGTCATTAGCCGAAGTGTCGGATCTGGCCTTATTCAAAGTCAGACCAATGTTCTCTACCCTGCCGGGCGTCTCTGCACCGCCGCCATTCGGCGGTAACCAGCGCTCTGTGCTGATCAAAGCTGATCCTAATAAATTGCGCAGCTATGGTATAAGCCCGGAAGAATTGGTTACGGCCATTGCCAAAGGGAATACTATCCTCCCGGCGGGCAACCTGCGGGTGGGTGACCAGATGCTCATCGCACCTCAAAATGCAGTAGTAGATAATATCCAGGACCTGGGCAATATTCCGGTAAAAACCGGCAGCGGCCCCGCTGTTTACGTGCATGACCTGGCACAAGTTGACAATGGCGCTGATATTACCGCAGGTTATGCGCTCATTAATGGCAAGCGTTCGGTTTATATCCCGGTAACCAAACGCGCCGATGCCTCTACCTGGGATGTTGTACAGAAGGTAAAAGCCGCTATACCGGATATGCAGGCTGCCATACCGGCGGATATTAAAGTTAGCTATGAGTTTGACCAATCGGGCTATGTGATAAATTCCATAAAAAGCCTGATGATAGAAGGTATTTTAGGTGCATTATTAACCGGTTTAATGGTACTGTTGTTCCTGCGCGATTGGCGCGGTTCACTCATTGTTGTTTTAACTATACCGCTGGCCTTGCTTTCGGCGGTGATTTGTCTGAAGCTTTTCGGTCAAAGCATCAATATCATGACGCTTGGCGGTTTGGCGCTGGCCATCGGCATATTGGTAGATGAAGCGACGGTAACCATCGAAAATATCCACCATCACCAGGAAAAAGGCGAACCAAAGGGCCGTGCCATTTTGGAAGCCTGTAAGGAGATCGCTTTACCCAAACTGCTGATCCTGCTTTGTATTCTCGCCGTGTTTTTCCCGGCTTTCTTTATGTCTGGTATCCCTAAAGCGATGTTCCTGCCGCTTTCCCTTTCGGTTGGTTTTGCTATGATAGCTTCTTTCCTGTTGTCTCAATCCTTTGTTCCGGTGATTGCCAACTGGCTGTTTAAGGATCAATCGGCAGAAACGGCCAAAGAAGGTAAACGCATGACCAGTTTTAAAGAAAAACATGAAAAACTGATCCATCGCCTGTCTTCGGGCAGGAACGTTCTGATACATGTTTACCTGGTGGGTTCAACAGCTTTAGTGGCAGTACTGTTTTTTACCGTTGGTAAAGAGTTGTTCCCCAAAGTTGATGCAGGACAGTTCCAGGTGAGGCTCCGGTTACCGGAAGGCACACGTATTGAGCGGACGGAAACGAAAACCAAACAGCTGTTGCACCTGATCGACAGCCTTTCGGGCGGTGATAAAATCGCTATTTCATCTGCCTATGTTGGCCTGGTAGGTTCAAGCTACCCGGTGAGCGTTATTCACTTATGGACAAGCGGGCCGGAAGAAGCTTTATTGAAGGTCAAATTTATATCTGGTGCAGGTATTAAACTTGATGATTTTAAAGAAAAGGTTCGCCAGTTGGTAAACAAGCAAATGCCCGGATCACATATTTCTTTTGAACCGGCCGACCTGGTGGAACAAGTGATGAGCCAGGGAACAGGAACACCGGTACAGGTACAGGTATTGGGTAAAAGCCTGGCACAGGACCGGGAGTTTGGAAAAAAGATTGTTGAACATTTGAAAGCTCTGCCATACCTGCGGGATGTAGCGTACAGTGCGCCGCAGGGTTATCCGGCCATGAAGATTGAATTTGACCGGGTAAAACTGGGGCAGTTAGGCATAACAGTAGAGGATGCCGGTAAATCTTTAGCTGCCGCCACTTCTTCCAGTCGTTTTACGCAGCCAAACTACTGGGTAGATAAAGCAGCCGGAACAGCCTACCAGGTACAGGTGCAGGTACCCGAGCTGATTATGAACGATCCGGGGCAGGTGGATAACATCCTGTTGAGTTCCAACAATGGCAAACAGGTATATCTGCGGGATGTAGCAACCTGGAAGATGGGCAATACTGAGGGCGAGTTTGACCGCTTAAATCAAAAACGCTTTATTACAATTACCGCCAATTTACAAGGCAAAGCCCTGGGTTCCGCCATTAATGATATTGACAAAATTATTTCAGCAACAGGTAAACTGCCTGAAGGCATGAAGATCCAGCAGCCGGGACAGGCTGAGGTGTTTTTACAAACTTTTCAGGAATTGCAAAACGGCATTTTACTGGCTATCGTGGTAATCTTTCTGCTGCTGGCTGTAAATTTCCAGTCGTTCCGCTTATCGCTGGTGATCATCGCGGTTATCCCCGGTATTTTAGCGGGCAGCCTGCTGCTGTTGTGGATCTGTGGAAAAACATTGAATATACAATCTTATATGGGTTGTATCATGGCTGTTGGAGTAGCGGTTGCTAATGCCATCCTGTTTGTCACCCAGGCAGAAAAGCATAGAAGTGAAAAACTAAGCGAACCCTATTTGCAAGGGATCAAAGACCGGATCAGGCCGATCCTGATGACCAGTCTGGCGATGATCGCCGGGATGGTCCCGATGGCTTTGGGCTTAGGCGAAGGCGGCGACCAGACATCGCCATTAGGCACAGCCGTTATCGGCGGCCTCATCTTTTCCATGTTTTCCAGTCTGATCATATTGCCTTTAATTTACCAGTCGTCCATCGGCAACCGCCCTGTACCTGTTATTTCCTTAGATCCCGATGATCCTGTTGGTAAGTATCACTTTTTAACCGAAAATCAATCATGAAAGCTATAAAATATCTATTCTTCATCCCGGCTTGTTTGCTGACAGCTTGTGGCGGCAATCCCGCCGAAAAAGCTGCTCCGCAAGGTTTGCCGGAAAAACCCGTGGTTAAGCTGATCACGCTGAAACTGGAACCGGTTTCCAGTAAATTGAACCTTACCGGTGAAATCATCCCCTTTGACCGTGCTAATATTTATGCCCGTACACCCGGCTATGTAAAAGAAGTGAAAGTAGACATTGGGTCTAAAGTTATGAAAGGGCAGGTGCTGTGTATCCTGGATGCCCCGGAATTAAAGGCGGTACAAGCCCAAAGCCAAAATAACAGTATGGGTACAAAGTCTAAATATGAATCCAGCAGATCAACCTATCTAAGATTATTAAAGGCGGCTCAAACGCCCGGTGCTGTGGCGGATAATGAGCTGGAAACCGCCCGTAACCAGATGCGGACGGATAGTTCGGTTTACCAGGCATCCCGTTCGGCAACGCAAGCCAATAAAGCTTTGGAAAATTACCTGGTTATCCGTTCTCCATTTAATGGCGTGGTAACCGCGAGAAACATCTTTAAAGGAGACTTTGTGGACAATACCGGTAAAACACTGCTATTCCGTGTGGAGGATAATTCATCTTTAAGGGTGGAGGTGGCTGTGCCGGAGGCTTATAATTCGACTATATTAAAAGATAATGAGGCTTCATTTACGGTATCTGCTAATCCGGGGCAGGTATTTAAAGCCAAGCTGGCCCGAAAATCAGATGCCATTGACCCGCAAACCCGGAGCGAAACCTGGGAGCTCACCTTTCCAAACACAAACGGCTTGCTGAAACCGGGCATGTTTGCACAAGTCGTATTACCTGTAAGCCGCCCTAAAGATGGGTTCCTGGTTCCTTTTAAAGCGGTAGTAACCACCCAGGAACGTAAGTTTGTGATTAAAGTAGAAAATGGTAAAACGAAATGGGTGGATGTTAAAACAGGCTTTACCGGCAAGGAAAAGACAGAAATAGCGGGCGATCTGAAACCCGGCGATCAATTAGTTGCACAAGCCAACGAGGAATTGAAAGAAGAAATAATTGTGCAGATAAAACAATAAACGGGAACAACGCTCAATAGATTAATGTTTCCCGTTCACATCGTATCTTTCTCAGGCCAACATGTATTTCATTTTTTTTCTGATCTAAAACCTGCGGCCTACAATGATCTTAACTATGGCCCTGTCCGAGTTTGAGGTGAATCCATAGCCTACCCCACCGTTGAACTCCCATTTAGGGTCAATATTTAGATCGGTTGCTACAAATAACTGGTGATCCTGTTGTTTAATAGGGTCATAATGAAAAAACGGGCCGGTACTGCCATAATATTCAAGTCCGAGCGCAACTACTTTTGTTACATCATAACTGCCCTTAACGTTAGGCGAAAAAGTAAAACCCCTGCCTTGATCGGGGCCTTTAAAACTCTTTTCCAGTGTGGGATTTACAGAGATATATAATTTATTCCATTTTTTATCTACAATAGGCCTTATCTCCAACGTGGCCGTATTGGCCGAGAACGCGGCTTTTTGAAAGCCAAATTCAGTCGAAATACTTACCCCTACCGGCCAGTTCCAGCTTTCAGGCGCAGCTACCCTTGGCCGGATGTGCGAACCAACGTAAGCGGTACGGCCAGCGTCGCCTATAGAATTAAAAAAGTAAAATCCGGTTTCAAACCAGGTTGTCCAACCGTGGGTGATCTCTATGGTTTCATGTTCAACATGATTTGTGGGGAGCTCGCCGTTGGTTACGGACTTGCTACCGCTTAGAGTATAGTTACTGTGAAGTTCTACCATGGTTTTACCTTTTTCAACAGTTTCCGAACCATAAACCTGGATTTCATAATTATCCTGTGCTTTAAGTTTCAGAGAGCAAAACGCAAGGATCAGCAAGCATAGATATTTCATCGATATTGGGCTTTAAAACGTATACAAATTGTATTCGTGTTAAAACTATCGCGGTAATCTGAAGCAAAATTGAAGTTGAAGGCTGTGTATAAAAAACGTGACAAACCAGCGACCCGCCTAAAAAGTAATGACAAATTTATGCCAGCCGGGCTCATACTCGTATTGAATAGTATAGCCGTAGAGCTGGCAAATGTTTTTGACCAGCGTTAAGCCCAACCCGGTACCTTGCGAATCTTTTCCTTTTTGAAAGCGCCCGAATATCTGCTGCCCGTTTAAGGCGGTTGCAATACCGGTATTCTTTATAATTAGTTGATTTGAATTTATATTGACAAAAATGCTCCCGCCAGCATTATTATGCCTGACGGCATTGCCGAACAGGTTATTTAACAATATATCAACCAGGTATTTACTGGCCAGTATATGCTTTGGCTTTAGGTTATGCTGAAAATTGATTTCCCGATTTTGCATAAGCTCCTGAAACTGGAGTATTTTTTCAATAAGAGTTATTTCAAGATCAATTGGTTCTTCTTCGGTGATCAGTTTATTTTCCAGTTTGGCCAATAATAATAACGACTGATTAAGCCGGCTGGATTTATTTACTGAACTGTAGATATCCGTAATCTGTGCCAGCTGCTCAGCGCTCAATGTTTCGTCCTGTATCAGAGTGTCCAGCTTGGTAGTAACAACAGCCAGCGGGGTCATCATTTCATGGGATGCATTCTCGGTAAACTGTTTCAGGTTAAGGTAGTCATGCGTTACCCTTAATGACATTTCTTTTATGGCTTCATTAAGTTCTGTAAACTCATCAACCTTGCTTGGCCTGCCTTTAAACTGGTCATGATCGGCAATATTAAATTGTTTGATCTCTTTCAGGGTGAGCTGAAAGGGCTTCCAAAGGCCGTTAAGCAGGTATTTATTGGTGATAAAAAGCACAGCGAGCAAACCTGCCAGCAAGGCCAGTGTAATGATGGAAATGAGCTCAATAAGGTTCTTTTGCCCGGCCCGTGAAATGGTGATCACAATTTTGTAATTATTGTCTTTCAGTTTCACCAGGTCTTCTACAGCGCGTCCTGCCTCTTTGCGCTGTTCCTTTGGGTTGAAATAAGTAGTATCAAAAAATCTCTTCTGTAGTAGTTTTTTGCCGGTCTTAACAAATACGGCATGATCCCGATCAAGATCATATTGCTGCGGGTTACCGTTATTACTCCGGCTGTATTCTTCAGCTTCCGTTAATTGCTGCTGAAGGCCACGATCAAGTTGTTGCCTGCCAATATAATCGATAGCAAAGTAATAAATTACAGCTCCGATCACTAAAACAGTCAGGGTGATATAAACGCTTGTCCTGGTATAATGCTCAGACAGTTTCATCAATCAGTGAATTTATAACCCATTCCGTATATTGACGTCAAATAATCCTTCCCGCCCGAGTCCAGGATCTTGCGCCGCAGATTTTTGATATGCGTATAAATAAAATCGTAGCTATCATACATATCCATTTCATCCCCCCAAAGGTGCTCAGCAATGGCATTCTTGGCAATCACCTTACCTTTGTTTGCAATAAAATATAACAACATATCATATTCCTTCCGGGTCAAAACGATAACTGTTTTATTGACTTCAACGGTACGCCCCTGTATATCGATAACAATTTCATTAAAAACCAATTTATTGCCTGTATTGAAAGCTTTCCGGCGGTACACGGCCATCAACCGGGCTTTGAGTTCGGCCAGGTGGAAAGGCTTGGTCAGATAATCATCTGCACCTACATTTAGTCCCTTTAATTTATCGTCGAGAGAGTTCCGTGCAGAGATGATCAGCACAGCTTCGTTTTTTTGCTGTGTGCTCAGATACTCCAGCACGCCAAACCCCTCCCCGTCGGGTAAGCCGATATCCAGCAGTACACAGTCATAATCATAATCTGAAAGTTTTTGCAAAGCAGGGGTCAACGCACTGCAGCTTTCACAAATATTGCCGTCAACATTCAAATAACTTGTGATGTTTTCACGTAAACCTTGCTCATCTTCTATTACCAGGATTTTCAATGCTTTTTGATCAAATTTAAAAACCGAAACTGAAGAGAGGCTGAAGTACTACAAACTTGCTTCAAAATCATCCGGTAATTTACCAACAATTAAATCGGGAAACCGGAAATCCAATTAACGTCAAAATCGCCATGGCAATAACCAAACCTGTCCGTAAGGACATCATTCACCAGCAACGCACAAAAAAATACTCAGCCCCATTGCGCTTTTGGCATTGGGCAAATACTATCGTTATCAGCGGTTCATTAGTTACCGTACTGATCAATTCCACTATTACCGACAAAAGGCCTGTATCTGCATTAGTTAAAACTGAACTGCAAGCATCAGGGGTTGTTATAACTGATAACCAGGCAGGTTCCGTGGCACACGCACTTGGCGACAGTGTATGGAATGTACACACCTGGTTTGGCTACGGGTTAGCCGGGTTACTATTATTCAGACTTGTGCTGGAGTTTTTTCAATTGGCCGATCAAAAGTTTATCCGCCAAATGAAAAATATTTACAGCCAGTTCCGGTCTACAAAAAAGCAGCGTGAACTTGCCAAACATGAGCTTACGGTAAAGGTAATTTACGCGGCATTCTATACCTTACTTATCATCATGGCCCTAACGGGTTTATTCCTGGCATTTGAAGATCTGTTAGCGCCGTTTAAAGCGATCAGGCAGAGCGTTAAAGAAGTTCACGGATTTTGCTTGTACCTCATGCTCGCCTTTATATTTGTTCATTTGGCCGGTGTGTTTTTAGCAGAGCGAAAAGATGGCAAAGGCATAGTTTCAGACATGATCAACGGCGGCGGTGATAATAATATTATTTGCCGGTAATCAGCTTTGCCATAATAAAAGCAGCCCCTGCCGCCAGCGCGCCAATAACTACTACCTTGAGCGCCCCGCTTAATGCCGGCTGACCAGTCATTTTACTTTTGAAATAGCCAAAAACAAACAGGCAGATGAGCGTTACCCCACATGAATAGTACAATGCTTGTTGCGCTTCGTTAATTATGATATATGGAGATAGCGGAATAATACCACCCACAATGTAGGAAATGCCGATAGTAACAGCGCTTTTAGTGGCGCGGTTTGCATCCGGCTCCTCCAGTCCCAGTTCGTAGCGCATCATAAAATCAACCCATTGCTTTTTATCTTTTGCCAGTTCATCAGCAATCTGATCCTGAAGCCGGGCTGAAAGGCCAAAGCTTGCAAATACTTTCTTAACTTCGGCTTTTTCCTGCTCGGGCAAACGTTCAACTTCATCATATTCCCGTTTCAACTCCGACCGATAGTGATCAACTTCCGTTCGGCCAGCAAGATACCCGCCCAACCCCATGGCTATAGAACCGGCAACTATTTCGGCAATACCCGCGGTAACCACCAGCCCCGACGAGCTGATAGCACCGCTTAGCCCGGCCGCAAGGGCAAAAGGAACGGTTAAACCATCAGACATACCGATAACTATATCCCTGATTGTTTCTGAACTTGTTACGTGGTGTTCGTGGTGCATAGCCATTTATTTAAATTTCATTGCTAAAGTTACAATGTTTGAATTTAAGCCGATTGAGCCCGTTAATACCTGCGGATGAATTATCTGATTTTTTACTGCATCCGATACAATTAATCAATGCAAATGAAGCGCCGGTAATTCCAATAGTTGAAAGAAATTCTTTTCTGTCCATAAAATTTAAGATTGGAGTATATCAATAAAACAATAGTATTGTAACATTCTGTAGTTGAGATGAAATCCCGCATGTTTAACAGATTGTAGCGTGAAAAAAACAAGAAAGAACCAAAACACATTTGATATTACGCCGGTAAAAAACCGGAGTAGTAAATGTTACTAAAACTTAAAGCAGCCTTTTTCATTACTTATCGCTTTGATGTTTTGTGGCAGCATGCTAACGGCCCTTTCCAACTGTTGGGTCAGGCTATTTAAGCCTTGAACGCAGCTATCTATCACATATATTTCCTTAATAAGTGTATCATTTATTTTACCTGCGATAGCTGATAACAGGTAAAAAAATGCAGATTTAATTCAAGATTAAAGGACAGCTTTGCGCCATATTAAATTAAAAGCGATGAATAAAAGCTTCTTTATCGGCTCAAAAAAGACAACAACCATTATTAAAAAACTAAATACCAGCCAGTTACTATTGCTGGCGTTTTTTTCATTTTCTTATCATAGCACATTCGCTCAAACAAAATCTGCTGTAATCAACATGGTATTTACATCAGATGCACATTATGGGATCAATCGTGCAAAGTTTCGCGGAGACACCAATGTGACCGGCCATAAGGTGAACGCTGCCATGATCAACCAGATCAATACGCTGCCGGGACTCAAACTGCCTAACGATGGTGGTATCAATGCCGCCAGGAATGTCGGCGGGATTGATTTCCTGGTGGAGGGCGGGGACATCACCAACCGAATGGAGCCCCCCGTTCAAAGTTCAGCGCTTTCATGGGATCAGTTTAAGGCTGATTACATGCAGGCCCTTAAGTTAAAGGGGCATAACGGGATGCCTGTAAAATTGCTCATGGTTCCGGGCAATCATGATATTTCCAATGCAATAGGCTTTTACAAACCCATGATCCCTATGAAAGACCCTTCGGCGATGGTAAACATTTACAACCTGATGCTCCACCCGCAAAAGCCGCTAACCAACCAAACTTATGACTATCACCAGGATAAAATAAATTATTCTATGAATATAAAGGGGATACATTTGCAGTTCATCACCCTATGGCCCGACTCTGCCGAAAGAATCTGGATGGCTAAAGACCTGGATACAGTTGCGGCAAAAACACCGGTGATCATTTTTACCCATGATCAGCCTACCAGCGAGTCAAAACATTTTACTAACCCCGTGCCTCCATACAGAATTACCGCTACCCTGAAATTTGAAAATCTTACAGAAGAGCGGTATAAAGACAGTTTGGGTATCGCAGGCGGAACATCGACAGACTTAGAACAAAGGGGCTGGGCAGCATTTTTGAAGGCGCACGCCAATATCAAAGCATATTTTCACGGAAACAGCAATTGGAACGAGTTTTACAATTATCAGGGTCCGGATCATGATGTAAACCTGCCAATATTCCGTGTCGATTCGCCGATGAAAGGGAAATACTCCGCCAAAGATGAAACGAAGCTATCTTTTCTGTTAATTTCGATCGACACCGACAAACAAACGCTTACGGCCAGGGAATGTCTTTGGAATACCGAACCGTTGAACACTGGCCAAAAGCCAATTTTTGGTAGCGCAGCAACAATATCCCTCAAAGTAAATTAAAAATCCCTCCTATTCCCCTAACCCAGCCCGGCAAGTAATTGACCGGGCTTTTTTTATGCTTTTCCGGCTTTACCTGTTTCCAATTTAAAGCTATGTCATTGGCTTTTCACAGCCAGACATCGGCCGGAGCAATCAGGAAACATTAAAAAAAGATTAACAAATCATACCAAACCTTCAGAAACGAAGACACAGTGTTAATTTAAAAACAACATTGAATTAAGAAATCAGCCAGGTTGAAAAAAATCAAAATGTAACCAGATTTGAGGCGATTTTTTGTGAATTAAAAAGAATTAAACGTCATATAGATGAATACTTTTTTACCCTTAAAATTTCTCTTCCTGCATTTTCGTTGTCTTACGAAATTTTTATCCCCGTCACCCATCACCATTAACAGGCACTCCGGGCTGTTGTCCGGATGTTCTGAAGCATGATACCTTTTGCATACACCAATCCCTGCTTTAATTAACCATACTATCACCATTATTTGATTTAGAACTTTAAAAAACACATTAATGAAATCATTTTTACCAGCCGCCAAAAGGCTGTTTTTAGTTGTAATTACAATGGCTTTCGGTCATTTGATTACAAACGCACAAACCATAAAAGGGACTGTTACCGATGCCAGGGACAAGCAGCCATTGATCGGTGCTACGGTACATATTGAACAGGGATCATCTGTATTTAATACAGGCGTACGGCTCGACGGGATTTATATGTTCAAAAACATACCTGCAGGTACCTATAAGTTACATGTTAGTTTCCTGGGTTATAAAACAACCCAGAATTATACAGTACAGGTAGAAAAAAACGGAACAGCAGTGCTGAACATTGCCATGGCGGATAACTCCACCTCACTTGGTGAAGTAGTTGTTAAGGAACATGCCAGCAAAGAAAGCGACGGGGCTGCCAGGAACACGCAAAAGAATGCTAATAATACCATGAACGTGATATCGGCAAGCGCTATTGCCATATCGCCGGATGTTATTGTTTCCAACGTACTTGGCAGGGTGTCAGGTATATCTATTGACCGAAGCAACACCGGCGATGCACAGCACGTGATTATACGCGGCATGGAAAAGCAATACAACACCACGCTGATCAACGGCATTAAGATCCCAAGCCCGGATAATAAGAACAGGTACGTTCCGCTGGATATATTCCCTGCAGATCTGGTTGAAAGAATAGAAGTATCTAAATCACTTACTCCTGATATGGAGGGTGATGCATCGGGCGGTGTGGTTAACCTGGTAATGAAAACCGCGCCTGATCATTTAAGAATTGAAGGCAATGTGGGCACAGGTTACAGCCAGCTATTTTTAAAAAGGGATTTCAGCAGCTTTGACCGAGGTACGGTACACAGCAAATCGCCGGGTGAGCTTTTACCACCACTTGGCTCGGCATCCATCAGCGATTTCCCGTATCAGAACCTGGTAACCCATAAACACAATGCTGCACCTAATACTAATGTGAGCCTGACTGTTGGCGACCGTTTTTTAAATAATAAACTTGGCGCAGTTTTTTCAGGAACCTACCAAAACTCATACCAGGGCGATAACAGTTTTGTAGTTGTACAGGAAAACACCGTAGGCCCGGCACCTAATATTAACACGCCAAACCAGGAAACCGCTTTTCAAAGTTCTTATGTGCGTCAGTATTCATCACAACTTAGTCGTTTAGGTACCATAGCATCGCTTGATTATAGGTTCAATGCCAATCATAGTATCAATTTATTTGGCACCTACCTTCAACTAAATGAATACCGGGTACGTGAAACAGAAACATCTACCTACAGCGGCTACTCTTACAAGGGTTATGTTGCAACCAACGGCATAGACAACCTTACCGAAACAAGGACAGATCAGCAAAGCATTTATAACATTACTTTAAAAGGTAAACACAGGTTAAGTAACGCCTTTTCTTTTGACTGGGCTGCAGCCACTTCTAAAGCTACGCACAAACAACCTGATATTGCACAATTTAAAACTACTTACAGCACCAGCCCCGCTGCAGGTGGTACAAATGAGCCGGCTCCCGGTGATCCTAACAGCTCTGTTTATGTAGCGCCGGGTATCATTAACGGTCCGGTTCTGGTAGGCAATGAATCAAGGGTTTGGACACATAATACAGATAAAGATCTTTCTGGGTACCTGAACCTTCATTATGATACAAAAATCTTCGGACGCAAGGCTTTATTCAGTGCAGGCGGCATGACAAGGCATAAAACCCGCGATAACTATGTAAACAGCTATAGCTTGCCTAATACAATTGATGCGGGTACCAACAACGCAGAAACATATACTTCAATACCGGCAGCTACTTTTACTTTCGATAACAATCCGGGCAATGCCAGGGGTTCGGCTTATAGTGACCCCGGTGTTTATACATTTACTGAAAATATCCAGGCAGGTTATGGTATGCTGAAATATTTTATCAGCGACCGTCTTGATGTATTATTAGGCGAAAGAGTAGAACATACAGATCAGAGCTATTTTTCAAACTTGCCGGCAACATTTCCGGGAAAGACAGCGGCTATTAATTATACCGATTATTTGCCAAGTGTAAATGCAAAATACGCGCTTACCGATAACCAGGCAATAAGGGCATCGTATTTTAAATCAATTTTACGCCCTGCCTTCGCCGATTTTATCCCTTATCCAAATACTACAGTAGATGATCCTTATGCCACTATAGGTAATCCCTACCTGCAACATACCGAAATTGACAATTATGACCTGAGATACGAATTTTTCCCGGGAGTTTTTGATGAATTTATGGCGGGGGGATTTTACAAACACCTGGTTAACCCGATTGAAACAGTGCTTTCACCCGGACAAAACGGAGCGGCCTTGTTCCTCACTCCGCAAAATTTGGGCACAGCCCGTAACTATGGTGCCGAGTTGGTGGCCAAGAAATTCTTTGGCAATATTGGTTTCTCCGTGAATTACACCTACACCCAATCACGGATCACTACGCCTAAAAGCATCGATGTAATAAATGTTGGTGTAACAACCCGAAACCAGACAAGGCCTTTGCAAGGCCAGGCGGCGCATATCGGTAACGTTTCATTGATCTATAAAGATCAAAAAAGCGGTATCGACGCCCAATTATCGCTTGCTTATACCGGCGAGCGGATCCAGGCAGTATCCAAATACTACAACCTTGATACCTGGGAAAAGGCATCAACCTTTCTTGATTTTTCGGCTCAAAAACAGCTTGGCGGTCATTTCATCGTGTTCGTAAAAGCCAACAACCTGCTAAATACCCCATACCAGTTGTTCATTAAGCAAAACAATGCCAACAACTATTCAAGTATCATGAAATACGCCCACCAGGAAAGCCCGAACTATACAACGGTTCAGTATGATGAATACTTTGCACGCTACAGCCTGGGAATGCGCTTTAAATTCCAATAACCCAATAAAAGTAAATCAATTAAAAATTCATTCTTTAAACATGAAAAAGTTAAATCTAATTTCACTGGGCCTTTCGCTCCTTGCCCTTGCATCATGCAGCAAGAAAAGTGATAACGCGGTGGTTTCAACACCACTGATCCAGGTAGGTAAACCAATCAGCAACGCAGGTACATTAGCTGCAGGCAGTTACAAAGGCACCATGCTGGCCGGCCAGACTTATACCGTTGGCGGAGACATTACCATCAATGCAGGTGATACTTTACTGATTCAAAAGGGCGTAACCATCAACATGACCAACGGCGCTAACTTTATCGTTAACGGCGACCTGATCAGTGCAGGAACTAAAGACGCTCCTATTACTATCACCGATCCAAGTAAATCGAAAAAAACCGGCCCTTCAACAGCAGGTGGCGATGATGCTTATAAAGGTGGCTGGGGTGGTATCTACTGTAGCAATACCAGTAAACTGGTAGTTATTAAATGGACTCATCTTGACTTTGGCGGCGCAGCTTTAAAAGCACTTCCTTTCCCTGCAAGCGCGGGCCTTGCAGCAGGCAATCAGTACATCCTGTTTTTTGAAAACCCAACAGGTGTATTTATCCTGGAAGATTCATGGTTATATGGTTCGCCTGATGACGCAACCCGTTTTTACGGAGGTTACCTAAATATCATGCGTAACACCATGGAAAAATGCGGTGGTGTTGGCGGCGACGGTTTCAATGCTAAAGGCAGTTCTGCAGGTAATATGGCTTATAACCTGATCATTGGCGGTGCTACAAACGGCACCAAAACAGCAAGTGATGGTACAACTGCAGGCCCTTGCCAGTTTTCAATATATAACAATACCTATGTGAACGACGGGTTCAGAAACACAGGTGTTTACGGTGCAAGAAGTGGTTCTGTTGAGATCGAAAATAACTCAAGGGCTTTGGTTTATAACAACCTGATTGTTGATTGTAATTTTGGTGTGCGTATAGCCGGTGGCCCGGGTGGTGCTAAAGTTTACCTGGCCGATACTACACTTAACGCATCTGCCCTATTCCCTAAAACTTCTTACGGTTACAATTATTACTATGCCGATAATACAGCTATCGCAAACCAATTTGTTCCAACAAGCGTTGCCCAGGCTGTTGTAACACATCCACAAGCAACTGATATCCCGAATATGGCTGCTTTCCTTGGCGCAACTTATACCTTCGGAAAAGTTTATGACGGCAGTTCATTGGTTGGCAAAAATAACCCAATGTTTGTGAACTATACATTACCGGCTACTGCTGATTTCTGGGTAACACAAGCATCTGTTGATAGCTATAACTTCCACCTTCAGGCTGGTTCACCGGCGGCGGGTAAAGGTACAACCAGCGCTACCCTGGTTAAACCTATTACTGCTAACATCCCGGTTGACCCTACTTTCGGTTCAAGCGAAATCACACTTCCGGGTGCTGATATGGGCTGTTATCAATTAAACGGAAACGGTAACCACCATTAATAAATAATACACGGCCATAAACCGTTAAAAGAACATAACAGCCCGCTTAATATATATGAAAACTAAATTCACCAAAACCGGGCTGTTATGTTTCTTTTTAGCTGCCTCCTTCTCTTGTAAAAAGTCAGGAAATATTACGGCAGCAGTAAAAGATACCACATCGGTAACGCCTCCTCCAGCCGTTGTATCATTCCCAACACCAAGCTATGACCCATCATCGCTTGACACCACCCTCCTGTTTAACTCCACTCCTGTTACCAGCAATCTCGTTCGTACAGATCTCCTTGAAATTTCAGGTGTCGCTGCAAGCCGGGTTAACCCGGGGATCCTCTATATACACAATGATAGCGGCAACACCAACCAGGTATTTTTAACCGATAAAAACGGGGCTGATAAAGGCACGCTTACACTAAATGGAACAGGGAACCGCGACTGGGAAGATATTGCCGTTGGGCCAGGGCCTGTAGCCGGAAAAAGCTATGTTTATGTTGCTGATATTGGAGATAACAAAGCCATCTATCAATCGGTATTTATTTACCGTTTTATTGAACCCGATCTGAGCCAGAACACGGCACCTGTAAACCTGAACATAACAGCCATCGACCGCATAGAGCTCAAATATCCAGACGGTCCAAAGAATGCTGAAACGCTGATGATTGATCCATTGACCAGGGATCTTTACATAGCGAGTAAGGAAAGCAACACATCAAAAATTTACGTAGCCCGTTATCCGCAGGATATTGCATCGGTGGGCACTATGGCACCCGTTGTACAACTGTATTTCAATAAGGCTACCGGCGGGGATATTTCTGCAGACGGCAGCGAAATCCTGCTAAGAAGTAATGAAGTGATCTGGTACTGGAAACTACCCGCAGGTGCAAAAATAGATGCGGCATTGACTGGTAAACCACAGCATGCCCCATATGCCAACAACGAACCACAAGGAGAAGGCATTTGTTTCGCAGCCGACGGCTCCGGATATTTTACCAATACCGAAGTGAGGGACTACCTGGGCAAATTAGCCACTATTTCATTTTACAAAAGAAAATAAGCCTTTTTTCTACACCTCTCCTGCTGCAGGTTTCATTGCAGCTAAAATATTATTGAGCATCCGTTGGCGGCGTATTTCATTAAAAACCGGTCTGCACTCAGCACTTTGCCATTGCTCCCATAAAAGCGCATATAAATCTTCATCGGCAGCATTGCTGATATAAGCCATAAGCTCAGCAAGCTCTGTCTCGTCAATGATTTGAACTGCGTATCTCTCAAAAAGCATCCTCAAACGTATACTATCCATTTGCGGAGCTTGTATTACAAATTAATACTGGTCACCGGCAGGGTTAACCGGATAAGGGCTTAAATGATTTTCACCAAAATTGACGGAGATTTCTGTAGAAACTTTGAGTATGCAGCAGGCAGGTGTTCATGAAAATCATTAATAGCAAAATAAATTTTAGTTGGAGATCAAAGGGCTCAAAAAAAATCCAGGATGAGAGATTATTATTGAGATAAATTATCAAAGCATATGAAAAAGAACATTTTAAGTTTATGCGTCATGTTAGCCATCACAACTATGGCCATGGCCCAGAAAGTAAAAAGCGGCTCGGTACCTGCACCAGTAAAAGCTGCGCTTATGAAAAAATATCCAACAGCAGGTAAAGCAACCTGGGAAAAGGAAAAGGGAAATTTCGAAGCCAACTGGGGAGGTAAGTCCGGCGAAGATATGTCGGTGCAGTTTACACCTGCGGGTGATTTTATTGAAGAAGTAGTTGCTATTGCACCCTCTGCCTTACCTGCTGGCGTGGCTGCTTATGTTAAGCAAAATTATAAAGGAGCAAAAATCTCGGAAGCCGGAAAAGTAACCGATGCTAAAGGCACGCTGATGTATGAAGCTGAAGTTAAGGGTAAAGACCTGGTTTTTGACGACAAGGGGAAATTTTTAAAAATTGATTAAGACTCCTGAATTTAAAATGAAAGGCCGTTTTACAGCGGCCTTTTTTTATTTATAAAATTCATTCCTATCCTGCCAAAAAGTTTTGTAATCCAAATGAAATAATCATGTAACATATAGGCGATGTTTGATGATCTTGTAGCTTACTCATAAAAAATTCAGAATTGGAGGCCAACTTTGTATCATAATTATCCGGGAAATCATTTTCGGTTACTAATGAATATCAAGTGATTAAGTTGTTCAGGTATATAAGCAGGTTAAGCATTGTCGCCATTATCTTCTTCTCCTTACAGGGAGAGGTGATAATGCGCTATGCCGAAATGTTCAAGACCAAAACCGAACAAAAGGCAAGCTCAACCAAAAAGAACGACGAACACCAGCGTTTAATTAAACTTCAATGCTACACGCAAAAGTTCCACGTACTGGCGTTACCCCAAAAATCAACTTTTACATTCAGCACTCCTTTAAGATACCTGCCGGGCATAGGCGTTCATCACTTTGAAACTATCATCGGCAATCTTGCTTCTCCGGAATCTATTTCCCTGCGGGGGCCTCCTTTCCTTTCTTAACATCCGGTTAATTAAGCGCCTTTCGCGCTGTTGTTTAATTAAATCATAAAGTGATTTCGAATAGAAGTACACTTCTGCGTATTTGTACAATTTGTATTTGACAATCACTTGTTAAATGTGCATGTTATGAATTTATCTCAAAAAATCTTATCCTATATCCTACCATCCCTCCTGCTGTTAACTTTATATTCATGCGGAGGCTCAGGAGCAACGGCTACAAAAAACGCGGCCAAAACTTTTACAACAATGAAACTGGCGCCACGCCAGGCTCAGATTAATGCCGATTACCCTGCATCTATATTGGGGATTCAAAACATTGAGATCAGGCCGAAAATTGATGGCTATATTGAAAATATTTATGTTGATGAAGGCGCTACAGTTAAACGCGGCCAATTACTTTTCAGCATTAACGCTCCACAGTACGAACAAAATGTAGCTACTGCCGAAGCCAATATCAAAATAGCCATAGCCGATGTAAACGCTGCGAAAATGCAGGTTGACAAGGTACGCCCCATAGTGGAGCAGGATATTGTAAGCCCCTATGAACTTAAAGCTGCGCAGTATACTTTAGATTCAAAACTGGCGGCGCTGGCACAGGCCAGGGCGGCACTCAACAATGCAAAAACAAATTTAAGCTACACCACCATCTACAGCCCAGCCGATGGGGTCATCGGGATCCTTCCTTATAAAATCGGAAGCCTGATCACCAGTACAACGGCAAATCCACTAACTACTGTATCCAATATAGAAAGCGTTTATGCCTACTTTTCAATTAACGAAAGTCAGGGGCTCGATTTCTTTTTAGCAGCCAAAGGCGGTACGATGCAACAGAAACTAAGCACACTGCCCCCGGTTACACTGGTGCTTGCAAATGGTACACAGTTACCAGGCAAAGGCAAAGTGGAAACCGCAAGCGGGTTAATTAACTCCGAAACGGGATCTATTAACATGCGGGCTACCTTTAGTAACCCGGGTGGCCTGGTACGAAGCGGCAGTAGCGCCATTGTACGCATCCCTAAAACCGTGCCAGATGCCATTATGGTGCCCCAAAAATCAACTTACCAGATACAGGGGAAGATCTTTGCTTACGTAGTTGACACAGCCAATAAAGTTAAATCGCAGGAATTGGAGATCAGTGCCAGCCCCGGACAGTTTTATGTGGTAAATAAAGGATTAAAGGCCGGACAGCAAATTGTGGTTGACGGTATTGCTTCACTAAGGGAAGGTTTGCAGATCAAGCCTGAAGTATTGAATGCTGATTCGGTTTACCGCAACCCATAATAATTTTCCGTTCACCTTATTTTCACATCATGTTAAAAAAATTCATTGAACGCCCCGTTCTTTCGACGGTCGTTTCCATCATAATCGTAACAATAGGCATAGTTGGTTTATTCACACTTCCTATTTCACAATATCCTGACATTGCCCCCCCAACCGTACAGGTGCAGGCCACCTATAATGGCGCAAACGCCGATGTTGTGCTAAAAACAGTCATTATACCGCTTGAACAGCAAATTAACGGCGTTGAGAATATGGATTACGTAACCTCAACTGCCGGTAATGACGGTACTGCCAACATTACCGTAAGCTTTAAAGTTGGCAGCGACCCTAACCTGGCTGCTGTTAACGTGCAAAACGCTGTTTCAAGAGCAACCGCACTGTTGCCGCAGGAGGTAACCAAAGCAGGCGTTACAGTACAAAAAAAGCAAACAAGCAGCCTCCTCACCTATTCTGTTTACAGTGAGAGCCCTGCATATGATCAAACCTTTTTGCAAAACTATGTGGATATAAACATAGTTCCGGTTATAAAAAGGATCCAGGGTGTGGGCGATGCTTCATTACCCAGCCAAATGGATTATTCTATGCGCATTTGGCTTAATACGCAAAAAATGGCCTCATACGGCCTGGTACCGGCCGATATTAACGCCGCCCTGGCCGATCAGAATATCCAGGCAGCGCCCGGCCAGTTTGGCGAACGCGGCGGACAAGCATTTCAATATGTAATTACATACCCGGGCACGCTTACAGATACTACACAATTTGGCAATATCGTTGTACGGGCAAATTCGCGAAGCAGATTGCTGCGCCTGCGTGATGTTGCCCGGATAGAGTTAGGAGCCCTTAACTATTTTACCACCACACGTATGAATGGTCATGCGGCTGTTTCCATAGATGTATCGCAGATTGCCGGATCAAACGCACACCAGGTAATCCAGGAAACAGTTAAAGCAATGGCCGCCGCGGCAAAAAACTTCCCGCCGGGCATTAAATATGTAACGCTTCAAAATACTGATGATTTTCTTAATGCGTCAATTGATAAAGTACTGCATACCTTACTGGAAGCCTTTATATTGGTTTTTATTGTTGTGTTTCTCTTCCTCCAGGATTTCCGGTCGACCCTTATCCCGGCCATTTCCGTTCCGGTAGCTATTGTGGGCACCTTTTTCTTTCTCAAATTATTTGGCTTTACTATCAACCTGCTCACTTTGTTTGCTATAATCCTGGCTATTGGTATAGTTGTGGATGATGCAATTGTAGTGGTTGAGGCCGTTCACGCAAAGCTGGATGCAGGCTATCATTCGGCAAAGGAGGCCAGCATTGATGCGCTTAGCGAAATCTCAGGAGCCATCGTTTCCATAACGCTGGTCATGTCGGCCGTATTTATCCCGGTTAGTTTTATCGGTGGCTCATCGGGTGTTTTTTATAAGCAGTTTGGGCTTACCTTAGCCATCGCTATCGTATTATCAGCTATAAACGCGCTTACGCTGAGCCCCGCATTATGTGCGCTATTTTTGAAGGGGCACGATAAGGAGAATAAAAAGCTCAGTTTTATTCAAAAATTTTATCTCGCTTTCAATACAGGTTTCGATAAAATCAGCAAGCGATATATCCAGGCGGTCACTTTTTTCAGCCGCAAAGCCTGGATCCCCGTTTCGATGCTTTTAGTTTTCATCATATTGCTTTATTTTATTGCCCGGGCCACCCCTACCGGGTTTGTACCGGCAGAAGATCTTGGCGCCATAAGCTGCGCTATTTCCCTGCCTCCCGGTTCCTCTCTGGACCGTACAGATAAAGTGACCCGTAAAATAGAAGCGCTTGCCCGCTCAATCCCCGAAGTTAACAACATATTGGGCGTAAACGGACGTAATCAGCTTGCCGGGAGCGGTAACAATTACGGCATGGTGATTATGCGGCTAATTCCATGGGATCAGAGGAAAAGAGACATCCAGGCCATTATCAAAGACTTGATAACCAAATCATCAACCATTACCGAAGCCGAAATTAAGTTCACCTCGCCCCCAACAATCCAGGGCTTTGGTGCAACAAGTGGTTTGGCTTTTCAGTTACAGGACAAAACTGGCGGTGATATCGCGAGCTTTTATAAAGTAAATAAAGATTTTCTATCAGCGCTTGCAGAAAGGCCCGAAATACAATTTGTAACAACATCATTCAATCCCAACTTTCCGCAATACCTGATGAATGTTAATGTGCCTAAAATAAAAGAGGCGGGGTTAAACGTTACGGATATTACGGGTGCCATGCAAAGTTATTTTGGTGGTTTGTATGCGTCAAACATCACTCAATTTGGCCAGCAATACCGTGTAATGGTACAGGCATCGCCCGAATACAGGATGACCCCGGAAAGCCTCAACTCGGTATTTGTAAGGAATGCCGCCGGCGATATGGTGCCTATCACCGAATTTGTGACTTTAACCCAGGATTATGGGCCTCAGGCAATCACCCGCTTTAACCTGTTTACCTCTATCAGCATCAACGGCGCACCTAATACCGGTTTCAGTTCGGGCCAGGCGGTTGCCGCCATTCAGCAGGTGGCCGAGCAGCAATTGCCACAGGGCTATGGTTATGAATATTCGGGTATTACACGTGAGGAACTTTCCGGCAACAGCCAAACCATTTATATCTTTTTGCTTTGTTTGGTTTTTGTTTATCTCATATTAAGTGCCCAGTATGAAAGTTATATTCTGCCCCTGGCCATCCTGTTAACCATTCCTATAGGTATAGCGGGTGCCTTCATCTTCGCTTACCTGTTTGGCATTGCCAATAATATCTACCTGCAAATAACGCTGATCATGCTTATTGGCCTGCTTTCCAAAAATGCCATACTCATAGTTGAGTTTGCAATTGAAAGGCGGCGCAGCGGTATGGGTATTATGGAGGCGGCTGTAAGCGGTGCTCATGCCCGGTTACGCCCAATCCTGATGACCTCTTTTGCCTTTATTCTTGGTTTGGTACCGCTGATGCTGGCTACCGGGGCCGGAGCAAATGGTAACCGGTCGATAGGTACAGGAGCCGTTGGCGGCATGCTTATCGGCACGGTGTTCGGCATATTTATTACGCCGGTGCTGTTTATCATTTTCCAAACGTTGCAGGAAAAGCTAAAAAAAACCAATGATACAATTGCAGCAACCGGGATGCCGGCCGGCGAACATGGCCCGGTAAACTTCAATACAAACTCAGCACAATAAACACATGAAAACCATCATAAAAAATATAACATTTGCAGGTGCGCTGGCTATATTGGCGGCCTGCAATGTCACCAAACCCTACCGGGCACCTGATGCCGGCAATACAGCGCTATTCAGGGGATATACCGGTACAGATACCAGCTCCATTGCTAAACTGCACTGGAACGAGGTTTTTACCGATACCATTTTACAAAACCTGATCACAGAAGGCATCAGCCATAATATCGATCTTCAAAAAGCTTATTCGGTAACCAGGCAGGCCCAGGCTTATTTCGATCAAAGCAAACTGGCCTTTTACCCCTCTGTGAATGCAGATGCAGGTTTATCACTGTCGGGTTCTGCAAATCCGCAAAACTTCAGCACCCCGGCAAAAAACCACGTATATGCTACTGAACTTACAGCAACCTGGGAGGCCGACATCTGGGGGAAATTAAAGAGTGCAAAAAAAGCACAATTAGCTTCCCTGCTACAATCTACAGCAAACGCGAGGGCTGTGCAAACTGCATTGATTGCCGACATTGCCAACAATTACTATAATTTGATGGCCTTAGATGAGCAGCTGGCTATTACCGAGCAAAGCGTAAAAAACTGGCAGACTACGGTTAACACTATGAAATCCTTAAAAATTGCAGATGTGGTTACCGGTGCTGCGGTTGTACAAAGTGAAGCCAGTAAATACGCTGTTCAGGTTACTATTCCTGATTTGAAGCAATCAATATGGCAAACTGAAAACATCATCAACCTGTTATTAGGCCGGGTTCCCGGCCCGGTGAAGCGGGCTAAGATAGATGCGCAACAGCCAATAACTATGCTTAACCCCGGTATCCCTGCCCAGATGCTTGCCAACAGGCCAGATGTAATGGCAGCCGAGTACAGCTTCAGGAACGCTTATGAACTAACCAATGTGGCACGTACGTATTTTTATCCGGCCATAACACTTACCGGCTCAGGCGGTTATTCAAGCTATTCTTCTTTCTTCGGTGTAGGTTCATTGGTAGGCAATTTAACGGCAGGCATTGTTCAGCCTATCTTTAACCAGGGCGCCAACAAAACACGGTTGCAGGTAGCCAAAGAGCAGCAACAGCAAGCGTTGTTAAACTTTCAATATACCGTTTTAAGTGCCGGGCAGGATGTATCAAACGCGATGATGTCGTACCAAACCGCCGGAGAAAAGGCTGCCACGAGAGTAAGCCAGCTTGAAAACCTCGAAAAATCTGTGAACTATACGCAGCAACTGGTCAGGTACGGTTCGGCAAATTACACCGAGGTACTTACCGCCGAACAGAGTTTACTCGCTGCCCAATTGAATAGTGTTAATGATCGTCTGCAGCAGTTACAGGCCATAGTTTACCTGTACCGCTCGCTTGGCGGCGGCTGGCAATAAGATGCCATCAAAATCCGGCTCCGTTCTTATATGAGGTTTTATACAATTAGGCGTTTGCCCTGAGCAGGCAAGCGCTTATAATATAGCTCAGCGTAACACTACACTAAAACAATGTAGTAGTAAAACCTATGCTAATGTTCATACTTTGCGGGTTCAATAAACGGTAATTGCCTCTTGGCGCTAAATAAAAATAGGATGGTTCAACGGTTAGCGCAAAATGCTCGGCAAGGTAGTACTCAATACCCGTGGTTAGCTTAAGCGATAAATGATTGCGGCTTACCGGTTCAATGATTATAGTTTCGGGAGTGATTTTAACCCGGTCATAACTGTTTACACCTATTCCTGGTTGTAATAATCCAAACACCCTAAAAATACCTGCTTTATGCCGGTAGCCTGCACCAAGCGAAAATATAGAGGAGGTTAGTTTACCGGTATTGACATTTGTTGGCGAGTTTTGATATACCTGTTTATAATGACTGTTAATGGCATCATAATTAAACCGGATAAAAAATGCGTTCCCCTCCCGGGGCCGAAACTCAAACGCAGTGGTAAGCATAAAACTCTTTTTGAGGTCGAGCGCCGGATTGCCAAACGGAAAACTATAACCCACACCACCTGGAAAATAAAACTTTGATGTGATACTGCTATTTTGAGCGTAACAGCCCGAAGCCCATGTTAATGTTATTACTATCATTAAGAAACAGATTTTCAATAATGAAAACAAGCCTGCAAACGGTTTCCGGATACTGGTTAGCATAGCTTATTTGCGCTCCAGTTTTTGAAAAGGGATTTTGAGAATACTCCGGATCTTACTGTTTTTTTCCGGATCCATGTGGGTATCAACCCCATAAACAGTTTCTTTTTTTCCAAGCTCGGCATAAGTGCCAAACAACCTGTCCCAAACGCTTAAAACATCGCCATAATTACAATCGGTATATGGCAATTGGTAATGATGATGGACATGATGTAGGTTTGGTGTGATAAAAATCAGGCCGATTATCCTGTTAGTTCGTTCGGGTAACCGGAATTGGGTATGGGCTGCAATATTTGAAAATGTTTGTACGGTTTGTCTTAAAACAAGTACGGCTGCTGCCGGCCCCAGCAAAAAAACCCATAGCATTTGAAAGCTCATCCTCACAAATGTTTCCCCGGGATGCTCTCTCACCGTTGTTGATACATCAACCTTTAAATCGCTGTGATGCACAAGGTGAAATTTCCACAAAAAATCAAGCTTATGCATAGTTACATGATAAATGTATTCACACAGGTCCATCAGCACAAACATGGTTATGTAATATGTCCAGAAGTTTTTGTGCATTGGCAAGTAATTGATCAGGCCCCAGTGATGGAGGTTAGTCCACACTGCTATCATTAGCACTATACTTACCATAAGCAGTTGTATGGGCAGCGCTGTAAAAATAAAAAGGAGGTTTATCCTGGTATGTTTAAATTTTTCGTGAGCTAAACCCGCGGTAAAGAATGCTTCGCCGATCCACAATAAAACCATTATTATGGCAAAGTATGCAAGTTGAACAAGATCCTGGTGGTTTGAAAGCAGTGTTTTTATCGTCATTTGTCAGGAGTTTCATACATCTATAAATACCTGGGCTTAACTGCATTCAGCTCTATCCGGGCACCCTTGTAACAAACATATCGACGAATCCTGAACGAATATTGAATTTTACGATTTATTGATTGCCTTTTAACAGATTTTAACTATTTAATTTCCTCAAAACATACAAAAACAATACAAAATTTCAAGCCAGAGATGATTGCATAGCGTAGGTTTTTTAGACTACCGCGAAAAGGCTTTTGACCATCTGATCATAAGCGCCGCGACCGGATGTAGCAAAATACTTTTGTTATAGTATTTGCATTTATAATTTCTTTCTCTACATTTGCAGTGTACTACTAAACTAATACACTACAACAATGATTCAAATAAACAATTTGAATTTCAGCTATGACCGCAAGCGCCCGTTGTTTAAGGATTTAAACCTTACCCTTGGTGCGGGGCATATTTATGGCTTACTTGGTAAAAACGGAGCCGGTAAATCAACCCTGTTAAAAAATATTGCCGGCCTTACATTCCCCATATCTGGCAAATGCACAATCAACGGAGTTGAAAGCTCTAAAAGGTCTGTATCCGTTTTACAGGAGCTTTATTTTATTGCCGAAGAGGTTTACGTTCCGGCCTTAACACCCGCGCAATTCCTGAAACGAACTGCAGGCTTTTATCCTAAATTCAGCACTATTGATTTTTATGGATACCTGAAAACGCTGGATATCGACGACGGCCTGCTAATGAGCAAAATGTCGTACGGGCAGCAAAAGAAAACCATGATCGCTTTTGGCCTGGCAACCAATACCGTCGCGCTTATTATGGATGAACCCACCAACGGCCTGGATATCCCCTCAAAAGTACAGTTCAGAAAACTGATAGCATCTGTTTTAAATGAGGACAGGTGCATAGTAATATCCACTCACCAGGTACGCGATCTCGACAGTCTTATTGATACCGTACTGATCCTGGATAATCACCGGATAGTAGTAGAACAATCTGTTGATGAGCTTACCGAAAAACTGGTATTTGGTTTATACAATGATACCAATGGCCTGCCAGTACTATATGAAGAAGATACGCTTAAGGGTAAATATGCCATTTTACAAAACAACAGCGGCAAGTTCAGTAAAATGGATCTTGAACTTCTATTCAACGCCGCAACCTGTGGCGACAATAAATTATTAAACGCACTAAAGCCATCTGCATATCATGAATAACTTTTTCAGCTTTAAACGTTTCTCCCTTTTGCTTATTAAGCATAGCGCCGAGCATTACCGGACGTATTTAATGTCGATAGGGGTTTTGGCCGGGGTAATGGTGCTTGGTGGTTCGTTCATATTTTACATGATCCCCGGGCCTATGGACGCAGGATTTCAAACCGCATTATATGCCGTATTGATGCTTATTGCCGGCTGCATATTTGCCAGCACCGTTTTTGCCGATATGGGCGATAAAAGAAAAGCTATCCCAGCTTTGAGCCTCCCCGCGTCAACATTTGAAAAATACCTTGTTGGCTGGCTTTACTCCTACCTGGTATTCATAGTTGTGTTTACAGCGGTGTTTTACGTGGTTTTGCTTAGTCTTATTAGTTTAAAACACTGGCCGGGGCACAATAACGAGGTATTCAGTATTTTCCAGGACAGGTTTTCGATAGTGTTTATCATCTTTTCGCTGCTGCACTCCATCAGCATGTATGGTGCTGTTGTTTTTGAAAAACTGCATTTTATTAAAATTGGGTTTGCTTTTTTTATTAGCTATGCACTGCTTATTATTTGCAATACCTTTTTTATAAAATCCATAACAGGCCTTGCAATAACACCAGCTATCCCGTTTGGACTCCTTAATTTCTCGGAACGCGGCACTTATTATAACATAGCCCCAGGTTATGAGCAATCGCTTTGGGTATTTGCGGTGATGGCTGTGGTAGTGTTACTGTTTTGGATAGCCACCTATTTCAGGCTCAAAGAAAAACAGGTTTAAATTAAACAAAATGGAATTTAAGGATAACGAAGCGATTTACCTCCAGATAGCAGCCTTTGTTTGCGATCAGATTTTGATGGGCAAGTGGCCTGCCGATCAAAAGATCCCATCGGTAAGGGATATGGCTGTTGAGCTGGAAGTAAATCCTAATACAGTAATGCGATCATACGAGTTTTTACAGGGACTGGAAATAGTTTACAATAAAAGAGGGCTCGGCCTGTTTGTTGCTGCCGATGGCTTTGCCAAAGTTAAAGCATACCGTAAAGAAAATTTTGTACGCCAAAACCTGCCCGAATTATTTAAAAACATGTACCTGCTTGATATTTCCATAACCGAGATAAGTGAGCAATACACCCAATTTCAAAACAGCCAAACTGCCACAACACCTAAACACAACCAGGATGAAAACAAGTAATAAACTATTAATAGCTGCTATAACTTTGCTCCTGCTATCGACGGCCTTATATGACTTTCAACTCAAAGCCCAGTATAAAAAAGGCGACTTCAGGAATCGCTTTGGCGACTTTATCAATTTAAACTTAAGCGGTTTCAAGATAATTAACCTTAAATCGTCTACTGCTATCAATATCATGCTGGCGAAAGGCCCGTTCAAAGTACTTGCAGACCCTGATGCAATGGAATTTGCCAGGGTTGAAAAGCATGGAGACACACTAATGGTTGAAGCCAGTTTCAGATCAAACTTTCATAACGCACGCACTCCATACGTGCTGTATGTTTCATGTCCGGAGATTTCAGAGGTGATTGCCGATGCGCATTATATAGCTTATGAAAACCACATAACAGATACCCTCGCCGCCGCAGATTTTTCCTGGCGACCAACTGTTATAACAGGTTTTACACTTAATAGCCTCAAATTAAGCCTCAACCATGCCAGTAATATCACGCTCGAAAATGACAGCATCGCAACGCTAAACGCGGTAACCGGTATTGAAAACGGCAGCGCGTCAAACCTTATCCTCGGTATAAACAACCACATTGGCAATGCACGGCTTGATATCAGGAACAAAAGCAGGCTCTGGATTAAGGAAGCAGTAAATACCCGGCTCAATTATCAAATAGCTGATAGTGCCAAACTTATTGTGAACGGCGCATCGCAAAACATTTTAAAATTTAAACAGCCATGAAATTAACTATCGATTCACTTTCAAAAACCTATGCCAATGGTGTACACGCATTAAAAAACGTGTCGCTTACTTTATCAAACGGCATGTTTGGCTTGCTCGGACCTAATGGGGCGGGTAAATCATCACTGATGCGTACCATAGCAACCTTACAGGAAGCCGATTCAGGAAGCGTTTTTCTTGATGACCTCAATGTATTGAAAAACAAAACCGAAGTGAGGCAGCTGCTTGGGTACTTACCGCAGGAATTTGGTGTTTATCCCAAAATATCTGCCGAACGGATGCTTGACCATATTGCCCAGTTAAAAGGAGTAGGCAACACCAGCGAAAGAAATGATCTTGTATCTGGCCTATTGGAAAAGGTTAACCTGTTTAAAGACCGTAAAAAACACCTCGGTACCTACTCGGGAGGCATGAAACAACGCTTTGGCATAGCGCAGGCCCTCATTGGCGACCCGAAATTGATTATTGTTGACGAGCCCACTGCGGGCCTTGACCCCGCCGAGCGTAACCGCTTTTACAACCTGCTTAGTCAATTAGGCGAAAATACCATCGTTATCCTATCCACCCATATTGTTGAAGATGTAAGCACGCTTTGTTCAAATTTTGCCATTATTTGCCAGGGCGAAGTACTTTACGCCGGCGACCCTGAAACTGCGGTAAATGAGCTGAATGGTAAAATCTATACTAAAGCTATCGACCGTTCAGAGATCAAATATTACCGCGATGTTTATAATGTTATATCCACCCAGCTTAAAACGGGCAAACTCCATATCAGGATTTTACAGGAAACCGAACCCCAGGATGGTTTTATCATTGCTGTCCCCAATCTTGAAGATGTTTACTTCGGCAATATTGCCACACGCGTTGATGTAAATACCATGTAATCGCCTAAAAAACAACAAACTATGTTCATGAAAATATTTCTGTTCGAGATCCGGAACCGGGTCCGCAGGCCAGCCTTTTATCTGTATTTTTTAGCGGTATTGCTTTTTACCTTGTTTGCTTTTGCCACAGGCTCATTGCCCGTAGGCGAAAAGGAACATATTAACTCGCCTTTTCTAATTGCGTTTTGGTGCGCGGGAATTACTATGATGATGATGCTCATCAGTTCATCGGTTATGGGGGCGGCAATTTACCGAGATATTGAGTATCAAACTAAAGATTATTACCTCACCTACCCCATTACCAAAGCCGGGTATTTTTGGGGAAGATACTTTGGGTCATTTGTTTTTATGCTCATCATTGCGCTGGCTATTTTACTGGGGATCTATCTTGGTACTATTATCGGCCCTGCGATTGGTAAAACAGACCATGCGCAGTATGGGCCCAATCATTTACAATATTATCTGTATCCTTTTTTTACCATCGCACTGCCAAACCTGTTTTTTACATCTTCGTTATTCTTTGGCCTCGTAGCCATAACACGAAACGTAAAAGTGATCTATTTCGGGGGCATCCTGTTATTCTTGTTTTATTTCATTGCCCTGTTTTTCCTCAATCACACCAACAACACTACGGTAATTGGCATATCTGATCCTTTTGGTATGAACGGTATCAGATATCAAATGAACAACGCTACCGCTACCGAACAAAATAACAACCTCATCCTCATCAGCGGCCCAATGGCCATTAACAGGGCCCTTTGGCCGGGATTAGGGCTTATTATCCTGCTATTTACATATATCCGTTTCAATTTTGAAAAATTCTTTAGCGGCAAACGTGATAAGGCATCAATTGACGAGGTAACAGCAAGAACTGCCGGTAAAGTACTTAAAACTCCTGCGGTAAGTTTCACGGGCAAATACGAACGCCGCGTTTTATCAAACCTTGTAAAACTTGAGCTGCTAAACATCATCCGTGATAATTATTTCTGGATAATTGTGGGTAGCGGCAGCCTGTTTTTAGCTTTTGTGTTCTGGCTGGGCGAACGTAACTATAACATACCCGATTTGCCGCGCACAGTAATGCTTTTGGGCATCTTTAATGATGCTTTTCCCTTTTTCATCTTTTTTATCATCATGTTTTATACCGGCGAAACGCTGCAGCGCGATAAGCTTACCCGTTACGCCTTTATCAACGATTCGTTACCACCGCCCAACCGGGTGTTGAATGGTTCAAAACTGATCCCCCTGCTTATCATTGGTGCCGGACTATCATTCCTCCCACTAATAATAGGTGTAATTGTGCAGCTTATTAAAGGCTATACAGAGCTTAACCTGGCTGCCTATTTTAGTTATATAGGTTTTATACTGCTGCCAAAACTATTGCTGATAGTGGTATTTTGTTACCTTGTGCATGTGCTCATCAACAATAAATTTGCCGCTTATGCTGTAGGTGTAACGTTGTGGGTTGGGGTTTTCTTTATGGAGACGACCGGTATTTTCAACTATCACCTGCTGTTATACTCCTATACACCCAACTCAGCTATTTCAGATATGGATGGTATGGGACATATGGTTGGGCCTATAAGCTGGTTTAATTTGTACTGGCTGTTAGGCGGTGGTATCCTGATCATTGTGTCTGCTTTGTTTTATAACCGCGGAGCGAGCTCATCATTTAAGGAACGATTGAGCCTGGCACACCAGCGGTTCGACAAAAGAACAAGGCTTTTTGCTGCCGTGCTTCTCCCCTTGTTCCTGCTTATTGGTGCTTATAATTATTATAATGTAAGCTATCTAAATAATTACTTAACCCAGGGCGAGCAGGTGGACCGTGCCGCTATCTATGAAAAAACTTTAAAAAAGTACCAGTCGTTACCCCTGCCAAAAGTTACGCGGATAAAAATGAAGGCAGATATTTTTCCGGATAAACAACAGGAATTTGTACAGGCTTTTGTAACTGTAGTAAACAAAACGGATAAGCCTATTTCAAAAATGCTGCTTGATGCCGACGACCTGCATTATTCCCTAAGCATCAATGGCAAGGCAGTTCCTTTTACTAATCCCCTATTTTATTCGCGGGGAATTTTCAACTGGTTCAGGCCTAAGCAGGATACTTCTGATTTTAGGCTATACCAGCTTGAGCAGCCACTTGCTCCCGGAGATTCGACCGTTTTGGAAGTTAACTCTTCTGTAACCCATCAGGGTTTTACCAATGGGCTTTACTCGGTCAATCTGCTGCACAATGGTACTTTCTTTACAGGCGGCCTGCCGGGTTTAGGCTATGACGACGACGACGAACTCAGCAGCCCTTATGAGCGTAAAAAAGCGGGGTTACCCCCTAAAGAACAGGAAGGAGAGATTGCTCAAAACGACCCGGTAGGTATAAGAACACTGAAAGCAGGCAAATCGGCAGATTTATTGAGCCTTGACGTTACCGTAAGTACCTCCGGCGATCAAACCATAGTTACCCACGGCGAACTCATAAAACAATGGAAACAAAACGGCCGCAACTACTTTCATTACGTTCAGGATAAACCGGGGATGTATGTACCATTAGGAATTATATCGGCGCGGTTTGCCGACAGCCGCGATAGTATCATGCTCGGTCATAAAATCTATATCGACATTCTCCATCACCCGGCACATAATGAAAACACCGGCCGTTTTATAGCAGCCTATAAAGAAGCACTTAAATACTATGCCTTGGTTTACGGCGCATATCCGTTTAAAAACATCAGGCTTGCCGAAACATCAAATTACGGTCCGCGTGAAACATCAACAACTACGCTGGATACCTATGCCGAGTATAATGGATGGCATGCTCATTTTACCAACCCCAATGAGTTTGATTACCTGTACTTTACTACAGCGCGTAACATGGCCCAGCAATGGTGGCGTTTCCAGGTAGCGCCAAACAATACCGCGGGCTCGCTGATAATTCCTGAAGGCCTTTCCAATTACGATGCGCTGGTGATGGCCGAAAAAAAATACGGCAAAGCCAATATGCGCTCAATTATGCTTGACCAACTTTGGTATTACCTGTTTGTACGGCGAAGACTTGAAGAAAAAGAACACCCGCTAATCAGGGCCAACCAATGGTTTGAGTGGAGCGGCAAAGCAAGTGTGGCAATGTACGGCTTACGTAACCTTATTGGCGAAGACAGCCTGAACAACGCCCTTCGCGAATTTAAAAATGCCTACGCGTTTAAAAGCCAGCCGCCTTTTGCGGGAGCAAATGATCTTTACCGTTACCTGCAAAAACACGTGCCCGATTCATTACAATATTACCTTACTGATACCTGGCAAAAAGTGACACTTTATGACAGCAAAGTCAACTCGGTAAGCGCTACAAAAATTACTGGCAAAAACGAGTATAACGTAGCTGTAACAATAAATATTGATAAAGTTTGGATAGATGGGAAAGGCAACGATGTACCGGCTGCAAACATGAATGACTATATTGATATCGGTATCTTTGCAGCAGATTCGTCAGATAAATACGGACGGAACCAGGCAAACCTGCTTTATCTTAAAAAATATAAACTGACACGCGGGCAACACCGGTTTAATATTATTGTAAAAGGCAAACCAAATGCTGTTGGCGTTGACCCATTTGGCACGCTGGTAGACAGGAACCCAAATGATAACATGAAAACTATTGACCAGGTTAACTAAAGTAACAGCCGGCGAAAACGCGCTAATATGCTTTTCGCCGGCTATTAACATCAATATACAGGGTAATGCCTACTGCCCTCTCAAAGGCGCCTCGGCATGAAGATGATGTGTTTTTTGGATCAGGACATGGGCTTCAGTCCTGTTATGCCCCGGTGGCGCCAAAAGCAGACTGGTTTTAGACAAGCCCGACCACAAGGTTTGATTTTGAAATGCAATGGTGCAGCCGCCACGTTTTCTTTGCGAAATCATACGGTTAATATCACCAACACAAATCCAGGGATCGTGTAATGTAACTCCCCATTTGGCATGGTCATGCGTTTCGGGCCAGGCCCAGTGTGCTCCCATAAAACCTAAGTTGATGTACTTAATGTCAAAAGTTTTATGAATACCATCACTATCGGCAATAGGTGGAATAGGGCCCCGGATCCAGGTTTCAACGTCGATATCATCATTTAGTGTAGGTCCAACCAAATCGTTCCAAAAATCTTTATTCCATTCCCTGTTCTTAGCTATAACCTTAAATGGCATACCGCCAATAGATTTTAAATCAATAGAGTCGCCCAGTGCAGTTGGGTGGTTTGCTAACGGTTGTGTTAATTTAAAAAGATCGGCTGTTTCAGGCAGGTTAGCTGTATTATGGAAATAAATCTGCGGCTCCTGGTGATTTACCATTTGCTTGGCGATAAGGTTAGCTGTATCCAAATCCAATGAAATACACAAATAGGTTTGCCCATATTTGGGGGTAGGATCTTTGATTGCACCCGGCTCAGCAAATTTTGGCCACGAATGAAGCAACCAAAACCCTGTTTTGGATTCTGTATCAAACACCAATGCACCTTTGGTATGCCCCCTGGTACCATCATCATGTTTATTAAGGCTTTCGGGCATCTCGTCATTGTAAAGAATCCATCCGGTGGTTGGTTCAGGCGATTTGAAATTTTTAAACACCGAATCCATTGTAAGATTAAGTGCCCCCTTGTCGCCATTCAAAACATTAGGTGATTTGATTATTGTTCTTTGCCGGGGATCGGCGTTTGCATCGATAGTGGAGTCGTAATAAACGTATTCATACCCCGTAGCTTTGTCGTTGCCCACACCACCATCAAGTTGCGGAACTTTGTAAATAAACCACCAGTCAACTGGGGCGCCATTTTCATCAAGCGCAGAAATTTTCATAATTTTTTTGGTTAGGTTGTAAAATTGTTTGATTAATTGCTTGCAGGCGTTGATGAGGTTTACAATAAAGATAAGGCAATATTATGAACACGGGCCCCCGTATTTTCACGGTATTTTCAAGGTGTTTTTACCGTATTTTTACGTATGTAATCTTAGGATTTTGTCCTTTAAGGCTATAATAATCAAACAGAATAACACCCGGCACCTTCCAAAATGCATACAAACTACTTGTCACATAACATGAACCAGTGTTATTTATGCAGCCAGTATTACATGACAAGTATTGTAAATTATTGAGATTAGAACCAACTATTTAAAATCAATCATCGTCATCTTTCCCTGCCAGTTTAGCGGGATAAGCCTTTTTGCCCTTAGCTGCAAACCATAATATCCTGTTCATCACATCATCATTACCGCCGTCAATATGATCGTATTCGGGCCTTGATGATAGCTGCGCAAAATGTAAAGCAGGCCCTTTGAGCGAGGAAAAAGGCAGACTGATTTTATTGAGCGGTACCCTGTTTTTTAAACTGGTGTAAGTATATGGAGATGGCTTATTGCCAAAACACTCAAACATGGGCAATGCGGTGGCATCAATAATATTCATGGGCGGTAAACCCAGTATCTGTTCAATGGAACGCACTATACAGGTTTGGTTATAGTTTTTACTCACTTTATGCTGTAACCTGCTGTAAGGGCTGATCACAAACCCTGTAGTACGATAGGCCGATACATGATCCCACCCTGCCTGTGAATCGTCCTCGGTGACAAATATTACCGTATTTTTCCAGAAACGGCTTTTTGAAACGGCTTCAACAATACGGCCAAGTGCCAGATCATTATCCGCTACCATGGCATCAGGTGTAGGGAAGCCGGGCCTGGTGCCTACAGTATGATCGGCCGACAGAGCCATGACCATCAATTGCGGTAACTGATCACCGGGCTTTTGCTCATACCCGTGAAGTTCATTGATAAAAGCGGTAGCCCTTAACTGTTCATTGATTTTGTGTTCATCAGAGCCCGGAAAATTCTGCGACAGCATTGGCCTTACCCGCGATATGGTACTGGTATTTTTAAAAGCAAAAGGCTTGCCTGCTGTATAATTATTATAAATATCGCTCCAGTTCAGCTTATCATCAAAATGCACAGCACAGGCTTCGCCGTAAATCCTTACCGTTTTACCATGATCTGCAGCATTATTCCAGATAAAGCCGTTACCGTCATAAACAAGTGCATCTTCCTGCACATGAGGGTAACTTCTAAACCACGAGCGTACGCTTTTTTCAACGTAATCGGTAACCATGGCGGCATCAGTCCATTGGTGCCCTTCGGCAGAGCATTTACCTGAAACATAATAATTATCAAGCAGCAAAAAATTGCGCGCTAAATCATGTTGATTGGGAGTAACGCTATCGCCATAAATACAAAGCGATTTATTGCCGTCACCTTCCGGCATATCGCCTAAAACCTGGTCATAAGTGCGGTTTTCCTTAATGATATAAAGCACATGGTTAAAAACCGATGGCTCGCCAATGCGCTCAGGTATAGGTTTAGGCGCAATATTTTTGCGGGGCAGGAGCTGTGCTATCTGCTGGCGAAAGCTGAGGTTCAGGTTTTGTACCTTTTGAGTATACTGTTTTAACATGGCATCATTAGGAATACTTATTATTGATACGGTGGCCTTTAAATGATGCGAGTTGTAAGCTGTAACATCTGCTCCTGACGGCAAATCACCTTTTAAATTGCCTTTACCTATCTCATCGGTGCCTATCCTTGAGCCCTCACCCTCCAGGTTGGTTACAAATAAATTATTGCCGTCAACCGCCAGTCCGCCCGGGTATGCTTCGGTTGGGATAAAGCCTTTTACTTCATCACTGCCGGTTCCTTTAAGTGATGTTTTACTGCCCAGTTTCACTACGGCCACAGCGTTATCTAAACCATTGGCTACATACAGCATAGTGCCATCAGCATTTATAGCTAAAGCATTTGGCGAATCGCCTATATAACTTTTTTTGCCAGGATTTAATTTCACATCAATAGCCGCTACATTTTGCAGCGAACTTGTTGAAATTACCGATACCATATCGCTGTTACCATTGGCTACATAAACAAAAGCCTCATCGGTACTATTAATAATAGCATTGGGATGCAAGCCTACAATGATTTCCTTAATCAAATCCCCCTTAGCTAAATCCATGACCATTACTGTTCCCAGCGCCGTTGCCCCTGTTTTGGGATCGATATAAGCCTTGCCATAGGGCACACCGGCTGTTTCGCGTTTCAGTGTATCAACAGCTTCAGGACCGGCCCAGTTGGTTAAAAATATTTTGTCTTTTGCTATCGTAAGACCATAAGGTGCAACGCCGGTTGACCTTGTCCAAACAGTTTTATTATCAGTTAAATTGATCTTTACCAGTTGATTGTTCCCGTTTAAAACCACGTACAAATAGTTTACGCCATTTTCTTTATTGATAGCCAAATCGTTAGGCAACGCCAATGGTGATTCGCCTTCGGCTTTAAAGCTGAAAGTGTTTTGTATACTGATGTTACCATCTTTCCAGATCGCCTGGAAAACGTATGATTTAGAATCTTTACCCTTGCCTGCAGCAGCGCTCCAATATATTTGCGTTTGACCGTCAATATTTACAACTTTTAAGCCGGAATAAGTGCTTGAAAGTCCGCGGAAGCGGGGATCTTGTTTGTAGGTCCAGCGGGTGGTTACTTTTTTTACGGTTGTATCAATTATAGTGATACCATACCGGTCTTCAACGGCAATAAACTTAGTACCGGGTATTAATCTTACATCCATGCTGTGGTTTTCATCAGCAGCATCGCCAAAGGATATCACTGTTCCGGCTGGATCAATAATGCGGTTATAAGGCATTAAAACCGGCAGGATATGCCGGTTAAGAGTGCTATCGTCATAGGCACTGTGCATATTAACCTGCTCATTTTCGGAAACTTGCTTATTACCAGAAATGGTATGGCATGCATAAAGGAATAAGGATAAAACGAAAGTAGATATATACAACAGAGATTTCGGATATTTCATAGTACTAAACTAATCAGTAAAATTACGGCAGGCACATTTACTAAAGGTAAATAATTGATGAAGAATATAATTGTTACATAGTTTATGAAATTGCATTAGTCATTATCTTCTTTTATATAATTGTTATGATATTTACCGGGTAACACATCAAAGCAAGAGTGATCAGGATAATCAGCTACCAGGAAGGCGAAAGCAACCATAATGTCATCATCAAAGGCGCAACTATAACCGACCTTAGCGAAAGTGTTATTGCCGCTCACGCAGCTGTAAGCATTTATTTTGATACACAGAGCTACAGGCAAATACTGGCCAAACACCTTGAAATTAACCAGGGGGCATTTACCAACCAATCGGGCACGGTAGCTTTTCCTGAGGTAATTGTTACCAGCCATGAAGGGCAGCTGGCGCTTTCATGCGGATGCCATGCTACAGGTAATAAACTATGCGAACACCAGGCACAGGTACTATCGGCTATAACACAACGTGATGAGTTACGGGTATTTTTTGATGATAAACTTAGGCATAAGAAAATTCAAAAACTGGCCGCCGATTACGGATTGGAAGAAGAACCTGATCTTGATAAGTTTTTCGAAATACGATCACAGTCTAAAAGTTTTGAGATCATTCCCCGTTCTGCAGCGTTAATGGCCATAACCAAAGAAAGCCTTACCGGCCTGCAAAATATCATTGTAAACGATAATGCCGAACCAATTGGGCAGCCTGGCGACGATACAGACAGAACAACTTGTATAGTACTGAAACAGCACAAATACTATAAGTATTTATTTGTTGAACTATGTAGCGCTCAAAGTACCAAAGATGGAAAAATTAAGAACCCTTTGTTGCCTATAGCCCCGTTAGATCTGATCTGGGAAACGTATGATGCACAACAGCTCAAATTTTTTACCGGGGTACACAAGTTTCAAAACCATATTAACACACAAACAACTGCTGCCGATATCGCAGCACTAAAAGCCATTGTTAAAAATCCATTGGCCTACAGTTTTTATGCGCATGATAACACTGTTTCTGACAAAGTAACGGCGGGCTCAATAGGCCCCGTTCAAGTTAAACCTTTAAAAAGCGACCTGGAGCTTAAAGTAAATACATGGGATGAGTTTTATGAAATAAGCGGCATTCTTAATATAGATGGCTTGTTGTATGACGTAAAAGATCTTGATATCAGGTACACCTATTTTATCGGTATAGGCAATGTGCTTTACCTCGTTGAAAGCCTGCAGGTATTGAATGTAATTGACCTGCTGAAAAAGAAACAGGGAAGTTTGCAGGTACATAAGAGTAAATTTGCCGAGCTAAAATCGCACCTGCTTAACAAGCTGGAAAACAAGCTCCATATTGACTATACTTACATTAAACCTGCAACACAGGAGCAAATAAAAAAAGAGGGTTTTGATCAGCCTGTCGAAAGGATCATTTACCTGTCGGATTTTGGCGCTCATGTCATGATTATCCCGGTGATGCGTTATGGCGAGGCTGAAATCCCCATCCGCACACAAAAGCAGATCTATGGCACCGACGAAAAGGGTAACCAATTTATGGTTAAACGGCGCGATAATGAGGAAATAGCTTTTACAGCCCTGCTTGTAAAACAGCACCCTTATTTTAACGAGCAACTGGATAACGACCTCGATTATTTCTATCTGCATAAAAGGCATTTTTTAGATGAAGAATGGTTTTTAAACGTATTTGACGAATGGCATAACCATAACATAGAAATACTTGGTTTTAACGAACTGGAGGGCAATAAACTAAGCCCTCATAAAGTGAAGATCACTATTAAGGTAGTGAGCGGAATTAACTGGTTCAATACGGTTATCGATTTAAAATTCGGCAAAAAAAGGGCGTCATTAAAACAGGTACACCAGGCAGTAAAAAACAAAAACAAATATGTGCGGCTTGATGACGGCACCCGGGGTATTTTGCCTGCCGAATGGATTGAGAAATTCACCGATTATTTTAATTCGGGCGAGATCTCTGATGGTGATACGCTGCATACCTCAAAAAGTAATTATACAGCCATACAGCAATATTACGATGAGGAAATGCTGGATGAAGATGTACGGAACGAGCTTGCGGTATATAATAAAAAGCTCACCGGCACCGGGATTATTGATGAAATACCGGTACCACCGGGATTAAACGGAACACTTCGCACCTATCAGCGCCAGGGCTTAAACTGGTTAAACTTTTTAGATAACCTTAATTTTGGAGGCTGCCTTGCCGATGATATGGGCCTGGGTAAAAGTATTCAGGTTATTGCCTTTATACTTTTGCAGCGAAGCAAGATTGGAAACAACACCAATCTTATTGTAGTGCCAACCTCACTCCTGTTTAACTGGCAGCAGGAAGTACTAAAGTTTGCACCTTCTATCAGTATTCATACCATTTACGGTGCTGAGCGGCTTAAATACACCAAACATCTGCACCAGTACGAAATTGTGCTTACCTCCTACGGTACTTTATTATCAGACATCAATTTTTTAAAGGACTTTAATTTCAACTATGTTTTCCTTGACGAATCGCAGAATATTAAAAATCCTGAATCGCAGCGTTACAAAGCTGTAAGGTTGTTGAAATCGCGCAATAAAATAACAATAACAGGCACTCCCATCGAAAACAACACGTTCGACTTGTATGGCCAGCTTTCATTTGCTTGCCCTGGTTTATTAGGGAGCAAGCAGTATTTCAAGGATATTTATGCTGTACCTATCGATAAATTTAAAGGCAGCAAACGCGCCGCCGAACTGCAGGAAAAAGTAAAACCCTTTATCCTCAGGCGTACTAAACAGCAGGTAGCAACCGAGCTGCCCGAAAAAACCGAAATGGTGCTTTATTGCGAAATGAAGCAGGAACAGCGTCATATTTACGACTCATACGAGAAAGAATTCAGGGAGTACATCTCGGCCACAACAAACGAGGAACTGAAAAAAAGTTCCATGAATGTATTGAAAGGATTGAATAAACTGAGGCAGATCTGTGATTCGCCGATGCTAATAAAGGGCGAAAAAATACCGGGTGATGCATCGGCCAAGCTGGAGATGCTGATTGAAGAAATAGAAAGTAAAAAGCATCAGCATAAGATCCTCATATTTTCGCAGTTCGTTTCGATGCTCGACCTGATCCGTAAAGAATTAAGCTCCCGCGATATCCGCTTCTCATATCTCACCGGCCAAACCCGCAAACGCGAGCAGGTAGTTAACGAGTTTCAAAACGATCCCGGCATCCGTGTATTTTTGATTAGCCTTAAAGCGGGCGGTACCGGTCTTAATTTAACAGAAGCCGATTATGTTTACCTCGTCGATCCCTGGTGGAACCCGGCCGTCGAAAACCAGGCTATTGACCGTTGCCACCGCATAGGTCAGGATAAGAAGATTGTGGCCGTGAGGCTAATTTGCCCCGGTACTATTGAAGAGAAGATCATGGTGATGCAGCAATCAAAAAAGGATATTGCCAATACCCTGATCAAGCCCGACAGTACTATTTCCAGTTCGCTTTCAAAGGATGATCTACTTGATCTGTTAACATAAAAGCCCTATGTAAATTTGCAGAAGACTTTGGTAACTGGGGGTATAGCTGTTCGGAAGAAGAAAAAAGGAGGATTGTGCGATTCCCTCCCGTGGGAGCTACTGTGTGTACACATCTTTTTAAGTAAAAGAAAATTTCATTTCGATAGAGCAGGGGCGGGCTGAGCGCCGGGGCGAAAGAGAAATCTTATACGACTTGTAGAGCCGTAAGCAAGGTTTAGAGCAGGATGTACAAGATTTCTCCTCACCGCAGTCGCACATTTCCAAACTGGTTCGTCGAAATGACATTCGGTTTTATTGATTAATATTGATTGACAAGATGTGTACACACAGTAGCCCCTGGGAGGGTGTAGGGAGGGGTTTCGTCGACATGCTTAATTGTATGGTAAGTCTAATAAACCCCTCCCTGCCACTACACATTCCTAACGCGCCCCTCCCCGGAGAGGGAATTATAGAGGTTAAACATTTTCTAATCCATATTGCTTTAGCACATCCGGCGGTACCCCCTCCCATTTACCCGGGGAATTTCCTTTATACCCAAGATCTTCGATTCCCATTTTACTGGTGAAGAAACCGATGGCGGTAAGGTCGCGCATTTTACTGAAGAAGACCGCACCGGGCTGCATAGCAGGTTTGGCCTTAAAGGGATAAGCTATTTCGCTGATCAACGCTGTTTGCTGTTGCGGTGTACAGCTCACAAAATCATTATTATAACGGTTGAGGCTTTGTAAATCCAGCCATTTAAGCCCGCCACGCATAGGCAGTTGGTGCTCCGGTTCATCTTTTACAATAAATTCGATAAAATCAGGCACTTTAGCGTCTGATGCGTTGCCGCTTCGTCCATCCTTAGGGATAATCAGGTTGGCAAGCACCGTGATGGTAGCCATTTCGTGTTTGTCAAAAAAAGTTTCCTTCAATAATGATTCATCGCGGGCTATTTCAAAATCCTGCCTGCCGGTGGTTGCTACATCCCTATTTCCTGTAGTTGCACTTTCTTTAGTATCACTTTTGCAGGAAGCAATGAGTGCCGTTGCTGATAACGTACCTAAACCTATAGCTTTTAAACTGTCTCTTCTGTTCATGTCATCAAATTACAAAGGTTAAACATTTTGTTTTTTACGCTGCTCTATCAGGTATTCGGCCGTGCGCATAGAGAGTGCAAGAATGGTCCAGGTAGGGTTCTTTTCCGATTGCTGGGTAAACACCGAACCATCGGTAACAAACAGGTTTTTACAGTCATGTGCTTGCCCCCATTTGTTGAGCGGGGCCCTTTTGGCATCATCACCCATTCGTACTGTACCCACTTCATGAATGCCCTTACCGGGTTTGTCCAGGCCATAATTGGTTTCGGGGCCTTTGGGCTGAACGAGAGAGATTCCGCCCATCTGCTTCACAATTTCCTGCGAGATCTCCTGCATATGTTTGGCCTGGTTAATATCATCCTGCGACCATTTATACCTGAAACGCAGCACCGGGATGCCGTATTTATCAACTACGGTTGGGTCTATCTCACAATAGTTGTCTTCACGGGCCGTTGATGCGCCATGGCAGCCAACACCGGCCATACTCCCGTAAAACGTACGATAATCATTTTTCAGGGATGTGCCAAATCCTCCTGCATCCTTTGTTTTACCATCTGCACCGGGAACAAAACCATTCAGAAATGGCACAATGGCCCCTTCAAAACCAAAGTAACCGCCATAGCCGGGCATCATCATTCCGCCAAAAATCTCAAGGTGGTAACCTCTTGCAAAATTGAGCTTCTTATTATCCAGCCACCAGGGTGCATAAAGGTGCAGGCTGCCAACGCCATCTTCGTTAAACCGTTTCCTGCCAAACAATTGAGGCAATATGGCCGCGCCGCCACCTTGCGTAGAGTCATGCAGGTATTTACCAACTACATTACTGCTGTTTGCCAATCCGTTAGGGTGTTTATCTGATTTGGAGTTTAACAGGATCCTTGCCGACTCGCAGGTGCTTGCCGCCAGGATCACCGTTTTAGCATTCACCTGGTATTCTTGCATATCATTTTTGCTTATGTATGATACGCCGCTTGCCAGGCCTTCTTTATCAGTCAGGATCTCCCTTACTATGGCATTGGTCACCACGGTTAAATTACCGGTTTTCATGGCCGGGATCACGAGGCATGATGAGGATGAAAAATCGCCGTAAATTTTACAGCTCCGGTTGCATTGCCCACAATAAAAACAGGTGCCCCTGTCCTTGTTGCCCGGTAAAGGTGCTGTCAATATCGAACCACGACCAGCAATAACTTTAATCCCTAAACCAGTGGCCGCTTTTTTTACAAACAGCTCATTAAGGCGGGGCTTAGGCGGTGGAAGGAAAATTCCGTCAGGGTCATTTTCCATTCCTTCCATTGAGCCGTAAACACCCAACAGGCGGTCTACTTTATCATAGTATGGCTTTATTTCATCATAGGTTATTGGCCAGTCATCACCTACACCGTAAGCGGTTTTACATTTAAAATCTTTAGGGCCCATACGTAACGAAATGCGCGCCCAGTGATTGGTACGGCCGCCCAGCATTCTTGAGCGGAACCATTGAAATTCTGATCCATCTTTTTGAGTATAAGGCTCACCTTCCATTTGCCAGCCGCCAAAAGCCGCATCAAAATCGCCCATGGGGCGCGTTGCATTGCCTCCCCGCCTTGGCGACTCATAAGGCCACTTTAACTGCTGTGAATCTTTTGCCGGGTCAAAAAATGGCCCGGCCTCCAGCATGAGCACTTTTATACCAGCTGTGGCCAGCACATAAGCGGCCATGCCGCCGCCTGCACCTGAGCCAATAACAACCACATCGTAAAGGGTTGAAGATTTTTTTATCTGCATTGTATTTAACTGATTAGGGTAAAGGGATTAAACCTGGGCTGCAACTTTTTCAATGAGTTTTTTAGTAGCTGTGGTACCGGCGTAGTCATCAAGGTATTTATCATCCTTACTATACATTTTCAGCAAACCGCCTTCATACTCAATACTCACCCAGCCTTTAAAACCCGAATCTTTGATGATCTTAAACATTTTCAGGAAGTCGGTTTCAGGGTCGCTGCCATTGGGCATAAACACATGCGATTTGGCGTGCACGCCCTTGGCATATGGCATCAGTTCGGCTATGCCCTTGTATTTGTCATACTCCTCCAGGCATTTGGTTTTCATATAACCGGCAATGTCATTGGTTTCGGGCTTGGTGCGGTTTATACAAAAATTTCCAAAATCGGCCAGTGTGCCACAGTGTTTGCTGTTTACCTGTTTCATAACCCCGGCAAGCCAGCCCGCGTTACAGGAAATGCCCACATGGTTCTCTACAATAACATCAATCTTTTGCTTGCTGCCGTACTCAATCAAGCGCCCAAGGCTGTCAACCGCAGCTTTGGCCACGTCATCGGGATTTCCCTCGCCCTCCACATTTACCCTGATCATGGGGCAGCCCAATGCTACAGCAGCATCTATCCACTTGTGATGATTATCTACAGCTTTTAAGCGGATAGCTTCGTTCAGATCACCTAAAACGCCTTCACCATCAACCATGATCCGGAGGTTATAACTCCCCGCATCGGCGGCACGTTTTTTCAGATCGCTTAAAAATTGTTGGTCTTTGGCTTTATCGGCAAAAAACATAGAGCAATAATCCAGCCCGGTTATGCCAAGCTCTTTGGCTTTTGCCGGAAAATCAAGCGGATCCAACTGCTTTGTCCAAAATTGGCTGGCAAATGAAAATTGCGAAACCGCAAGTTTAAAAAATGGCTCCTTTGGGATGCCGGCATACAAAAATTCGGGCAAGGTGGCTGCTAAACCCAGTCCTGCCGCCCCCATAGCGGCTTGCCGGATAAAGTCTCTTCTGTTGGTTTTCATTACGTAATTGGTTGGTGATTTATCTATTTAGTAGATTTTACAAAATAAAGATAAAGACAATAATTTATTATTTAGTAATTTTTACTAAATAAATTACAACCATGGTTTCCCCAACTGAAAATGTTATTTTTGAAGATGCAAACGGAAGCAGAATTTAAGGATTTTATACTCAACGGACACCTTCATTACATACCCCATATATCCATTGACTGTGCAATTTTCGGTTATCATGAGCAACAGCTAAAATTGTTACTTATCAAGCACAGGAACATAGATGGCTGGTGCCTGCCAGGTGGTTATATCAAGCGTACCGAAAAGCTTGTAGAAGCCGCTAATCGTAATGTTAAGGAACGCACCGGGGTTGATAACCTTTTTTTGCAGCAGTTTAAAACCTTTGGCGATCCTGACCGCATCCAGTTTAATAAATTTGACGAAAAAAAATGGCTCGAAGCCGTGGGCATCGATTCATGGGAAGGAAACTGGCTTTTTAACCAAACCATATCCGTAGGCTTTTATGCGATAACCGATTTTTCAGAAACGGTACTTCAAACCGATATCACCACTGCTGAGTGTGCCTGGTTTGATATCAATGCCCTGCCTAAACTGGAGTATGATCATGACGAGATGGTAAGTGATGCCCTGCATACTATGCGGGTACACTTGTACCATTACCCCATTGGCCTCAATATGCTGCCCGAAAAGTTCACCCTGAGCGAGATCCACGCCCTGTACGAAACCTTGCTGGACAAAAAACTTGATATCAGCAATTTTCCCAAAAAACTGATAGCCCTTGGCCTTTTAAAAAAGCTGGATGAAAAGCGGAGTATCGGTGCGCACCGTTCGCCCCATTTATACAGTTTTGATAAAGAAAAGTATGAGCTGGCCTTGAAAGAAGGGCTTGTATTAAGTTAGTTAGCAGCTAAAAGCAGAATGCAAAAAGCTTAAAGCTAATAATACACAAGTTATTTTCCTGGAATATCACACTTCGGATTTACGCAAAAGCGGCAGAACCAGAAAAGTAACAATACAATGTGCAACCAATGAAAGGCCAAAGGTAAACACCAGGATATATGATTTTTTCATCCAGGTATTAAAATAATCAAGAAAACCTGATTGGTTGGTCCCGCTATACAATGCGGCTAACGCAAAAACAGATAAACCTGTAAGCCACAAGGTTAGGTGCGAGTAAAAATAGCGCGGCGAGATCAGACTGGCCTTTGAGAACGAGGTGAATAATAAAACAACATGAGCAATAAAAAGAACAACTGCAGCTGAAATAAGGATATAAAGCATATTAAATATTTTAACCCTGAAGATAATACTTTGGCTGATACAACCAAAAGTTTTAAATTATATTTTTTATTTTAACAGTAGAAGGGGTTGATATTTTCCGGTGCGGCAAACCTGTCAAATATTCAGTTATACTTTTTTACCGTTAATTCTTTGCGATATTATTGTATAAAAAACATTGAAAACCTACCAAATATCAGCCATATTCTTCTCAAAAACAGTAAATTTATAACCTGTTATAAACCAATTACCCATCCTGCAAAAAGGGTATAATTTTAGGCTGATGAGAAAACTTTTTTTACTCGCTTTTTTATTCTTTGTATTGCGCGCAAATTCCCAAACTGCTACACCAAGGCAGCAGTTTCCGGGTTTATTTGAGGCCGTTCAAACTTCAACCATTTTTCCCGATAATAAAACCTTTGTTGATGCTGTTCCTAAACTTGACCCGGCGCTGATCATGAAGGCTTATAACGAGCAGAAAGATAAACCCGGGTTTAACCTGCAGGCGTTTGTACTCGCAAATTTCAATGTGCCGGTATCACACAACAATTTTCAAACTGATATCTCTGCAGGCATCCGCAAACATATTGATACTTTGTGGCAGGTTTTACAACGCCGTCCCGACGAAGCAAAACCTTTTTCATCAACTCTTGCGCTGCCTAACCCTTACATTGTGCCAGGCGGCAGATTCAGGGAAATTTACTACTGGGACTCGTACTTTACCATGCTGGGCTTACAGGAAAGCCACCAGGTTAAAGTGATCCATAATATGGTCGAAAACTTTGCTTTCCTTATTGATAAATATGGCTTTATTCCCAACGGCAACCGCAGTTATTACCTCACCCGTTCGCAGCCGCCATTTTTTGCCATGATGGTAAACTTATTAGCGAAAATTGAGGGAGAGAAAGTGTTGATACATTTCAGGCCGCAATTGATCAAGGAATATGAATATTGGATGTATGGTTCGATGAACGTACAGGCTAACCAGGCCGCACATAGGGTGGTACGGATGCCGGATGGAGAGGTAATGAACCGTTATTGGGACGAAAGCGATGAACCCCGTGAAGAATCGTACATAAAAGATGTTGATGCTGCTAAAGAAAGCAAACAAGCACCCGCGCAGTTTTACCGTAATGTCCGGGCTGCTGCAGCTTCGGGCTGGGATTTCAGTACACGCTGGTTTGATGTATCAGGCAAATTGCCAAGCATACAAACCACTGATATTATACCGGTTGATTTGAATTGTTTATTGTATAATTTGGAAATGACCATTGCCCGCAGTTTAAATCAGATCCAGAATGCCAAGCTTGCTAAAATGTACAGGTATAGGGCAAATAGCCGTAAAAGGGCCATCCTGAAATACTGCTGGAACCAAAAAACAGGCTGGTTTGATGATTACAACTGGCAATTGAAGCAACAATCTACCGTGGAAACACTTGCCGGCGAGTTCCCCCTTGAATTTAAAATTGCCAGTGATGAACAGGCACGGCTTGTAGCTGATGGACTTAAGAATAACTTCCTGAAACCCGGTGGATTGGTTACTACACAAAACTTTTCGGGCCAGCAATGGGATGCTCCCAACGGATGGGCGCCGCTGCAATACATAGCTATAGATGGGCTTGAAAAATACAATTACAATACATTGGCTAAAGAAATTGCCACCCGCTGGCTAAAACTCAACATCAGGGTGTTTAAACAAACCGGCAAATTGCTTGAAAAATATAATGTAGTTGATACCCAGTTAACTGCAGGCGGTGGTGAATATCCTTTACAGGATGGTTTTGGGTGGACTAACGGGGTGCTACTGCATTTGGTAAACAGGTATCATATTGATACCGAGCAGTTAGAAAAGACACCGGCGGAAGTTCAGAACTGATTGGTTGGGAAAGCATGTTGTAGAATCCAGACTTACGAAGTTTCGAAAACTTCGTAAGTCTTTAACTATTGCGAGGAGGAACGACGAAGCAATCTCGTAGCTATGCTGATCCGCTATGCATTGGCTACGAGATTGCCACGCTGCGCTCGCAATGAAATGTTTATTATGATGATTGTTTACTTTATCGTATAAGTTGTCTTATTCATCCCTACTCCTGTAATCTTCAATGATTTCCAGTTAGTGGGCAATTTGCTTTTTACCTGTACAATGCCAGTTGGTGTAATATCCAGGCCGCCAAAGCCCATCAGCAGGCTTTGAATAATCCCCCCCGCCCCTGTAGCAAAATACGGGTTGGTTCCGCCTTTTGTTTCGGCAATTACACGGAATGGCGGATTAAGGTTAGGCTCATAAGCATCTTTGAAAAAGTGATAAGCCTTATCGCCATTGCCCAAACGTGAATACAGCAAGGCAAAAACAGCCTGGGTCATGGCCGGGGTACCCTCATTAGGCACGCGGGTTTCGTAATATTCAAGGTCTTTTTTTATTTGCGCAGGATCGGTTATTGTTTTTAATGGATAAGCCAGCAGGTTAACATCGGCTTGTTTGATCCCTTCACCGTTGTAAGACGCATGTTCGCGGGTAACACCATTATCCAATTTCAGGATGGGGATATTTTGGGCAACATTCACCCAGTCGGCATCGGCTTTTTCGCCTAAAATTTTGGCTGCTGCTGTAGCATTGAGCAGATTGGCTTTTGCAGCGGCATTGGTGAAAGCATTGTTGTCAATATTTTCGGCCCATTCATCGGCAGCAACTACGTTTTTAATATCATAATGTCCGGCGCCGTTGCGCTCTACCCGGCTTGCCCAAAAATCGGCAGTGGCCGAAAGTATCGGCCAGCCTTTTTCTTTTAGCCATTGTTTATCCTGGGTTACGCAATAATAATTCCAGGCGGCAAGGGCTACACAAGCGGTAATGTGGTGCTCAAACGGGCCGCTCAATGCCCAAACCGGTGTTTCCTCTACCCCGCTGTCGGCACTTTCCCAAGGGAACATCGCTCCCTTATAACCATGCGAAAACGCATTTTTTCGCGCGGCATCCAATCGTTCAAAACGGTATTCAACCATTGATTTTGCTATCTCCGGATGTAAAACCAGCATGGCGGGATACATCCAAACATCACAATCCCAAAAAACGTGACCATTATAACCCAAACCCGAAAGCCCCATTGGTGACGGCGAATAAGCCGTACCCGCCCTTGAAAACGAGTATAAATAGTACAACATGCTGTGAATATCCTGTTGCGACTGGTCATCGCCCTCTATTTCGATATCGCTTGTCCAAAGATCATCCCAGGCTTTGTTATGGAATTTGATCAACCTATCGCGGCCTTCCAGTTTCGCAAATATGGTGAGGCGTTCGGCTTCATTCAGCGGATCGGCATGGTGGGCTGAAGTTATGGACGAGCCCGTTACTGCATAGTTATAAGTTTGCCCGGCAGGTATTGCTTTGCTAAACTTCATGAGGTGCATGTTATTATCCCACATTTCATGAATAATGCGCGGCTCTTGTCCATGTGGTTCGTTGAATAAAAACGAAGTTGATGCACACAACTGCATTTTACCCGTAGGGCTTTTTGCTGTTGAAGTAAGCAGACTAATGGTAACATGCGGCCTGTCAATTTCATTATAATAATTCTGCACTTCTTTAAGTGCATCCGGCGCTTCCATTACGCTGGCCGATGTGATGTTAATAGCCTGTTTTGCTGTTACCGAAACATCCATCAAAACAGTAAAAGGCAATTGCCTCAACGAATAGTAAGTATATTTTATAGTTGCTTTATCGGCATAATCAAAAGTGGTGGTGAACGCGGCATGCTGCATATCCAGCTCCTGCTTAAAATTGCTGATGTTTTTTGCATCGATGCGCTTACCATCAATTTCAAGATACATGTTAAGCAGGTTAAAGCTGTTCAGGAAATTGCTTACCCGCCCCCGGCCATAAAGATCATATGCGCCAGCCAATACCACATTTTTAACTTTGAAAGGTTCGGGAGCTGATACAATCCCGATCATCCCGTTGGCTACCGTGATTCCGTAGTAATTAGCGGGATCAATTTTGTCGGCCTTAATTTTCCAGGGATCAATGCTTTGCGCAAACGACACTACCGGTACCATCAAAGCAAAAAATAAACTAAACTTAAATATCTTATTCAAAATCAATAATTTAAATCAAATTATTAAAATACTACTTAATCTTTAATTGCAACTTTTTAACAACCAGCTGCCCTATTTCGGCTCCTTGTTTATTGCCTACAACACAGGCATTTTTAAAATGAATGCCTCCCATTACCCTTGACATTGCTGCTGATTTCGCAGCCATCCGGAATGATTTAAAGGACAACGGATCGATCCCAAACTCCATTTCTGACGAATCGGTATAGGCAAAATCATCACCTATCCTGTTGGTAAGCACTTCGGCAGCAGCTGATGAAATCACGGCATGACCGCTGCTATATTCAGGGAACGGCGGCGTTTGGATATATGGACGCCAATCTGCATCAATATACTTGGTGATTATGGTTTCGGGGCGAACATAGTTTGAGCGGTATTTAAGGTACCAGCAATTGATAAAACCATCAAACAAGGCAATGGCAGTTTCGGTATAAACGCTTACTGTGGTGCCAAAATCAAACTTTTTACTCCTGGTACCGATAGCAGTAATATTCATCCAGTGCCCCCCCGGCGAAAACTTCTTGGTTGCAAACGAGGCATGGCCAACTACATTAAGCTTAAAGGCGTTATCATCCCAGAAATCAGCCTGGTGCTTTTCTTCTTTGGTTAAACTGTCAACTATTTGTTTTACTTCAAGCGCCTGCTTATAAAAGGGACTGTTATGGTCTTTAACATTAAAAACCGGTGGATCGGGTGGAATAAATTGGGCTGTGGAATCCAGTACCATCGGCCTGATTTCGCCCCAATGTGCCTCCAGCGCCTGGGCATACATGGGCGGCGTAGGGATCCAGCGGCCGTCCTGCTGTTTTACAGTATACTTACTTGCCGAACGGGTTTGCGCATAATGATCGCCTTTGCTCCATTTCAATATAAATTTGGCTACTTTACCGGCGTAATTTACTGAGCCCTCAAACAAATCCGACGGCATACCGGCATCTTCAGCTTTTTGTTTAAGCGCACCTACATACTGATCCATACTGCCTTCGGGAAATGTTACTGCGTTGCCAACGGTACAAAAGGCAAGCAATGACGCAAACTGGTAATCAACTGCAGTATCTTTTGATGCTTTTGGCACGGCCGGTAAATGTTTGATTTGCCCGGATAATGATTTAAAATGTTCAGGATCGCCGGAGGCTATAACCTCGTAGGCGGCTATATTGGCATATACATAATTACGGGAAGCAGTAACCGGTGGAAAATTGTTTTCCAGTACGATATCGTTGAGCTTTTTAACGGTTACACGATACAGTTCGGGATCGTGGATTACTTTTTCATAGTCGGGCTTTTTACAGGATGCGAATAAAAATAACACTCCGGTAAGGCAAAATAAAAAGGATCTCATAAGTTATAAAATAGGTTAAAACCAGGCAGATCTATAGGGAGAAATCTGCCGGTCTTTTTAATTGATCATGAGCCAATATAGGCTTTTTTTAGCAATAGGGCTGTATAAAACCGTTTGTTTTTTCATGAAAATAAGTACTTTTTAACCTAAATAAATAAACCTGTATTTTGGATGTAACATGAGTTGCAAATGACGCAAGATTGTTAAATTTACGGTCCCTTAGATCCGTTTTTATAAACCAATGAAGATAAAAGTTCTTATTATTTTAGTTTTGGCCCTTGCCGTATTCTGTTTAATCCCATCAAAAATAAATTTCAATTATGCAGTGACAATTGAAGCTTCGGACGCTGTTACGGCAAAGTTTTTAACCCATCAAAACAATTGGGATAGATGGTGGCCCGGAACTAAAATAAGTGACACCCACTATCGCTATAATGATATCGATTTTAACATCGGTAAATTAACTAACAGCGGGGCGGAGCTTACGATACAAAAAGGTAAACTAAACCTTAACTCTACAATTAATTACCTGGCAACTAATGAAGGCGAAGTTAAAATTACCTGGAATGCCAGCATTAAAAAAGGCACCGGCAGTTTCCCTCCCCTGGTCGATAACTTTAAATTACCAGGCATTGAAAAACAAATAGAAGCGATTTCAAAACACCTGAAGCTTTTTTTGGAGAATGAAAAAAACGCCTACGGCTACAAAATATATTTAAAAGCTGCGCAGGATACCGTATTACTTACCTCAACAACATTATCAAGCTTCTATCCTTCTATCCCTGATATTTACAACATTATCGGCGATTTGAAAAAACAAGCAAATGCCGGGAAGGCCGAAGAAACTAATTACCCCATGATGAATGTGACAAAGATTACTGAAAACCAATACCAGGTGAGCGTTGCTATTCCTATTAATAAATCAATTCCCCCATCCGCAAAAACAGCTATAAACAATATACCAAAAGGGGGCAATTTATTAGTAGCCGATGTACAGGGCGGGGCAAATACAGTAAAAGATGCTTTGGAACAAATTAAAATCTATATGAAAGATCACAGGTTAATTTCTCCGGCTATGCCATTCGAGTCATTAATAACGGACCGGTCTGTTGAAAAAGATACTTCAAAATGGATAACTAAAATATACTATCCCATCTTTTAACTTATTGGGTTACCATCATTAACCGGCCATCATAAGTAACTATCAGGTAGGTATTTGGCGTAATTGTTTTAAGTGGGATTACATTGCTAAGTTCCTGGAAGTTGAAGGAAGCATTGATCCAATAATTGGGATTTGCAAAAGCTGCGTTGCTTTTATTGTAGTGCAGCCCCACTAAACCTAAAGCATCATACTTGCCCTCATAAGGCACTACCCCCCAAAAGTTTCCGTTCAGCAAGAGATCTCCGTTACCTGTTTTTAACATCGACCTGATCGGGGCCTGCTGATACAGGTAAGGCAGGTTGGTAATTTTGGCTGCATGCAACACATCGCTCACAAAAATACTACTGAACCGATTAGCGCTAAGGCGGTTATTGTCGTCCAGTTTATCCTTAAATATTTCGGCCGTAGTTTTGTCGGCCATTTTTTGATAGCTGAGCCATTCCTTTTTCAGATAAGGCAGCTCCTGTTCCAAATCATTTTTAGGGCGAAACGGGTAATACAGATTTTTATAAAAGTATGACAAGATCAGGTCGTTTTTTCCATCCTTATCCAAATCGGTATTATAAGCATAAAGTGGCTGATCGGCGGCAACATTATATTTATTGTTCAATCCCCAGTTGCCTGCAATAAGATCAGGTTTACCATCACCGTCAATATCGGTTATCATAGCAGATTGCCACCAGCCTTTTTCTTTGTCCAAAACCGGCGATGAAAGACGGTTCAATTTTTTTCCGTCATTCAAAAAAACATAAACAGGCTGCCACTCAGCTGTTATCAGCAGATCAGGCTTGCCATTTTTGTCGATATCCGTAACAGTTATGCTGGTAACGTATTGGAGTTTCGAGATCTGATCATATGCTTTGTCATTGCTTATTTCAAACTTTCCATTCCCTTTATTCATCAATACCGCTGATGGAATAACGGCCGTATAATCCTTAAATGAAATGGCACTGGTAAATAAAATATCGTTCAAACCATCTCCATTAAAATCAAATAAGGTAATCTTTGACGCCTGATAGTTTAGTTTCGGTAGGGGCTGATATTCAAACCGAAAATTGCCTTTGTTTATGTATAGCCGGGGTTGTACAAGCTTTTCTGTTTCTATAAATGGATGATTAGCACTGATCACGATCAAATCGGGCTTTCCATCGTTATTGACATCAGCCCAGGTAGCCTGCTCATCGGCAGCATCTTTAAACTGATCAAACTGCGCAACGTTCACTTTTTTAAACCCTCCTGATTTATTGCCGGCTAACAGGTATTTCTCTTCTCCTGCTATGCCTCCAACATAAATATCATCAATGCCATCGTTATTTACATCTGCTACGGCAACTGCAGGTGTATGCTGTAAATACGTATGCGGTAAAAGGGAATAGTAATTAAAATCAGGTGTATCAAAAATTTTAACGTCAGCTAAAAGCTTTGCCTGCACAGGTTTGCTGTCAAATTGCTTCCTGTTATTGATAAAAGCGTCAATAACTTCGGCTGCAGGTTTGCGGCTGTCAACTATTTGAGGGTTATAACTTAAAATAGTTTTCTGCCCGGGCTTAAAATCATTGATCAGTTCATAACTGTTATCGGGCCATACTACCAATAGGGATTCAGGTTTATCGCCAGGGGTAAATGTAAATAGCAGCTCATTATTTAAATTGCTCTCGTAAGCATTGCTGGTTTGTATTTCCTGGTGATCGATATGATTTTTTGATTTAAGGAAAAATTTGGTGCCGATGCCATCCCGGTTAACCAGGTTATATTTTACAGCGTACTTTAGATAAGTAGGCTTGTTTTCTTTACGGCCCTCCATCGTGGTATTGTTATAGATATATGCCGGCTCATCCATATTGTTGGTTACAATATCCAGATCGCCGTCATTATCCAGGTCCACTGCTACGGATCCTGCCGATATGGAAGGCTGCTTCATATCGTTACCAGATGATACATCAGTAAATTTCAGTTGATCCTCACCTCGATAAAAGTAGTTATGCACGCCGCCTTCAGGCATTTTATTGATCTTTTCCTTATCAAAAACATGGTTCTCTTTGTAGGCTTGCATAACCATGGGGTCGCCAAGATATTTCAGGTAATCCATATCATTAAGGCGGCGTTTGATGCCGTTGGAGAAGAACATGTCTTTCCTCCCATCCATATCAAAGTCCTGCACCAGGGGCGACCAAGTCCAATCAGTAGCCGAAACTCCGCTGTACAAACTCAGGTCGACAAACTTATTGCCATTGCCTACATTTAACTGCAGGCAGTTTTTTGAATATTGATAGTAATACCCGGCATTAACTTCCTGGTTGTAAATATCAAGCGGTTCGTCGTTTATCGTTGATCGTAATACCTTTATATCTTCGGGAAGCATATCGGTACTGAGCACATCTAAGTGGCCGTCCTGGTTGATATCGCTGATTGTGTTCCCCATCGAAAACAGGCTGGTATGGCCAAAAGCACTTTTCAACTGTTCTTTAAAAGTGCCGTTATGTTGGTTGATATAGTAATAATCCTGCTCAAAAAAATCGTTACTTACATAAATATCATCCCATCCATCGTTATTCAAATCGCCCACGCTTACACCTAAACCATAACCAATCGGTGCCGAATAAATGCCGGACCCCGCAGTTACATCTGTAAAATGCCCATTATCATTCCTGAAAAGATGGTCGCCCGCATCATGACTATATTTAAACCGCTGGGTTGAATCGCCATAAGTATCATTGCTGTGCACTGATGAAGTGAGCAGGAACATGTCCAGATCGCCATCCTTGTCATAATCGAAAAACGAGGCCTGGGTAGAAAGGCCTGCAAAATCGAGCCCGTATTTAGCAGCGCTTTCGGTAAAAGTTAAATTGCCATTATTGATGTAAAGCTGATTTTTTCCTTTAAAAGTTTTGTAACCCGATACCACACTAACATAAATATCTTTAAGCCCATCGCCGTTGATATCAACTATGGTTACACCGGTTTTCCAATTGCCGGTACCTGCAACCCCGGCTTTATCGGTAATATCCTCAAACTTCATCCCGCCTTTGTTAAGGTAGAGTTTGTTCGGACCTTGGTTTGATACAAAATAAAGATCGGGCAAGCCATCATTGTTAAAATCGGCGGCAGCCACACCTGCGCCATTATAGAAATACAGGTAGTCTAAAATATTAACCGAATCGGATACTATATTCTTGTTTACGAAGGTAACCCCTGTTTCATTAGCCGGGAGCAATTTAAATATGCCATCCCCAGTGTTTTTAGGTTTACAGGAAAACAAGCTTACCACAACTATGCCAAACAGGATAAAGAAATATCTTAAAGTAGATCTGGTAAACAGCATTGAATTGGTGTTAGCGTAGTTCATATGCTTTAAGTGGTTCATCATTAATACCAAACAGGTAATAATTTTTACCTGCTGCATTTTTTATAGCAGCCGATGAGCGTACCTGGCCGGTTAAATTCAGGCCTGTTTTGGCAGCAGGAAAATAAACAAACCCATTTTTTGTGTATTGGTAAACCAGGCCATGATTGGCATCAAGCCTGCCAACTTCGGGCTTAAAGCCATAAAAGTTGCCGCCTAATATGATCTTTTTAACGCCTGTGTTATCAAGATCAGCACACAAAATAGTATTTACCATGGATAGCTGTGCATCGGCAGGCAGTTGCTTGCAGGTAAATTTTCCGCCTTTATTTAAAAATACTGCCGAAGCAAGAAAATTCATTTGATGTATTTCAGCACCATCGAGCATATCGGCCGTAAATACCTCGTTAAATGGTTTGCCTGCATAATCTATATAGCGCAAAAAACGTTTCTTGAAGATTGGCATTTGACCTGTTAGGTCGGGCTTCATATGAAAAACGTAGTTTATGCCATCGCTTTTATACATAGAGGTTACACACTCTTTTGTGCCGTTATTATCAAAATCCTTTACATGAATTTCCATCGGCTGCTCAAACGATGCCCTGAATTTTGAGTTAAGGCCAATGTTGCCGCCAATGATGTCAAGTGTTCCGTCGCCATCAACATCAGCAATTTCGAGGCTGCTCCACCAGCCTTTGTAGTTGGCCAGTTGCTTATCTTCAGTAAATGTGCCTTTGTTGTTTTTAAATATCCTGATTCCCATCCAATTACCGGCCACTATCAGATCTGGCGAACCATTGTTGTCTATATCGGCCCATTTGGCTGCGGTTACCATTCCCAGCCTGGTATCAGTACCTAATACCGATTTAGAAACATCCGTAAAATGTCCGTTGCCATCGTTATGAAAAACAAACGATTCCGGAGAGCAGCCATAAAGTCCGGGTACACTCCGGCCACCCACAAAAAGATCAGGCTTACCATCACCATCATAATCGGCTGAAACGATTACAGAGGCGTTAACAGCAGCATGTAATGTTCTGTCGGGATCACGATGAAAATTTCCTTTACCATCATTTACAAAAAAACGGGGATTATAAACAGGGGTTCCGGCCTCATCAGCATTGCCCCCTACTCCAATAATCAAATCCTGATCACCATCGCCATCAAAATCGCCAAAAACAGCACCGGCATTTTCCAGGTAACCTTGTTTTTTAAAATCATCAGGAATAGTTTGTTTAAACCGGCCATCCTTTTGTTGGATATAGATAGCAGCAAAACTATTTTTTGAGCTGCCAAAATAAAAATCGGTAAGCCCATCGCCATTGACATCACCGGTTGCCATGTACGGGTTTTCTGTCGATAACATCTGGAGCATCAGGCGCTCGTTATCAAAATCAATAAAATCATCTTCCTTATGTCTCGGGATACTATCAAATATTGATTTGGTAACATCGGCAAACAGGGTTTTAACAGGAGGTTTTGACCAGTTATATTTCAGATTGGCATCGGTTTGCTTAACTGCATAAACCTTATCTGTGCTTAAGTTTTTTAACAACTGATAATTATTGCCCGGCCAGATCACCTGTACCGAATCAATCAATTTGTATTTACCGGTACCTATAGTAAGCAAATTAGGCGAAGTGCAGCTTTGGAAGCCACGCGTAGGCTGGTTATAATAAATCAATGAGCTGCCTTTCATAAACACTTTTACGGTAGTACCTATTCCAAAAGCATTTAGCCCGGCCCCTTTCAGTTTTATCTGAATATGGTGGTTCCCATTTTTTTCTGCGTTGTTTTTAAAGATAGATACCGGCGCATTTTCATTGTTTACAATGAGGTCATTATCACCGTCATTATCCAGATCGGCATAGGATGATCCATTGCTAAACCCGGGTTTATCCAAACCGAAATCGGCCGATTTGTTTGTAAACGAGAGGTTGTGATTATTGAGATAGGCATAGTTAGATAATGGCGTTGAAGCCATTTTATCAGTAAAATCTTTGTAATCAAATTTCTTTCTGCCTTCGGCTATCTTGGCCATGTTATCCCGGTTACCTAAAAATTCGATATAATCCTGATCGGTGAGATCTTTATAAATTCCGTTTGATACAAAGATGTCCTTCCATCCATCATTATCCATATCAAACATTAACGCCCCCCAACTCCAGTCGGTAGCAGCTACACCCGAGTAAAATGCAGTTTCGGAGAATGTGCCATCGGCGTTACGTACCTGCAGGCAGTTTTGCATATACTGGTTATAATAGCCATCCCGTTGTTTTGCTTTGATCACATCGTACGATTCAAATGCGGTCATTTTTTTTAAACGCAGATCGCCCTCGGGCAGCATTTCCGTCGTGAAAATATCATATTGCCCGTCGTTGTTGATATCAGCAATGTCCGATCCCATGGAGGCCAGGCTAAGGTGACCGGTTTCATTTTGGATATCTTCTTTAAATGTTCCGTTTTTTTGATTGATGTAGAGATAGTCGCGCTCAAAAAAGTCGTTGGATACGTAGATATCAGGATACCCATCCTGGTTGATATCTGCCACAGAAACGCCTAAACCAAAACCAATATCACTTGAATATATGCCTGCTTCTTTGGTTACATTGGTAAAATGACCGCCATCATTGCGGTAAAGGCGAGCGCCGCCGAGTTCGTCAACAACAGCGCGCAGATTTTTACTGAAATCAAATGATTCTATTGGCCTGAATGAGTTATTTAATACAAAGCAATCAAGATCACCATCGTTATCATAGTCGAAAAAAATGGCCTGGGTTGATAGTCCATTATCTACCAGGCCATACTTTTGGGCCTCTTCTTTAAACGTACCATCATGCTGATTAATAAATAATTCATTGCCCTTTTCGTTGCCGCTGGCATTGCCGCTATGGCAAACGTAAATATCAAGCCATCCATCGCCGTTGATATCAACCATGGTAGCCCCGGTGCTCCAGTATTTAGTGCCTTTAACTCCTGCCTTATTGGTTATATTTTCAAATTTCCAATTGCCTTTGTTGATGTACAACTGGTTACCGCCCATATTAGAGGTAAGATAAACATCATTTAAGCCATCGTTATTAATATCGCCAATGGCAACTCCGCCACCATTGTAGTAATTGCGAAAGGTAAAAACATTGGTACGGTCCTGATCATTAAGCTGGTTGGCGAAGTTGATACCAATGGCTTCATTATCCTGCAGGGTAAACAAAGTATTTTTATTGCCACCATTACATGAGGATAATATAATAAGAGCGGCAAAAAAAAGAAACAGAGGTGTTTTTGGAAGCATATAATCAGGGACAAAACAAACGTAGCGGAAAACTCCGCTACGTTCCTTTCAATCAAATAAATCTCAACTATTAATAACCTGCGTTTTGTTTAAGGTTGGGGTTTGAATCAACCGCACGTTGTGGTATTGGATATACCGTCCTGGCTTTATCAGAAGCATTGGGGCGCTGATCAACAGGATTATTGAAGGTGCCAAAACGGATCTGGTCATTTCTTCTCCAGCCTTCATAATAAAGTTCAAAACCACGTTCAGCAAGCATTGCTTTTTCATCAACGGTTGTAAGCGCAGTTGCACCACGCGGAACGCGGATAGAGTTTACTATTGAAAGAGCGGTTTCTCCTTTAGGATCGGTGCCACCCCGCATAATAGCTTCTGCTTTCATAAGACGTACGTCGGCATAGCGTAATATAATAAGTGTATTGGTAGCATTATCATCATTTACAGAACCATCGGCATTGGGTTTAGGGAAGTATTTAATTACCCTGATACCTTGCGCTTCTGTTGAATAGTTAAGGTCAACTTTGGGTGTAAAAATAAGCGGCGCACCACCACGGGTTGTTAAAGCTTTATGACCCGGACCATATTGCTGACCTACCAGGAAACCTGTATTTAAGCCGTTAAGCGCAGTTAATCCAGGATAATCACCTCCTCTTCTCTCATCTTTCGGATCAAAGTTGTTATAGAAATCGGCAAGAGTGGTAAAACCATTCCAACCGCTTGGCGATTGGTTGTAGTGCATACCCATTCTCCAGCGGTTATGTGTATTTGCCGGTGCATTTGTGGCCGTATTGATTATACCAAAGATGATATCCTGAGATTTTTCGGTATTATCCCATGCAAAATCCTGGAAATATTTACCGGCTGGCTCTATTTGATAGCCAGCATCGGCAACACTATTGGCATAGCCAATAACTTTATCCATATCTGCTTTAGCAAACGTGAACGGTCCACCAACTGCAGTGGCTTTATAAACAGCTTTATTCAGGTACACTTTAGCAAGCATAGCCTCGGCGGCTGCTTTTGATGCTTTACCTATTGAGGTTGCAGCGCCCAAACTTGATTCGGCAAGTTCAAGATCTTTGATGATAAAATCGGTTGCATCGCTACGATTGTAAACCTTAGGGTTTTCACTTGATGGAGCAGCCGGATCCCTAAACGGAGCCTGTCCGTAAAGGTCAACTACCTGCCACATAAAATAAGCGCGTAAAAAGCTTGCCTCGCCTTTTATCTGAGGACTAACACCTGAAGTATTGATTACCTGTGTTGCACGATAAACACCGGTATTTAACTCATCCCACGTGTCACTGATTTGCTGGTGCAATGCATCCCATGTATGCGTATGCAATTTACGCCATGTACCAAAATCCCCCCAGTCGGTACCGCGTGTAGGGCCCATCATTTCATCAGTAGGGTGCTCTTGTAATGCGTATGTATTTGCCTGGTTTGATTGTCCGTTTAGTTGTGCGTAAACACCATTTAGATCAGATGCCGACCCCGCATTACCTGTTGATATGGATTTTGATCCATAAACGGTTTCATTCAATTTTGTACAACTGGTGGCCGTTAAAAGGAGGCCTGTAGCACAAATCGCTGAAATTTTCAATGTAATATTTTTCATTTTAATAATTTTAAAATCCTGCGTTTATACCTATTGTAATAGTACGTGGTTTTGGATAGGAAGCATAATCGATTCCTCTTGATGGCACGTTATTGATGTCTTTATTTGTGTTAACTTCAGGATCGAGGCCTTTATAACCTGTTATTAGGGCAAGGTTTTGACCGCTAACATTAAAGTTTAATGATTTAAAAGTTTTTGACTTACCAAGGTGTACAGTGTAACCCAAAGTAACATTTGAAAGACGCACAAAATCGCCTTTTTCAAGGAAGCGGGTTGATACCTCGCCGGAGTTTAATACGTTTTCGTTACTGTTTGCTACTTCTTGTGTTACGTTGTGACCGGTAACAAGGTTGCCTCTGTAAAAGTAAGCATTGGCGGTATTATTATAGATATAAAACCCTGTGGCTGCGTTTATGAAGATACTCGCATTAAATGGCCCGTAGCTAAAGTTATTGGTTAAGCTGGTGGTAAATTTAGGCAGTGCGCTGCCTTGTAACGTAGCCTTATCAATACCGTTTGGATAAATACCAAATCCGTTTGAATCAAACCCGTTAAACTGCGGCACCTTGAAGGTAAATATCGGGTAATCGTTTTGTATTACCTGTGCATAAGCACCCGACAGGCCCTGCCCGTTTATAGCACCTGTATTTACAATACGTTGTTTAAAATCTTTAACAGTATTCTTTAAAATAGTCATGTTGTAAGCAACATCCCACCTGAATTTTGAGCTTTGAATAGCCGCTAAATTCAAGCCTAACTCTAAACCTTTGTTTATGATCTTACCCGGAAGGTTGATCCATTGCCCCGGAGACGGAGCAGGAGCTGAAAAGTATTGGAAAAACAAAAGGTCTTTAGTGGTTTTGTTGAAATAATCAACAGTACCTGTTAACCTGCTGTTAAAGATGGCAAAGTCAATACCCGCGCCATATTGCGTGGTAGTTTCCCATTTCAAATCGGGGTTAGGCGACCATAGCAATGTATTACTGTTACTACCAAAATTATATTGATTTACCGCTAATGACTGGTATGGAGGGAACTCCTGGTTACCTGTTTTACCGTAGTTAACCCGAAGGCTCAGATCATCAAATACACCTTTAGGTGCAAAGCTTTCGTTCATGATCTTCCATTTAACAGCCAGTGCCGGAAAGGTAGCACGTTTGTGATTTGAACCAAACTTTGATGAACCGTCTGAACGTACAGTAGCGGTTACCAGGTAACGGTCCATAAAAGAGTAGTTAATCCTGCCATAATATGACTGCAGTTCTGACTTAGCAGTATCACCGTAAATTGGCAGCCTGTTCTTAAACGCATCAATGCTTTTTACCAATACATTGGCTGTAGCAGTGTTCCAGCGAACATCGTTCCAGCTATAGTTTTTAAACACCTGGTACGAATAACCTGCTAATACGGTTAATGCACTTTTATCCGACCATTTTTTATCATATGTTAAATTATGCTCAGTAATTTGTGAGCTCAACTTAACATTTTGGATCTGACCACGGCCATTACCTGAAATTTGAGCAATTGATTGCCCCCTAACGTTATCCGCATCGGTGTAACCCTGCAATAACGGATCGTAATAGGTAGTTCTTTTGGCTGTAGAATAATCATCGCCAAAAGTTCCTTTGTATGATAAATCTTTGGTGATTTTAAACGTTACACCGAAGTTGCCAAGGTAACGGTGCACCCTGTCTTTATCATCAATGAGGTTAAGCATTGCAACCGGGTTCCTGTTTGTACCGTCAAAATAGTAAGTTCCATCGGCGTTTTTAATAGGATAGGTTGGATTTGCACCCAGGGTTGCGCCAATCAAGCTACCCTGAAAGCCGGCATTATTAGTAATAGGTGCATAAGTATTGTGTAAATCAGCCGCCAGGAACGAAAGGTCTAACTTAATTCTATCGCCGAGCAGTAGTTGGGATGCATTTATGCGGCCGGTTCCACGTTTTAATTGTGATTTTTTTACAGTACCATTCTGATCATCATAGCTGAAAGATGCGCGATAGTTAAAGCCGCCTTTTGCGCCGCCAAAGCCTAAGTTATAGTTTTGTGATACGGCAGTACGGAAAATCTGGTCTTGCCAATTGGTATTAGCACCTTTATTAACCGCACTTGCATCAGCTCCTGTTGCAGTAACTGCTGCAATAAATTGCTGGGCATTTAACAGGTCATAACGTTTGGCAACGCTGCTGATAGAAGTATTTGATGAAAATTGAATCCCGGCTCCCTTACGGCCTTTTTTGGTAGTGATCAGTACCACACCATTGGCACCGCGTGAACCGTAAATGGCCGAAGCAGAAGCATCTTTTAATACTGATATATTTTCAATATCAGCAGGGTTAAGAAACGCAAGCGGATTTCTTGCAGACGACATACCTAAAGAGCCCGTAGTAGCCCCTGAAGCCGCATTGGCATCATTTGCTATTGGCACACCATCAATTACGTACAATGGATCATTACCGGCCCTTATTGAACCTGTACCACGGATAGAGATAGAAGATGCCGCACCTGGCTCACCACTTGAGGGTGTAACCTGAACACCTGCTATACGGCCTTGCAGCAATTGATCGGGCGTTGAAATTACCCCTTTGTTAAAATCTTTAGTGCTTAATGAGGCTACCGAACCCGTAGCATCTTTTACTCTTTGAGTACCATAACCAACTACAACAACTTCGCTTAGTGTTTTGTTGTCGGCTTCCAGGCTTACATTAACGGCAGTACGCCCGCTAATAGCAACAGTAAGATTAACATAGCCTACATAAGTAAAGGTAAGGCTGTTTGTGTTAGCCGGAACAGAAATCCGGTAAGTTCCATCGGTGTTTGTTATGGCCCCGCCTGCAGCACCGAGCGCAGTAACCACAGATACCCCTATTAAAGGGGAGCCATCTTTTTTGTCAGTTACTTTACCTGTTATTACCTTATTCTGGGCCATAGCAGGCTCCATCAAAAAGAGAAAAACAGCAAAGAAACATACTTTGAGTAAATGTTTAATTTGCATAAAACTTGAGATTTAGTTGAAATTGGTTTGTTATTTGGGTTTAGTTTTCAACCCGTAAAAAGAGCACCTACATTTTATACGAAATCATGCTTATATAGTTTCGGGCTATCATAATATATAATACCCCAAAGCATAAGCATAAATGCTATGAAAACAATGCCTGTACCAGCGCAGCAACAGGTTAGTACAGGATAAAGGTTAACAATAACTGGTCGTTTAAAAATGTAATGGTTTACAATTATTACAGATTAAAATCTAATGCAATTTAATTATAAATAAACTCAGAAAAAGGTTTATGCCGGGCAGCAATAGCAAAAACAGCTTATTTTAATATTTTTATAAAGTTTTTCGATGTTTTTAAAAGTTAAAAAACTGAAAAACAAATAGTTATATAATTTTTTACCTGGAAAAATATAATGCTTTTTTTAATCATTCATGATACTTTTATGATAAAAAACCTGTAAAATCAGGTAATTTTACAGGTTTTTTAACCGTTCAATATTTCTGAAAAACTTAATCATAGTCAAAAGCCTTAATATCCATAATACGTTGTTCAAACTGATCCGGATGCAGGGATTTTGCTTTGATCCTCATTTTGTAAACGTAAATTGTATTAACAGAATACTCCAGTATTTTGGCAATGGTTTCGTTATCGGCAATACCCATCCTTATAAGCGCAAATATCCTGAGGTCGGTATTTAATACTTCATCTTCATCGGGCCAGATCTGATCCTTCTCGGCAAACAGGCTGTTAAATACTGTAATGAAATTAGGGAAGATCTTTAAAAAGATATGGTCAAAGCTATAATACAGGTTTTCCCTTTCTTTTTTAATATCTATGCTATCTACAAAAGTATGAATGGCATCATATTTTTTCATCGAAAGCTTGGCATCAATGGAGATCTTCAAATTTTCGAGCTTAACTATATAACCTGAGATAGCTTTAAAAAACTGCCCGATATATTCCTCCTTAATTTTGGCATCTTCAATTAATTTCCCGTTAATGTGGTTTAGCTGCACATTTTTTCCCTCAATTATAGCTTCTTTGATCTTCAGGTTTTTTAATTGTTTAACGATCATCACCAGGAAAAAAACCACCAGTAAAGCAAGTGCTGTAATAATTAACAGAAATACCAGGAAACGATTTTTTTGATGCTCGGTATTGTTAAGTTCGGCAGCGGCTATTAATGGTAAAATTGCCCCTATTTGTATTTTGCGTTGTCGCGCGCCATAAAAATCGGCATCAGCTTTAGCTAATTGAATAAAACTGTAAGCATCTTTGATATTACCTTGCTTATACAGCAGCTCGGCCAGGGTGTAGAGCGCAACAGTTTCGCGGGTTGATGATTTTATATCAGCAATTGCAGCCCTGATCATTAAATTAAGACCTTCTTCGTGTTCATTATCTTCAAGACAGATTGAGCCTAACGAACAGGATACCATTGCACGCAGGTGCATGGAAATTGGCATATCCCTTTCCAGCAATTTTCTGAACCTTATCCTCCCCTCTTTATAATCTTTTTCCTGGTAATCCTGCAAACCAAGCAGATAGGTGTGCATGATATGGTCGTTCCCGCAAAAGGATACCGCCGAATCAATGTATTTGTTACCAGCTTTAATATAATAAGGGCTGAAATATTTGTCGTTACTGTAATTAGCCAGATCGTAATTACATCTGCCTAAAAAAAAATAGTAATCAACCTTATCAACATCATTTAAAGCCTTCACATTTACTTTACGTAAATAATCAAAGGTTTCATTAAACATGCCCGATGAAAGCAGGATGAAAGCCATCCTTACATAACTATAATATTCTTTACGTTTATTCCCCGTTACCTTGCTTAACGAGATCATTTTATCGACATAAACATAAGCCGAATCAAATTGATATGATTTATATTCGGTATAAAGCTTGTCCCAGGTATCAAACCTGGCATCATAATCGGTTTGTGAAAGCTTTGACTGGTATGTTTTTAATTTTTGGATCCGTACTTCTTTACTACCGTCATATACATTTTTCTTTGCTATTTCATTCTTTAATTCTTCGAGTAATGTATTGGTATCAGTTAATGCATTTGCTGAAAGACTAATTAATGAAAAAAGCAGGTAGAATATATATTTCATTTTTTGTTATAAAGATTTTTAATAATAATAATACGGCTGATCACATGACACTTAAATCAAACACACAATCTCAGTAGATCAAATAAATTAAAACAGCAAAAAAGGCTCTCATTTTGGGATAATGGCATACTTATCCCCGGTTTATCTTCTCAAATATATGGAATTGAAGCATTGCTAATGCGTTTTAGTTTTGTTTTTTAATAGAAACATATTGTACAACAAATGCTGAAATTAAGGTACCAGGTAAAAACCAAAATGGGGTAGCTATATTTAGCAATAAAAACCTGGAAAACGAAATAGCTGCTAACAGTCCTGCTGTGAACCTTAAAGATGTATATCAATCGTTCTCCGTTTTCTATTGATACTTGACATTAGCAAAAGGGCATACAAAATGCTCCTTTTATGCTATTATTGCCGGGTAAAGAATGGTTAATGAAAATAAACTTTGCTTTTAGCATAAAAACATCCTTTATTTAAAAAAAATCAAACGAAATTTGTGTACGGTGGTTATCTATCATCTTTAATCTCAATTTATAAATGGTCAAATTATTTGTAGGCGGCTTTCCTCTGGAAATGACAGAACTGGAACTTGTTAAAATGATAGGTCCACATGGCGATGTGGAAACGATTAAAATTGTACGTGATAAAAAAACAAGGATCTGCAAAGGGTACGCATTTCTGGAAATGAAAGACCGTACAGGAGCCGAGAACGCAGTGATAGCTTTAGACGGTACCCCCATCGCGGATAGGGTATTGAGTGTAAAAATAAACGACGACTTTGTTAAGAAAACCCCGCCGCCACGTAAATCATTTGGCTACGGCAATAACAATAACAGGAATAACGGTGACAGGCCTAACAATACCCGGAGCTATGGTAGCCAAAGCAACTACCGGAGTAATAATGATCAGTCGCCGGCTGGTGACCGACCAAGGCGCCCCAGGAAAACGATGTAACGGATGTGTGATAAATCACATATAAAAAATCCCGGCTAATTATCAATCAGCCGGGATTTTTTATTTATAGCCCTTCAATCCTTAAACACCAAGATCCTGCATAATGGAGGCAATCTTAGCGTCAAGCTGTTTGTCTGTTTCGCTGTAGGCTTCCTTACTTTCAAGTTTGCCGTTCACGCTGCAATAAAACTTAATTTTAGGCTCAGTACCTGAAGGGCGTGCCGAAATGATGCTCCCATCTTCGGTAATGAACTGTAAAACATCAGAAGCCGGCAATTCAATCGGCTGAGTTGTATTGGTAACCAGATCAGTTTCAATGCGTTTTTCGTAGTCCTTAAGCGTAGTTACTTTTGAGCCGCCTAAAGTAGCCGGAGGGTTGGTGCGGAATTTTTCCATCATTTCCTTGATCTCTTCAGCACCGGTTTTACCCTTTTTAGTGAGGGAGATCAGCTTTTCTTTATAAAAACCATATTGTACGTAAGTATCAATCAAGGCTTCAAACAGGCTACTGCCTTTATCTTTATAGTACGCGGTCATTTCGGCAATAAATGCGCTCGAAACAACAGCATCCTTGTCCCTTACCAACTCTCCAATTAAATAACCGTAGCTTTCTTCACCGCCGCCAATAAAGGTTTGTTTACCTTCAAAATGGGTCATCAGCTCGCCAATATATTTAAAGCCGGTCAGCGTGTTATAATAGGTAACGTTTTTGGCTTCGGCAATGCGTTCGATAAGGTTTGTTGTAACAATGGTTTTAACAATATATTCTTTACCCGTAAGCTTGCCTTTTTCTTCCCATGCGCTTAACAAATAATTGATGAGCATAGCACCGGTTTGGTTACCATTAAGCAGGATAAACTCGCCATCAGTATTTTTCACAGCGATACCTACACGGTCGGCATCCGGATCTGTAGCTAATACCAGGTCGGCGTCAGTTTCCTGAGCTTTTTTTAGTGCAAGTGTCAGGGCTTCCTTTTCTTCAGGGTTAGGATAAACTACCGTAGGGAAATTGCCATCGGGTGTAATTTGCTCATCAACCAGGATCACATTTTTAAAACCAAACCTTTCCAGGGCTTGTGGTACCAAAGTAATACCAGTACCGTGGATAGGCGAATAAACTATTTTAAGATCTTTTTGGCGGGCAATTACATCCGGCGAAACAGAAAGTTCGGTGATCTTGCTTAGGTAAAGCTCGTCAATCTCCTCTCCTATTTCTTGGATATTGGCATCTACACGGTTAAATTTGATGTCATCGACACTGCCTATAGCAGCAACCTCGTCCATCACAGCTTTATCATGCGGAGAAACAAACTGACCGCCATCGGCTCCATAAGCTTTGTAACCATTGTATTCTTTAGGATTGTGCGATGCTGTTAGCATTACACCGCTTTTACAACCTAAATGCCGTACTGCAAATGAAAGTTCCGGCGTTGGACGCAGCGCTTTAAAAAAGTAAACATAGATATCATTGGCAGAAAAAACCTCGGCCGTAATAGTCGAAAAGAAATCGGCATTGTTACGGCTGTCATGGGCAATAGCAACCTTGATTTTTTCACCTGGGTATGTTTTTTTCAGGTAATTAGCCAATCCCTGTGTTGCCGCACCTATAGTATACTTATTGATACGGTTTGAACCAGGCCCCATAGTGCCGCGAAGGCCGCCTGTACCAAATTCCAGATCACGGTAAAATGAATCTGTTAATTCGGTATAAGCCTTATCATCAATTAACTTTTGAATTTCCTGCTTTACATCGGCATCATAATTTCCTTGAAGCCATGAGTTTGCTTTTTGAAGAATGGTGGGGTCTAATTCCTGCATAAGTGGTTGTATATTTTCAATTTATCTGGTTCGGTTTTGCTTCAAATATGGCAATAAATAACCAAAATGGAACGCCTTAAAGTTAAATCATCTTTTTAAATATGCCAGCTCAATATGCAATAAGTTTTAAACTATAATGCACAACAAAGGCTACATCCGGCGAATGCTATCTGAACAAGATACAGCCATAAAAGTTTTATAAACTTCGGGCGGTAAAACAACCCTGCCTTTGGATAATCAATCCAATTTAGTATTAACGGGGAAATCAATTACTGAAGCTATCAGCGCCCCCGGGTGAAGAAATTAATTACTGGTATATCCACCAAAATCCCTACCGACCAGCGGGTGTATAATTTGTTATCACCATAGGTATTGGTAATCAAATCTTTATTGGCCCCGGTTAAACTTACATTACGCAAATTGGGCGCCACCTGGAACCCTCCTGAAATTGAAATTGGCGTAGATGGTATGCCGATAGATAAAAACACACCCGGACTGATGATATTCTTCAGCTCAATTTTGGGCACCTGTGCTACAGTGGCACTGCTGTCTTTTGCTACTGAAGTACTACCTGATGTAAAACGGTATGAAGCAAGTGCGCCGATGTCAATTAAGGAAACAAAAACCGAAGTCGACCATTTTTTATCGCCGGTAGGAATAAATAATAAACGATGGCCCCAGCTGAATGAAATGCCTACCGGTGCAGATAATCCGTAAGTGCCTTTATATTTTTCATCAATACCATGCACTTTTTCCATACCCAGATAAGGGCCGACATAGGCGTTTAAAGCAACGTTAAAAATTGCCTCACGTTTAACTGTCGAACTACCTGCTGGTAACGCAATTGCTTCAATTGCACTTTTTACTTCATCGCTGTTTTTTGCTTTTGATACCTCAGCGGCAAAATTGCCATATTTAATAAACATCTTGTTTATTGCAGGCCATTAGGTAAGCGAAGCAATTTTCCCGTTAAGTTCTTCTATTTCCTTTTTTATGGCAGTTTTAAGGGCAGCATCCTGCTGTTTATCATATTCAGCTTTTTTTTCGGCAAGACTTGCAGTTAGCTTCTGTTTTATAGGATCAGTAATTATTTTATTAACAAACAGATTATCGTAAACACCACTAAGTTCAACTATTGCCGATGGGTATTGTTTTTCGTAAACATCAATGTAAACATTGCCAAGGCTCCGGGCCGATGACAGGTACTGATCAATCCTTGGGTCTTTCCTGTCAATTATTGGAATGGTAATGTTGGCCGGATCGGCATTTAAAAGAATTGGTGATTTCAATAACAGCTCGAAAAGATTAAGCGATGAATTATAGAGGGCGTAATAATCCTGGTAATTGAAGGTATTATCACCTTTTTGCTGAAGCTGTTTTAAACTGATAAAATACTTATTAACTAAAGTTCCTTTTTGGATAAGTTCAGTGACATAATTCTGATAGATCCCTTCAAACTTTAAAAAGTCACTACTATGGGCTTTGAGAAATTGTTTCATGGAGCCCTCTTTAAAGCTAATGTCCTTTTTTTCCAGTTGCTGATAAAGCAAGCCCAGATAGATTTGAAAAGTTATAGGGTCATTGAACAGCATCTTAGCCGAATCGGCATCAACCCAATATTTATCCTTTTGATTTGAACGTAATGATTGTGATAAAAGATCAAAAGCCTGCAATGCCGGATATACATTTTCATTGACAAGTTTTAAGGCGCCGTTATCAGCCTTATTAATCAGGTAATTATGAAATATATCTCCGGGATGGGCACCCTCATGAAACTCATTGGCTATGTACAATGCATCAATAAAAATAGTCCTGACGTGGGGCATGGCAGCAAACAATCTGTCCATACATGGGTCTTCAATCAAATTGGAAACATTGGGCAGTATAAGCGCCAGGTCTTTCTGAAATGATTCGCGCAATAAATCCGTATAGGCGGCATAATTATAGATCTCAACATCAATGGCTGTAAGTGACTTGTAAGTAACCGGGAATAATAATTGCAATTGCCTGGTACTATCCAGCTCTTGTTTAAACCGTGAAAAAAAGGTTGTGGAAAGTTCCTGCTTTGTTCTTTCAACCAAAAATTTTGCGAGGCCATCGGCAAGGTTAGTAACATCAAGTGAGCCGGCAGATTGTATCAAACCGGATATACTGGATCCAACCCCACTGGTTGCACCACCACCTGCACGGTAAATAGGTTTGAAAAAAGGGTTATTAATTATCGAGCTATCAATAGTTGCTTGATTAGCACCGTTATTTAAATTGAAATAGCTAAAAAATAACTTTTGGTTACCAGCGCCCGTTACAATCTTGTTCGCATTTTTATTATAAACGCTTTTTAAATACAATGCATCGTAAAAAAGTATCCGATCGGTTTGCTGTGCCCGTACTTCGGCAATTAAGAGCAAAAGAATTGTTGAAATAAGTAAACTCTTTTTAATCATATAGTATTATTAAAAAAGTCAAGCAACAGCGCCGGGTTTAACAATGGAAGATTAAATGTCCCTGCAGACCCATCTGCCGGTATAGAGAAAGGTGTTTGAGGCTCACAGAATTTTATTAGCATATTTTTGATATCATCAAAAGTGTATGAAAAATTCAGCTTTTGCACCATCAATGCAGCTATGCCTGCAATTATAGCTGTGGCCTGGCTGCTTCCAGTTCCTTTTTCAACAGTACTGTCTTTCTGATAAGCATCAATATTAGCCCCGTTCACTACAACATGTAAGTGTTCATTAATAAAAGGGTAAACAACATCTTCAAGAGGTGCTGCTCCCACTCCTATCACATTTTCAAAACAGGCAGGATAAAAAGCAGAATTATCGCCAAAACTTGTTGCGTTACCTATTGAGCATATAATTATCTTTTTATTACTCACAGCATTGTCTATAGCCTTTTGTATGGTGTCTTTTGTTTGCTGAAGTTTTATTTCAGTACTCCAGCTAATAGAAATTATCTGTATCTCGGGTTTGGAAGCACACCAGTTAATAGCTTCAGCATATTTTAATGCCCCCGTTTCATTATCATCAAAAAATCTTGTCTCTGATATTTTACAGATATATAAATTACATGCAGGAGCCACCCCGATATAGTTATCACTTATATTCCTTGCGCCTATGATAGAAGCACATGTAGTGCCATGGCCGTCCCCGTCATTTATCTCAACACCCTCGCCATAAACATAATATTTACTGGTATTATAAAACAGGTCTGTTATACCGGGTGCAATGCCGGTATCAACCACTGCAACACCAACGCCGGTACCTGCGTACTTGGCCCAGATCTCCGGCAGGTTTAAGTCAGCCATCCACTGCTGAAAGTTCCTGCCAGCGCCATCTATTTGTTCGGCTCCGCCGCTCCAGAAATTACTGTTGGCTTCATCGCCCGCTTTGTACCAAATATTGTTTCCATCCAGCTCCTCGCCCTGCACAGTCCCCGTCACTTCTATTTCTTCGCCCGGCTCCCTTACGGTGCCGGTTTGATAGGTTGTATGAGCACCTCCTATCCTGGTATTAAGAGGCACGGTTACTTTTATACGCATTAGCCTACTGGTTTTACGGTTACGGTAGTACTTTTAGTTGGTGTGGTTGATTCCTCTTCGGGCTTTTTACCTGCTGCACGTAAACTTACAATTTTATTGATCAGATCGAACCAAAAAGGCGCACCCAACATTAAGGCTAAAGCCGTTAATAATATACCGGCTATCTTAATTAAAAGCTGTAAAAGACCTTGTCCAAATGTTTTCCCTTTAAGAATTGGTGTGTTTTGTGACGTCCAGCCAATAGGGATACCCGAACCATCAATAAACGTTTTGACGGTGCTTACCTGCCGAACTACTTTCTTTACATCAGGCACAGCTTTAGTTGTATCAACGTGTGCATTTTTTATTACCGTTATTTTGTCGACTCCAAATTCAATCGAATCGGTTTTAGGATTATATTTATCCTTGTTAAGCTGGGTTACGGTGGTTTGCAGATTATCGGCCGTATGCTTGAGAACATCCTGCTTACTCCAGAGTTTATTGACAATATTTATGGTATCAACATTAAAGGAGGCACAGATTGACAAAGAAATAATAAATACAATAAGCTGGGATGCCCGTTTGTAAACTCCAGACGCCCTATCCATTGCCGAATTATAAAATGTTTCTATCTGCTTTTGAAAGTTTTGAAGATCGCCCTGGGCGCGCTCATAAAAATTAAGCAAAAGTTTCCTGATCCCATCAGAAATGCCGACTTGTGCTGCAATTCCATCATCAGTTAAAACATCCCTGATCGTATTCATATCAAGGATGATGTTTTTATCGTTTTTAAACTGATCCATTAAGGCAGTAGCAAAGTTACCTGCCGGGATATACGACGGTAAACTATTTAAATCTTTCTTTAAAGATGCAATGTTTGGATTGCTATAAAGCTTTTCAGCTATTTTTTTCCAGTCCTGGTCAAAGAGTAAACATTCAATCGTATTTTTCAGGTATTCTCCCCGCTTATTCAACAGGGCAGAAATGTACTCATGAATTGTACTTACAGTAAGGCTCAGCGAAAAATAGGTGAACGACAGCGTGAGTGCCAGATCAATAATCGGGGAATTAAACATAAGGTGCGGGTTTAGCAGATATGAAAATATTGCCTAAATTACAAAGCAAACAACTAAATATCAACCCGTTAAAATACGGTATTTGCGTACGTGTTTTAACGCAATAATCAAGGATATACCCACCTTTAAACCAACATGAAACAAAGGATAGCAGGAAATGTGGTAATATAATGCCTGTTAGCCGGCTTGCCTAAAGCAAACCGGCATTAACAGACGGATATATAGGAGTTGGTAAGTGTTTTTGCGACAATTTAGCCTGCCAATAAACCCCTTATCATTTTACTGCAGGCTCCCCTATTTATCCAATTCGGTTATGATCTTTTTAGCGTTGTCATTTGTTGGATCAAGCTGTAACGACTTTTTATAATTCAACAGCGCCAATGGTTTATTACCCTGGTTATAATAGGCCTCGCCAAGGCTGTCAAACACATTGCCCGATTTTGGAAACAATTTGGTATTATACTCAAAAATTACAACAGCATCAGGCAACCTTTTTTTGCTCATGAGGTAATAACCGGTTTCGTTCAATGTATTTTCATCGTCAAAACTGTACTCGTTTCCGCGTTTGCTTTTAAGATCATTATAAAAGCTGATGATCTGTTCACCGCTCATAGAATCAAGTTTATTACCAAATTCATCCAAAAATGACCGCTTCACCAGGGCATATGGCTTACCCTCTAAAATCGCCTCTATTGACTTTTCTATAGAGTACAGGTTTCCCTGCTTATTATTGGTCATTAATATAATGGTAACACCGTTTGGCACCTTGCTAACCAATAGGGCCTGGTAATTTAAAGTAGTACCATCATGGGTGTGGCCAATCATTTTATCGCCGTCCATACTGCCGCCACCAAGGCCTGATTGCCTGCCCGGGCTTACACCATTAATAATCTCGCGGGTGGCTACAGGGCTTATCAGTTTAAATTTAATAATCGCGTTAGCCCAGGCATAAAAATCGTCAAGCGTTACTGCCGTCCAGCCGGATATGGGATACACGAGGTCATCCGGCTTTCCATCATTATCATATGATCTTGCTACAAGCGCATCTTTTTCCGTAGGATCTACAATGGCAGTATTCATACCGGCAGGCTTCAATTCATAATCCTCAACAAACTGCCTGAAGCTAATACCTGTTATTTTTTCAATAATCCGGCGCTGCAGAAAAACATTGTTATTATTATAGACATATTTTTTACCGGGCTCAAAATCAAGCGAATCCACCTTCATCAAATCGGCCATATTCCCGACATCATCCCTAACGGTTTTCCATTTTATATCAGGCAAGCCGCTGGTGTATTGCAACAGGTTAATGATCCTGATCTTATCGGCCCAGACAGGTAGCTGCGGCAAATATTTGGATACTTTATCATCCAGGTTCAGCTTGCCTTGTTCCTGCAGCATCATAATCCCAACAGCATTAAATTCTTTAGCTATCGAACCAATATGAAAGCGGTACTGATCGGTAAGCCTCGTTGTTTTGCCCGCATCGGCGTAACCTATGGCAGCTTTATAAATGATCTTTCCATGATCGGCCACCAATACATTGCCGTTAAACAAGCCCAATCTGTTTGCCCTTTGCATTAGGGTATCAATATTAGCGGCTTTAGTTTGCTGCGCAAAGGTCTCCCCTGTGCCAAAAGTAATAAGCAGTGCAAGTAAAAAAACGTGTTTAAAATTCAATTTCATAAGGTGCGGATTGATGGTAAGGAGACTACAGCAAACGCATTTATGTTACATATGATATTGATATTATTTTACCCCTCCCGCTCATAAATGGCTGCAAGTATAAAGGCACATGATGCCAGCCCGGTATCTTTCAGGGCGTTGGTTATTTTACCGGCATCAAAATGGCTGTTGATCAGCAGGGGAATATGGATGGTTAAAATAAACACCCATATCATACACCCTAATAAAAAACATCCCCATTGGGCATACAGGTTAACATAGATACTTATAGCAGCAGCCATGAGCGCAACAGCTGTAAGGTATACCCAAAACAGGTGGAACGGGATCCAGCCGGGTATAAGTGTTGCCACAAAACCGGCATACATAAAATGCTGAATACCGAATATGAACATTACTGTGGCATAGATGTATGCACTGATCCTGCTTATTACTTGTTTCATTGTTGGTTAGGTTATGGTATATTTAGGTTTAATTTTTAAATTGCTGATAAAATTAGTTTGCCCGCCGGGCTATAGCAATTCACAGCCTGTACAAGTTGGTACAAGCCTGTACAAATAATATTTGAACTGATTTACCGGCTATTTTTGACCAATGGATATGCCTGCACAAGAATTGCTTATTACCGAACTGATAAAACAATACGAAACCTTCACCGGCTGGGGAGACAGCAATAGCTGGAAGAACCAGGACTTTATAAACCTGAGCGAAAAGATAAGGGAGAAAACCGGTGCATCCATAAGCCATGTTACGCTGAAGCGCATCTGGGGTAAGGTTAAATATGATAGCCTGCCCAATACCTACACCATGGATACGCTGGTGCAATTTTTGGGTTATGAAAACTTCAGGGCGTTCAGTACACAATTTGTCCCGGTTAACAAACCGGCTGAATCACCCAAACCAAAGCCCCGGCCGGTAAAAAAACACTCCAGGTCGATGCCTTATGCTTTGGGTGTTTTAACGCTGGTAGGCATTTTATTGGTTGTAATCATGGCTTCACGTACCGAACATCCGAAACCACCCATAGTACCAAAAGATTATGCCTTCAGCAGTAAAAAAGTAATTACTTCGGGTTTGCCAAATTCAGTTGTGTTTGATTTTGATGCAACCAAGGCCCCTTATGATTCGGTAGCAATCCAGCAATCATGGGACAGGCATTTACGGGTTAACGTTTCCAAAAACGATCATCAGCATACCTCTATTTATTACTTCCCTGATTTTTATTACGCCAAGCTCATCGTGGGCGGCAAAATTGTAAAACAGCATGAACTGATGGTTGAATCGAACGGGTGGCTGCCCATAGTTGAAAAGCAGCCAGTACCTGTTTATTATGAAAAAAAAGATGCCATGGCAGATGGCAAGCTTTCCCTGTCGCCAGAAAAAATCAAGGGGCGCAATATTGCCATGCAGCCTACCCCGCCCTATGTGGTTTATACCAACGTTACCGATTTTGGCGAGATATACAGCGATGATTTTACTTTTGAAACGGCTGTTAAAAACAATTATAATGAAGGCGCAGCCGCTTGCCGCCTGAGCACTGTTTATATTTTGTGTAAGGGTACGGCCATCTGGATCCCCCTAAGCACCAAGGGCTGTGTATCTGACCTGGATATGTATTTTGCAGGTTACGAGGTATCCGGTAAAAAGCATGATTTGTCTGCCTTCGGGGTCGACTTTGGAAAATATATACCACTTAAAATTGTATCACACAGCGGCAAGGCGCAAATTTTCATTGATAATAAACCTGTTTATACAGTGGATAAAGGCATCAGTCGAGCCAAAATAATCGGGATAGTATTTCGGTTCCAGGGTACAGGATCGGTGGATTATGTACGGCTGACAAATGGGAAAGTAAACTACGACGATGAATTTTGAGGATCGTTATTTATCTCTCGCGGGATAACCGATAACAGCTCATTTTTTATAGCAGGGGGAATAACCATCATTGGCTGAGAAATGATCTCGCTATTATTACCCGGCGAAGGGCAGCTTGCAACTAAAACAAAACAGCCTTTTTCGGCCTCAAATGTTACTGTTATTTTTAGTTGCTTCAGAGCCTCAAGGTCCTGGTAGGCTGTGCGGGCGCTGATATGAAAATGCGCCTTCAACAACTCAATGGATACCACATCCCTGGTTTGCAGCAACACCAATACCCTTAGTAACCTGTCGGCCCTGTTCATAACGGATCACATTTTTTCATACAAAGGTGTAACGCGTTATTGACAGCTGTGTGTCAGCAGTAAAAATGCGATTGATAAAACTGGTCTGTCTACCTGTTTTTCCCTAAAAATTAATTGAGGGCTTGATAAACCATCAAAATCACCCCCGATGAAAAAACTTTCTGCGATACCAGTTTTAAAGGCACATTATTTTTTAGCCCGTTAAAAAGCGGCCTGCCGTTACCTAAAATTACCGGGTGGACCCAAAACTGGTATTCATCAATCAAATTCACAGCCGCCAGTCGTTTAACAACACTGATACTTCCGTAAGTAAGGATATCACGGCCATGCTGCCTTTTTAAGTTTTCTATTGCTTGTTTTAAATTGCCCTTGAGCAGTAATGAATTATTCCACCAAACAGTGGTCATTGTTGAGGAAAGAACCGCTTTTTGGTGATTGTTCATCATATCGGCATAAGCAATATCGGTACGCGGGAAATTCATGCACCTGGCCTGGAAAGGCCAGTAGGCAGCCATAGCCTGGTAGGTATTTTTACCCAATAAAATAGTATCTGCATAACTAAGCAGTTCTGTTGCTGTTTCGGCTATTTCATCCGTCCAGTATTGATAGTGCCAGTCAAGGCCCTCGTCTTCTGCTGCTACAAAACCATCCAGCGTAATGTTCAGGGATACTATCAGTTTGCGCATGGTCATATAGGTTTAACTCGAAAAAATAGTTTAAAATCAATAGTTGACAGGAGGTCCCTACGGAGCCTTATGTTTTTATTTCATTTTCTATAAACATGATACTCCTACGGAGTTTAATGAACTTGCGAATACAACTCCGTAGGAGTATCATGTTTATAGTCAAAGTCAGTGGTTTACCTGGCTCCGTAGGAGCCTCCTGTTTTAAATGCGATTTAACTGGGGGAGTTGATAAACCCGGAATTGAATAATTATATTTATATGATTAAGCCACTTCGCTATTTCCGGCGAGCCTGGTATTGGTTAAACCCAGTTCTTTTACCTGTTCATACTTTTTCCATAAGTAGTAAGTTAAGAACATTACAAGCAGCATCACTACCGGCGGGATGAGCATAGCAGCACCGGCACCGATGGCAAACCATGACAAAAATGCCCCGATAAAGCTGATAGCAAAGCCCGAATACGCCCATTCTTTAATAACACGATACTTGGTTTGAGCTATGGCCAGCACACCCGCTATTTTTGCCGATCCCATAATAACCAGCAGGTACATGGGGTAGCCAAGTTTGGCTAATGAATCCTTACCGGCTTGCTGCATGGTGATCCCTCCGTAAGCGTCGCCGAGCATAGCTAATAAAAAAAGAACAGTGAAGATCCAGTACAGGGTTTTAATTGTTGTTGGTTTCATGATGATATTGTTTTTTGTGTGATTATCGATTTGTTAACAATACAAAGTTATCCCGGGAGGCAAAATCGCGTAGCGTGCAAAAAGGACTTGTTAAGGGGTTGATTGCGACTTTAGTGTTTACTATCTTTATCCAAAATAAGCAATTTATACGATTAATAAACATGAAACATGTTGCTATCCTGATACCCAATGAGGCAGTTTTAGCCAGTATTGTAGATGCCCGGACCATTTTCACAGGCGCTAATGATTTTTTGCAAGCTATGGGCAGGCAGCCTGCATTTAACGTGCAAATGGTTGGACTTACCAAAGAAGTTAAAGTACATGGCGGCATGTTTTCGGTTCATCCCGATGTTTTACTGAGTGAATTACAAAAAAGCGATATGGTGATCATCCCGGCTATAAGTGGCGATCTTGAAAATGCGGTAAAAGTAAACCAGGAGTTTGTGCCATGGATTATCAATCAATACAATAACGGCGCTGAAGTAGCCAGCCTTTGTATCGGCTCGTTTGTACTGGCATCTACAGGCCTATTGAATGGTAAAGAATGTTCCAGCCATTGGATCACAGCCGACAAGTTCAGAAGCATGTTCCCGGAGGTGACGCTGGTTGATGGGCGGATAGTTACCGAACAGCAGGGGCTGTATTCAAGCGGAGGTGCCACCTCCTACTGGAGCCTGTTATTATTATTGATTGAAAAATATGCCGGACGGGATATAGCTATTATGGCAGCAAAGATCTACGCTTTGGAAATTGACAGGAAAAGTCAATCGCCTTTTGCTATGTTCACGGGGCAAAAAAAGCACGAGGACGACCCGATAAAGCAAGCCCAGGAATACATAGAAAATAATGTTACCGAGAAGATCTCGGTAGAAGACCTATCGTCCATGTATGCCATCGGCCGCAGGCATTTTGAACGCCGTTTTAAAAAAGCCACCAACAATACCCCGGTTGAATATATCCAGCGTGTAAAAATTGAAGCAGCCAAAAAGCAACTGGAAAGCACTCCCAAAAACATCAACGAGGTAATGTACGATGTTGGGTATACCGATGCCAAAGCATTCCGTACGGTTTTTAAAAAAATCACCGGGATATCGCCAATTGATTACCGCAATAAATATAATAAGGAGGCCGCAGTGGCATAGGTCTGGCTGCCTTGATTTTGAGCGGTTATTAACCCTCCGCATGAGCTTATATTACAGCTTCATTATTATCGAAAAAATCTATTGATTATCAATAGCAATACACTGTATTACAGCAGGTAATGAACAATCCCACTTTCATTGCAAAAACATTACATTCTGTCAATAAAATTAATCCTAACAAATAGCCAAATATTCCGTTTAAAAATTACATTTTTGCCCCAAAATTTTTAAGGATGCAGAGTTACCAGGAATTTCTTGACTTAAGTGTAGGTTTTCCACAAGATGGTTTTGAGATCATCGATGATGAACTATACTTTCAGGACCTAAATTTGATGGAGATGATTGAAACGTATGGTACCCCCCTACGCTTTACTTATCTGCCTATGATATCCAAAAAGATCCAGCAGGCTAAACTGCTGTTTCAACAGGCTATCATCAAAAACAATTATCGCGGCAGCTATAAATACTGCTATTGTACCAAGAGCTCACATTTCAGGCATATTGTTGAAGAAGCCCTGAAAAATGAGATCCACCTGGAAACATCGTCGGCATTTGATATGCCAATGATTGATGCTTTGGAGAAAAAAGGCACTGTAACAAAGGATATAACCGTAATTTGTAACGGTTTTAAAACTTTTCAGTACAAAACATATATTATTGATATGCTGCATGATGGTTTCAAAAACATCATCCCGGTATTGGATAATAAAGAAGAGTTTAACCTCTACGATGATGAAATTGAGATGGATACCCCTTGTAACCTGGGCATCCGGATAGCAGCTGAAGAGCAGCCTGATTCGCAATTTTATACATCACGTTTAGGTGTACGCATGGAAGATGTTATTGATTTTTATCATAACAAAATTGAGGATAACCCTAACTTCCAGGTTAAGCTGTTGCATTTCTTCATCAACTCCGGTATCTCTGATACACCATACTACTGGAATGAGCTGGAAAAATATGTAACCCTTTACTGCAAGTTCAAAAAAGTAAATCCGCATTTGGATACACTTGATATTGGCGGCGGTATGCCATTTAAAGACTCGCTGGTTTTCGATTTTGATTATGAGTACATGATCAATGAAATTGTAAGCCGGATTAAAGAGATCTGTGCCGAGCACGATACCATGGAACCGGATATCATTACCGAATTTGGTAAATATACTGTAGCCGAGGCTTCGGGTATCCTGTACAAAGTATTAGGCCGTAAACAACAGAATGACCGCGAACGCTGGCTGATGCTTGACGGTTCGTTCATCACTAACTTACCTGATGTTTGGGCATTGAACCAAAAATATATCCTGTTACCGGTTAATAACTGGGATTCGGAATACGAGCGTGTAAACCTCGGTGGTATCACCTGCGACGGGCAGGATTATTACAACCAGGAGGCGCATATGAACAGCGTATTTATGCCTAAAACACGTAAGGTGCAGTATTTAGGCTTCTTTAACACAGGTGCTTACCAGGAGGTATTAAGTGGTTACGGTGGTATCCACCACTGCCTGCTGCCATCACCTAAGCATGTGATCATTCGCCGTAACAGGGACGAAACTTTCAACTTTGAAGTATTTGGCGAAGAACAGAATAGTAAACAAGTATTAAAAATCCTGGGCTATACTACTTAATTGTCTGGTATAACAACATAAACAAAAAAGGTGGCCAAATGGTCACCTTTTTTGTTTTGTTAACGGCCTATTGTGCCATCACCAACGCCTGCTCCCTCAACGTTCTGATCCGGAAGATCGGCCAGGCTGCCATCCTCATGTAAAACCCTAAAATGCAATTTTTGAGGACCTTTAGTTTCGAGGCAGGGGTTCCTTCTAACAGCATTGTTATAGCTGTCATTGATATGGCTCCCCATTGCCCCTTTAATATTGTCCTGTCCGCGGGCAGGGTTATTATCTCTATAATCAATCATGATTATACCCTCCTTTTATTAAATCCCTTCAGTGCCGGGCTCATGACCAAGCATACGGCCAGTTGTGCGGCCATGCGGACGGCTCTCAAAATCGGTTTTGGCCGGACCTACCGAAGGAAACTCCTTTTTATTCGGTGGCGTTACATCAGTTTGCTCACTGAACGAAGTATCTGCGCTCCTGTTAGGCTGGTCAACTTCCGATTGACTATGAGTTCCTACTCTTTCTTTCTCAGGCTTTTCTACCTCAGGTTTTTCGTCATAGTCAACAATATCATCTGTCTCGTCCAAATTATCATCGTCGCTTTCAAGATCGCGGTTTGGATAAACTTCACCACCATTTACGGAAAATGAATTGGTGCTGTTTTTAAAATCATTGCTGTTGTTATCCTGGTTTCCCCAGTTCTCATTATTGGTATTCATAGGTTTTAATTTTAGTTATTATTAAATTAAACCTACAAATCAATTGTATTGTTTTATTTTTTATCTTTTTAAGAAAATACTTTTCAACTGCAAAGCCTACTATTGCTTACGTATGTGACAAAGATTGTCAGGATTGTTTGTGGAATTTTTTACGTAAGAATGTATAACCGCATCTCCTGAACGGGCACACTATACACCATTTAATGGCGCCAATTTTGAAAACAGGAAATGCTTTGCCTTTACGTATTTAAAACGTTTTTAGAAATTAAAAAGTATGCTGAGGACAAGTTACTTTATACCTGTTATTAAGCAGGATGCCTAATACAATTTCATGCGAACCGTGGCTCACCGTGTTTAAGGCCGATGTAGTAAAATCATAAGAGTAGCCAACATTGATCAGTGAGCTGAGGTTAAACCCTACCAATGCCGCGTATGAATCATTACGGCGGTATGAGCCGCCTATCCAGAATTTATCCCTGAACGACATTTTCATATTCACATCAAAAGTTACCGGAACCGGCGCTATAAACTTCAGCAAAGCCGAAGGCATCAGCGTAATATCGTCAGATACGAAAAGCTTAACACCGCCGGTCACAAAATAATGTGGTACGGTTTTATTTTGCACTGCTGTTGTTGAGGTGGTTACATATAAATTTTGCGGCAGGATCTGTTGTACCGATGCCCCAAAGAAGTAATTAGACGAATATGCCCATACACCTATACCCAAATCAGGTTTCCATTGTGAGCCCGTGATGTTATTGATGGTAGGGTCGTTCTGATCAACATAAGTAAGCTTGCTGACATCAATTACGTTATGACTTACCCCTGCCGATACACCGACAGCTAAATTTAAGGTTTCGGTAAGCCCAAGGTGATAAGCATACGTAGCATCGATATTGGTTTGTGTTATTGGGCCGGTTTTATCAGACACAACCATTAAACCAACCCCATGATGCGGTTCAGCAGCCATATAATTTTGTGTGTATGACCTGCTTGAAGGGTTTAAACCTCCGCCCGCAGGAAAGGCTGTAGCATCGCCCTGTAAAAACCTGTTGCCTATAGGCGCGTTTACCGAAAAATAAGATGTTACCGGTGCGCCTTCAAGTCCTGTCCATTGACTGCGGTAGCCCAATTTTACATCGGTATAATTTTCAATACCGCTCAATGCAGGATTTAAGAGGTAATTGTTGAATACGTATTGAGTGTACTGCGGTCGTTGCTGGGCTTTTGCCAATTGAGTTGTTACAGCAATAACTATTAAAGTATATAAAATTCGCTTCATTTTTATTTGATAATGGTCACATTACCTGCAATAACCTCTCGGCCATTCTTGGGGTCAATAATATAATAATAAGTTCCGGGAGGCAAATATGAGCCATTGTATCGTCCATCCCACGGTACACTATAACCAATTGACGAATATACCCTTTCTCCGTATCGGTTGTATACTTCAACCTTATTATTTGGATAACTTTCTAAATTTTTAACATCCCAAAAGTCATTTACCCCATCTCCATTAGGTGTAAATACATTGGGGACTACTAAAAACTTCAAAACCTTTACCGATACACTGGCCATAGCCTGGCATCCATGCCCCGATGTAACAACTACCTGGTAGGTAACATCCTGTGCAGGGCTTGCCACCGGATTGGCTACATCATCATGATCAAGGCCAGTTGCGGGCGTCCATTTATAGGTTAAGTTATTATCGTTCACTACAGGTTTTAAAACGTGCTTTGCGCCTTCAAGCATAGTAAAATCCGCTCCTAACGAAACAACAGGAGATGCATCTACCTTAATCTGCTGTATAACAGTATCAGCGCAGGCATCCTGGGTTGTATAGATGTAACTGATATCAAATACACCCGCACCGGAAACAGCCGGATTAAAAACACCATCTGTACTGATCCCTGTACCCGAAAACACGCCCGAGCCGGCGGGGCCTAAAAGATTTGGTACTAATTTTTTAGGCTCCGATTCGATACAAAAAACCGGTGCCTGATCAAAGGTTACCGTAGGCGATGCTTTTAAAGTAAACGGGATTTCTGCAACATCTGAACATGATGTACCTGAATATGCTATCGCCTTTAAAGTAACCTGGCGCGATCCTGTAGTAAATAAAGGATATTTATGCCGCAGCTGCATCCCAAATGCCGGGTGATCATAAACTACCATTGTTGACGGGTCGCTGCGGTCATAAGTAACCTCAAGCCGGGTGATCTCGCCGAAATTAACAGATGATTGATTTTTAAAAAACACTTCCTGGGCGCTGCATAAACCTGAGGGATCCTGAACCACTACTACAGCTTTTGGGTTACTGCCATTAATTGTCAGTAATTTGGGGGCCGAGGTAAAAGAGCAGCCATATTTTGAAGTAACCTTAAGCGTAACCTGGTAATTACCGGCCAAAAACTTATGTTTAGGATTTTTCCCGTAAGCAATATTAGCGTTGCCTGCAGTAGCATTAGGGTCGCCAAAATTCCACTCGTAAGTAAAATCAGCTTCGGTAGCATCGGCAATTGTGCTTTGATCAGTAAACTGGGCAAAGTCATCCTCACAGGCATCTGGCAATAAAAAATCAACTACTGGCACAGGATAAATGTTAACATGCAGCGGGGTTATATTACTTGTGCAGCCATTACTATTTGTTACAGTTAGCTTAACCAAATAATCTCCCGGTGTATTATACGTGTGGTTAAACGGATTTTTGCTCGTCAGGGTTTCAACCGGAGTGCCATCTCCGAAGTCCCATTGCCAGCTAACGATGTCTCCCTCGACAGATGTGGAGTTATCTGTAAACGTAACGTCCTGACCAGCACAGCCTGGCGATGAATAGCTAAACGATGCAACAGGAAGCTGTGATATGTGTATTTTTATTGGATCGGATGCACCGCCACAGCCATTTTCATTGGTAACAAACAATGTAACCATGTAATCGCCGGGCTGAGCATATTTGTGCACAGGGTTCTGCACTACATCGGTTATCCCATCGCCAAAATCCCATTTCCAGGTTTTAATTTGCCGTGTACCGGACGTTGACTGATCTGTAAATTGCACATCACCACCAAAACAGGTATTTGCATAACTGAACTTTACAACCGGCGGCACCGAGATATTAAAATCAAACTCTATATCCTCGTTCGATCCGCATTCGTCGGCAATTGGGTTAAATACGGTAGCCACTACGCTATAATCACCATCAATGAATACTTCATCTTTCGGATATTCATAGGTATAAAGCACTTTTGAATCCTTGATTATTGAACCTGTTGGTATTGGGTTATTTATAACAACCGCAGGACTGCCATCCTTAAAGTCCCAACTAATTTTATTGGTTTGGAATGGCAGTGTCAATTGCAGCTTGTAGTGTGTATCGGTACAGCCGTTTGCCTGTGTTGTATGATCTGCGGGGTTTAATAATGCAATAAACTCGTTAAGGTTTTTAAGGTTGGTACCCGCAGCGTAACCGTATGATTCGGTTTTGCCAAAGCCATAAGCAATAGCATTAAAGCCATCTGATGCTTTGATATTATGAACACCGGCGCTTACGCTAATTTGTGCATAGGAATAAACACTATTGGGTACTGCAGAAAACTGGGTATAAGGTTGCCCATCGAGCGAAAACGTTGGCACTGCAGCTGTTTTAATAATAACATTAATAAAATTATTCTGTATGAGGTAATTATGGGTTGAATTTAAGGTAACATGATCAAGCGTTTGCTCAATGGGTGTTAAATATATCATTTCAGGGTCGCCGATATCGCCGTTAATGAGCTGGCAATTTAACCCTTCGCCCTGGGTTACCGCGTATTGCACTACCTGGATTGGTTTATCAGCAGAGATAATATTAGTTGCAGTTGATGTAAACTCGTAATACAAACCATTAATTAATCCCCCCTGCGGCGCTGCCCCGTTTACAGTAACCTTGGTATCGGGCGAGCTAAGCACTATTCTTAAAATATCATAATTGCGTGTTTTTAAAGGCGCGGTTATATAATTTTTACCCCAAACCGCTAAAGGATAAACCTGCTGAAAAAGGTTATCTGATGATCCCTTATCCCCCTGGCATCCGATACTTATTTTTGAGCTGCCCGAAAAAACGGCAATTTTTTTACAGGCTCCGGTAGCGCTTACAATCGATCGGATGCGGGTGCCGGTTAAATCTGTAGCCGACAAGCCCTGGTATACCTCACCCTTTTTTAAATTTATAGTGAAAGCCTGGTTTGCAGGAATCCCGTTTAACAGTGCTTGCGATGGCGTTATTTCAACAGTGGTATTATCTTCTGTGGCTATTACTGCAAAGGTTGAATATGAGGGGACGCCTTCATTGTTTTTTGTACCGTTATTTGAATTAGATATTTGTTTGTAATTAATGGAGAGATAATCTTTACCAAGGGTATTAACCGGGAGCAAAAGCGTTGCACCGGATACATTCTCCGCAAAAATATGCGCGTAAACAGCTATTGGTTTTAACGAAGTGATGTGAATCCCTTTTAAGAATTGCCCCTGGCCCCCTATGAATGCACTGGGAGGAATATCCACGGTTAATATATTATTCGCATTGACCTGGTAAGTACTTGGGGAACTGTCATCCGCAACCCCAACAGTTACAGTAGTATTTACATCGGCGGTTATATAAAGTTCCATCTGGCTGCCCCTACCCAACGCGTTAGGGCTGCCGGCAGCACCGTCAATATGATCAATATAGGCTGTGTAAAACTCTGTACCCTGGTTTGATGAACCCTGCGCATAAGTACAAACAACAAAGCATATGAAAGCAAACGCGAGACCTAACGCCCGCAAAAAGTTTATCCTGCTCAAAGGTGTTCAGTTGAATTTGATTTGGTAGCATTAAACTACCCTTTAAAAGTACAAAAACCTTTATTGATACAACACGATAACTATGTAAAATTAACCATGCTGTTTAATAGCCCGGTCGGTTTCATAATTTGCTGTATTTACTTTATAAGTAAGCTCAAGGTTTTGCTTTCGCAGATCATAAACTTCCAGGGCGTTTTGAATGGTATATTTCATGTCGTCGCTTTGCCAGGGTTTAGCTATGGTTTTGTGAACTATGCCCATGTTAACAACATCAGCAACAATATTGCTGTCTGAAAAACCTGTCAGTAAAACCCTGATGGTGCGGGGATTAGTTTGGGTGGCCAGTTCAAGAAAACTAATACCTGTGCTGCCCGGCATCAGTTGATTAATAATAACTACAGCTATTTCATTTAAGGCAAGCAAATGGCGGCCTCCGGTCATTGTTGACGCTGTGTAAACAGCAAATAAATGCTTGTACTGATTTTTAAATTCATCAAGCTTGCATACTGTGTCATCAATATACAGCACACCCGCCTGCGCGATGCTTTGGTTCATTAAAATTGGTTTATTAAAGGCGAAGCCCTTTGTTCTTTAAATTTAAGCTGATAATTTAAAAAAACAAATAAGCTACCTTAAAAAAACTTGTCCGGATTAGGTACCAGGTTCAGGAACGATTCAAAGTTTTCTTCGTAATGGGATTGATCAAGCTTGTAGTAAAACGCCCCTTTTTTTGATGAAAGCTTATCCTTTTCAGGAAGCTTTACAAGCAGGCCTGTTGAAAGCAGCTTGCGGCTAAAGTTCCTGTCGTCAAACTTGGTTTGATAAACACCTTCATAAAGCGCCTGCAGCTGCGGGATGGTGAATTTCTCGGGCAATAACTGGAATAATATCGGGTGGAGCGCAGCTTTATAACGTAGTTGTCTTTTAGCCAGGCGCACCATTTCATTGTGGTCAAATATCAGGTCGGGCATTTCATCCAGCAAAAACCACTCAGGATGATACTCTTCACTCAGTTGAGCTTCATATTGATGGATATCAATAAGTGCGAAATAAGCAACAGAAAGGGTTCTTTCTACCGGGTCGCGTTCTGGTTTACCAAATACCTGGAACTGCTCCATATAAACGTTCTTAAGTCCGGTACGCAATTCAAGCACACGATTTGCTGCATCCTCCGGCGATTCGGTTGGTTTTATAAAACCACCTATCAGGCTCCATTTGTGTTTTTCGGGCTCCAAACCACGCTGAACAAGCAATAATTTGATATTAGCTCCGTCAAATCCGAATATGATACAATCTGTTGCTACTAAAAGGCGCGTTTCGCCACTGTACTTATGCATAACTTAGGTTAAGTTTATATGCAATGGTAAAAATAATTTAGCAATTATTTAGTGTTAATCGGACAACTATTTTATAAGTTCGTAATTTATCAACCTAAATTAAAATGATTTATCACACCCGGATAAAAAAATGGGGTAAGTTTTTGATATATGGGGTATCTTTTATAATAATTTCCAACGCTATTATCAGAATTTATTTAACCCATAGCAGACAAACAACTGATCTTTTTTATCTGATATCATCCATGCTTGCATTCGGTACTGTCGTAGCTTATTATTTACTGACATTGCTTTTAAATCATATAACTAACAGTATTGGTAATCTTTTAGATGCCCTGCTTTTATATATCTCCTCCGAAATTGCATTTTTATTTACCGGGGATTACTGCTGTCTGTTTGGCCTCAGGTATATCTTTCACTGGTATACCGAACAAATCGACACCGATATTCTTCATTTCCGAATCAATTTTGAAATCGCCCTTTCAACCTCATTCATGATATCAGCTATTATTTATTTTATAGTTGCCCAGGCATTTAACAATAAAAGATCAGCTAACTCTTTTACCCTGAAGCAATAGATCCATTGCATCATCAAATGATCCTGCCCTGATCACCTCGCCTGAATTTACAAAGAAGATCTCATCAGCATTTTCAATTGTATTTAAACGATGTGCTATGATCACCCTTGTGGTAGTTTCAGGCAGGTTATCTAAAATATCGCTCAATAATTTTTCGGTAATGGTATCAATGTTGGCTGTAGCTTCATCCAGTATCAAAATCTCCGGATTGCGTAAAACAGCCCGCATAAAGGCAATAAGCTGCTTTTGCCCTAAACTGATGCTATCACCTCCCGATAAAACTTTGGTATCCAATCCCTCTTCAAAAATTGCCAGCAGGTTGCCCAAATTAGCATCCCTGATCATCTGTTCCATTTCTTCGTTGGTATGATCCTTAAAAAGCTCATTGCCATACAGAATGTTATCCCTTACCGTACCGGTAAACAGGAAGGGCTCCTGCAAAATAAACCCTATCTTTTGGCTGCGTTCCTCGGCTGTGAGGCTCCTGATATCTTTGCCGCCAAGCAATACCAAACCTTTAGTTGGGTCATATAAACGTGCTATCAATGAAGCAGTTGTTGTTTTACCACCACCTGTCGGGCCAACCAAGGCATAAGTTTTGCCACGCTCCAATTTAAAGCAGATATTATGCAATATCTCCCGGCTTTCGTCATAACTGAAATGCACATGTCTGAACTCCAGTAAAGCGGCATCAGGTTCGCTAATACCTGTTTCAAGTACAGGAAGATCTGTTTCAAGGGATAAGATCTGTGAAATCCTGTCCCAGCCGGCCATCGCCAGCTGGAAGTTTGTCCAAAGTGCTGCCAGTTGCCTTAAAGGGTTATAAAAGTTAGTTACATAAGTGAAGTAAGCTACCAGCATACCTATAGTAAACGGGCTGTTTTGAATAAGATAGATCCCAAAACATAACACGATAAGCTGGCCAATACTGGCAAAAAGGCCATAAACCGGCACAAACACGTTATTAGCCAAACCCGAGCCAATGGCTGTTTTATAGTTTTGGTTGTTGGCGATATTAAATCGTTTCCGGAAATAATCGCGCCGGTTAAAAGCAATAATCACTTTAAAATTATTAATGCTCTCCTGGATCTCTCCGCTCAGTGCACCGGTACTTTTTAAATTCGCGGCGTTTTTTCTTTTTATCCATGGCGATAACACCAACGTTAAAAACAGGATAAACAATGCCGGAGATAAAGCTGCTGCTCCCAGCTCAATATTGATAGCCAGCAAAAAAACACCGGCACCAATCATGGTTGAGATATTGCCGATAAACTGCATCAGTGATTGAGAGAAAAATTGATTAAGCTTATCGGTATCGTTATTTACCCTCGATATCAGATCGCCTGCTTTGTTTTGATTAAAGAAGGCCACCGGCAATTGCTGTAATTTATTAAAGATAGAATTACGCAGGGTAAACAACATCCTTTGCCCCACCCCACCCATTAGCGTGGTTTGCTTATAGCTGGTAAATAAAGCCACCAGGTACATGCAAAACAAAATAGCCGCATTATGCAAAACGCCGTTAAAATCCTTATGTTGCACGTATTTATCTATTGTATGGCCAATAATAAGCGGCCCAAGCAGGTTAAGTGTAGAGTTGGTAAGGATGGCAAAAAAAGCAATGATGAGCGTGCGCTTTTCATGGGCAATAAGCTGGAGCAGCTTTTTTAACCCGGCCAGCGTCGATGTCTTTTGCTGATTTTTACCTAAGTGGTTAAGATCGTAGTTCATTGTAATCAATATTTTTTCGGGTATCAGCGTAATGTTTAGTGATTGACGCCCTGTTCATAGTTGCTGGTGCTTTGCTGTGAGTTAAAGATCTGCACATAGTCCGGACTGGTTTTCATCAGCTCATCATGTACGCCGGTAGCCACAATTTCGCCCTGCATTAGTAAAATAATCTGGTCGTAATGCTCAACAGAAGCAATTTTCTGGGTTACCGATATCAGCGTTAAACCAGGATAGTTTTTTTGGATATTGGCCAGGATGTTCCTTTCGGTATTGTTATCAACCCTTGCGGTAAAATCGTCGAGCAGCAAAACCTTGGGATTAACAGCAAGCGCCCGGGCCAGCATAATGCGCTGTTTTTGACCACCTGAAAGACTTGAGCCACGTTCAGAGACAATAGTACTCAACTTATCGGGCAGGTTATCTATAAACGTGCTTAACTCGGCCGTTTCAATAGCTTTTTTCAGCGATTCATCAGTCACGGTATCGCTGAAAGCTATATTTTCACGGATACTCATGTTAAAAATGATGCTGTCCTGGAAAACGAACCCAACCTGCCTGTGAAAGGTTTCACTATCGTATTCGGCAAGGGCTTTACCGTCAAACAACACATCGCCTGCTGTGGCATTGATCAGGCCTGTGAGTAAATACAACAACTGTGTTTTACCGGCAGACGTTGGCCCGATGATAGCAATTTTTGAACCCGCCTTAACTTTAAATGAAACGTTTTTCAATGCTGATTTTTGCCCGTAGCTTACCGTAACATTCTTAAGCTCAACATCGCCTCGTAAGGTATCTTTTAACGGGCCACCGTCTGTAACATCCGGTGCGTTCAAAACAAGGCTGATCCGCGTAAACGAAGCCGTGGCCTGGGCTATCAGGTTACTCATAAAGCCCAGGATAAATATCGGAAAGATCAATAACGAAAGGTAACTGTTAAAAGCTGCGAAACTACCCAAAGTCATGCTGCCGCTGATCACGAAATGCCCGCCCATTACCAAAATAGTAAATGCAGCCATATTAGCCGTAAACGTCACAATGGGAATAAGCCCGGCAAAGAAACCAAGGATCCTTAAGCCATAATCCTTTGCCTCGGTATTAGCAGCCAGAAATTTGTTGTATTCAAGCTGCTGCGAATTGATCACCCTGATAAGTGCGGCACCGAGAATACTTTCATTAATTACCTTATTAAGCTGGTCGATAACGCCCCGGCTTTTCATGAACAGGGCGCGCACATTTTTCAAAACATAAAAAAACGTACCGCCAATGATAGGAATAATGGTAATTACTACCAGTGCAAGCTTCCAGTTAATGGTAAGCAGCATCACACTGCAGCCAATAATAATAAACAACGATGATACAATAGAAACCAACGCCTGCGATACAAACAGCTTGATTGAATCAATATCAGAAGTAAGATTAGTTAACAGTTTTGATGGATTCGCCTGTTCGATAAAAGCATGGGTTTGGCGCGATATTTTATCAGCCAGTTGCTGCCGCAGGTCACGCGCTACTTTTTCGGATGCAAAGATCTGAACTATAGCCTGTAGCCCCGCAAATAAAAACACCACTACGGTTGCCGTCAGGAATTTGGCCATAACCTCATTGAGCACAAAATGATGATTGGAGTAAGCATCAATACCGTTGGCTATAATTTTAGGCAGCCAAAGGTTCATGGCATTACCCAGCAAGGCAAATAGCAGCAATAACGCCACAAGCCCTTTATATGGTTTCAGCAAACTAAATACACCGGGAGGTTTACTGTTTGGTTTTTTTGTAGGATCAGGTTGCATATGATCTTTAATTTATAATTCTCTTCTTGCGATCTCAAATCGCGCCTTTATTATGGTTGACGATTGAGCCCGCAAAACATTTTTATTCCATTTAAAATTATCGAAATAAATCAGAACGAAGCTGTAAGCTATTTTTATTTTTCAAATACTTCCATTTCGATATAGTTTCGCAAATATATTTCTATTTAGGAGTAATTAAAACATTTTAGAAATATATTTTTAATTTTACATCCAAACCGGAATAAAATGAAACCAATAGTGCAATTAGTTGAAGAATGGACTGCTTTTGAAGAAGTGAGCGAGCAAACAACTGTGGAAGCGTTTTGCAGGTATTATCTGCAAAAGCAGCGTGCAAAACCCAGGCAGCCCGGCAAAAAAGGTGAGCGCATTATGAACGGCGGTTACCTTCTTAAAACCCTTGGCCGGATTTTGAGCGCTTATTCACTTTATTTCCGGTCGGCGGTTAATTACATCAGCGCCCCTCCTGCCGAAAGCTTTTACTATCTGAACGGCTTGCTGCACCTGGGCGAGGTAAGAAAAAGCGACCTCATTAATTATATGTTTGCCGAAACAACTACAGGTATGGAGGTTATTAACCGGCTCATCCGTGAAAACAAGATAGATGAACGCACTTCACCCGATGATAAGCGTGCTAAACTGATCAAGATAACCGAGAAAGGTACTGCAGCGCTGGATGAATACTATAAAATTGCAGGCAAGGTAGTTGAAATGACCTTTAAAGGTATCGACGATGATATTTTAACTGATTGCTACGAAATGCTTAAATACTGCGAGCAACGCAACTCCGCAATAGCTATCGAACTAAAAAACAAACCTTTCGACCAGATGTATGAGCATGCAATGGCCGATAAAGCTTAACTTTCGCTACTGCTAATAAAATTAACTATGAGCATTGCTTTCAATCCCCAAACAGCATATACATTAGAAGATGACAGGGTATTATTACGCCCCTTACAGGAAACTGATCTGGAATACCTGATGCCATTTGCCCTTAATGAACCCGATACCTGGAATTATTCACTCACAAGCGCCGCCGGTGAGGATGGAATGCGGGCTTATATAAAAGCTGCTGTTAACGGCCGTGCTACAGGCAAAGAATACCCTTTTATTGTATTTGATAAAACAAGCAGCGAGTATGCAGGCAGTACTCGTTTTTATGATATCCAGCCACAATATCAAACATTACAGTTAGGCTATACCTGGTACGGCGAAAAATTCAGGGGATTGGGGCTCAACAAACATTGTAAGTTTTTACTGCTTCAGTTTGCCTTTGAGCAACTGGGAATGGAACGTGTAGAATTCAGGGCCGATACCCGTAACCAGCGGAGCATAGCCGCCATGAAAGGCATTGGCTGTATAGTTGAAGGCGTTTTGCGAAGCCATACGCCACTTGCCGATGGTACCCGCCGCGACTCGATAGTGCTCAGCATTTTAAAAACTGAGTGGGAATATAAGGTAAAGGACGACTTGAAAAGCCGGCTTTAAACTCAATGTCAGCTAAAAGTAAAGATGGCATAATACTTGAACATTCAATGGCCGGGCTTGGTAACAACCCCGGCTTTTTCGTATCTATACCATAAAAAAACATCTGTGGACAATATCCTCAATATCTCCAATCTAAGTAAAACATACCAAAGTGCCGGTCGTACGCTCACCGTGCTCGATCAAATAAACTTTTCAGTAGCAGTCGGTTCAACCAACGCAATTGTTGGCCCCTCAGGCAGCGGAAAAACCACCTTGCTTGGTCTTTGTGCCGGGCTCGACCGCTCAACTTCAGGCACTGTTGAGCTCAACGGCATCAACCTCAACAAACTTACAGAAGATCAGCGTGCGCAGGTGCGCAATCAGCACGTAGGTTTCATATTCCAGAATTTCCAGCTGTTACCTACACTAACTGCCCTCGAAAACGTCATGGTGCCGCTCGAGCTCAGGGGCGAAAAAAATATCAAAGCAAGGGCATTGGATCTTTTGGATAAGGTAGGCTTATCAGAGCGTGGACATCATTACCCGCTCCAGCTTTCGGGCGGCGAGCAGCAGCGTGTATCGCTGGCACGCGCTTTTTCAAATGCTCCCCGGATCCTGTTTGCAGATGAACCTACAGGAAACCTTGATGCCGAAACCAGCGACAAAGTGATCAAGCTCATTTTCGATTTGAATAAAGAAGCAGGTACTACCCTTGTGGTGGTAACGCACGATCTTGAACTGGCAGCTAAAACGCAGCGCATCATCAGGATTAAGGGCGGCAAACTGATTGCTGACGAAAAAACCATTAACGGATAAGCTAATGGACAATATTGCTGTTGATTTTAAAAGAAAGATAAATATTCCCTGGCTGTTTCGTATGGCCTGGCGCGATAGCAGGCGCAACCGCTCAAGGCTGTTCCTTTTTATATCGGCCATTGTATTTGGGATAGCTGCATTAGTGGCTATTTACTCGTTCAAATACAACGTACAAAATGATGTGAACGACCAGGCCGCAACGCTGATCGGTGCCGATCTGGCCATATCAGGCAACAAACCGGTTGACGATAAATTAAAACATCTGCTCGATTCGTTAGGCGATGAGCGTTCACAGGAACGGAGCTTTGCATCCATGCTCTATTTTCCGCGCACTAAAGGTACCAGGTTGGTGCAGATCAGGGCTTTACAGGGAGGTTTTCCCTATTATGGTACTTTAGAAACCACCCCCGAAGCTGCCGGCCTTAATTTTAAACAAGGCAAAATGGCATTGGTTGATAAAACCCTGATGCTGCAGTTCAACGCCAAAGTAGGCGATTCGGTAAAAGTGGGCAACCTCAGTTTCCTCATTGCGGGAATCCTGAACAAAGCACCCGGACAAAGCGGTGTAATGGCAGGTATAGCGCCGGTGGTTTATGTTCCCATGCAATACCTGGAGCAAACCGGGCTTGTAAAAATTGGCAGCCGCGTTAATTACAGTTTTTACTACAAGTTCAATGCATCAGTAAATGTAGATAAGCTCAGCAAAAAGATTGACCCAATGCTTGACAGAGCAGGAATGCGCTTTGAAACCATCGAAACCAAAAAAGATAATACCGGGCGTGCCTTTGGCGATTTGAGCCGCTTTTTATCATTGGTTGGTTTTGTGGCATTATTGCTGGGTTGCGTAGGCGTAGCCAGCGCTATCCACATTTATGTAAAGGAAAAAATTGCATCAATTGCCATTATGCGCTGCCTGGGTGTTAAATCATCCGAGGCATTTTTGATCTACCTGATACAAATTGTAGGAATTGGGATCATCGGTTCAGTTACCGGGGCTATCCTCGGCACGGCCGTTCAGCATTTACTACCATTAGTGTTTAAAGACTTTTTACCGTTCACGATTTCTGTACAAATATCGTGGATGGCTATAGGCCAGGGCATTTTGCTGGGTGTGATCATATCCATCCTGTTTGCCTTACTGCCTTTAATCTCTGTACGGAATATATCACCACTTAATACGCTCCGCATCTCATTTGATGAAACCGTTAACAGGCGCGATCCCTTACGATGGCTGGTTTATTTACTGATATTGATCTTCGTGATAGCCTTTACCTATCTACAATTAGATAGCGTAATAGGCAGTATCCTGTTTACACTCGGTATCCTGATTGCGTTTATGATCCTTACGGCAACGGCCTGGTTGCTGATGCGTATCACCAAAACCATTATCAAAGGCTCCTGGAGTTATCTGTGGCGACAGGGTTTTGCCAATTTATACCGTCCCAATAATCAAACTATTATCCTTATTGTATCCATTGGGCTAAGTACCATGTTTATCTGCACGCTTTATTTTGTGCAGGCATTATTGGTACAGCAGGTTAATCTTTCAACCAGCGGCAATCAATCAAACATGATCCTGTTTGATATCCAGAACAGCCAGGAAAAGGGTGTTGTTCAATTAACAAAACAGCAGGGGCTTCCCGTGTTACAGCAGGTGCCTATAGTAACCATGCGCATTGAACAGATCAACGGCAAAACTGCTGCCGATCTTACCAAAGACAGCACTATCAAAATACAGCATGGCGTGTTTGCATGGGAATACCGGGTTACCTTCAGGGATTCGTTAACCGCATCTGAAAAACTACTGAACGGTAAATGGATTGGCAAGGCCGATCCTTCAAAAGAGATCCCTGTATCTGTTGAAGAAAACCTGTCAAAAAGAGGGAACCTTAAAATTGGTGATAAAATAGTATTTAATGTACAGGGCGTACAGATGCCTGCCTACGTAGCCAGCATCCGCAAGGTTAATTGGGGCAAGGTACAAACCAATTTCCAGGTAGTTTTCCCAAAAGGGGTACTGGAAGATGCACCGCAATTTCATGTATTGATGACGCACGTACCATCAAACAAAATATCGGCAGCTTTCCAGCAGTTGGTAGTACGCGCCTATCCCAATGTTTCCATCATCGATCTTGGCTTAATTTTAAGTGTTGTTGATGAGCTGTTAAGTAAAATAAGTTATGTTATCCGTTTCATGAGCGCTTTCAGTATTATAACGGGTATTGTTGTATTAATCGCATCGGTCCGCATCAGCAAGTATCAGCGTATCCAGGAAAGTGTATTATTACGAACCCTCGGGGCAAGTCGTAAGCAAATATTGGCTATAACCGCGTTGGAATATTGGTTTTTGGGCAGTTTATCAGCATTGACCGGAATCCTGATAGCCTTTGCAGGCACATATTTCCTGGCAAAATATAGTTTTGAAATACCTTACAGCGTGAATATATTACCGGCTCTTGTGTTATTTTTGATAGTCAGTTTGCTAACGGTTGTTATTGGCCTGCTGAACAGCCGCGGGGTGTTAAACAAACCACCGCTGGAAATTTTAAGAACAAACGCCTAAGCGCATTGTATTTATTATATATGAACAAAGTTACGTTAACCGGCATCTTGCTTACAGCCCTCACCGTTGCAAGCTGTGGTAATGGTGCTAAATCACCAGATAATAACCAAACGCAGGCAGCTACCGAAGTGGCAAAAACTGATTCGGCATCAAAAAAAATAGTTTTATTTTTTGGCGATAGCCTCACTGCCGGTTATGGGCTCGATGACCCGGCCGATGCATTTCCGGGTGTGATTGGCCGCCGGGTTGATTCATTAAAGTTACCTTACAAAGTGATCAATGCCGGGTTAAGCGGTGAAACTACTGCGGGCGGCAACGGCCGCATTAACTGGTTGTTGAAGCAAAAGATAGATATTTTTGTACTGGAACTTGGCGCCAATGATGGTCTTCGCGGCATCCCGGTAAACGAAACAGCTAAAAACCTTCAATCCATAGTAGATAAGGTAAAAGCCAAATATCCCGATGCCAAACTTGTTTTATTGGGCATGCAGGTACCGCCAAACATGGGTGCCGATTATACCGGCAAATTCAAGAACGTGTTCCCCAACCTTGCTGCCAAAAACAAAATGAAACTGGTTCCATTCCTGTTGCAGGGCGTAGCCGGCATACCGTCACTCAATCAGGGCGATGGCATCCACCCTACTGCCCAGGGTGCCAAAATTGCTGCTAACAATGTTTGGGAAGTATTAAAAGACGATTTGAAATGATCAATCGTTCAGGGCCTGGTACACCATGGCCCTGAATTTATCCTGGATCTGGTTATGCGGAAAAGGCCAGTTTTGTACAAACAACAGGCAAACCAGGTGCTCTTTAGGGTCAACCCAATAAAGCGTGCCGTAAAAACCGCCCCAGGCAAATGAACCTTCACTGATCCCTAATTTAGCCGAACTGTTCTGCGAGGTTAATCCAAAGCCCAAACCAAATTTTTCTTTATCGGCGTTGATGTACAGATCACCTATTTGGTTGGTGGTCATCAGGTCGACAGTATGGCGGGCCAGTAAACGCTGCCCGTTGTAAACGCCGCCATTAAGCAGCATTTGCAAAAAAGTAGCATAATCTTTTACAGTCGAGCTTAATCCCGCACCACCGGCATAATATGTACCATCCGCCTTTGGATAATCTACATTAAATGATGGGAAAGTTGATTTGCTCCATTTAGTTATATGGTCGCTTTTATCAAAGGTATAAGGAGCAACCAAACGGTTTTGCTTTGCTACAGGGATATAAAAATAAGTATCGTTCATACCCAGCGGCGTAAAAATCCGCTCTTTAAAAAATTGATCAAGACTTTTGCCTGATACTTTTTCTACAAGATAGCCGAGTACATCAATGTTCATTCCATATGTCCAGCGCTCACCTGGCTGGTGCAACAGCGGTAATTTTCCAAGTTTGTTCATGGCATCAGCCAACAATATTCTATCAGCTACAAAACCTGCCGGGATGCCTGCCTTAGCATAAATAGCCTTCATCTTTGCTGAGCCGATCTGCGCATATTCTATTCCTGAGGTATGGGTTAAGAGATCGCGGATGGTTATTTCGCGCTTTGCGGGAATGGTAGTATATGTAGAATCCTTATCATTAAACTGGTCTACCACTTTTGGATGAGCAAACGCGGGCAAGTATTTGGAGATAGGATCATCCAGCAAAAATTTCCCTTCTTCAAAAAGCATCATTACAGCCACACTGGTAACGGCTTTGGTTTGCGAAGCTATCCGGAAGATAGCATCGTTGCTCATTAACCGCTTTTGCTCTTCATCGGCCAGGCCAAATGATTTGTTGTAAACAATTTTGCCATCGCGAGCTATAAAACCAACTACACCCTTTACATATCCAGAGTCGATATTCTGCTCGATCATACCGTCTATCCGCTTTAACCTCTCTGGCGAGAATTTTTCCGAAACCGGGTCAGCAGCTTTTAAAACGGTACCCTGTGCAAACACATTAACAGCGAACGCTGCAAACAATAAAAAAGTAAAAGTTCTTTTCATCGCCTAAAATCGGGGTTTATTGGTGATGCAAAATAGTTATTTTACTTTGATGAATCCCTGATAATTAATTCTGTTGCCAGTGTTATATGCTGATTTTTCTCTTCGGGAGTTGTGGCGTTAAGTCTTTCCATAAGCAGCTTGATCACATTATCGGCAATTTCATCAATTGGCTGGGCTATAGCGGTAATAGCCGGAGTGTATAACTCAAAAAGTTCGTAATCATCAAACGCTATCAAAGCAATATCTCCAGGAACGTTTTTGCCCGCCTTACGAGTAGCTTTTAAGCCGCATTTGCCCAAATGGTTATTTGCAAACAGGATAGCATCCACATCCTTATTACTTTCAAAAAACTCCGTTATTAAATTATGGATAGCCTGATCGGTAGCATGAAAGTCAACCTCGGTTATATTGGGATTTAATTTGCTTTGGCGCATGGCTTTTTCATAACCTTCAAGCCTTTCCATCATTTGGGTTTGGATAGAGCTATAAGTAATAAAAGCAATGTTTTTATGCCCCTGGTCAATGAGGTATTGCGTAGCATTAAAGGTACTGAACAGATTATCGACCACTACGTAATCCGTAGCCACTTTAGGCAGGTAGCGGTCAAACAGCACCACCGGAAAGCCATCGCTGATCAGGTCGCTGATATCTTCTTCAATATTATCGGGTGGGGTGATAATATAGCCGTCAACATGCCTGTCGCGAAACATGGCAATCAGTTCCTGGGTCTTTTGGGTGTCATTGTCAGTGCTGCTATAAATGATCTTGTAACCGCTTTGGTAGGCGAGATCTTCTATCCGGCGGGCGATGGTAGCGAAAAAGTGGTTGGAGATATCCTGTACCAGTAAGCCAATAATGTTCGATTTGCCGGTGCGTAAGCTTTTGGCTAACGAATTGGGTTTATAACCCACCTCCTTTACATATTGCAATACGCGTTTTACCAGTTCGTCACTTATGCGTTTTTCCTGTGCACGGCCGTTAAGAATAAAAGATACCGTGGTTTTAGATATATTCAGGCTATTGGCAATGTCAACTATAGATAATTTTTTCTTCAAGGGTTAGTATTTTAAACCAAATATATAATATAAATGGTAATGCTAAACAGGTTTAGTAGATAATAAATGGTTTATATTGCTTATTAATTTAATTGCCGACGGATAGGTTCTAAAATCCAAACAAGTTATAAAACAAAAAAAGATCGCCCCTAACAGGCGACCTTTCAGTTAATATATAGGGAGTTAGAATATTAAAATCTGCGCATGCCCCTGCCTTGATTTCCATTTTGAGTAAAACGCTCGCCGCCGTTGCCCCTGTCATGACCACCGCCGTTTGCAGGCTGACCGTTGCCCCAGTTTCCATGGTTGTCATGCCCGCCGTTGTTAGGCTGTCCGTTACCGGGTTGCTGACCGTTACTCCAACCGCCATGATTGTCGTGATTTCCATTATTAGGTTGTTGACCATTGCCCCAACCACCATGGTTATCATGATTCCCGTTGTTAGGTTGTTGGCCATTACCCCAACCTCCGCGGTTGTCACGGTTCCCGTTGCCCCAGTTGTGATTATCCCTGTTATCTCTGCCATTGCCCCAGTTGCCACGGTTATCATACGGATTAGGCCTTCTGCCCCAGCTACCATGGTCGCCACCCCAACCTTGACGGTAAGCATAACCGTTTACTGGTCTCCTGTCAAAGCGATGCCCCCAGTTACCACGGTCGCCCATGTAACCGCCCCATCTTTGCCTGTAAAAATCGTGGTGCATGAACGGACGGGGAGCTCTCACCTCGTAGCGTACAGCGGTACGCCAGTTATAATCCCGGTAAGCTCCTGGCAGGTAAGCACAGCTTACCCAGCGGCTGCCATCATTATAGTAGTAGCATCCTGCTCCTACATTATAGTAAGCTTCAACTTCGGGTAAATAATAGTAATCATCGTCGTCACTAACATTTACGTTGTCGTTATCATCATAAACGGGTTGTTCTTCAACCACTGGTGGCGGAGGTGCCGGCACATAAACACGGTGAGCAGGGATATTAATACCAAATTGTATAGATACCTGAGCGTTGGCTTTACTGATAAATAAGCTTCCGGCTGCTATTGCTGATAATATGGCTAACTTTTTCATGTTTGTAAATTTTATATAGTTAGGACGAGATCTATCGGCAATGGTTTAACCGAACATGGCATTATATGTTATAACATTAGTTAATCAGTACAATCTTCTACCATCAATACATTTAACCAAATTTTATTTCAAATCAAGTCTTCCGCAATCTATTGTTGCCAAATTTTATTAACGGGTAGATCCCAATAAAAAAACGCCAGTGTCACCTTAATACTACAATTCAGATTTTAGGATTATCGGTATATTTACTTAATTTGATAACCATTAATCTTTACCATGAAAAACCGCAAATTATTACACTCCATACTGCCTGCAGTAGTTATAGGAGGCTTTATGTTTTTTACTGCCTGTAAAAGTAACAACGATTCAAAGAAAGTAGCCGACAGCACCTCGACGACAGAAAACGCAGGTCTTAAAACCCCCGAAGGTTTTAGCGCCAGTATCATTGCCGAAAAACTTGGAGGAACCCGTCACATTGCCATTACTCCGCAAGGCGATATTTATGTAAAGCTCACCAACGTTAAAAACAGCAAGGGCATATTGATGCTGCATGAAGAAGGCGGTAAAGCTTCAGTTAAAAACAGCTTTGGCGCTTACAGCGGCACGGGGATGTCCATCAAAAATGGTTACCTGTATGCTTCATCAGATGAAGAAGTTTTTCGCTATAAACTAAACGATAAAAGTGAAGTGATCAATCCTGATCAGCCTGAAAAAATTGTTACAGGTTTGATCAGCCGTCATGAGCATGAAGCTAAAGCTATAACACTTGATAACGATGGTAACCTTTACGTTAATATCGGGGCTTACTCAAACGCCTGCCAAGTTGAAGACCGTAAAAAAGGCTCTCCGGGCCAAAAGGGTTGCCCTATTTTAGATTCAGCTGGTGGTATCTGGCAGTTTAAAGCGGATAAGCTGAACCAGCATTATGGCGATGGTGTGCGTTATGCCACCGGTTTGCGCAATGTTGTTGGGATTACCTGGAACCAGCAAAACAACCAGCTTTTTGTGATGCAGCATGGTCGCGACCAGCTTTTTGAATTTTACCCGCAATATTTCACTGCTAAACAATCAGCTATATTACCTGCCGAATGTATGTATGCCCTTAAAAAAGGTGACAACGCAGGCTGGCCTTATATGTATTACGACCAGGAGCAGCATAAAAAAATGCTGATGCCTGAATACGGAGGCGATGGTAAAATTGAAGGCGGAAAAGATGCCATAGATCCGGCTGCTGCTTATCCAGGCCACCTTGCCCCTAACGGTTTGTTATTTTACACCGGCGACCAATTCCCGGCAAAATATAAAAATGGAGCGTTCATAGCTTTCCATGGCTCATGGAACCGTGCACCTGAACCGCAGGCTGGTTACTTCGTGGTATTTCAACCATTTAAAGATGGCAAACCTGATGGCCAGTGGGAAGTTTTTGCCGATGGATTTTCGGGGTCTGCAGCCAATACAGCTTCGGGTGCTGCTGCTCACCGCCCATGCGGCTTAGCTCAAAGCCCTGACGGTTCGCTTTATATTACTGATGATGTGGCTGGAAATATTTACAAAATCACCTATAAAAAATAACAATGGACTTTAAAAAAGCCCTTCTGCTATTATTCATTACCTTATTTACAAGTATTGCCTCACAGGCACAGACAAAACATAAAAAACCGGCGGCCAGGAAACCTGCCGCCGGTTTAAAAGCATCCATAACCAGGGGACAGGCGCTTTTTACCCAATATTGTGTAGCCTGCCACCAGGCAGATGGTTTGGGTGTGCCGCACATGAACCCTCCATTGGTTAAAACCACTTATGTTTTAGGCGATAAAAGCAAGCTTATCAAAATAGTGCTTAATGGCTTTGATGAGGATGTTGAGATAAATGGTGAAACCTACTCAAACACCATGGCTGCTCATGATTTTATGAAAGACCAGGAAATTGCCGATGTATTAACCTTTGTACGCAATAGCTTTGGCAATAAAGCCAGCGCTGTTACTATTGCACAGGTAAAAGCTACAAGGGCTACTAATAAAAAGTAGCAGAATCAGACTTACGAAGTTTTGGAAACTTCGTAAGTCTTAATATATACATTACTTCTTTTTGATAATCGCGGTCGCTTTTATCTCAATTAAAATATCATCCCTGAAAAGTTTGCTCACCTGCACCAGTGTACTTGCCGGAGGCTGTTTAGCATTCACAAACTTATCCCTGATACTGCGAACCAGTTGTACCTGCGATGCATCCATCAGGTAATAATTCAGCTCAACCAGGTCATTCATGGTACCGCCGGCTGCCTCAACTATACTTTTGATATTGGTGAAAACCTGCTCAGTTTGGCTTGTCAGGTCGCCGTTGCCGGCAAGCTTGCCATCCTGATCCAAACCAACCTGACCCGACATGATCACCATTTTATTTTTACCCAGGTCAACAATTACAGCATGTGAGTATCCGAATGGCTTACCTACAGTAGATGGATTTAAAAAAGTTACATCTTTGTTCGCTTCCTGGGCAAAACAGGACGACGAAGTGCAGAACAAAATGAGAAACAGGAGTTTTTTCATCAGGTGAATATTGGTTGATGCAAATTTGGATATATTACTTCAAACTTACAAAATAGTGATACCTGCCGACCAGCCAATCCAACCTTTAGTACGGTTCCCCCAATCAATCAAACCGGGCTTATTTTTTATGATCTGCTGAATATCGCTATCGCCGGGATGATCGCCATAATTGGTGTAAACATTAAACGATGGCCCGGCAAAGAAACTCACTTTTGAACTTGCCTTAAAATTCAACAAGGCACTTAGCCGGTTTATTTGGTTTTGATTTTTCCAGCCTTCTGCCAATAATACATGCGTTGAGCCTTCGGCAGAAAGTGACAGATTATTGTTCAAAATAAAATCATGCCCCAAGCCAAAACCATAGCTGTAAAAAGTGTGCTTATCCGTAAAATTGACACCACCTGATATAATAGAATACAGTTTAGCATTACCCGACTTGAAGGCAATATTGGTTGTGGTGATCTCATTACTGTATACCTCAATTTTAGCATAGCCATTGCGTGAGATATTCAACAAGCCTATACCGTATCCATCAAGTGTGTCGGCTATATTTACGAGGGCAAATGATACACCTTTTATAACCCTGGCTTTATTAAAAATTCCGGCTACCTGCATTCCGCTTGCTTCATTGCCTGTAACGTTGGCTATTCCGGCAATACTAAAGCCCTTACTATTTTTCCGGGTGTAATTGGAAATACCGGCTGCCTGAAACCCGTTGCTATTGCCTCTTACGTAGTTAAAGATGCCGGCAAGCTGAACGCCCTTTAGGCTGTCTTTTACCATATTACATATGCCTGCAGCCTGGAAACCCTCCATATTTCTCTGGTCGTTATTGTTAATACCCGCCAGTTGTAATCCTTTGCTGTTACCCCCAACAATATTAAAGAGCCCTGCAGCCTGTATGTATTTAACATCCTGTTTGTTGATGTTAAATAATCCGCCAAGTTCAACACCATTAACACCACCGTTATAGCCGCCTAAAATATTGAGCGAAAAGTTATTGACTATTTGCCCGCTCATCATGCCGTGGCTCCCTAAACTGGGCAAAAAGGAGGTTTGAACCGGAACTGTCGAAAGATATCCACCCAAATTTAGGTTTTGTATTTTTTGGCCTGATGAAAGAAACATCCTGCCAAGCCAGCTCCTGTCTGATTTTGAACTGGCAGCATCGGCGCTGTAATAATATTCGCGTGGTTTTATAGTTACGTTTACATTATTTAAAAGATTGATGCTGGTATCACGATAAAGCTCCTTACTTACATTAAGCGTGATCATGCCATTAGCCTTTATCTTGAGCTGAAAATATCCGTTCTGATCGGTAAGGGTTGAGGCCAGCGAATTTTTTTCATACACACTGGCATTATAAAGTTTTTTGCCGGTGATATCATCATACACATAACCGCTTATGTAATAAACATTACCCGGCCCGGCCAGGGTATCGGGGACAAGGGTTAACCTGTACGGCGTAGGCCGGAGAATAATATACCCCGGCGATTCCTTATAATCAACCTTGCCATGAAACAGTTCATCGAGCAGGTTTTTGATAGTTTGTCCGGATGATACCATACTGACTACACTATCGGTTTTAATGACATCATTACTGTATGAGAAATAAAATTTCCCCTTTTCGCCAATGATGGTAAGGATGTCTGCTATCTTTTTTTGTTTAACATTGAGCGCTACTGTCCGGTTCAGGTTGTCCTGTGCGAGCGCGTCGGTAATGAGCAGGCAACCTGCCAGTACCAATACTATGTAGAATAATAAGTTTAATTTCTTTTCCATCAGTTTTTGATTATGATGAGATGAGGTTTTTTAATCACTTTAACATCGCCAAGGGTTTTGCTTATGATCGCTAATATCCCATCGAGCGAATCTGCTTTAAATGTGGTTGTTATTGTCCTGTTAGCCAGCTTTTTATTATCTATCACAATATTGGCATGATAGGCTTCATTAAGTACGTCAACCAGTCGCCATAGTGGCGTATTATTAGCCACAAACTTTTGAGTGCGGTAATAATTATACAACTCGTCCTGGCTGCTGCTTTTTTGTACGCGACCGGCCTGTACTGATGCTTTCTCCTTCGGTTTTAGCTTTACAACAATCTCCTGCTGAATTACCTGCACTATCCCGGTTTCAACAATGACTTCGGTGTTAAGGCCGGTAGCTTTGATATTAAACGATGTACCAACTACTTTTACAACCACATCATTCACATGGATCATAAATGGTTTTGATTTATCATGAGCTACATCAAAAAAGGCCTCCCCTTTTAACGAGATTTCCCTGGTGTCGCCGGTAAACCTGTCGGGGTAATTCAATACCGAGTTTTTATTCATGGTGATCAACGAGCCATCGGCCAAAGTAACCTTGCGCACAATATTGCCGCTTTGCAGCGTAAGCATATTTGGCTTAGCGGGTTTAAGCACAGTGTATAGTATCCCCGCACTTCCTAATATCACCAGCCATATGGCCGCAATTTTAAGCCAGCGGTTTGCAGCGTTTAAAGGCCTCACTTTTGCCGATGCTCCGCTCCTGTTTTGTGTCAACTGCCTAAATTCGGCCCATGAGGCATCGGGATCAAGCTTACTTTCTATCTTAAGCTCGCGGCTGGTATCCCAGATCAATTTAAAGTGATCAAAATACTTCCGGTTATTTTCATTTTCGCTAAGCCAGCGGTTGATGGTTTCATTCTCAACCGGCGTGGTTTCATTCAGCATGTATTTGGTTAATAATTCGTCCATCATCTTAAATAATATTAATAGCCCTGCTAATAAGCCAAATGATTAACGGCAGGTAATCAACTAATTTGAGCCGTAATGTTTTCAGGGCTTTGCCCATCTGGTTTTCTACTGTTTTTATGGAGATGCCTAATTCATCGGCAATTTCCTGGTATTTTAAATCCTCAAACCTGCTTAGCTGAAACACCGTACGGCATTTTTCGGGCAGGTCATTGAGTGCCTGTTGCAATTTTTCTTTAAGGTCAAGCAGTTCCATGCCTGTGCCTTCGTCCACTTTATCCCTGGTCATATACAATACATGCTGCTGGTGGTTAACCTTTACTTTCTGGTGCCTGAGGTTATTAAGACATTCGTTATAAACGGCCCCATATAGATAGGCCTTTATCGAGCCGCTGAAACTCAGCCGCTCTTTGCGTTCCCACAGCCGCATGAAAACGTTTTGTACCATCCCTTTCGCAGTATCTTCATCCCTTAAAATGGAGATTGCATATACATGCAGCGGCCTGATGAAGTGCTTGTACACCTTTTCGAAAGTTGCTTCATCGCCCGAGAGCAGCAGCGGGATCAGTTGTTCACTATTTAAATCCAAAATATGATCAGTTTGGGTTAACATTCAATTAAATCTCAATGCGGTAATTAATGGTTGGAAGTATGCCTATCCATTTGTTTTTCTCAATTATCCGCTTGCTCTGGTTATAAAATAAACCTGTGTTATTACGCCTGTTAAGCAGGTTCTGGATATCGAGCAGTAAAAAGTGCGATACTTTTTTGCTATTGATCCTGTAGCTGGCCGAAAAATCGACACGAATATAGGGATCGGCCGTTAATGTGTTGGTTTTAGACTGATCAATCACCTGCTCGTCGCGCTGAAAGGTTTCGTCAACTAAAATAGGCGTATATTTTCTGCCGCCGGCATAAATAACCTTTCCGTTTAAACCGAACAGATTTTTATGATTAGGCCCGGTAGCCCATTCCTTACCCGCTACAAGGTTGGTTACATACTGGGTATTAAATGTAGTATTAAACTCCTGCCCGCTCAATGCCTTGTATTTTGAATTGAACACCGAAGAGGTGATCATAAAATAATACCCTTTGTTTAAGGAGCGCTCTACAGAAAACTCAATGCCATAGTTTTTGCCGGTCCCTTTGTTCACTAACGAATGATAATCGGTACCGCTGATGGCAGAGTTATCGGATACGTTAAGCACAGAGAAATTATTAGCAGGGTCACTGGATACAGGTACATCATACAAATGCTGGTAGTATGCCTCAGTTTTAAATTTCAGGTGACCGGAAAATAACTTTTCATAACCAAGCACCAGTTGAGCCGATTTGGTTGGCGAAAGTTTGGTGCTCACCGCATCGTTAGACTCGGCACTTTTGGCAAAATAAAAAGACAGTGGTTCAAGTCTGCTGTAAGCACCAGCCGCTAAAGATATTTCCTGATCGGGCGTTACGTGCCAGTTAAGGCCAGCCCTTGGTTCGTAGCTCCAGGTTTTGCTCAGATCAAAGTAGTTGACATGGATCCCGGTGTTTAAGCTCAGCTTATTGCCAAAATCATGCTTGTTTTGAATAAAGCCATCAAAAGTTGCTGCACTGCCTTTCTGATTTAACAGCTCTTTAAGATCGTGTGTATCACGCTGGTATTCCAGGTCATATAAATTATAAGTAAGGAAACCGGCGTTTAAACCAGCCCGAATGTTGTTGTTTTCGCCCGAGCGATAATTTACAATACCGGCATAGCGGATAGCCGTATTATCATAATGATTTTTCTGCAGTAAACTCGGCTCAAATTTAGATGTAAGACTATCGACCTTCGATGCATTACGACTGCCTGAGAAAGATATGATATTACTGAAGTTAAGCTTGTTATTGGCGATAAAGATATTCTTCAGACCAACACTTCCGGCTTTATAATTATAACGAAGATTGTACGAATCCATCCTTTCGTCCCATTTGGTGGTATCGCGTTTAGCATCAGTGTTTACGTTACCCGCACCTCCTACGCCAAACACAGAGAATGTACCCATCCTTCTTGTCGGGAAAACAAGATTAAAAGATAGATCCTGGTATTGCGGGATACCTGAATCAGATACATTAACACCTACGGCTTTAAGCAAACCAAGTGTAGAATAGCGATAGCTGACTAAATAAGAGGCATTTCCACCCTTGGAGAATGGACCCTCCATTGTTGCACCAAGTCCAAGCACACCGGCAGTAAAGGTGTATTCGCGTTTATCTGTATTGCCTTTTCTGAAACGGAGGTCAAAAACACCAGCAGTGGCATTGTTATATTCGGCGGCAAGCGCACCTGTATAAAAATCAGATGTCCCAATTACGGTTGAGTTGAGCATGCTTACCCCGCCGCCTGCCGAACCTTCATTATTAAAATGGTTAGGGCTGATGATCTCGATCCCCTCCAAACGCCATTGTAAACTTTTAGGCGAATTGCCCCGCACAATGATCTCGTTATTATCGCCGGCTGCTACCACGCCTGCAAAGCCCTGTGCCATGCGTGCCGGATCAAAAAGCGCACCGGCATAACGGTTAGTTTCTTCTGGCGAGAATGACCTGCCGCTGGCCATTGCCATTGAATTAATGGGGCGTTTGTTGGATGTGGCGCTTACAACCACCTCGTTAAGCTGGGTGTTAGCGGTTTCCATCTCAACACTCAATTCAATTTCTTTACCGGTTGTTACCAGCACATCCGATAATACCACCTTGTTGTAACCGGCATAGCTAATTTCGACTACCTGCCTGCCGATAGGTACCTGAGTGATATGAAAAACGCCATTTGAATCGGTAATGCCTGCTCTTTCGGGCTGTATGGAAACAACTTTCACGGTTACACCCGGCATGGTGAGCTTTGAGCTCTTTTCGACAACTGTACCTTTTATGGTTTGGGTAAAAGTTGTCCCACCGGGTTTAACCTGGGCCGTGACTTTATAACTCTTGATCAGTAAAATAAATAAAAGTAATAAGGAGGATAACTTGTTCATTTAAGTAAAATTTCCCCTGAAACACGCCAGGATTATTTTACCCCTATGAGCAAATGAAATTTTTATTTAAATAGGGAAAGAGATTTTTGTTAAAGGATGATTTTTACGCGTGCTCCTGTTTAAAAACATAATGCAGAACCTTACTATGCAGTTCATCAGGCAAAAAGGGCTTCATTACGATATCATCAAAACCGGTCTTGAAAGCTTCTTCTTCAACATCCTTGGGCAAATTAGCAGTAAGTGCGATAATAGGGATACTAACACCACTGGCCCGCATTTTTTTAGTTGATTCATACCCGTCCATCACCGGCATTTGCAGGTCCATCAATACCAGGCGGTGTTTTGATGTATCAAGCATATCCAGGGCCTCCAACCCATTAGTAGCTACATCTGTAACTGCTCCCCAGCGTTTTAAATAGGTTTGGGCAACCATTACATTCATCGGATTATCGTCAACCAGCAAAATAGAGATCCCGCTAAGGAGTTTATCCGTTTCATGGGGTTTAGCATTGACAACATCTGGTTGCTTAGCCGCTTTTTCAAAGGTTTGAATGAAATAAAATATCGACCCAACCCCTTCTTCACTGATAAGCTGTAAGGATGACTTTTGCAGCTCCAGTATTTTTTTACTGATAGCAAGGCCTAAACCCGTCCCCCCAAAACTGCGTGATATCGACGAATCAGCCTGGGTAAAGCGCTCAAATATGAGTTTCTGTTTACCCCGGGGAATTCCGATACCTGTATCTTTAACAAAGATCATTAAAGTAACGGTAGCTTCGGTTTGTTCTTTTACCTCCACTCCCAATACTACCTCGCCGCTTGGTGTAAATTTTATAGCATTATGAACAAGATTAGTGATCACCTGCGACAAGCGGGTGGGATCGCCAAGCAGTTTATGCTTCAGTTTCCCATCAAAATCAAGCCTCATGGTTATGCCCTTATCATGGGCTGTTGTTTGTAAGCCGCCTACAACGTTCCGTGCTATTGCGGCCAGGTCCATTTCAATGTGTTCAAACGTTATTTTCCCGGCCTCTATCTTGTTATAGTCAAGCACGTCGTTCACTATGGCCAGCAGGTTATTAGCCGAGAAAAGCATTACGTCGAGATGCTCAACCTGATCCTTACGCGGCTCGTTCTTGAGCAGCAGGTGGCTCATTCCTATTACCGAATTAAGTGGCGTACGGATCTCATGGCTCATTGTGCTCAAAAATTCACTTTTTGCCTTTAAGCCCTGCTCGGCCTCAACCTTTGCCTTTTTCAATACAAATGACACTCTATGGGCCAACACAAGCGATTGCATAAAGAAAAAAGTAAGATATCCTAAAAAGCTAACCAACTGCAACGGAGGTATAAGCGCCCAGTAATGAAAAAGTGAAATACCAAATACCGACATGAGTGCAAAGGCGCTCATTAATGCATAAACAGATCCCGGTCTGTTGTTGCGCCAGGCTTTAGAATATACATAAGGGATGTAAACCAGGCAAAAAAGCATTACTACTAAAAAGGGGTTTACCAACTGTGTAAAAAGCCAGGCCGGAACACATAATGACATCAATGTAAATAAAAAGCAAATACCGGTAATGGCATCTACAATCCTGTTGCTTACATCTATGGGATATAAATAGCGTGTGTAAAGGCCAAATAAACCTATTCCTAAAAATAAGCTCATATACTCCAGCCGTGCAGTTATATACCAGTTAATATCAGGCAATAAGGTATGCAGCACATAGTTATCTGTCCCGATAATCCGGTAACTGTAAACCATCGAAAACAGGGCAAACAGTAAAATAGCTTTATCGCGGCTGCCCAGCAGGTATAAGCCGAGGAAAAACAAGCCCCCCATCAATAAACAACCGGTTAGCATCAGGTCAATTCCTTCGGCACGATGCCGGGCAAGGTCTATTTTTTCTGCAGGGCCTATGAATATCGGTTTACCAATGCCGCCTTTACTGTGTATAAAATTGGAGACTTGTAACGTGATATTGATGGTATCAGTATTGGGCAGATTAATGGCATGATACTCCCAGTGCGCTTCAAAACCTTTTTCGGAAGTGGTTACTTTTCCGTTTGATGATGCTAATTTACTGTTAATATACAGCCTGTAGGCACTGTAAACATCGGGCATGCCCAGCTTCAAATCGGCGTGTTTTGGGGGAAGTAAAATTTTTAGCCGGTAAGTACCGTAACCAAATGCAGGCAGTTTATTACCCCGCCAGGTATATCCATTCCATTTAAACGGAAACTCAACCAATAGCCTGTCTTTAATAACAGCTGTGTCATTGGGGTTTACCAATTGATTCCAATAAAACAGCCAATTTCCGGTTAGCTCAATTTTATCATTAACAGGCTTATTGCGAAGGTCTAACACACCATGTACCGCCGCTACATAGTTGGTTTGTGCAGATAACCTTGCTGTGGCTGCTGTGAATAAAATAAATACTACATATATAACCTTACTGACCTTCATTGATTTACGGCTATATTACAAAAATCAAAAGCTCATAAATTTGTTTCCTTCAGCTCCGGGATATTCATAATAAAGTGTGAATATAACAACCCATACGAATATTGTAAACTATTTATTGTGGCTTATTGGTTGATATAAACAATGGGTTAAATTGGTATTGGATTTAAGTACTAATAGTTAATGTTACAACCATGTTAAGCAACAGCAATGAAAAAGGCGGCAGAATAATTTCCCGCCGCCTTTGGTTATTTAAATTAAAAACAGATATTATTTACTTACGGGACCATCTAAAACCGGTACAGTTACCGTAGTGATCCCGGTTTGTTGTGTATCATTCAGCTGATCAAGCACTATAATACTATTTGTACCTTTTTTAAGCCAGCAACCCGGCAAATAAAGTGTTTGTTGCGGGCCGATTTTCCAGTAACGGCCAATGTTGATCCCGTTTACGAATACGATGCCTTTACCCCAATTCTTCAGATCTAAAAAGGTATCCCCCGGTTTACTGATCTCAAACGTTCCCTGGTAAAGTGTTGGGCGGCCAATTGTATTTGCTGTGCCTTCCTCAAGCGCAGGCACCTTATCCATAGGCAGTTTGTACATTTGCCAGTTGCCGGTAATTTCATGATCCTCAATCTTAACCGGACTAATAATGCCTTTAAGGTTGTGGATGATCTCGCCGCCGTAATTGATGCGTCCAAGATTTTCAACTAAAATATCCAGGCGGGCATTAAACGGAATGTTTATAGGACAGCTGAATTTGTTACTTTGCCTGTTAAGCTCGCCAACTTTTTCGCCGTTAACGTAGATAGTTGCATAATCACGCAAACCTTGCAGGTTTAAAGTACCGCTGATGGGCTGTGTAAATTTGCGGCTGTATAATACATAGCCATGGCCCTGGTTCAATGTTTCAAATGTTTGCGGAGTATCGCTTTCAACGGCGGGCTGATTTTTAGCAAGCTCCAGCAGGTCGGCTGTTTTGGTAAGCTTAATAGCCGGGATCTGGATCACAGGGATTTGTGCAGGTACTTCCGGAATTGAATAAGCTGCATATTTTTTCATCAGGTTACGGATAGCCGTAAATTTAGGAGTTACCCATCCTGCTTCGCTGATTGGGGCGTCATAGTCATAGCTGGTAATATCAGGCTGAATTTGATGCTCCTTATCATAATTGGCGCCGCTTGTAAAACCAAAATTGGTACCACCGTGCGCCATGTAAATATTAAATGATACGGTATCTTTTAAATACTTCTCCAAATCTTTAATTACTGAAGTTTCTGATACTTTTTCAAATTTTTCGCCCCAGTGATCAAGCCAGCCAGGATAGTATTCTGCTACCATATACGGGCCCTTGCCTTCATTGTATTGGTTGATGAGTTTCTTCAGATTTTTAGTATCACCCTCACCATTGGCAGTTGGCAGAGCACCTTTTATTACCCCACCTTCAAACAGCCAGTCGCCATCTGAAGTGAACAGCGGTACATCAACCCCTGCTTTTAAAAGCAGTTCTTTTATAGCAGCGCTATAAATTTTATGATCGGCAAGCGGCACATCCTTGCGCTGAGCTACGTATGATCCAAATTCATTTTCGGCCTGTACCATAATAATTGGCCCGCCATGGGTTATTTGCAAATCCTTAACCTGCCCCATCAACTGGTTAATATAAGTTTTGCATGAATCCAGGAAGCGGTCGTTTTTACTGCGGATAATTAGCTGCTTATCATTTTGAAGCCACCACGGATAGCCGCCAAATTCCCATTCGGCACAAGCATAAGGGCCCGGCCTTAATATTACCATCAAGCCTTCCTGCTGTGCAGTTTTTACAAACTCACGAATATCACGGTTTTCGGTTTTGAAATCCCATACACCCGGACTGGTTTCATGATGGTTCCAGAATACATAAGTTGCAACGGCGTTCATGCCCATTGCCCGGAGCATTTGCAGGCGCTGTTTCCAATATGCTTTAGGAATTCGTGCAAAATGCATTTCGCCCGAGTGGATCTGGATAGGTTTTCCGTCGTATATAAAATTACCATCGGCAATCTTAAAACTATGCTTCGCCTGGCCAAAAGCCTGCGAAATAATTAGGGTTAGCAATAACAGGGGAAGAAATACTTTTTTCATTTGCGTTTGTAGCGTTGACTCATGATAAGCTCAGTAAGCATAGCAATCATGATGTTTATTGAGCTCCTAAGTTATAAAGCTAAAATAGTAATGCCTAATTTCCTGCTATCTTAATTCAACGCAAACGTTTGCTAAGCTTGAAAAATGCCAAATAGATATATTACCTCAAATAAAATTTGTAAAACAATGAAGGCATGAAGCAACATAAGTAAGCATGATGCCAAGTAAAATTATTGGCAGAATAGCTATACTTCAAGTTTTTGCAGGTTCGCTCTTTCCTTAAGTTTGGTGATGGCCCGGTTACGTAACTGCCTTACCAGTTCTGCACTTACGCCAAGCCGGTTCCCGATTTCGGGGGCCGAGAGTTCACTGTGGCCATCAAGGCCATAATGATAAAATATAACGGAACGCTCGGTGCTATTTAACTCACAGAGCAAATCATCAAGTTGTTTTTTAAGTTGAGATGCTTCTAAAAGCCCCTCTGCTCCGGGTTCATCAATATGTAAACGATCAAGCAGGCTATATCCGTCATTCCCCGGCGTATCAGACTTATCGTACGAATGCGTAAATGGAGCTACATATAACGCTTCTTTTACTTTCCATTCGGCTGTTTCCAGAAATGCAGCTATCTCATCCTGGGCAGGCAATCGTTCAAGCTGTTGCTCTAAAACTCCTGTTGCCCGGTTAACGTGCACAATCATATCTACCTGGTTGGCGGGCAGGCGGATCATCCGTGTTTTATCAAGAAGTGCTTCCATGATCCGCTGCCTGATCCACCAAACCGCATAAGATATAAACTTGAAGCCGCGGGTTTCATCGAACCGTTTGGCGGCTTCAAGCAAACCTAAATTACCCTCGTTTATCAGATCGCCCATGGGCATACCCTGATGCTGATACTTTTTCGCTACCGAAACTACAAAACGCAAATTGGCCTTTACAAGCTTATGCAAAGCCGCCAGGTCCCCTTGCCTGATCTTTCCGGCTAACAGAACTTCCTCCTCGGTATTTATAGTCGGCTCGCGGGCAATATCACTAAAATATTTCTCCAGTGAAGCTGCATCACGGGCTGTGATAATTTGGGTAATATTCAGGTCTCTCATTACTGCCCTTGTTTAACTCACAGTTGCAGCATTACTATCACTTTTATAAACCGGCGCCAGGTGTTGAAGCATATCGGCAGTCATAGCGGCGAGGTTGTATTCAGGAGCCCAGTTCCAGTCCTGCCTTGCTTCGGTATCATCAACACCTGCCGGCCATGAGTTTGCAATAGCCTGGCGTTTGTCTGTGTTATAACTGATAGTAAATCCGGGCAGATGCTTTTGTAATTCTGTTACCAGTTGGGCAGGTGTAAAACTTAAAGCACCTATATTGTAAGCGCCACGTTCTTTAAGTGCTTCTGCCGGGGCATTCATCAGCTCAAGCGTTGCCCTTACAGCATCATTCATATACATCATTGGTAAAGCAGTGTCAGGGTTTAAATAGCATTGGTACGATCCATTTTGCAAAGCTTCGTGAAATATGGCTACCGCATAGTCGGTAGTACCCCCACCGGCCGGGGCGCTGTAGCTGATCAACCCTGGGTAACGCAGGCTGCGTACATCAAGTCCGTAATGCTCCCTGTAATAAGCACACCATTGTTCACCTGCCTCTTTGCTGATGCCATAAACCGTTTGCGGATCAAGCAAAGCATCCTGCGGACTAACCTTGCGGGCTGTTGACGGCCCGAACACGGCAATACTGCTTGGCCAAAACACCTTGTTCAATTTATGGTCTTTGGCTACTTCCAATATATTCAGCAGGCTTTGCATGTTCAGATGCCATGCTTTTAGCGGAGCTTCTTCGCCTTTGGCAGATAAAGTAGCCGCCAGGTGATAAATTTGTGTTACCCCATAGGTAATAATCAGGTTTTCCAGCTCATCCTTATCCAGTACATTTAATTGGTGATATGGCCGTTGCTGATCCGGTATTGTTGTAGCATCATGCAAGTCGGTAGCAACTACTTGTTTCCTGCCGTAAACGTTCCTTAAAGCGGCAACCAGTTCCGTACCGATCTGCCCGCGGGCGCCGGTAACAAGGATTACCGGTAATGGTTGATTTTTGTCGTGTTCCATAGAATTATGATGTAAAATTGTATATTCACAACCTCATAATCCATAGAGAACTTAAAATTTGGTTTTTAAGACTAAAAATACATTTAAAAACAGGTTTTAAAACTTTTGGTAAATATATGGAGCTTATATTTTAGTTTTTATACCTCTTATGCTTAATCAACTCGACGAAACAGATATCCGCATACTCCAGCTACTGCAGGAAAACGCACGCCTTACCGGTCAGGAGATAGGCCTTAAGCTTAATAAAACCACTACGCCAATTAATAACCGCATCCGCTCGTTGCAGGAACGCGGCTATATTAAAAAATATGTGGCTGTACTTGATCATGAAAAACTGGAGCTTGATTTCATGACCTTTACACATGTGCAATTAAAAGACCATAGCCAGCATAGCCTAAGCCATTTTGAAAGCGAGATCATTAAACTTCCGGAAGTGCTGGAATGTTATCACCTTACCGGCGATTTTGACTTTATTTTAAAGGTTACAGTTAAAGACCGTAAAGAGTACCACGATTTTCTGATGAACAGGCTTTTCGCTATCATCGCCATTGGCAAGGTGGAAACCAAGCTCGTGATGAAAGCTGCAAAAACCGAAACGGCATTGCCAATCGGGAAGCAATAGTTTCAGATCGTCAAAAATAGTGCTCTGTTGAGGCAACGAGTGTGAGCAGCTCAAGTTTAGGTTCAACTTCCAGATCGCTGGCTTCAAGTTCATCTGCAAATTTGTGGAACGAAGCCAGTCCCTGTAATACCAGATGCGCCTCCTCATTTTCGAGCTGGTCAAAGTGCATAAATGTTTTTCCATCGGGCAATAGCCATGCGGTATACTTGATGCCGGGATGATTTAAGCTTTTCAATTCTTCAACAATGGCAGCGATGTTCCGTTGATTGGTGGCTGCAAATTCCGGACGTGTGGTGTATTGTACTCTTACTACTTTCATACCATAAAATTAAAGCAAAACCATCGGTATTAAACAGGCAAACGTGCCAATAAGCGGGGGTATTTGTGACAAGGTTACCAACGCTGGAGAGGCCCAACCAATCTTAAACTTCAGTTCAAAAGATTAAATTTTCAAGAACCAGTCAATGACATTATATCCTTGTATTGTCATTTCTCCCCTACAAACACATTGAAACATTTCTATATATTTATATTATTCTATCTTTGCATCAAAATGATGATTAAACATCATGACAGCGAACGATAATGGACAATAAAAAAATAGAGAAAATATCCAGGGCCTTAAGCGATGCAAACCGGATAGCTATTTTACAGCAGTTTAAAAAAAAGAAGGATTGCCTTTATTGTGCCGAGGTAAATGATCTGCTCGACCTTACCCAGCCTTCTGTATCGCACCACCTTAAACAATTAGTTGATGCCGATTTGCTGCTCCCCCAAAAGGAAGGCCGCAACCTCAAGTATGTATTGAACCAGGAAGTGCTTGACGAGTACATTGCCTGCCTGAACGAATTAAAAAGCTAAGCATTAATACTCAATTCTATTTACGTTTTCAAATTAAAAACATCGAAACATTTAAATATTTAAATACATCTACATATGAACAAATCAATCTACATCATGGCCCTCGGTGCTTTCGGCATCATTACTACCGAGTTCGGGGTTATCGGCATCCTGCCCGACCTTGTGAAGGAATTTCATATTTCCATTGATACAGCGGGCTGGCTGCTTAGTGCTTTTGCCTTAACTGTGGCGCTTGCCGGACCATTTACCAATATGCTTACGGCCCGGCTTAACCGCAAATTTGTCATGTGCCTGGTATTGGGAATATTTGTTATTTCTAACCTATTATCAGCGATAGCACCAAACTTTACCGTACTCATGATTGCCCGTATCTTACCGGCCTTTTTACACCCGGTATTCTGGGCTGTATCCATGACTGCTGCGGCAAAGCAGGCCGGGCCAAAAGATGCACCAAAAGCTATCTCCATAGTTATGGCCGGACTTAGCGTAGCTACTGTGCTTGGCGTACCATTAACCACCTATATGGCCGATCTGTTCAGTTGGAGGGCATCTTTCGTAGTATCAGCTATCGTTAACTTACTGGCCTTTGGCGCTCTGGCATTGTTTGCACCCTCAATGCCGGTTAATGAGGAACAGGCAAGCCCTAAAAGTCAGGTAAAAATCTTGCGCAGTGTACACTTATGGGTTAAGCTATTGGCTTCAACCATTATCCTGGCTGGTATGTTTGCTACCTATGGTTATCTTGCCGAATACCTGGATAAAGTATCGCGGATGAGCGGGGCGCAAATCAGTATTATGCTGCTGGTATTCGGCGGTACAGGTATAGCCGGTAACTGGCTTATGGGCATTGCGCTTAGTAAAAACGTAACACTTACCGTACGCCTGTTTTTACTTTCGTTAATTGCAACCCATATATTGGCATATCAGTTTGGCGGGTACTTTGTTCCTATGGTTACCATCCTTTCGGTTTGGGGATTTATACATACCGGGGGATTTTTGGCTGCCAACATACAGCTTACACATGGCATCCAGGAGCCTGCGCTTGATTTTGTAAACAGTCTGCTTCCCTCCTTTTTCAATGCCGGTATTACGCTGGGTACTTTATTAGGCGGCTTTGTGATTGCCCACTACGGTATCCACCAGGTAATCTGGATGACAGTACCGCTCCTTTTGATTGCCTTTGGCATGAGCTTTATTACTGAAAAGGCTAAACAGGAAGCAACATCAACAGAGATTGAAGAAATATCCGAGCCAGAAGCTATACAGGTGGTGGTTTGTGAGTAAACTAAGTAAATAAATTATCCCCAACCTAAGTTACGTTGGGGATAATTTTTAGAAATCACTCTGCTGAAGCTTAACCGGGCCAATCAATCCCGATTTTAATAAGGATGAATCTTTTGTATAAAATTTATGAGTAGAAAAAGTGAACCTCTTACTTTTTCGTGGCATACCTTTCAGCAGCCATTCGGGCCACTTCTCATCATTTTGAATCCCATCGTCGGGTAGTCTTTCATCACCAATCAACCTGTTGGGCCACAGGTTTACAACCTCTATTTCCAATTGGTTATGCTTTTTTAAATCTGCGTTGCTGATATCAATTCGCCAGGGGGCAGTCCATAGTATGCCCACATTTTTACCATTTACTTTTACTCTGGCCATACTATTTACTTCGCCTAAATCAATGCTGATCTTTTTGTTTTTTTGCAGTAATATGCCGACAGGCAGATCGAATGTTTTACGATACACCGCGGTGCCTGAATAGTACCTGATACCATCTTCCGGGCGTTGGGTCCAGTCTTTTAACTTATCAAATTGGATCTGTTTGGGCCCTCCCCATTTAGGATCAAAACTCACCTGCCATGGGCCTTGCAATGCTTTTACGATCTTATGATCAGCAAAATTTTTCCGGTTGATAGCAACGGAGATCTCTTTAGTAAATACTACGAAATAACTTTGATAAGGCTCAAACTTTAAGGGCACCGAAGTAACGGATGCTCTTCTGGAATACTCAGGCAGCACTCGCACCTTCGCTGTCATGGGGTCCCAAAGCTGTATGGTACCGCTAACACTCCGGAATGTTGCGGTAGTTGCAACCTGCTGATCCGTTCTGTTGGATACAAAATAAACATCATCATTACCAACAACCCGGTGAGTATATCTCAATTGTCCGTTAGCAGTAAAATCATGCGCAACGTTCATTTTTTGCAGGATCCCGGCAGTGAGTTCATATTCAGGATAAAGATCGTTGATGTTCTTGCTCAACTCACCTCCCCATATCAATTTTCCTTTGCCGAACTGGTGTTCTGTTTGCTGATCCGGTTCCTGCAAAGTACCCCAAAGTTTTTTCGCCATAGTAGCCAACTGCACATCGCACATTGGATAATTGGACAGCCCCGGTGATTTTAAAGGAGGCGAACCCACAACAGTAGCACCTTCATTTACTAATGATGTGATTTTTTGCAATAACCCAGGCGTCATAGTTTTAACGGCTGGCAATACCAGTAGCCTGTAACTCGCTCCACCGGAGAACACGATCTGCCCGTTCCTAACACTTGCTTTATACAACTGTCCCGGCGAACATCCGTCAAAATTATAGCCTTTCCTGTCGGGGATCACCATATTTCCATCCATTGCCGATGATGGCGGCCTGAATACATGCGGAGAACCTTCGGGAATAAGATACAATACATCGGCCACAGCCCTGCCCTCCTGCAGTACGTACTGGCAGCGCGATACATAATCATGATAGCCGTTAACCATAGGCCACCAGGTTTGGTTCCTGTCCCAGTGTACCCCATATGGCCCCATAGTTGCACCGGGGCGCAATGAATCGGCCAGGAACTGGTTTTGAAAAGTATGATAAACAAAACGATTAATACCGGTGGCAAATGCCCAGTCGCCCTGGTTTTTCATCGACCCGGGATGCTGCTTCCACATATCATCCTGGGCGGTGAAGGCTTCTGCAGGGATCAATAATTTTCCGTTTACATGCCCGATAGAGGTAGCTTCCATGCAACTGAATGACGAGTTAAAACCATATCCTTTGCTCCAAAACTCGCACATAGGCACATCAGCAATATTACCCAGTTCAAGATCGGCCGTAGGGTTCATATCATAAGGCTCAATTGACAATTTTAGCCCAAGCTTATGTGCATACTGTTTTACGTAACCGGCATGATTCTCCAGAACCAATTCCTGTGCGGTTTGCCGCAGGTCCCACAAAAAACGTTCGCTAATTTCATTGCTTTCAACCACGTTGCCTACGTAAACGGGGAAGTAAGGCAAGGGGTCATAACCTCTTCGTTTTAAAAATTCGGCCCGGAAATTTCCAGTCCAGTTTTGAGCGCCCATCTCCCAGCTGTCTATGTGCAATCTTTTTAAACCGCCCTGAGCAGCCGCATCGGGTTTACCGGTTTTACGCAGCAGCTTGCCAACATAGTTTTCTAAATGCGCATTCAGCGCTACAGTATCAAACTTGTCTGCTTCAAAACCCAGGCCGGGTACCGGGGCCGGGCGAGTGATAGCGCCATTGTTCCGTTTGCCCAGGCGTATGATTGTCCAGTTTCCTTTGGGGGCAATCCAATCAAGCTCACCATCAACATTCAGTTTGCCAGTGAGATCAATGATCTTACTTTTATCTATTACCGCATCTTTAGCAGGTTCCTGGTATGTTGCCGTATAAGGGAGATACTGTTTAACGCCTTTTACCGATGAGTAAGGGGCCCGGTAATACAAGGCTTTTTCATCAATATCGGCAATTTTGGCCGAAGCTGACGCCGGTGTTGGATATGCAATTACAGCCACATCTTCGTAAAAATCATTCCATTGCTTTTTTAATTCCGGGGTAAATGCGCCTTCTCCAAAATAAGGGGCCTTTGGTTGAGGTATGGGCAAAGTGATCTGCTGTCTTGTTCCTCCTGTTATATTGATAGTGCTGCTCACTAAATGCTGCATAGATTGTGATACCGGCACCCATGGGCCGCCGCTGCCTGTCCATCCAGGACCTATACCAAGGGTTATTTCAATGCCTAAACGCTTCGCTTCCTTTACAGCATGGGCAAACATGTTTTGCCATTCCTCACTTAAAAAATCAACAGGCCCGCGCGGGATACCTACGTTCACTTCTAAAAATATGAGGTTGCCAATGCCTGCTTTTTTCATGGATTCGAGATCGGCAGTGATTGACTTCGCCGACATATTGCCATCCATAAAATACCAGTATACACCCGGCTTTGCACTATCGGGCGGGTTAATGAAACCCGCTTTCAATTTGCTTACCTGCCCCAGGGCTGCAAACTGAATACATAAAAAAACGATAAGCGAGGCTATGAAAGGTTTATACATTATTATCAAGGTAAAAAAGCCAATGGGTAATTCAAAACTATTTTAATTTCCATTGAATTAACAGCACTTATTTGATATTTGATTTATAGTTTTTGATTTGCCAAACACCCCAATAATTGAATAACTATGTTTTAAAAACCGGCTATATTTCACATTGCATTTATTCCCGTTTTTGTTTTTAATTTTGTATCGATGATGAACAGCTTACAAATTAAACTTCAGAAAGGACAGCTTGATGAGCTAAAGGATGAACCTGCAAGCTTGTTGAAGTTTTTGAATGTTTTATTTGAGCCTCTTTCAGTAAACTACGAGCAATTAAAATATGCCCTTGAGCGCGAATTCAGACCAGAAGGCTCGCCGGAAGTGATCCGTTTAAATTTTGATAGGGTCAAGTTTGAACAGAACACCGGGCAGGGAAGTTTTCGTATAGTATTGGATATCGATTTTTCATTTGGCTGCGAAGATGTTGTTACCAATAAAAGAGATCAAACATCAGAATGGACTTTCCTTGTTGATTACCAGCTTTTAATTATAAGTTTTTATAGTTCGCCCTATATAGACAGCCGCACAACAGCCGACGAATTTTAGCTGTCATTTTCAACTATGCAACAATCCGAAGCTATAGCTCTGATAGAGAAAGGAATAACGAGTGAATCCGCGCAATACTGGGCTGATCTTGGCTGCGGAAACGGCACATTCACATTTGCTCTTGCAAACCTCCTGCCACCTGAAAGTTATATCACAGCCATTGATAAAACCCAACAACATTTCCCGGCCCTCAGCAATGGCATCAAAATAGATTTCAAAAAAGCTGACTTTGTGAATGAGCCAATAGTATTAAGCGCATTAGATGGAGTGCTTATGGCCAACTCATTGCATTTTGTAGCTAACAAATCAAAGCTGATCAACCAATTTGAAAACGCTTTTAAAAGCAGTCCTCAATTTTTAATTGTAGAATATGACACTACAAAAGCCAGTCCCTGGGTTCCCTATCCTATTTCATTTCAGGGATTAGATAGCGAGTTTTCCCGGTTGGGTTATCAAATCCATAAACTGGCAGAAATGCCTTCAAGGTTTGGCGGCATCATCTATTCGGCGCTTGCTTTGAAATAAAATCCAATATTACAGGCATTTTACTTTCCTGTCGCTGCATCCTTTGATTTTATCACCTGGTTGTTATAAATCTTGATATCACTGCAGTCCTTTAAGCTGATGAACTTATTGATATCTTTAATATAACCGGATGTGATTATTTTATTACCGGTAACCCATATCCCCGATGTGCTTGAAGCATTAAAAAACATTGGATCTTTTAAAGTAACCTTATTACCAATTATTTTGATGCCGCTATGCACCGGGATTGTTGAGGTTACTTTATTTTCAGGCAACAGGCCTATAACAGGCCCACCGCACTCGTAAAACATATTGTTTTTGATAGTTACATCTTTTACAGCACCTGACTCATACCAGCTCGATGCATCATCGTTGATCATGATGGCACTGTTGTGCGTGCGTTTAATGATATTGTTTTCGATAAGTACTTTTCTTCGTGTAGTAACCAGGATTCCCCTCGTCGGGATCTTTTCAATAGTATTGTGATGGATCCACACTTCAGGAGTGGCTGTAGTGTTTTCTACAACGTCACCGGTTTGCATATCTTCGGGCAATGGTTTACTCAGGTTTAGCAGGAATTCTCTATTATTCAATTTCTGAACCTTCAACAGCTTATTGTTTTGGTAAGTAAGCAAACTTGCCGGGTGAACAAGGCCAATACTATCATTAACCGAAAAAGCGTCAAACCCGTAGGTTTGGTCATGCATAAACCTAACCTTAACCTGTGTTGGGGAAAGCTTTTCTGTTATCTTTAAAAAAGTGCCATGCACATTAATGGCATCATCATTTGCGGCCGATAAATAAGACCCGGCCACTTCAATTTTACCACTGCAGCCCGAAAAGTGCAGTATATCTGCCCATGCGGCACAGGTGCGCCCCGTCCGGGCATTAACGCTAACATTGGTAAAGCGAAGGTTCTTACTAAACTGGCTTACCACTCCCATTCCATGCATAAAGTAAATACGGATATGATCTAAACCGATGTTGTTGCTTTTCTGTATAAAGAATCCGGCACAATCGCGGGTAACATCCCGGTTTTGATAAATCATACCTTTTTGAAAGCCTGGGTTTTGCTTAAAAAATATGCGGAGCTGGTGTTGATTCAAGGCAACATATTTCAGGTTTTGCTGCGGAATATCCAGTCGCTCAAGCATACGTGATGTCGGGTCATATTGCTGCCAGTATGAATCGGGCTGATAATGCCATCCTTCGCCAATCCAGTTCAATATACTATCCTTAACACTAAACTCTGAGTCATAGTTAACTACGGCATCTGCATGGTTTTCGGTTAGCTCGGTGATCTTAAACTCCGAAACCGTCGGCCGGTGATAGTCGAAACTTAAACCGCTTAATTTGATGTTGCTGCTATGATTAATATAGGTTTCGATCATTTTTCCCCTTAAATTGACCAGGACGCTGCTGCCGCTTATATTTACAAACTTGCTGCTGTCAATCATCAGGGCGATTGCCTTTAAACCATATGGAACATCATTCGTATTGGAAATCTGCAGCTGCGTTTTAAAAGCCCCGTCAGGAAAAAAATCATATTGCCCAGGCGCAAATTTGATTGTAACAGGTCTCTCTTTTGTTCCATGGGCTACAATAGACATGGTTTCGTGAAACGCCCCCGGCGATAATATCATTACCTTATCCCCCGATGATAAGATGAGCCGGTTAATACCAGCAAATGTTTTCCAGGGCTTTGTACTGCTCAGTCCGGCATTATTATCACTACCCTTAACCGCATCGATGTAATAGGTCCTATTGCCGGGGGAAACATGCCGGGCTGATGAAGCTAAATACCCAACAGGCTTATTTTGAGCCATTAATAAATTGCACATCATTAATAAGCCCAAAAGTAACAGGTATTTTGCAGTAAAGTATCTCATGGTATATATCAGGTTACTAATATATAGTGTAGATAGCATAACATTTACACACAGCAATTATAAAATAAATTGCCCTTGCAGTATAATCACAGGATAAAAACAAAAAGCAGGGATATGGCTGCACCGCTGAAATGAGGATACCATGATCTTAAAAATTTTAACGCTATAGTGATCTGGTTTTCAACAGTACGTTTGGAGATATTGAGCCTTTCTGCTATTTCGTCGTTGCTCAGGTTTTCCACCCGGCTAAGCCAGAAAATTTCCCGGCACCGGCGCGGTAGCTGCTTAAGTACATTGGTTAGCTCGGTCTGCAGGTCCTCATACCCAAGTTTAACATCTGCGTCGCTGACTATGGCAAGTGCAGGCTGCTCGGGTATTTGTTCATAAAATTCAATTTTTTCGGCAGCCATAGCCCGCAACTGTTTGTATACATGATACCGGGCGGTTACCAGGATATATTTTTGAAAATCTATGATATTTGAGGTATGTCTTTTTTGCCACAAAGCCACAAAAACATCATGAACAATCTCTTCAGCCGCTGTATCATCTTTTAAATATTTTTTTGCCGATTGATAAAGCTTATGCCAATACCGATTATACAGGACTACAAAAGCCCTGGAACTATCTGAGACAACAGCCTCCCATAATTCATTGTCAGTAAGTTTATTGGTCATGATTGGTGCGATAAAAGTAAAAATTATTTGTGATTTGCAACTGTCATCAACACATAAATTTAAATTGATAATTTTTTCCAAATGTATGTGTGTTGAGGCATCGCGCAGCACACTATATATACAATGGCCCCAATCTCATAACGGCCCAACCAATAATGACACCCGAAGAATATATCAAATTATACGAAAAGTTTAATTCAGGGCAATGTACCCCCGAAGAGGAAGCGCGCCTGATGGAGTTCCAGGATGATTTTAAATTTTCAGAAACCGACGGCTTGCCACTTAACGAGGCAAGCAAGCAAAAACGGTTAGCAATATATACCCGCATCCGAGAAACATTAGCCAATAAACATCAGAAGAAAAGCTTCCGCATGATGTGGGGATGGACAGCAGCAGCGGCAGTTGCCTTGATATTTTCGGCTATCTTTCTTTTCCAGAAAAAACAACCGGAAAATACCATTGCGGCCAACCCGGTAAAAAAATCACCATCTAAGCCGATAAAGCCGGGCCGGAATACTGCTATCCTCACATTGGCCAACGGATCAAGTATAACACTGGATGATGCAAAAAATGGTGTCTTAGCTAAATCCGGTAAATCATCTGTAAAAAAACTGGCTAACGGGCTTATAGCCTACAGTAGTGATGATGCAGCACCACCTGCCGGTGAACCTGCCCGGAATATGGTAACAGTACCAAGGGGTGGGCAATATTCAATTAAACTGCCCGACGGAACCATGGTTTGGCTTAATTCATCATCTTCCCTCTCATACCCTGTTGCCTTTACCGGTGCCGACAGAAGCGTAACATTAACAGGTGAAGCTTATTTTGAGGTGACTAAAAACAAACACCTCCCCTTTATTGTGCATGCGGGAGGTGTTAATGTGAAAGTATTAGGCACCCATTTCAACGTTGCAGCATATGAGGATGAAAAAGATATAAAAACAACACTGCTTGAAGGCTCTGTTAATTTATCGAACAGTAAATCATCGGTATTGCTGATACCGGGTTTGCAGGGTATTGCCGGGACCAACCAGGAAATTACTACCAGGCCGGTAAATGTAAACCAGGTGGTTGCCTGGAAAACAGGCTATTTTATTTTCAAGGATGATGATATCCGCGGAATCATGAGAAAGATCTCCCGCTGGTATGATGTAGAGGTTGAATATGAGGGGAATGTTACCCATAAAACTTTTGGCGGGATATATTCTATGAATAAAGATATCAACGAACTGTTGAAAGGACTTGAACTGACAGGATTAGTACACTTTAAAATTGAAGAAAGGAGGATAATCGTAATGAATTAACAAGTACTTACGATTACCTGGTAAAAGACCGGAGGCGTTGGCGCGCCCCCGGTATGGCGCAAGGTAATCAATGATCAATTGAGCGACAACCAATTATTAATTAAAACCTAACATTCAAATGTATAAAATATTTACTGAATCAAAGTTCAGGCGGCACCACCATGCGCTGCTCAAAATTATCCGGATTATGAAATTATCGTGTGCCCTGATTATGCTGGCCATAATGCAGGTGAGTGCCACTACCTATGCGCAAAAAGTTAGTCTTGAGGTACAAAAAGTACCATTAGAAGATGTGCTTTTCAATTTACAGCAGCAAAGCGGTTATGACTTTATTTACAGTGCCACCCTGGTTAAAACAGCGGCCCCGGTATCATTATCGCTTAAAAATGTGAGTATCACCAAAGCGCTCGATATGCTGTTTTCCGGTCAGCCCCTCACCTATCTCATCAATAAAAAAACCATAACTATAAAGGCCAGGCCCGATCCTGAGCCCGCCATAGCCATCCCGGTAAGGGGTAAGATAGTTGACGAAAAAGGCCAGGGCATCCCCGGTGTAAATATCCAGGTAAAGGGAACAGGTATAGGGGTTATCAGCGGAAGCGATGGTTCTTATTCCATTAACGCGCCGGATGCACGTTCGGTCTTAACCTTCAGCTTTATTGGATTTGCAAAGCAGGAAATAACAGTTGGCAATAAAACAGAGATCAACGTTACCCTTGTTGAAGATAAAAAAGCACTTAACGAGGTAGTTGTAACCGGTTACAGTACCCAAAGCAAACACACATTAACCAGCGCCATAGTTTCTGTTAAAGGCGAAGACATGACCAAAAGGGTTGCTACCGATCCAACATCGCTTTTACAGGGCCAGCTTCCCGGGCTATCTGTGGTACAAAACTCGGCAGAACCGGGCAATGAAAATGTACAACTCCGGATCCGTGGCTTAGGAACATTCAGTAGTGCCAGTAACAATCCCCTGGTTATCGTTGACGGTATTCCCGGCGACCTTAGTGTTATTAACCCAAACGATATTGAATCGGCAACGGTGCTGAAGGATGCCGCGGCAGCTACTATCTATGGTTCAAGGGGTGCAAACGGCGTACTGGTGATCAAAACAAAAAAAGGTAAAGCCGGTGGGGGCCTTGCATTAAGCTACAATTATAATGTAGGTTTTGCCACTGCAACGAGGCTGCCAAAGTTAATCACCAATTCAGCAACGTATATGGAATTGCTTAATGAGGCAGAAGCCAATTCGGGCAATGCACCCATTTACACGCAGGATCAAATTGATCTGTATAAGAATGCTACCGACAGGGTAAAATATCCAAATCACGACTGGCTTAAGGATATGTTCAAAACGGCCACCGTACAAAATCACTACCTTAACCTTAGCGGGGGCAGTGAAGCAACAACCTATAGTATTGGCTTAGGCTTAACCAATCAGCAAGGTACTATGCGGGGGTTCGATTACAAAAAGTACACACTTGATCTCGGTTTAAATTCGAAGATAAACAAACGGGTAACACTGGGTACCAATTTCCAGATACGTTACGGCGACAGAAACTATCCGTTTGATAACGCTACCGACCTTTACATTTCTACATTAGCCCAATCACCGCTTTACCCGGCTCAAACCCCGGATGGTTTGTGGATCACCAAGGCTTATGATAAGGAGCTCGGCAATAAAAACCCTGTGTTATCATCAACGATCTTAACACATAATCCTAATTATTATGGTCAGGGTAATATCTCACTTGATGTGCAGATTTTCGATGCTTTAAAATGGGAAAACCGGGCGGGCTTAAGCTTTAACCTCCAAAAATACAAAACCTTTGCCCCTGTTATTCCCCAATACCTGTACAGTGATCTATCCTACTATCGCAATGCAGATGTAGGCACACCCGGCCTTACGTCCACGGAACAAGATGAATCCCATTCAACTGTTTATAGCCAGTTAAACTTTCACAAACAATTTGGCAGGCATGACCTTACTGTATTAGGTGGCGCGCAGCAGGAGGTTGATCATTTTAGTAATCTCGGTGCCTTTCGTACCAATTATCCAACCAATGAGCTGGAAGAAATAGACGCCGGATCATTAAATGGATTAAAGAACAATGGTACATCGGCACAGTGGGCCATCAGCTCGTTTTACGGTAATGCCAACTACAATTTTGACGATAAATATTTATTGGGGGCAAGCATGCGCTATGACGGCACATCCCGCCTGCCCAGCAACAGCCGCTGGGGTTTATATGAATCGTTTTCGGCCGGGTGGCGAATTTCAAAAGAGAATTTCCTCAAGGATGTAGCATGGATGAACGACCTGAAAATCAGGGGATCATGGGGCAGGCTTGGAAACCAGAATATCGGTAACTATCCTTACCAACCTACATTGGTACAAAGCGTTTATTCATTCAATGGTACCATATCCAATGGTTTCCAGGCTAATCAGCTCATCGACCCTGCACTTACCTGGGAATCAACCCGTATGACCGATATTGGTCTTGATCTCGTGGCTTTCAATAGCAAGCTTACTTTCACCTTTGATTGGTTTAACAAATACACCTACGATATCTTAAGGCAGTCGCAGGTGCCATTGGCTTTAGGTGTAAACGCACCTACCGTAAATAACGGTGCTGTAAGCAACAAAGGTGTGGAGCTTAGCCTGCATTACCAGGACCGCCCTTCTGAAAAATTCAGCTATTATGCTACTGCAAACTTCCAGCTGTATCGCAACAAGGTAGTGTCTTTTGGAGCGCCTGAGGTAGGCGGCCCCGACCAGCAAACCATTATGCAAAACGGTTACCCAATCAACTCGTTTTACCTGTACACCATGCAGGGCATTTTCCAAAATCAGGCCGAGATCAACAGCGCGCCCGATCAGTCGAGCCTTGGCGGTGTACCTACACCCGGCGATATCAGGTATAAGGATATCAACGGTGATGGTAAAGTAGATGCTAATGACCGCAGCATTATCCCTGGTCAGTATCCTAAGTTTGAGTACTCGTATACAATGGGTGCTACATGGGGCAATTTTGATGCAAGCGTGCAGCTTTACGGCTCGTACGGAAATAAACTTTACCTGTACAAATGGGGTGTAGATCCCTTTGCACAGGGAGCGATGCCAACTACCGATTGGTTAAACCGTTGGACACCGCAAAACCCATCGACCACCATGCCTAAAATATACATGGGCTTTTACGGCTACCCCAAAATAACCAGTGTACAATCAACCTATCACTTGTACAGCGCAAGTTTTATGCGGATCAAAAATGTGCAGGTTGGCTATACCTTTCCGCATAACATGATCAAAGGCGTAAAATCGCTTCGTGTTTTTGGCTCGGTTGATAACCTTGCATTGTTTACACCGCTAAAGCAAGGTGCCGACCCGGAAAGGCAAGACATTAATAACAGGCCGGATGCCTGGTATGGCTTTGCCGGTTATCCGCAAAACAGGACTTTCACATTTGGCGCATCTGTTCAATTTTAATCCATCAACAATGAAAAATTACATCATTATATTCATAGCTGTGTTGCTTGGCCTTACATCCTGTAAAAAGCTCGACGTAACGCCTCCCGATAAGTTATCAAACCTCACCTTCTGGAAAACTCCTGCCGATGCCGATCTGGCGCTTACAGGCGTGTATGCAACCCTTTACGCAAGAAGCGGGCAGATTTCAACCTATGCCCCAATGTGGTACGAAAACTTTAGCGACGACACGTACACACAAAATAACCAGGCCGGTGCTCAACAGGCGCTGGTGGCCGGTCTTAATCCCTCAAGCGGCGGTTTTGTGGGCGATGGCAGTAACAGCCTTTACATCAACGCTTATAAAAGCATAGCAGCCTGTAACACCTTTTTGGCTAATGTTGATAAAGTACTTACAGGCGATAAGCTTACACAGTACAAAGGCGAGGTTTATTTTGTACGCGCATTCAATTATTTTTTATTAGCCGAAACGTACGGAAACGTGCCATTGCTGACAGCAGATCCAATCACTTCAGATTTTAAGCAAAAGGTAAGTAAATCGTCAAGGGCGGATGTATTGAAGCTAATTGAAAGCGATCTTAACAACGCAATTTCAGGCTTACCAAACCAAAAATTTACTACGGGGCATGTAGTAAAAGGCTCGGCCCAGGGCCTAATGACAAGGGTGCTGCTTTTTGAAAAGAAATATGCAGACGCTGCGGCCATGGCCAAATCAATTATAGACGGCGGCCTGTTTTCGCTTAACAGCAACTATCCGTCAAACTTTTACAAGCCGGATCAGCAAACCAGCCCTGAGATCATGTTTTCGGTACAATACAGTGCGCCTACCTTGCCCCATCCCGATGCACTTACCATGATACTGATATTGCCAGGCTATGTTGACCTGCAGGGTACACAGGACATGATCAATGAGTATGAGGCAAATGACCCGCGCGAAAAAATGACCTTCTTTTTCCCTGGTGACACTCCTGCGCAGGGATGGCCTTATCCTGGTACTATTGGCAAACCAGGTGTTAACAACTGGACTGCCGGTTTCTACCCATCAAAAAAATGGCTCGATCCAAAGATCGTTAATCCGCAGCCGGGCCTGCTCGATGACCAGGATTATGTATGGATAAGATTTGCCGATGTTAAACTGATGTATGCCGAAGCACAAAATGAAGCCGTTGGCCCCGATGCAAGCGTTTACAAACAGGTAAACGAAGTAAGGGCACGACCGGGTGTAAACATGCCGGCACTTACTTCAGGGTTATCACAAGCCGATATGAGGACTAAAATAAGGCATGAGCGCAGGGTTGAGTTTGCTTTGGAAGGTTTACGCTATTTTGATATGCGCCGCTGGGGTATAGCAAAAGATAAGCTGAATGGCTTTATTCAAAACCCGCTCATCCCGGCAACGAAGACAATTTACAAAGACAATTTTGATTTTTGGCCGCTTCCGCAATCTGAAGTTGACAGGAACGCTCCTTCGTTGATCCAGAACGACGGTTATTAATTACCGATAATTAAAATTGAGAGGTCAATACGCCAATCCTTTAATTGCATAAAAAAGCCTTACCAAGTTTGTACTTGGTAAGGCTTTTATTTTAATACGGCATTCTGAAAATTCAATAAATTCTGATTCAGACTACTTCTTCCTACCCATCGCATATTTAATACCACCTAACAAGTGATTCAAATACAACGGATCGGCATATGATTCATCGGTGTGGCCGAGCTCGGTATAAAAAGCCCTGCCGCCATCAAAATTATGATACCATGCCATTGGGTGGTTGTCGCCATTTTCGCCGCCGGTATAGCTTTTTTCATCTATCTTGATCAGCACATGCAGGTCATCAGCTATCCATTTGTAGTTATACCATTCGTCCCAGCGTTTCCAGGTTTCGGGCAGGTGTTTGGTGGCAATAAAATTACGGTCAACCACGTTCAAAGTCGCATCCTGTTGTTTGGGGTGACTTTTAAAATAAGCACCTACCAGTTTACCATACCATGGCCAGTCATACTCGGTATCGGTTGCAGCATGTACCCCAACAAAACCACCACCGGCTTTAATGTATTGCTCAAAAGCAGTTTGCTGAGCATCGTCTAAAACATCGCCTGTGGTGCTTAAAAATATTACAGCTTTATATTGCTTCAAATTATCGACAGTAAATTTTGCTGCGTTGGTGGTACTATCCACATCAAAATTATTTTCCTGGCCCAGTTTTATAATAGCAGGTACACCTACCGCTATCGAATTATGATGAAAGCCGGCTGTTTTACAAAATATCAGTACTTTATCTTTAGCAAGTACCTGGGTTATCGATGCACCTATTATCAGGCAGATAGTTAGTAGTTTTTTCATTGTTGGTGATTGGTTGATTATGTTGATTAGGTGAATGATTATTTTTTAGAGCGAATGGTTGATTGAGTGAATGGTTAAAATTGGAGATTTAGAGCACTTACTATTCACCAAATCAACCACTCACTATTCACCAAATCATAAATTTCCTTTTTTTAATTCGTCTACAGCAAAATGAGCGGCGCGTGCTGTCATAGCCATATACGTTAAGGATGGGTTTTGGCAAGCCGATGAAGTCATTGCAGCGCCATCAGTTACAAAAACGTTTTTAGCATCCCAAACCTGGTTATTACCGTTCAACACCGAAGTTTTAGGGTCGCGTCCCATACGTGCGGTACCCATTTCATGGATTCCGTCGCCAACGTTGTGTCCACGATCGTGTGTTTCGACATTTTTAACGCCGGCGCTTTCCAGCATGGCTTTGGCCTCCCGCACAATGTCAAAACGCATTTTCTTCTCATTCTCTTTAATTTCGGCATCCATTGCCAAAATTGGTAATCCCCATTTATCCTTGCGGGTTTTATCAAGGGTGATCTTATTTTCGTGATAAGGAAGCAGTTCACCAAAACCGCCAATGCCTATCGTCCATGGGCCGGGTTCTGTAAGTGCATCTTTATATTGAGCTCCAATACTGTATTCAGCAATTTCACGGCTCCAGCCCATCCGGCTTGCGGCACCCTGGTAACCGAAACCACGCAGGTAATCGCGCTTATCGCCAAACAAATTAGCAAAGCGTACCACGTAAATTCCGTTGGCCCTACGACCGTAATAATATTTATCCTCGTAACCTTCTACCAATCCGCTTGCACCAAGGTTGTAATGGTGATCCATGATGTTATGCCCCAGCTCGCCGCTGCTGCTGCCCAGGCCATCCTGCCAAACATCAGTAGCCGAGTTCATCAATACCCAAGCACTGTTCAATGCCGATGCATTTACAAAAACTATTTTTGAGTAATACTCATAGGTTTGGTTGGTTTCAGCATCAAGCACCTCTACTCCCTTAGCCTTTTTTGTATCCTTGTCGTATAATATTTTAGTAACAATAGAATATGGCCTTACCGTTAAGTTGCCTGTAGCCAAGGCAGCCGGCAATGTAGAGGATTGCGTACTGAAGTATCCGCCAAAAGGACAGCCCTCCCAGCACCTGTTCCTGAACTGGCAGGCCGTACGCCCCGGAATAGCGGCGGTTAAATTAGCCGTACGACCAATGATCATATGCCTTTTACCGTCGTAATTCTTTTTAATACGAGCCGCCACATCCTTCTCCACCCAATTCATATCCATCGGCGGCAGGTAATGGCCATCGGGCAATTGAGGCAAGCCCTCCAGCGAGCCGCTGATACCTGCAAATTTCTCTACATGATCATACCATGGGGCAAGATCTTTATAGCGGATAGGCCAATCAATAGCCCAGCCATCCTTAGCATTGGCTTCAAAGTCAAAATCGCTCCAGCGGTAGCTTTGCCTTCCCCATAAAATGGAGCGGCCCCCAAGCTGGTACGAGCGCCACCAGTTAAACGGTTTGATCTCGGTATATGGAGCGGCCTGCTCATCTGTCCAGTAATCCATAATGGGTTCGGTGGCTCCCCAACTGCGTGAAATCACCGGGCGCTGCTTGCGCTGGGCCTGGGTTGGTGCACCGGCATGGTGGCGGTCCCAGGGGTCCTGGTTAGCGGTTTTATAATCTTTAATGTGCTCAAAGTTTCGGCCGCGCTCAAGCATAATGGTTTTTAAACCCAGTTCGGATAACTCTTTTGCCGCCCAGCCGCCGCTGATACCCGAGCCTATTACGATGGCATCATAAGTATTATTAGCCTTGGCCTTGCCGTTTATGTTACTTAATGGCATAGTTTATATAAATTGGTTTTGAAATTGGATAAAACAAGTATATTAATTATAAATCGATATTGCAATCGATTGTGAAAAAGAACCGGGATTTGGGTGGGTTTTTTGGATTACTGGATTTTTTACTTGCGCGGCATATCTTTCGGGATCTATTATTTAATAGATGGGAACTAATAAACAAGACAAGCAAAATCAAAAAATGGTTAAATCAGCTTAATCCTGGTTCAGAAACTAACAAACAAGAAATCCTGCCCATCCAAAAAATCCACCCAAATCCCGGTTCAGATTCCTATTTTTGTGCATGCTCCAGGTAAGCGAATTATTCATTTATCCCATTAAATCACTGGGTGGTATTTCCGTACAAAATGCGGTAGTTACCAGTCGTGGGTTGCAACACGACAGGCGCTGGATGCTGGTTAATGACCATGGACACTTTATAACCCAGCGCGAGTTTCCGCAAATGGCCCTGCTCAAAGCAACGGTAGCAAATGATGGTATATTGGTAAGCCATCATTCAAACGGATCATTATTAATCCCCTTTAATAGTGAAAGAAAGCCACTGCACCAGTTTGCAGTTTGGGATGATGCTTGTATGGGGCAATATGTGAATGATGAATTTGATCAATGGTTCAGCGAGGCACTCAGCATGAAATGCCGCCTGGTTTATATGCCTGAAGACAGCGAACGCGAAGTTGACCAGCGCTATGCCAAACCCGGCATGATCACCTCCTTTGCCGATGCTTATCCTTTTTTACTGATTGGACAAGCATCTCTGGACGATCTCAATAACCGCATGGCGCAGCCTTTGCCCATGAACCGCTTTCGGCCCAATATCGTTTTTACGGGCGGCGAGGCTTATAGCGAAGATCTGATGAACCAGATAGACATAGCCGGTATAACTTTTTACGGCGCCAAACTTTGCGCCCGTTGCGTACTTACTACTATTGATCAGCAAACGGCTGTAAAAGCAAAAGAGCCGCTTAAAACCCTTGCTTCCTATCGCATGAAAAACAACAAGATCATGTTTGGGCAAAATCTGATACATGAAAATACCGGCGTAATTACTGTTGGCGATGAGCTTAAAGTTTTGAGTATCCATCATGACGAACGCTTTATTATTACTAAGAAACCATCCATAACCGCATGAAACCAACCATAACAATTGAATACTGCCCTAAATGCAACTGGATGATGCGGGCGGCCTACATGGCGCAGGAACTGCTTACTACTTTTACCGATGATATTAATGGTGTTACACTGAAGCCAAGCGAAGTGAGCGGCAGGTACACTATCAGCGTTGACGAAGAAACTTTGTTTGACCGTAAGCGCGACGGTCATTTTCCCGAGATTAAAGAGCTAAAAAAAGCGGTGCGTGATAAGGTAAATCCAGGAAAAAGTCTCGGCCATTCGGACAGGTGATCATTGCCATTTTTATAAAATAAAGTCTGTATAAAATATCCTTTCTATATAATCTATAATATTACTGGAAAAAATAGTTAATTTAGATAATATCTTTATTTAACTTTGTGAGTTTTATTTTAGAAAATGCTTTCAAAAAAAACTAAGTACGCTATAAAGGCACTTGTGGTTCTTGGCAAGAACATGGACCAGCCGCCTATGCAAATTTCGAAAATCGCCGAAGCTGAACGCATACCCAAAAAGTTCCTCGAGCAAATATTACTTGACTTGCGTAACGCAGGCTTCCTGTACAGCAAAAAAGGCGCCGGCGGCGGCTACAGCCTAAACCGCGACCCCAAAGAAATATTCCTGGTAAGTGTTATGCGCATCACCGATGGCCCTATTGCCATGGTTCCCTGCGCCAGCTTAAATTTTTACCATAAATGTGATGAGTGCCACCAGGAAAGCACTTGCGGCATAAGGGATGTGTTTGTTGATGTAAGGGATGCCACACTGAAAATATTAAGCGAAACCAGTATCGCAGATATCATCAAACGCGAAACTACCCTCATCAGCGTTTAATTTCAAAATTCATAAAACTGTCATAACGCAGTTTTTTTCAATTAAATGCTACCTTTTCCGTATACTATATATATATTTGGGAAATGAATCGTGAGAGCATTAATATTACTTACCTTAACCAACTGATCTGTTGCCATATGCGCAACGGAAAGTCGAGGCCGTAAACGTAATATTTAACCATATGTGCCTCTTTAGCTGTAGCGAAAGAGGCTTTTTTATAAAAGATTAATACTGAGAATATGCAGAGCTTCAGAACGGAACTGGAGAACCCGATTGTTGAGAAGGACATTATAGATCTTGAAAAAAAGATCCGTGCTTTTCGTGAAGGAAAAATTCATGATGAAAAGTTCAGGAGCTTACGCTTGGCGCGCGGCGTATATGGCCAGCGGCAGCCTGGGGTTCAAATGGTGCGTATTAAACTTCCTTTCGGGAAGGTTAGCTTTAAACAATTATTAAAAATTGCCGAGATCTCTGACGAGTTCGGGAGCAGCAACCTGCACCTTACCACCCGCCAGGATATCCAGATCCATTATGTAAGCCTTGACCGTACGCCCGAGCTTTGGGCTAAGCTTGAGCAGGATGATATCACCCTGCGTGAAGCATGTGGTAATACGGTGCGTAACGTTACGGCCTCTCCTACTGCCGGCATCGACCCAAAGGAACCGTTTGACGTTTCGCCATATGCATATGCTACGTTTGATTATTTCCTGCGTAACCCGATATGCCAGGAAATGGGCCGTAAATTCAAGATCTCTTTTTCATCAAGCGATGACGACACTGCATTTTCATATATCCATGATATCGGTGCTATCCCTAAAATAAACGCCAATGGCGAACGTGGTTTCAAGATCATGCTTGGCGGTGGCTTAGGCGCACAGCCTATTTTAGCCAGCATTGTTGAAGAATTTTTACCTGAAGATCAGCTGATTCCTTATATCGAATCGGTGATCCGTGTTTTTGACCGTTATGGCGAGCGCAACAACCGTAACAAGGCCCGCATGAAATACCTGATCCAAAAATTAGGATTGGATGAAGTACTGCGTTTAACTCAAATTGAGCGCACGGCCAACAAGGTAAAGTCATATCCTGTTAACCGCGATGCTGTTGACGCTCCTGCTTTGCCACCAACCGATAGCTATCCGGAAGTAACTATCAGCAATCCGCTCCGTTATGAGCAATGGCTGGTTACCAACGTTTTTGAACAAAAGCAAAAAGACTTCTACGGCGTATACATTAAAGTGCCTGTAGGCGATATCTCATCTGATACTGCCCGCGCGCTGGTTAAAACTTTGGAGCCGTTGGTGGGTAACGAAATCCGTATCACCCAAAACCAGGGCCTGCTTTTAAAATATGTACAAAAAAAAGCTTTACCTGCCCTGTATGAAGGTTTAGCTAAGTTGGAACTGGCAGCGCCTGGCTTCGACAGTCTTGCCGATGTTACTACCTGCCCGGGTACCGATACCTGCAACCTTGGTATATCGAACAGTATGACCATGGCCCGGGTGCTGGAAGACCTGATCTATAACGAATACGAAGACTTTATTTATAACCGCGAAATCAAGATCAAGATCAGCGGTTGTATGAACTCATGCGGCCAGCATGGCTTAGCACATATCGGTTTTCATGGCAGTTCGCTTAAAGCAGGGACAAAAGTATTGCCATCAGTACAGGTAATGTTAGGTGGCGGCACCGTGGGCGACGGCGTTGGCCGTGCTGCCGAAAGGGTGATCAAAGTACCTACCAAACGTGCTACCGATGTATTAAGGTTGTTATTGAACGACTATAAAGAGTTTTCGCCCGAAGGTGAAACTTACCACGAATATTACGACAGACAGGGTAAAGATTATTTTTACCGCTTACTGAAACCGCTTGCCGATTTAACTACCCTTACCGATGACGAATATATTGACTGGGGTCATCAGGAAACATTTGTTACCGCTATTGGCGTAGGTGAATGTGCCGGTGTAATCATCGACCTTGTAGCTACCCTGCTGTTTGAGTCGGAAGAAAAACTGGGCTGGGCGAATGACGCTTATGCAGATGGCCGTTGGGCTGATGCTATTTACCACGCCTACAATGTATTTGTAAGCTCGGCAAAAGCGTTATTGCTTGATAAAGGCGTTAACAGCAGCACACAAGTTGGTGTGATCCGCGAGTTTGATGCCCAATACGTTGAAAAAGGCGAATTTGAATTAGGTGGAACCTTTAACGACCTGGTATTGCAGATCAACCAAAACGAGCCATCAAAAGAATTTGCCACAGCCTATTTAGCACAGGCTACAGAATTTTTAAGCAAAAGCAAGGATAAGAGAGAGGCGCTTGTACAATAATGACTGATACTAATAAAAATATAAAAGAACCACGCATTACCCTGGTAGGCGCCGGTCCAGGCGATGCCGACCTGATAACGGTAAAAGCCATCAAAGCTTTAAAAACAGCCGATGTTGTTTTGTACGATGCTTTGGTTAACGAAGAACTGCTTGAATATGCCCCGGAAAACTCAACCAAGGTTTACGTTGGCAAACGCTCAGGCGATCATTCGTTCTCGCAGGAAGCTATAAACAACCTTATGGTTGATTATGCAAAAAATTACGGCCATGTGGTTAGGTTAAAAGGCGGCGATCCATTTGTATTCGGTCGCGGATACGAGGAACTCATTATTGCAGCGGCACACAACATACCGGCCTCGGTTATTCCGGGTATTTCAAGCTCGATAGCTGTACCCGAATTGCAGAATATCCCCGTTACCCACCGTGGTTTGAGCGAAAGTTTTTGGGTTGTTACCGGCACTACCGCAAATGGTAAGATCTCGAACGATTTGATCGACGCTTCCCGTTCAAATGCTACCGTAGTGGTGCTGATGGGCATTCATAAACTGGCCGAAATCACCGAAATATTTAAACAGCAAGGCAAGAACAAGCTACCGGTAGCCGTTATTCAAAGCGGATCGACAACTGACGAAAAAATCGCTGTTGCTACGGTTGATACCATTGTCAATGCCGTTGAAGAAAACAAGATCTCCTCACCCGCCCTCATTGTGCTTGGCGAGGTAGTATCGCTTCATCCAAAATTCCAATTGATAAAAGAGGTTTATGACGTTGTTGCCCAGGGATAATAGTTTAACCAACATCCAGGATGAAAAACAGGAAGGAAACCAGCTTTTCCCTGTTTTTTTGAAACTGAATGACCTGCATACGGTACTTATTGGCGGCGGTAATGTTGGTTTGGAAAAACTTACCGCTGTACTCAACAACAGTAATAATGCCAGGGTAACTGTTGTTTCGCGCGATTTTTTGGCCGAAATCCACACCCTTTCATCACAATATTCCGGCATCCGCATTGTACAAAAATCATTTACCGATGATGACCTGAACGATGCCGATATTGTTATAGCCGCCACCAACGACAGCGAGCTTAACAATTATATCCGCAATGCCGCCCATGACCGTAAACTACTGATCAATGTGGCTGATAAACCCGCATTATGCGACTTTTATTTAGGATCGATAGTGCAAAAGGGCGACCTGAAACTGGCCATATCTACTAACGGCAAATCACCTACCGTGGCTAAACGATTAAAAGAAGTATTAAACGAAAGCCTGCCTGCCGAGCTTGATATTACTTTGCAGCAAATGAGCGAACTAAGAAATACCCTGGAAGGCGACTTTGCCGACAAGGTAAAAAAACTAAACAGTGTAACATCCGTGTTGGTTGAGCCCAAAGCCGCCAGCCGGAAAAATTTTATCTGGCTAATCTGGTCTACTATTATCGTATCCTTAGTCATCGTGGTTACGGCACTTTATTTTAAAGAGCCTAATTTCAAAAACTTTGTAACCGGTATCGATCCAATTTTCTACTACTTTTTAGGAGCAGGTTTTGTATTTGCAATGATTGATGGTGCCATCGGTATGTCGTATGGTGTTACATCAACTACGTTCTCCCTTTCTATGGGGATTCCTCCGGCTTCGGCCAGTATGGGGGTACATTTATCGGAGATATTGAGCTGTGGGATAGCGGGCTGGATGCATTACCGCATGGGTAACATCAATTGGAAACTATTTAAATTATTGGTTATTCCCGGTATTATAGGTGCCGTAACCGGTGCTTACCTGCTCTCCTCGCTTGAGCACTATAGCATGTACACCAAACCTGTTGTATCGGTTTATACGCTGATATTAGGTATAGTGATATTCAGGAAAGCTTTCAATACACAAAAGAAAAAATCGGCCGATAAGGTAAAACGTATTTCATTGCTTGGTTTAGGTGGCGGCTTTATTGACGCTGTTGGCGGTGGCGGCTGGGGGTCAATCGTACTCTCTACCCTGATAGCCGGCGGCCGGAGCCCCCGTTTTTCGTTAGGCACCGTTAAGCTTTCACGTTTTTTTGTGGCGATGATGGGTTCGATAACCTTTATTGCTATGGTAAACAGTAGTCACTGGCAGGCTGTAGCCGGCCTTATATTGGGCAGTGCGCTGGCTTCGCCTATTGCGGCCAAAATCTCTAATAAGATCTCCGCAAAAACCATTATGGTTTCTGTTTCTGTGATCGTTATCCTGATCAGCATTCGTTCAATCCTTAAGTTTTTTGTTCCGGTACCATGAGCGCTTTAGAAAATATACAACAACATATCAATGGTCTTGGCCCCGTTGAAGCCCTGACCAAACTGGCAGAGTTTTTCCCCGGCGAAGTTATATTTTCCACCAGCTTTGGCTGGGAAGATCAGGCTATCAGCCACATGATCTTCGCCAATAACCTGCCTATCAAAGTATTTACCCTTGAAACCGGCAGGCTCTTCCGCGAAACTTATTCGGTTTGGGCAGCCACTATGAACAGGTATCAGAAACCTATCCATGCCTACTATCCAAATAACGAGTTACTGGAAGAAATGGTGAGCAAAAAAGGGCCTAACAGCTTTTACGAATCAGTTGAAAACCGCAAAGAGTGCTGTGGGATCCGCAAAATTGAGCCACTAAAACGGGCGTTAAAAGGCAACAAGGTCTGGATCACCGGCATCCGCGCTGAGCAATCCGTTAACCGCCATGACATGCACGACCTGGAATGGGACGAGCAAAACCAAATAGTTAAGTTCCACCCCATTTTCAGCTGGACTTTAGACGAAGTAAAAGAATACATCAAACAATATAACATTCCATATAATTCACTGCACGATAAAGGCTTCCCAAGCATTGGCTGCATGCCATGTACCCGCGCCGTAGCCGAGGGTGAAGACTTCCGCGCCGGCCGCTGGTGGTGGGAAGATCAATCCAAAAAAGAATGCGGTTTGCATGAAGTAGCTGCTAAATAATGAACCATGATGAACATGATTTAAGGATTGACATGAAAAATGTGCAAACTACGCTAAGCAAAAACATGAAAATCCTCTAATCAAGGTCAAAGACGCTTTTTTTATACGTAGGTCAACTGGTTGAAAGATCGGTTGGCCTTTTTTGTATAGCTTTCTAACTTTAAGATAATTAAAACATTACCTTAGATTAAGATTAAACCTAATCTCTTATTTCATGCAAGCAAAAGAAACCAAACTCCAAGACATTATAGAAGGAACCAAGCAGTATGTGATTCCACTATTTCAGCGCACATATAGTTGGACAATCAAAGAATGGGATACGTTATGGAAAGACTTATTAGAAATCAATGAGTTAGAAACTCCTCGCACTCATTTTATTGGTTCTATTGTTAATATGCCAACAACCTCGGTACCAGAAGGAGTTGCAAAATATTTGCTTATTGATGGCCAGCAAAGGATAACAACGATATTTATCTTACTTATTCTTTTAAGAAATAAAGCACGAGAAAATCAAAACAACAGATTTGCTGATGAGATAAATAACACTCTTTTAGTAAATCAATATAAAGATGGAGAAGATTATTTTAAGCTATTGCCTACTCAGGTAGATAGAACAGCTTTTCAAAATTTAATTAATGGAAGTCCAAACGAGATTGACAATCAACTAACAAAAGCCTATGTGTTCTTTGAAAAAAAATTCCGCCAACAAGAAATAGAATCAGATAAATTAAAGAAAATAATTACGACTTATTTTTCCGTTGTAAGCATAGTGCTTGATTCTGATGATAATCCATATTTGGTATTTGAAAGCTTAAATGCCAAAGGACGTGCATTATCACAGTCTGATCTAATAAGAAATTATTTTTTCATGCGAATACATATTAATAGCCAAGAAGAAATATACAATACATATTGGCTTCCAATGCAAAAGTCGTTAGACGATAATTTAACTGAGTTTATCAGACACTTTTTAATGCGAAATGGGAATATAATAAAATTGGGAGACGTATACTACTCATTAAAAGAAAATGTTTCTGTTTCAAATGCGATAGATTATCTACGAGATTTAAAAAAGTTTTCAGTCTATTATAAGCGCCTTATTGAACCTGATACGGAACCCGAAAATGATTTGAAAAAATATTTCCAACGATTAAATAGAATTGAAGTAACTACAGCATATCCATTACTGCTAAATTTTTACGACGACTATGAAAGGAAGATAATCTCGAAGGATGAATTTGTAAGCCTTTTAAAAATCCTTGAAAATTATTTGATCAGGCGATTTGTGTGTAATGTTCCTTCTAATCAATTAAATAAAATCTTTCCGTCTATATATCCTCAGGTTATATCTAAATATTCAGAAAACATAGTTGAAGGACTTAAAACAGTTTTGCAAGGTAGAGGGTATCCAAAAGATAACGAGTTCTCTTTGAGATTTAAGGATGCCAAATTTTACGGGGCCGGCGACAGGCAGATAAAAACAAAATTAATATTAGAAACCTTCGAAGAAGATTTCGGCCACAAAGAAGTAATTCCTTTTAATAATCTATCAATTGAGCATATAATGCCGCAGACGATTTCTGAGTGGTGGCAAAATACGCTTGGCGATGATTGGCAAGAAACACACGACCTATATCTACATACCATTGGAAATTTAACACTAACTGGATATAACTCAGAGCTATCAAACGATTCATTCACAGCGAAAAAACAAACTCTAACCGAAAGTCATCTTGAATTAAATAAATATTTCGAAGATAATTTGACTTGGACAAGAAAAGAGATTGAAGAAAGAGCAGAAGTATTAACACAAAAAGCTCTAAGTATTTGGAGTTTCTTTGGAAGCGACAATTCGTCACCAACAGATTTAACAGAGGTTACTGGAACAAGCCCAATCTCATTGACCATTTTAGGTCAGCAAATCCACGTAGAAAGCTGGAGGGACGTAATGGAAAAAACATTAAATGTTGTAGCTGATCTTGAACCAGCCAAATTTGAAGTATTAGCTTATAACTTTCCACGCTACATTGGCAAAGACAAAAGTAGATTCAGAGCAATTAGAAAACTTGAAAATGAGTATTTTATTGAGGTAAATCTATCAGCTCAAAGTATTCAACGGCTTTGTTATCAAGCGATGGAGACAATCGAGCTAACGTCAGAAGATTGGAATGTAAATGTGAAATAAACACAAAAAGGGGATGAAGTTTTTACACCCCATCCCCTTACAAACTATATAAAACGTAATAAAAGTTCTTATTTGTTTGTACCTGCCAGCAACCCGTCAAGCGTTACTGATACATAGTATAAGCCGCCGATAGTTGGGCCGCCTGCATATTGGTAATATCTTTTGTTAAAGATATCGGTTGCACCCAACTTAAATGTTGCATAGTATGCAGGCACACGGTAAGTAACCTGCGCATCAACTGTTTTAATTGATGGCACAGTGCCGGTAACCAGCGGACTTTCCCACAGGTATGACTGCTGCCATTTGTAAACCACGTTAAAGCCAAAGTTTTTAACTACTTCGCGGTTACCAAAAGACACGTTTCCTGACCATTCAGGCGTATTAAAGCCTGTAACAAATATATCGGAAGCTGTTTGGGCTTTCAGCTTGTTAAAGCTTACGTTGCCTGATACGGTATAGTGCTGGTAAAAATTGTAAGTGATACCTGCAGATGAACCGTAGTTATGATAAATATTTTTGGCATTGGTATAAACGCGGTACCTGCTTTGTCCCTGGCTGGCTGCGTTGCTTGATGTGCCGGTTGTAGGATCACGGTTAATATCAAGCATAGACAGTACGCCTGCATCAGTTCCCACTGTAGCGCCGTTTGGTACAAACACTTGTACCTGGCCTAAAAAACCGTCATAGCGGTTTGTATAGGCATCTATGTCAATAAATACTTTATTATCTGCAACGATACCTTTATAACCTACCTCAAAAGAAGTGATCTGCTCAGGGCGGGCAGGTGGAAGGTTAGCCACCTGTAGCAGGTTACGGTTGGCCAAAGCTGCCTGATCGCTACCACCTGCTGCATTTACGGCCGCGTTAAAGGCAACTACCGATGTCTGAGTATAACTGTTGCCAAGGTAACCTAAACCTTCGTTAATAAACGGCAAACTGCCCACACGTTTCACGCGACCGTTATTTACGTATGATAAAGCTTCAAACAATGAAGGGAAACGATAGCCGTTTTGGAAAGTGAACCTGAAGTTATGGTTTTGGTTAACCGTATAAACCGCAGCTAAACGTGGCGTAAATTTAGGATCAAAGTATGGGTTACGGTCCCAGCGGATAGAACCGAATAATTTCAGCTTCTCGTCAAAAAAAGTTTTGGTAACCTGGGTAAACGCGCCATATTTTTTGTAGATCACATCTTTACCGAAAGTACCATCTGCAAGCGGGGTATTCCTGTCGGCAATCGGGCGACTAAAATCTACGAAGTTATTGCCATCTGGTGTAATGCTGTACACACGCACATCAGCGCCAACCAGCAGGTCAACAAATTTCACTTTGCTGCTCAAATCCCATTGAGCTTCACCATTGTACATATGGCTTTTTTGTACCAATGCAGCACCGCCGGTAACCGGGGCATTAGGGATCAGGCTTGATTTAATGTCCCAGTTATTAATGCCGATAATAGTCTTTCTCAAGGCATCAAACTCAGGTGTACCGGGTTCAACACGGCCTTTATCAGCAGCAGCACGTGCAGCCTGTTCGGCAGCGGCAAGATTTGCCGATGTTAATACACCACCATTATAAGCTTTTAAAGCATTACCATACAAAGTGCCCCAGGCCGAGTTACTGGCGTGGTTAAGATCCAGGTTATCAGCCAATGGTTTTACGTTAAATGAGTTGCCGGTATTTTCGATCGATTCGTAACCACGCACCAGGAAGTCTTTTCCTTTTAACTCAATTTTATGATTCTGAACGGTAGCTCCCTGTAACGAGATCTTATTACCGCGTTGAAACACGCCGTCCAATTTTCCGTAACGGTAGGTGTATGAAAGTACTGTGTTAGGGGTTAGCTTATATGATAAAGTACCATCAAGTTTTAGGTTTTTCACATGCGGATCAACCAAATCAATTTCATTGTAACCGGTACGTGCTACAGTAAGATTTGGGCGGGCCTTGCCATCAACAGTAATCCCTTTTATTGATACAGTGTTACTGCCGGCAAGCGCATCGTCACCATATTTGTTCCAACCATCATAAGCTGCATTACTGGTCCCTGTTAATTCAGGGTAAGCAGGGTTGGCCGATTTAAGGTTGGTTGGGTTTTGATCAAGACGGGTATCAGATTGCCAGTCCTGGCCTTGCATGTAGCTAAAGTTTACTTTAACGGCAAACTTATCATTAAAAGCTTTGGCATATCTTAATGCATCCTCTGTAATTGAGCTTGCACCTAAACGGTCGTTCCCCACATGATTAACGGCCTGGCGATGATAAAAGCTTAAACCCTGGTATTTAAAAGCATCTTTAGTAAAAAGGTTTGATAACCCATTAATAGCATTGGTGCCATAAAGCGCCGCTGCCGCACCTGGAGTTATTTCAATGCTGGCAATATCCAATTCGGTTGGGCCAATAGCATTACCAAGCGGTACGCCTAACGTAGCCGATTGCATGTCGACTCCATCAACCAGCTGCATAAACCTGAAGTTGTTCGGGCTGTTGAACCCCCGTGTATTCGGCACTTTCAGGGTAATACTGGTGGTGGTCATTTGCACGCCTTTAACATTCTCCAAAGCATCGTAAAAACTTGGGCCAGGCGATTGTTTCAGCGCTGTAATGCTCAATTTCTCGATAGCTACAGGTGACCGGAGCAACTTTTCTTCCTTACGGGATGCGGTTACTACTACCTCGTTAACCAGCAATGATTGCGTAGTAAGGGTAATATTTACCGCGCTGTTGGCATTTTTAATATAAAACTCCTGTGGCTGGTAACCTATAGCGGTAAAAATTAGTGTATAGGGTAATTTGGCACTGGTGGTTAATGAAAACTTGCCAGTGGTATCGGTTGATGTTTTGTTGGTTGTACCTTTAATAGATACGGTTGCCCCTACCAGTGGCTTGCCCTGGTCGTCGTTTACCTTTCCGCTCAATATGTATGAGCCGTTAAGCTGTGCATAACTTAGTCCCGGCAATAGTACCAGGAAGAGCACAATTATTCTAACTGAGTTTGTAAAAATTTTCATGAAGTAATTTTGTGGTGGTGGTAAAAAAAAGTGATTGGTTGGTTGATTATTGTTATTGAAAGGCTATGTTCAACAACAACACATTACAGTATGGGGCTGCATTTTTAACATGGACTGAATGGCAATTGCATTAAAAAGATACATTGTCTATAGAATTAGTCGACAAAAATATAAATTTAATACTGACTGTCAAGCGTTCCGGTATCTTTTTTTAACCTTTTGATGATTTTAGCACCATTTCACTATAAAATCCATCACTTTACTGGATATTTCAAAATAAACCAAGCCTAATTTCCCCCAAATTTGTAATATTGAAGCCTCAACCTGTATTGTACTAATGGCTTTCAATTACCAACGCATCGTTATCAAAATCGGCTCAAATGTTATTACCCAGGAAAACGGTCTCCCCGACCTGCCCCGGATAACACATTTGGTTGAACAGATAGCTGCGATAAAAAAGCAGGGCATTGAAGTAATCCTGGTTTCATCGGGCGCTGTAGCCTCCGGCCGCAGTCTCATTACCGTTTCTGAAAAATCGGATGCGGTTGCTGCCCGCCAGGTGCTGGCTTCTATAGGGCAGGTAAAGCTTATTAATACTTACTCGCACCTGTTTGAGCAGTTTCAGATCCTATGTTCGCAGGTTTTGGTTACCCGCGAGGATTTCAGGGACAGAATGCATTACCTCAACATGAAAAACTGCCTTGAGGCCTTGCTGCAATATGAAGTGATCCCGGTGGTGAATGAAAACGACGTGGTATCGGTAACCGAGCTCATGTTTACCGACAATGATGAACTGGCAGGCCTGATAGCCTCTATGCTTAATGCCAATGCCCTCATCATCCTGACTAACGTTGATGGCATTTATAATGGCGATCCTAAAGCAGCCGGTTCGGCGGTGATAGATGAGGTTAGCGGTAACGAGCTTGATTTTTCAACCTTTGTATCATCGGGCCGTTCGCAGTTTGGCCGCGGCGGCATGATCACCAAATCAACCATGGCGCAAAAAACCGCACAGTTGGGCATTTCGGTACACATTGCCAATGGCAAGCGGGATCAGATCTTAACCAATGTTTTGGAAAACAAGGTTACGCATACCCGTTTTATCCCCAATAAAACAGCATCGGGCAAAAAGAAATGGATAGCCCATTCCGAAAAATCGGCTACCGGCAGCGTGCTGATCAACGCCGGTGCAAAAGCCGCGCTGATCTCAAACAAAGCAACCAGTTTATTGCCCGTTGGTATTGTTGGTGTAATAACCGACTTTAAAAAAGGCGATATTATTAAACTGATAGATGATACCGATAAACTGGTTGGCTTAGGCATTGCCGAATATGGTGCCGATAAGGCCCGTGAACGCATCGGCCAAAAAAACCAGAAGGCACTGGTACATTATGATTATCTTTATTTACAAGGCTAAATACCATGAACTATAACAGCTATTTTGATAAAGCACGTGAAGCAAGCCGCAGACCCACCCTTGCCCCTGCCCTCATCAACCGGGTTTTGGAAGATGTAGCCGCTGAAGCCATCGCTCAAACCGAATATATCCTGGCCGAAAACCAAAAGGACCTTGACCGCATGGATCAGGCTGATCCAAAATACGACCGTCTTAAACTTACAGCCGAGCGGATTAAGGGTATTGCCGGCGATATGCTAAGCGTTGCACAGCTGGATAGCCCGCTTGGCAAACAACTTTCGGCTACTGAAATGCCTAACGGTTTATCGATATCAAAAATACGTGTACCGCTTGGCGTAGTTGGTGTTATTTATGAAGCAAGGCCTAATGTTACGTTTGATGTTTTTGCGCTTTGTTTTAAAACCGGCAATATCAGCATATTAAAGGGTGGCAGCGATGCCGATTTCTCTAACCGGGCTATCATCTCGGTTATCCATAAAGTATTGGCGAAACATGGTGTCGATGTTAATGTGGCAACCCTGCTTCCGGCCGAGCGTGAGGCCACTACAGCCTTGCTTAATGCCATTGGTTATATTGATGTGCTCATCCCAAGAGGAAGCCAGTCGCTGATTGATTTTGTGCGGGATAACAGTAAAGTTCCGGTTATTGAAACCGGCGCAGGTATCGTGCATACTTATTTTGATGAATCGGGCGACCTTGAAAAAGGTGCTGAGATCATTGCCAATGCTAAAACCCGCCGCGTAAGTGTTTGCAATGCTTTGGATTGTTTGATCATTCACTCGGCCAGATTAAATGACCTGCCCCGCCTGGCACACATCCTTAAAGAAAAAGAAGTAGAGATCTTTGCCGATGAAAAGGCTTTTGAAGCAATAAAAAGCGATTATCCTGCCAACCTTTTACATGAGGCCAGCCCCGAGCATTTTGGTACAGAGTTTCTTTCAATGAAAATGGCCATCAAAACGGTAGGTTCATTTAACGAGGCTTTGGCATATATTGCTATAAACAGCTCCAAGCACAGCGAAGCCATCATCTCCGAAGATGCTGAAAACATTGCTCAGTTTTTAAATGATGTGGATGCAGCGGCTGTTTACGCCAACGTATCAACTGCCTTTACCGACGGCGCTCAATTTGGTCTTGGTGCTGAGATTGGCATCAGCACTCAAAAGCTCCATGCACGCGGCCCTATGGGCCTCGAAGAGCTTACCAGTTACAAATGGCTGGTTAAAGGTGACGGGCAAACCCGTAATCCCTAAATTATCCCGCAAAATCTTATTGCATAAAAAAGGTGCTTACTCTGTGAAGTAAGCACCTTAAAAGTGTTAGTCTGTATTGTTAAGCGTTTACTTTATCAAGTAGTTGGCTGCGGCAATAAAGCAGATAATCACTAAAATCACGCCCTGTAATTTTTGTTCTAAAGTCAATTGAGTTAACATCTTTTTATTAATTAGGATATAGCAAATTTATAATGTAATAGGTCTGTTACAATAGGCAGTATCATTTTTACATTATTTTTAATAAATAATGTTGCTTGTTTTTATAATAGTCAGCCCTACATTTATTATTTAAAATTTTAGCAACAAATGTGTTTTAACTTTGAAATTAGTGTATCACTTACACCTGTTACAAATGCACTTTTTATAGCAAAATCCACTGCTTAAACGCCCGTTTATTTCTTTTCTTCAACCAGTCCTTTTTACACTAAGCATATCAAAATTCTTTCGCTTATTATTCAATATTAATATGATGTTAAGGATATAGCCGTTAAAACATTTAACTCATATTAAAGAAACAATGAGGTTTATAATAGTAAAATGAAGATATAAAAGCAATAATAATCTTCGATTTTTACTATGTTAATCTCGGAGTTATACTTAATATAACCCATGCAATAAACTGAATAACAACATATATTAACTATAAATTAAAGCCAAAATCACGGCCAGGTTCGTACATTTTACCCTATACTGACTAAGCATATGTTAACATAAAAATCAAATAGGTATCTTTGCGGCATTATGAGTAAGCATGGCAGGATATTAGTGGCAATGAGCGGCGGGGTTGATAGTTCGGTAGCAGCAGTGATGCTGCATGAGCAGGGCTATGAGGTAATTGGTTTAACCATGAAAACCTGGGACTATGCCTCATCGGGCGGCAGTTCAAAAGAAACCGGCTGCTGCAGTTTGGACAGCATCAATGATGCGCGTGCTTTGGCTGTTGGCTATGGGTTCCCTCACTATATATTAGATATCCGCAATGAGTTTGGTGATTTTGTGATCGATAATTTTGTCGATGAGTATTTGGCAGGCCGTACCCCTAACCCATGCGTTTTATGCAACACCCATATTAAATGGGAAGCATTGCTGAAACGTGCAGATAAACTCGATTGCGAATTTATAGCCACGGGGCACTACGCCAACATCCGTTTGCAGGATAATGGCCGTTATGTCATATCAAAAGGTAAGGATGCCAATAAAGATCAATCATATGTATTGTGGGGCGTATCTCAAAAAAACCTTGCGCGTACAAAATTCCCTTTGGGCAGTTTTTCAAAACCCGAGATCAGGCAAATGGCGCTTGATATGGGGCAAATTGAACTCGCCGGTAAAAGTGAAAGCTACGAAATCTGCTTTGTACCAGATAACGACTACCGCTCGTTTCTGCGTCATAAAGTTGAAGACCTTGACGAACGCATAGGCCAGGGCAACTTTGTGCTTACTAATGGTACAGTAGTAGGTAAACACCAGGGCTATCCTTTTTATACCATCGGCCAGCGTAAAGGTTTGGGCGTAGCATTAGGTCATCCTATGTTTGTAACACATATCGATCCAAAAACAAATACCGTTGTTTTAGGCACCGCTGATGAGCTTGAACGCAAACAAGCCTGGGTAAGAAATCTCAACCTCATTAAATATGAAACTATAAATGAGCCGCTTGAAGCTATTACCAAAATACGTTACAAGGATGCAGGTGCTCAAAGTAGTATTCTTCAAATGGGTGAACACATGAAAGTTGATTTCCATCATAATGTATCAGGCATAGCGCCGGGCCAGTCGGCTGTATTTTATGAAGGGGATGACCTGCTTGGCGGCGGTTTCCTGATGTAGTGTAGTATGTTATTTGTTGTAAAGTTTAAATGTTGTAAGGTTAACATTTTCCCTGGCATTTAAACTTTACGGATATAAATGTGATCTTCTTTTGTATCAAAACATTAACAATCTTTCAATCTGACAGCCTTTTGTTCTTCCAATTTTATAACAAATTGGCTTTAACATTACAACCTTTTAACTTTCCAACATAACAACAATTAAAAAACTAATTGGTGTTTCGCTTACTTTATGTTTTATTTGCAAAAACTAAAACTGATTAAATGGCCAAAAACTTACTAATAGTTGAATCACCGGCGAAAGCTAAGACCATTGAGGGTTACCTTGGTAAGGACTTTACAGTAAAGTCGAGCTATGGGCATATCCGTGATCTTGTTAAGTCGGAAGATGCAATTGACATAGCTAATAACTTTAAACAAAAGTATGAAGTACCTGCTGATAAAAAGCAGGTAGTTAGCGAATTAAAGAAGTTAGCTAAGGAAGCCGAAATGGTTTGGCTTGCATCGGACGAGGATCGCGAGGGTGAGGCCATTTCCTGGCATTTGTTTGAAACATTGGATCTGAAAGAAGCAAGCACCAAGCGGATCGTTTTTCATGAGATCACTAAACCGGCCATTTTAAAAGCAATAGATACACCACGTAAAATTGACTATAACCTGGTTAATGCCCAGCAGGCCCGCCGTGTTTTAGACAGGCTTGTAGGTTTTGAGCTCTCCCCTGTTCTGTGGAAAAAAGTAAAACCATCACTTTCTGCTGGTCGGGTACAATCAGTTGCAGTAAGGCTTATTGTAGATCGTGAGCGCGAGATCAATAAGTTTAAATCAGAAGCAGCATTTAAAATAGTAGCCATATTTGGCAAGGGCAAAGAGGCATTCAAAGCCGAACTGCCCGAACGTTTTGCAAAACAGGACGACGCTGAAAAGTTTTTACAGGATTGTATTGCTGCCGACTTTGATGTAAAATCGTTAGATACGCGGCCAACAAAGCGTTCGCCCGCCGCACCGTTCACTACTTCAACCCTGCAGCAGGAAGCCAGCCGCAAGCTTGGCTATTCGGTAGCACGTACCATGCAGGTTGCACAAAGGCTTTACGAATCGGGATATATTACCTATATGCGTACCGACTCGGTCAACCTCTCCGAACTGGCTTTAAATTCAGCCGCAAGCGAGATCGTATCAGCCTATGGCGAAAAATACCATCAGCAAAGGAGATATAAAACTAAGAATGCCAGCGCACAGGAAGCGCATGAGGCAATCAGGCCTACCTATTTCAACAACCATTCTATCGATGGCGAATCGGCTGAGAAGCGTTTATATGAGTTGATCTGGAAACGTGCCATCGCGTCGCAAATGAGCGAAGCCCAGTTTGAGAAAACCACCGCAAAGATTAGTATCTCAACTCGTAGTGAAGATTTGGTTGCCAACGGCGAAGTAATGAAATTTGATGGCTTCCTGAAAGTTTACCTCGAATCAAAGGATGATGAGGACGAGCCACAACAGGACGGTGAAAATGCCATGCTGCCGCCACTAACCAAGGATCAGCGTTTGGCTTTGCAGGAAATGTCGGCAACAGAACGCTTTTCGCGCCCTGCAGCCCGTTATACAGAGGCAAGCCTGGTGAAAAAACTGGAAGAGCTGGGTATCGGTCGCCCGTCAACCTACGCTCCTACTATCTCCACCATTCAAAACCGTGGTTATGTAGTTAAGGAAGAACGTGAGGGTAAGCAACGTAATTTCAGGGTGTTAACACTGAAAGCAGGAAGTATTGTTAAAGAAGAAAAAACAGAGAATACCGGTGCCGAACGCGGCAAACTGTTCCCAACTGATATCGGTGCTGTTGTGAACGATTTCCTGGTACAATACTTCAAGGACATCGTTGACTTTAATTTTACAGCCAGTGTTGAAAAACAATTTGACGAGATAGCACAGGGCCTTAAAGAATGGACAGATATGCTCCATGACTTTTACAACCCTTTCCATAAAGAAGTTGAAAGCACTATTGAGAAAGCCGACAAAGCCACCGGCGAGCGTGAATTAGGAGCCCACCCGGAAAACGGAAAGAAAGTTTCTGTGCGGATTGGCCGTTTCGGGCCATTTGTGCAGGTAGGTGAAAGCGCTACTGAAGAAAACGAAGAGAAACCGCTTTATGCGAGCCTTCGCAGTGGCCAGAGCATCGAAACCATCAGCATGGAGGAAGCGCTTGAACTGTTTAAATTACCTAAAGTGGTGGGCGAATATGAAGGCAAGGTAATGAAAGTGGCCATCGGCCGTTTCGGGCCTTATATCAGTCATAACAGCGCTTTTGTATCTTTACCTAAAGAGATTGACCCACATGATGTTACTGAGGAACAAGCCATTGAGCTCATTAATCTGAAACGTAAAAAAGATGCTGAAAAGCTGATCAAATCTTTTGATGAAGATCCGGAAGTAAAAGTATTGAACGGTCGTTGGGGCCCATATATTGAATTTGGCAAACTGAACGTTAAAATCCCTAAAGATAAAGATCCTTTAACCCTTACCTACGCAGAATGCAAGGCACTTGCCGATGCAACACCGAAGGATGCAAAAAAAGGACGCTTTGGTAAAGCTGCCGCATCGGCCAAGCCTGCTGCAACAAAAGCACCGGCTAAGAAAAAAGCGGCGCCAAAAAAGAAGTAGTGAATGGTTGATTAAGTTGATTAGGTGAGCGGTTTTCTAAAGATGCTTTAAATAAGCGAAACTTCTCACCTAATCAACCTAATCAACCCAATCAACCAAACAAATGAAAAAAGACCTGCCCGAAAATAATGTAAAGGATATTGCTATTGCAGTAGCACTGGAGAGCGAGACTGCGGAAAGTAAGGTATGGTATGTGTATCTCATCAATCTTAAAAATGAGCCGATAGAAAACGTGCTCATCACATCGAAAGGTTACGGCGAAAAAGATGGCGAACAGGTAAAAACCTCTGTGCTGAGGCATATGATCCCTGTTGTTGATAGCAAAGCTTATAAGCTTATTGAACCTATTGACGAACAAACCTTCGGCCTTAATAATGAGTTTTGGCTAAGCTATTACATCGGCAAAGACATTTTCGACAAGAAGTTTATTTTCCTTCCTGAAAGTATTGTGGAGATGAATTTTATCAGGATCCCGGTTTTAAACAAGCCCGGAGTTATGATAAAATAATTTTCTCTTTAAATTATTTATTGTCATAAATTTCATAATTTACCTGATAATAAATAAACCTATTTCATGGAAAACGGATATAGTCAATTCCGCAAACGCCGAACCTTAATCACTGTTGTCACCACCATTGCCCTTGTTTTACTCATCGTATACCTGGTAGCCAGCGGCCACAAAAAAACAGTAGTTGATCCTGCTTTCAGCAAGTATATCGAGTCGTACACCACAGGTGTTGTTTCCAAACAAAGCCCTATCCGTATCAGGCTGGCCAGTGATGTGCAGGTAACCCATCAGCAAAATGAGGAAATAACTGAAGATCTTTTCAACTTCTCTCCATCCATAAAAGGAAAGGCAATCTGGACGGATGCCCGCACCATCGAATTCAGGCCGGATGAAAAACTCGATCCGGGTAAAAACTATACGGCCGATTTTAAATTGAGCAAACTTATTGAAGTGCCAGGCCATTTTGAGCATTTCAAATTTAGTTTCCAGGTTATTCAACCTGATTTTACAGTTTCGTTTGTGGGTATGCAAACCGCCAGCAGCACATCAAACGCCGAAATGAAAATGACCGGCGATGTACAAACTGCTGATGCCGAAGACCCATCGGCTGTTGATAAGCTGCTCCTCCCCAACTATACATCACCGGTAAAAATCAACTGGGAACACGATGCTGCCCATAAAAATCATCACTTTACTATTACCGGCTTAACCCGCATTGCAGGCAAAGCCAACCCGCTTACCATTAACTGGGACGGCAGCAGCATAGGCGTTGATAAAAAAGGCAGTCAGAATTTTGAGGTGCCTGCCATTGGCGACTTTAAGGTACTGAATATTCGTGCCGTGCAGGATAATGATCAATATGTTGAAGTACAGTTTTCGGATAATATCCTGGTTGGCCAGGAACTTAACGGTCTTATCACAATCAATAACATATCCGATCCTGCCTACAGTATTGATGGCAGCCTGGTGAAAGTTTATGCCCCTGATCGCCTGCAGGGTGATTATACGGTATCCGTAAACGAAGGTGTGAAGAACACGCTTTTGAAAAGGATCACCAAGGGTTATACTGCCAATTTGTTTTTTGAAAATCGCCTGCCTGCCGTTACCATCCCCGGCAAGGGTGTGATCCTCCCCGATTCGGGCCGGATCATGATGCCTTTTGAGGCGGTTAACCTCAATGCGGTGGATGTTACCATCATCAAGATCTACGAAAACAATGTGCCTCAATATTTTCAGAGCAATGGCTTTGACGGCAGTGCCGAATTAAGGCAGGTTGGCAAACCTATCGTGCAAAAAACTATCCGGCTGGATACCGATAAAGGGCTTAACCTGAGCAAGAAAAACCGTTTTATGCTTGATCTCGATCAGATGATCCGTACCGAACCCGGTGCTATCTATCGCGTGGTGATCGGTTTCAGGCGGTCATACTCACTCTTTAACTGTAAAGTATACAGTGGCAAGGTTAAAAAAGATAACGGCGATGACGATGAAGAAGGTGGCTACTATGGCGGCGAATACAGCGATAATACCTCAAAGGTAAATGACGAGGACGATGATTTTTGGAAACGCTATGATAATTATTATCCCGAAGGTTACAACTGGCAGGAGCGTGATGATGCCTGCTCCGAATCATATTACAGCAAACAGCGCTGGGCAACCCGCAACATCATAGCATCAAATATTGGTCTCATTGCCAAACGCGGCAACGATAACAGCATGCTGGTAGCGGTTACCGATATTCTGAGTGCCCAGCCTATGGATAAAGTGGATCTGGAATTACTTGATTATCAAAAACAGGTAATCTACAAAACCACTACTGATGGAGACGGGCTTGCTAAATTCGACCTGAAACGGAAGCCTTACCTGCTGGTAGCCAAAAAGGGCGTACAACGCGGCTATTTAAAACTGGACGACGGCAGTTCATTGCCTTTATCAAGGTTTAACGTTGGCGGCGAAGAAGTACAGAACGGCCTCAAAGGTTTTCTTTATGGCGAACGTGGCGTTTGGCGTCCCGGTGATTCCATTTACACTTCATTTATTTTGGAAGATAAATTGAAAACCCTTCCCGCCGATCATCCGGTTGAATTTGAACTGTATGATCCGAGTGATAAGCTATACAGGCGCATTACCCAAACCAAAAGTTTGGATGGATTTTACAGTTTCCATACTGCAACAGAAACCTCATCCCCTACCGGCAACTGGACTGCCAAGGTTAAAGTGGGCGGCGCTACCTTTGAGAAAAAGATAAAGGTTGAAACCATCATGCCTAACAGGCTTAAGCTTAGTCTTTCCTTTGGCGGAGCTGCCGAACTAACCAAGGGCAACAATGCTAATGGCAAACTAAGCGCACAATGGCTTTTTGGCGGCGCAGCACAAAACTTAAAAGCTAAGGTTGATGCTTATCTGTCAGCACAAAACACCAGCTTCAAAAAATATAAGGATTATGTTTTTGACGATCCTACCCTTGCCTTTAACACCCAGGTACAAACCGTTTTTGACGGCAAACTGAGCGAAACCGGCATGGCCGATGTTGATGCCAATGTAAACGTGGAGAAACAGGCTCCAGGCCAGCTCCGTGCAAACTTCCTTGTTAAGGTATTTGAACCGGGCGGCAACTTTAGCATAAACCAGGTAAGTATGCCTTATAATGTTTATCCCGGCTATGTAGGGGTTAAAACGCCTGAAGGCAGCGACCTGTCGGGCATGCTGGTTACCGATAAAGACCATATGGTTGATATTGCCGATGTGGATGTTAACGGAAATGCCCTGCCGGGAAGCCGCGATGTACAGGTTGAACTTTACAAAGTACAGTGGCGCTGGTGGTGGGACCAAACCGGTAATGAAATGAGCAACTTCACCCAGGACAAATACAATAAGCTCATTAAAACCGAAACTGTAAAGCTGACCAATGGCGCAGGTAAATGGAAACTGCATATCAACAAAGCCGACTGGGGCCGGTACCTCATTAAAGTGAAAGATGAACAAACCGGCCACTCAACCGGCAAAATCATTTATGTTGATTGGCCAAACTGGTCGGAAAGGCTGCAATCAACTAATCCTACCGAGGCGGCAATGTTATCATTCACTTCAGATAAACCTGCTTATAAAGTTGGCGATGAGGCTACTCTGACCATTCCTACGGGCGAAGCCGGTCGTGCGCTGATCAGTTTTGAAAACGGCAGCAAGGTTTTAAAAACCACCTGGATAGATACCAAAAAGGGACAAACCCGCTACACATTTACGGTTGATGAAAGCATGGCCCCTAACGTTTTTGTAAACGTTACGCTGCTGCAAAAACATTCACAAACGGTTAATGACCTGCCCATCCGCATGTATGGGGCTATCCCACTGTCGGTTGAAAATCCTGAAACGATCCTGAAACCTCTTATCAGTATGCCTGATAAGATCAGGCCCGAAACACAATCGGCCATTACTGTATCAGAAGCATCGGGTAAGGAAATGACCTATACCATTGCCATTGTTGATGAAGGCTTGCTGGATATCACCAATTACAAAACGCCCGATCCGCATGATACCTTTTATGCGCGTGAAGCACTTGGTGTAAAAACCTGGGATTTGTTCGACTATGTGATAGGTGCCTTTGGCGGCGGTCTGGAGCGGATTTTAAGTATTGGTGGTGATGGGAACTTAGGTAACAACAAAAACGTATCTGTAAACCGTTTTAAACCTGTTGTAAAATTCCTTGGACCTTTTCACCTCAATGCAGGCGAAAAGCAAACACAGCGCTTTATATTGCCACAATACGTAGGTTCTGTCAAAGCCATGATAGTAGCCGGGCACAATGGCGCTTATGGCATTGCCGAAAAGGCCGTGGCAGTTAAGAAACCGCTAATGATCCTGGCTACCCTGCCTCGCGTACTTGGCCCATCTGAAAGTATCCAGTTGCCGGTTACTGTATTTGCTATGGAAAACAATATCAAATCTGTTAGCATACAGGTACAGAGCAATGCCTTCAGTAATCTTGGCGGCAATAATCAAAAAACGCTGACCTTTGATAAGCCCGGCGACCAAATGGTAACCTTCGACTTGAACGTGAAGGATTTTGTTGGCGTAGGTAAAGTAAAAATAATAGCTAAAAGTGGTTCGGAAACAGCAGCTTATGATGTTGAGCTTAATGTACGTAACCCTAATCCGCCAGTTACCCGAATCCTGCAAAAAGAGCTTGCACCGGGCGAAGTATGGAACACCGATTATCAGCCTGTTGGTATAAACGGCACCAATAAAGCTACGCTTGAGGTAGCTTATATCCCGCCGCTGAACCTTTCGAAACGTTTAGATTACCTGATAGAATACCCGCATGGCTGTGTGGAACAAACCACATCATCGGCATTTCCTCAGTTATATCTGAACCAGCTGCTTGACCTTTCACCTAAACAAAGGGCCGAAACAGATCGTAATATCAAAGCTACCATTAACCGGCTTAACGGCTTCCAGGTACAGGGTGGCGGCTTAAGTTACTGGCTGTATGGTGGCGAAGCCGATGAATGGGGAACCAATTACGCCGGGCACTTCATGTTAGCTGCACAAGCAAAAGGCTTCAGCATGCCGATAGGCTTTATTGACCGCTGGAAAAAATACCAGAAAGAAAAAGCACTAACCTGGGCACCACGTAAGCAGCCATATTATTACGAAGATGACCTTACCCAGGCCTATCGTTTATACCTGCTGGCCCTCGCCCGCTCGCCCGAAATGGGTGCGATGAACCGCCTGCGTGAGTTTGCGCTCTTGAGTGACGCAGCCGCATGGCGACTTGCCGCAGCTTATAAACTTGCCGGGCAGCCCGAAGTTGGCCTCAGGATGATAGCTAAATTATCAACTACTGTTAAACCGTACAACAGCCTGTTCGGCACCTATGGCTCCGACTTAAGGGATCAGGCTATGATACTGGAAACCCTTACCCTGCTTGGCCAAAAACAAAAAGCAGCCGGCATGGTACATACAGTTGCTGCCCGTCTATCGCAGGATGACTGGTACAGCACCCAAACAACAGCATACTCGCTGATAGCGCTGGCTCAATTCTACGGGCAAAACAAACCTGCGGGCAAGCTTGAATTTAACTATGCGGCAGGCAGCGCCAAAGCAACCATAAGCACAGCCTCGTACCTGTGGCAGGGAGCATTGGCAGGTAATGGAGGTAAAGTATACCTCAAGAATAACAGCAATAATAAGCTGTACATTAGGCTAATACAAAAAGGACAGCCATCATCAGGACAGGATACCCAATCAATTATTAATCCTGATGTATTACAGATGCGGGTTGGCTATTTCTCACTTAAAGGCAAACCGATAGACCCATCGTCATTAAAACAGGGAACTGATTTTGTTGCACAGGTAAATATCAAAAACCCGGGCAAACGCGGCAGGTATGATAACCTGGCCCTAACCCAGATCTTCCCTTCGGGTTGGGAAATATTGAATACCCGCCTGCTTGGGGACGAAGCATTTAAGTCATCACCATCTGATTATCGTGATATCCGTGACGACAGGGTAAATACATATTTCAGCTTATACGAAGGTCAGGAATCGACTTATTATGTGATGCTTAATGCGGCATACACCGGTAAATACTATCTCCCGGCGGTTTATTGCGAGGCTATGTATAATAACCAGATCAGCAGTTTGCTGAAAGGGCAATGGGTTGAGGTGGTAAAATAGGCTATAAATTCATATTAATCCTTGCGCTCGTTTTTAACAAGCGCAAGGATTAATATGAATTAAATCATGTCATTGCGAGCGCAGCGTGGCAATCGCACGGAAGCATAGCCGCCCTGTATAGTATGCGATTGCCACGCTGCGCTCGCAATGACATGATAAAAAAACGCTTTTTATTTATAACGTTAATAAAACCCTACAACCTGCCAGTTCTTGAAGGCTGATCTTTTGCAGATACATAGTTAAAACTTTGTGTTTGATCGCCAAGCTGGATCTTGAACTCGCCTGCTTCGGTTACGGTTTTGCTTACATCGTTCACAAAGGCCAAATCTTTCGGGGTTATTTTAAAAGTAATCGTTTTAGTTTCGCCGGGTTTCAGGCTGATCTTATCAAAAGCACGCAGACGTTTGGTATCGGGGGCGATGCTCGCGTAAAGCTGGCTGATGTATAACAGTACCGATTCTTTACCTTCCAGTTGGCCGGTATTTTTAACATCTACAGATATGGTCAGTGTTTCATTATCCTTAAGTTCAGGTTTGCTGATGTGCAGGTTATTGTAGCTAAATGTAGTGTAGCTGAGGCCGTAACCAAATTCATATAAAGGATTATAGCCATGTTTATCATCGGGATTACCGTTCTCTAAATTCTTGCGATAGTAATTCACCAATGCATTGGTGTAACGCGGATAAGTAATGGATAAACGGCCTGATGGATTTACATCGCCAAACAAGACACCGGCAATAGCATCCCCTCCTTCGTTGCCCGACAAATAGGCCATAATGGTGGCGGCCGATTTACTTTCGGCATCGGTAACAATTCGCGGACGGCCTTCGGCCAATACCAGGATCACCGGTTTACCGGTTTTGGCCAGCTCCAAAGCCAATTGAGTTTGTGCTGCAGGAAGGTTCAGATCGTCAATATTACCTACGTTTTCGGTATAGGAAAGTTCGCCCAGGCAAAGCACTATGGCATCGGCCTTTTTAGCTGCTTTCACCGCTTCATCTATATTTTGCAGGCTATCGAAAGCTGCACCGGCTTCATAACTCACATTATCCTTCCCTATTTTTTGTTGAATAGCTTCCAATATAGTGTTCTTCCCGGCTGCAAACTTATCCGACAAATCGCCTTGCCAGGTATAGCTCCAGCCACCATCCAATGAGCGCATGGTATTTGCCGTTGGGCCGGTTACCAGTATTTTCAGATCCTTTTTAAGCGGAAGTACATGGTTATTGTTCTTTAACAAAGTAATAGCCTCATTAGCCGCCTGGATACTGGCCTGCTTAAACTCATCCGATCCAAATTTTGGATAATCATCGGGGTTACCTACCGGGCGTTCAAATAAACCAAGCTCATATTTAACCTTTAAAATACGGTGTACGGCTTCATTAATACGGGCCATGGATACTTTGCCTTCTTTTACAAGTTCAATAAGGTAGGTATAAAAGGTGTAATCATAAGGTACCATGCTCATATCAACCCCTGCATTTACAGCAATCATTACGGCATCTTTTTGAGTTGCGGCTATGTGATGACGGTCATGCAGGTACTGGATATCGCGCCAGTCGGTTACGGCAATACCATCAAAATGCAATTCGCCCCGCAACACATCGGTTAGCAGGTATTTGCTGGCATGAACAGGCACACCGTTTATTTCGCCCGAATTGATCATCAATGTCTTCGCTCCTGCTTTAACGGCTTCGGCAAAGGATGGCAGGAAATATTCGCGCATGTAACGGTCGGGGATCCATGAAGGGGTGCGGTCTTTTCCGCTCAGCGGGAAACTGTAGCCAAGATAATGTTTCATACAGGCGGCAACATGGTATTTATCGCCCACATCATTGCCCTGGTAGCCTTTTATGATTTCGGCCCCCATGGTTTTCACCACATATGGATCTTCGCCAAGGGTTTCGTAAATACGCGGCCACAATGCCGACCGGCCCAGATCCAGTACCGGCGAATAATTCCATGGGATATAGCTTGCACGGGTTTCATAGGCGGTGATCTCCCCCATTTTATGTGCAAGGCTTTTATTAAAAGTTGCTGCCAAAGCTATTTCCTGCGGGAATAAAGTACTGCCAACCGTATAGGTAACACCGTGGATAGCATCGATACCATAAATAACAGGAATTTTCAGGCGGTCCTGGTCGGCAGCTTTCTGGATCTGTGAGATCACATCGTACCAATGGCTGCGCTCATAGGCAGTTCCGGTAACATTCAATATCGAACCTACATGATATTTCATGATGGCCTCTTTCAGCTTATCAGGATCAAGTTCATGAGCACCGCCTCCGGTTTTGGAAACAACATCGGAAGTTACCTCGGTCATTTGCCCTACCTTTTCTTCAAGCGTCATTTTAGCTATCAGGGCGTCAACCTTTTTATCTATAGGGCCAGTGGCTGCCACCTTCTTTTGAGCTTGCACGGTACAGCATAACCCGTTGAGTAATGCGAGCCCCAGTACAGTAATGTAAATCTTTTTCATGTTGTGAGAGTTTTATGTTTATTTAGTTGATTCCTATTTCTTATTACTACCTAATTCGAGCTGTAAAGCCTCTATCGCGTTAGCCAGATAGGCCAGCGGGGCATTCCAGTTTATAGCAATTTCATTAGCGGCATAAGCCCGCTCATCGTCGATATAAGCTTCATCGGGTACTTTTGATGGCACTTTAATACCATCCTGCATACCGGGGTTTGAGCCACCAACCAGTAAACCAGGTACGGGATCAACTACTCCATCAGCCGCAGATGGCCTGTGGTGAGGATGCATCGGCGTTTTAGTTCCATAACCGGTAACAAAGGAATAGCCTGTGCCATTGCGCCCAAGCAGATAGTCCAGATTAGCCAAGGCATAATCCAGGTATTTTTTATTGTGAGATAATTTATAAGCCTGGATGAGCAGAATACCTTCATTTGCAGCCTCGGATGTACTGCCCCAGCCAAAATGCCTTACGGATTTAGTCATGACCGTTTGGTAGGCATTGGAATCAACTCCGCTGATCATATCATCGGCAGTGCTGATCAGCCGTTTCCTGATCTCTGTCATCTCCGGTATGGCTTTCTCTGTAATATCATTTTTGATCAATGTATAATAACCGAGCAACCTAACCTGCGACCATGTTGGCACCGGCATCCGGTTATCAGCTAAAAGGCTGATATTTTTAAGATAGTCCACGCTACCAGTAGTAGCCACCAACTCTGATGCAGCCCAGATAAACTCATCGGTAAAGTTATTATCGCCATAAGCACCTGTAGTGATCTTCGGCTCGAACTTCTTATTCATTTCATCCTGCCGGTAGGCCACTTCCGGATTTTTAAGGGCCCAGCCCCAGGCTTTTTGAGCAGCCGTTAAACATGAATCGGCTAAGCCCGGCAATTCATGCGGATATTGTTTGAAGATGCGGGAGGCCTGTGCCATAACAGCGGCAAAATCAAGTGTGGCTGCCGTACCTTTTTGTACTACATAGCGTGGCGATGGATCTTTATCAGGCATTTCAAACTTATCGAAAGCGGCATTGGTAAGCTTGTGGTATACGCCACCATCGGCAGGGTCCTGCATGGTAAGCATCCAGCGAAGGTTCCAAAGCACCTCGTCCAAAACATCAGGGATCCTGTTATTGCTTTCGGGGATATTAAGCTTAACGGTTTTCATATAAACAGGAAAATCCTCGTATAAAGAAAGCAGCGTGCTTGTAGTAATACCACTGTTTACGATATACTTGTTGTAATCGCCGGCATCATACCACCCTTTGGGCGATGAGATCACTGAACCAGCCTTGCGTCCCTCATTTGCAGCAGATGGATGGATCAGCACAACAGTATCGGGATGCCCTCCTGCCCTATGCCATTTACCGGCATATTTTTCGGGCAATGGCGTGCCCGAACGCATAAAATAGTAAGCTTTGATGGAGGCTGATGCCACAGCTTTATGAACAGAGGCTTTAACTTCAAAAGGATAAGAATAACCTACCGACGGAACGTAAAGTATATATCTGCCCGGCTTTGTAAACGCGCTAAAATCAGCAGACTGAACCACGTGCCCGGCAAAGTTTGGCTTTAATGAAGTTTTCAGCTTTCCGGTAAATACAGTTTGCCTTTGGATGGTCTGGATAAAAAAGTCACCCTCTTTATCACTTAAAACAATAGCTCTTTTGACGGCTACAGGATAAAAACCTATTTGGTTAAGGCGGATAGGTTTTGAAGTTGTATCGCTTTGCTGTGCCGAAGCACTACTTCCGATCAGCAATAGCGCAAATAAAGATTTGCTAAATGATGTAAAGAGGTACTTTTTCATCTGCCCTGAATTTTAGGAAACACCCGAAACCTGCGTTTAAACAGATAACGGATGTATAAATGGCAGATAAATATAGGTGTACGTTGTACAATAAGTATAATACTATTCTGTCAATTATAAGCTAAAGTATAATACTAAATATACAATCGATTGTATTTGCAATCTATTCCAGTTCACCTTTTGTACAGTGTACCTTCAAATTAAGTACAATAACTCCATTTACTCTTTAATCTCTCCGCTTATATATTCCTTACCCATCAACAGGCAACCACAGTTAATTAATCACAAAATTTGGATAAAAGTACTGCTTAACAAAAACCGTATCTTTTAATCCGGGATTACCTTCGGCCTGCAAAAATATCTTTGCCTCTACCAACCATTTAGTTTGATCGGCCCGGTTATTAGGAGTGGTATTTATACCTTTAACATAGCCATCTACAGGTTTAAATGGGGCCTCATACATGAAACATGTTGGGCATGATCGATTAAACTGGATCTTGCCGGCAAGTATGTCAGTTTTTGTAAGTGAAAAACTTTTACCCGGCATGGGAGTCTTGATATATAAAGTAGTTGTTATGCCAGATGTTTGCTGGGTGCTCCAAAACACGCGGTATGTACCAGGCTTAAGAGTGTTATATCCCTCAAAATCGGCTTGCTCTGTAAACAAAAAGCTACAACCCGAACCTGTAACACAGGTGGTTAAATTTTTATCGTCGATAGCTGGTTCAGCTTTTTCGCCTTTTTGCTTGCTGCAAGAGTTAAGGATTGTGATGCTGCCAAGCAACAGTAATGACAGGATAAGTTTTGATCTCATATTAAAGGTTATTTATACTAAACAATACGTATATACAACCAACTGTGCTACAATAAACTATATTAAATTTTCATTAACCGCACACATTGAACGATCTTAAACCGCAGGTAAAAAATAGTTCAGCCTGGTTAATACATTTTTCAATATTACATCGCTGAAACCACTTTCTTCAACCATATTCACTATCCGGGAGCTATAGTACTCTTTGGTAAGGTTGTCCAGTTCAATACCAAGTGCTTTAGATAAAATCATTAGCTTTTCCGGGGCCGGACTTTTCTTTCCACATTCAATCCGGCTTAGTTCAGCACGGTCAATATTTGTTTCACGTCCAAGTTCCTCCTGCGAAATTTTCAATGCCAGGCGATGCTTTTTGATAAACGCCCCAAAACTGAGATTGCCTGAAGTTTCCTGTACTATTTTATTAACATTGCCCTTGTCTTCAGGATCTGTAAAAGACAGAGCAGGTAATTGCCCAGCATGGTTTAAGTTATCAAACAACGAAAAAAAACGGGATACCATCCTGTTAAACAAAGGAATATCTATGCTATAAACTGTATTGGCTTTTGTTCCACTTATCTTTATGATACCTGTCGTTTTTAGTTCGGCTATATGCTTCAGGATATTTTCCATTTCAAATGGCACATTGCAAATCTCTTTTTTACTGATAGAATTGCCATTTTCAATAATCATCCTGATTATATAAACCCTTACCGGGAGAGCGAGGATGCGGGCAAACCGGGCCAGCTCACTATCGGTTTCAGTAAATTTTGATTTTAATGACAGCATAGATATGATATAGGAACTTAAAAAACAGCTTGATATTCATGAATATAAAAAGGCCTCCCAGGTTACTGAGAGACCTTTTTACAAGCATTGCTTAATTATTTTTTAACAGCACCAGGTGTTGTATATGGCATTGTTTGAGGATCAAAGTTAGCCCAGCCTGCAGTCCAGTCGGTTGAACCAAAAGCACCTTTGTAATCAACTTTCTCAAAGAAAGCATCGGTTAATTTTGCATCGGTATATAAAGCACCTGTAGCAGCAATTGAACCTGCTTTTACAGTAAAGTCAGGAGTACCTGCGTTAGCAAAATCAGATGAAAATTTGAACGGAGAGTTGATAGCTAAATCAGCATATTTAGTAGCATCAAATACGTTATCAGCCCTAAGTTTAGCTTCAAACAAGGTTTTGTTTTCACCTTTAACTTCGTTACCTTTTTTATTGCTGCCTAAAATCAGGTTGTTTTTAAACACTAAACGGCCTGCAGTATAGTTTGTTGAAGTTGAAGCAGGTGTGGTAACTTTTGAATCGTCGATATAGATACCTTCAGCATAACCAGAAAAAATCGAGTTAAAGCAGCTTATAGCAGAGTTACGACGGATTTGGGCACCATGCTGATAGTTGGCGTTAACGTTAGTTTCGTCGGCTTTGGTGTATGGGCCTAACAAGGTCATGTTTGAGAAAACAACCGAAGTTTGCGGTGTTTTATCTGAACCTGAACCATCGTTATCGCTTTCAAAGCTGTTTGAACCAGAGATATCGGCAATGGTTTTAAAACGCTGGCTTAAGCCAAACTGTATTTTACCGGCAAAGCCAAAGTCGGTATCAAAATCATCATCTAAACTGCCCATAGCAATAAGGTGTTTACATTGTACAGTACCACCAAACCACTCAAAAGCATCGTCACCTGAACGGTAAACTTCAACATAATCAATAGTAGTGCCTTTACCAACACCACCAAAGGTTAAGCCATTAATTTCGTTATCAGGTGAAAAAGGAATACCTGCATACTCAATACGTACATATTTCAAAGTACCTGAGTTGTCATTAACATCAGTACCGCCGTATTGGATATATTTTGCTGCATCACCTTTAGCATCAAGGCCACCTTCAATAGGCACGTTATCACCCTGGTTAACAGGAGCTTTTCCTAAAAGGATGATACCGCCCCAATCGCCGTTTGAACGTGCACCAGCATCAAACTGTGATGTAAATACAATAGGTTTATCGGCAGTGCCAACGGCCATGATCTTAGCGCCACGGGTTATTGTTAAAGCAGCTTTGCTTGATTTTTCGCCTTTAATCAGTGTTCCCGGCTCAATAGTAAGTGTAGCGCCATTGGTAACGTAAACAAACCCTTTTAATAAATAAATTTTATCAGCTTTCCAGGTTGTATTAGTAGCAATATCACCGGTTACCGTAACTACGTTACTTACTTTGGTGGTATCTTTTGGCGGATTAGTGTCAATAACAGCTTCTTTCTTGCTGCATGCAGCCGTAAAAAGAGCCACAATAAACGCTAATAATAATCCTTGTTTTTTCATAATTTTGCTTTTTTTCGATTTGAATCAGTTGATTTTTTTTAGTAGTATTAATTATTAAAAGGTATAGTTGAATGAAAGGGCATAGCTTGAACCCGGGAAGTAATTCCTGAATGTATAACCCGATCCCGACGGGATATAAGGCTTACCATCAAGCTTGTATATGAAATTATATTTTTGGTTCAGCACGTCTGTGGCGCTTAACTTAACTTCGCCTTTGCTTTTAAGCACCTTATAGCCAACCTGGAAGTCAAGTACATTCCTTGGCTGCTCGTAGATGCTCGAGAACCTGTCACCGCCGGCATAAAAGATCCTTTCGCCAAGCCTGTTAAACAATACGTTCACTGATAATTTATTATCAAACTCGGTATGTTGTAAACCCGCGTTAATTACATAAGGCGATTGCCCTACCAGCGGACGATCTTTCTCAAGTCTTTTATCACCATCATCTGGGTTAGTTACTTTTGATTTGTTGATAGACAGATTGACGTAAGCTGTAGTTGTTTTAAAGAAAGCACCTCCGTTTATAAAATCAAGTGTTTTACGGGCCTCCATCTCAAAACCATATACATAAGCCGATTTTGAATTGAAGTAGCTGATAGTGGTTGATGAGTTTCTATCTTCAATTGTAGGCTCTATAGCGTTCTGGAATTTTTTGTAGAAAACCGAGAATGATAAGATCTGCCCGGCCGAAGGATAAAATTCATACCTCAAATCGGCATTGTCAATCAGTGTGCGTTTCAGACCAGGCTCGCCCTGCTGAGTTGCCAGCAATTCATAATCATAATAAGCAAAGGGCGCAAGCTCTCTGAATTCCGGGCGGGCAACAGTGCGGTAATATGATGCCCTGAAGTTTGCTTTTTGCGTTAAACTATAGGTGAAGTTTACGGAAGGTAAAAAGTCGGTATTATCCAGCTGGGCACGCGGCTGCGGCACACCAACTTCTTCGGTGTTAAGCTTTAAATTAAATTTCTCAACCCTTAAACCATAAACAATCCTGATTTTTTCGCTGAATTTGCTATCCAGCATAGCGTAACCGGCGTTTGTGAAACTATGTGCAGTATACCTGTCTGTCGGGTTTGAGATCTCGTCAAGCGAATAAATACCCGAGTTAATAAGGTTTGGACCAAAAATAGTTTGAATTGGCCTTTGCAGTATAGTGTTAACATCGTATTCGGGATCGTTGGTATTAAGCACAACACCCAAAAACCTTGCGTTAAATTTCCTGTCGCGGTATTGTGAGTTAACACCAAGTTTAAGTGTGCTTTGCTTAAACCAATTAACCGGCAGGCTAAAATCAACTTTGCCTGAATAAATATTTTCGGTTAAATGCGAGAAAACACGGGCGTTTTCTTTGCTCAGGTTGGTAACCTGCGCATAAAACGGTTCGCCTGCGGCGCCTTGTTTGTAATTGGTTTTACGTTGATCTGGCTGGTCGTTGATAATATTACTATAACCTAAGTTCCATTTTAGCTTTGAACTTTTTGCACCAAGCGCGTGTTCGCCCTCGAGCGTGGTTTTAAACAATGATTTTTCGAGCAGGTCATTGGCATAAAAGCGGGTATCATAACTTCCGTTACTGGTGTTTGAACCGGTGCGGTAAGTGAACTGATCGTCAAAAATGCGGTTATAAAGATTTTTTAACGTGATTTTGTTTTTACCAAAGCTGTATGCAAAGTTTGCAAGTGCGCCAACATTGGTCGAAAATTTATATTGCGCATTATGATAGTCATAGTTATCAAACTGCTGTACCAAATCGGGCACTATAGTTTGCGAGTTTCGGTAAGTTAGTGCTACCGTAGTACCCAATCTGTTTTTATTGGCGCCAAGTTCTTTTACATTGCCTACAGTAAGCTGGTAATTTTGACTCGGCAAAGCAGTGCTTTTATAAATGTTAAAATCGTTATTAAGGCTCCTGATTGATTGGATTGTTTGTGTAGTGCTTAACTGCTTATTAACAATTTGATTTGTTGTGGGAAAATTACTCACCAGTTTACGGGTTCCGTCGTCAAAGCCAAAGTAATCGCTGGTAGCGCGGAAACCGCTTTGAAAATCCTTAAACGTACTTTGTGAATTATAACCTAAGCCTACGCCAAAACTTACAAAGTTTTGATCAGGGATATCTTTAGTGATGATCTGCACGTTACCGCCGGCAAAATCGCCCTGGATATCAGGTGTAGCTGTTTTACTGATGATAATGTTTTCGATAAGATTTGCAGGTACGATATCAAAAGAGAAAGCTTTACGGTTAGGCTCAGTACTTGGTAGTGGAGATCCATCTAACGAGGCCGTATTGTAACGATCACTCAGTCCCCTAACCACCACAAATTTGTTATCCTGTATAGTAGTGCCACTTACCCTTTTCAATACATCACTCGTACTGCGGTCGGGCGATCTTTTGATCAGTTCTGACGAGATACCATCAGATATAGACGCGCTGTTTTTTTGAACTGCATACAATGCTGCAACCGAAGCCTGGCGATAAGTAGCCTTTACAACTACCTCTTTAAGCGCAGTTGAAGTTGCAGCGCTTAAGGCTACATCAAGCGAGGTTGCTGCACCTGCCTTTACCTCAACATCTGAAATGGATTTACTTTGGTACCCGATATATTTAATGATCAGCGTATACTTTCCGGGTTTTACATCGGCCAGTACATAGCTACCATCTACGTTAGTGGCAGCCCCTCTTTGGGAACCTTCAATGCCAACAGTGGCGCCAATAAGGGTTTCGCTTGTTTTTTGATCAATAATTTTGCCTACAATTTTCCCGTTACCCTGGGCAAAGGCACCGGAGTTAATAAGAAATACAGATAAGGTTAGCAGGAGAAGCGTTTTGATTTTGTTCATAAATTTTTAATGACGGGTCAAAAGTATCCCCGTTAAATTAAATTCATGTTAAGCCAAAATTATCAAATCGAATATCTTAAATATTAAATTATATAGACAACTATCGATTTTATTCAATATCATGAAGATTAGATGAAGAGAAAACCTTCAATTATTCATGTTTAAATGTGAGTTATATATTTGTAACTCATATTTAAACATGGCTAATCACAAAAAGGCTGAATTTGCCGCAACAGATCAGGATATATCAATGGTAGCAAAGGCGCTGTCGCACCCTGCAAGGATAGCTATTATGCGCATTTTGGCACAGCACAAACATTTTACCTGCGGCGAAATAGTTGAAATATTGCCATTGGCGCAACCAACGGTATCCCATCACTTAAAAGAATTACTGGATGCCCGGCTGATTACCGTAGCAATTGATGGTAAGAAATCATTATATGATGTAAACTGGCCAACATGGAACCGGTATACAGCCGAGTTTGAAAATATGCTAAGCGCCATTAACAACGCAGAGCAGCAGGCCTAATGTATACCCTCTCTCCTATTTATGGGTTATATTCATACACAACTTTATAAGGCACCTGCTTAAGCGAAGCAGACACCTGCCCTATCCTGAGGTCATGCAGCTGCGGGGTAGGTTCACAAAATGAATACGCTTTTCCTTTATATAACAAAGGCTTTCCCACCGGTTTATCAAATTGAACTGCCATAGTTATATGAGTGGGATATAATACTGCTATCATCGGCAAATTATAAACCTCCTTCACCAGGTAAAAAAACAATGCGGCTCGATCGTCACAATCGCTGTATTGGGCAAACAGGGTTTCTTCCGGGCTTAACCGTTTTTCCCGACCAAAATTCATTTCATCGTTTTCATACAAAAAAGCATAACGCGTAAAGTGCATCAGGTAATCGACTCCTTTTTTTATATCCATCCTGCTTACATTTTGTTTAAGTAAGGGGATCAATGATCCGTAAGTTTCCTTACTCAAAGGGATATTGAAATAGGATTCAAAATCAACAACCGGGTAATTTCTGAAAATAGAATCAACAAGCGGATTAAGCTTAATTTTAAAATAGTATGCCTTATGCCGGTAAGTAAACTGCAGGTCTTTTTCAACATAATCAGCAGGCGTAAAATCAGGCATCCGGGTAACCTTATACGAAAATGAATTTATTGCCCCCGGCACATTGATATCAACTGGAACAGCGGACTGGGTTGTGAGATCGGTACCGGGATAATCATGAATATTCAGGCACATATACTTTTTATCATTCACTGTATATGAAGGAATATCGGAGATCTCCTCATTGTTATAAACGTAAAAAATGATCTTTTTCCCGGCCAGCGCCAACCGGGCATCATAACCTGATTTAACCATCAGGAACCATTTATATAAGGTATAGTTACTGTAATCTTTTCCTTTAGGGCTTATTTGCTGTGCCGTTTTGCGCACAAGCTGATAATACAGCCAGTCGTTAAGCTGGTGCCCCTGCTTATAACTTAACAAAGCCTTAAGTAAAGGATTATAATTACCCGCATCAACAGCTTTATAAAAGTCTTTTATGCTTTTTACAGATAACTCAGTCCCGATATTTGCAATAACCGAAGTATCTGCATCAGCATTAAATGTTCCGTCATAAAAAGCAAAACAAATCCTCCTGTTGTTTTGAGCATACAGTTTAGCTGTACCTAAAAGCAACAAACAGGCAAATAATATTTTAACATATCTGCTCATTGGCAAACACACGTTATTAAAAATGCTTTGGGTTTATAATTTATATACAAGTTACAAATTAAACGCCAATTCACTTAATGTTATTTTAATCATTAAACAACATGATAGTAACATTACGCTCATAAATTTGAACTTTGAAAACCTGGTTCATGAGGACAGCAACATTAGGTAAAAGAATACTGTGTTTAATTATAGCAATAGGGTACTTCTTTTTTTCGTGCTTATATGTTACACGCTGCCCCAAAATTGCCGGTCATGCCAAAACGGGGAAGTATTTTACACTCAATAATAAACCGGCAAAACAAAGCAGCCCCGTTATTTCAAGCGCAACTAACAGCAAATCGATACCGGTTCTTTTTTTATCCCGCCCGCGTGTTATTTTCGGCAAAAACTTAGTTGCTTTAAATAATCAATTTAAATTAATCCGGACCTGCGTGTTATGCCCGTTCCGTGCCTTAACTCAAAATGATGCTCAAGGCAGGTTTAGGGCCCACAAAATTTTTTATACCGCCAATATCCTTTCTATTATCCGTACCTGGAAAATCTGAGCTATCAACACCCCTCCTGCTGATACCTTTTACAATGTTTTCTTAATTTTTTATTACATGCACATATCAGCCGTAAGGCTATAACATTAATGCATTTAAAAACCGTATGGATCATTTATGCCTTATTTTAACTTAAAGTTTTCAAACACCGACAATGAACTGGCCAATTTTGCAAAAGCCCTGGCACTGCCTGTCAGGATTGCCATTGTCCGCATCATCATGGCTAACGGCAATTCAGTGTCTAAAGAAAGTTTATATAGTATTCCATTTAACCACGAAACAATAACCAAGCATCTTGCCGAACTAAAGCGCATGGGAATTATAAAAGCCCATGGCTTTCGCGGCTCAATTAAATATGGCCTCGACGAGCAGTTATTTAGGCAAATGGCAGATGGATTTGCCATGCTATTTGAAAGCTTGAGAACGTTTGAACATGACCTGCAGGATTGCTAAATAAGTTTATACTGGTATTTTTAGCGGATTTCTGAGGTGAAAATGGCTGATTGTAAAAAAAAATACAATTATAATAATCTGATAAACAGGCATTGTTTTATAACATTGGCTTAACCTGCGCTTAAAACATCAATTCAGATTTGGCAATTCGCCTCAGATTTGTACTTTTGCGCCCGGAGAGCTGGCAGAGTGGTCGATTGCGGCAGTCTTGAAAACTGTTGAACTGTGAAAGGTTCCTGGGGTTCGAATCCCTAGCTCTCCGCAAAAAAGTTGAGTAGTACTCTAAACTACTCAGCTTTTTAAAAAAACCATAAGAGAAAAGGCCTATCGTGGGCCTTTTTTATTTCCAATATAAATTCTAATATCCTATTTGTTCTTTTATTAAACACTAAATTTAATCTTTTCGCTTATCTCAAAACGTCTTTGCGCAATATAACGGAAGTGGAAATCAGAGGGGTTAGGGGAGCTATTATACTTGCCATATTCAAAATGTAGAGGAAAGAAAAAGATCTTGAAGCAGATCATTACCTCGACATAAAATGATTTAATTATAAATCATTTATTCATCGTCTTTGACAGACTGGTTAAGCAGCACATGTACCTAAAATAGCTGATAATGAAAAATCAAGTATATTTTTAAAATGACTTTTGAATTTATAGTACAGCCCAACTTTAATTTTGTAAAAAGCTTCGGCGAAAAGTTTAATATCCCCGTTTTTAATGATGGGCTGCAAATTCCGCCGCATATGGGCAAGGGCCATATCAAAATGGTTGATGTGGAACCGGGCTTTAAATTCGTTCTGCACCATTATACACTGAAAGAGGATTTTCATTTAAAGCGCAAACCGCCGGAGGAAAATAATGAATTGGTATCCATTGTATTCAACAGTAATGAAATACCCATGGATTTTACCAAAGAGCGGGAAAGTGCAGTGCAATTTTTAAAAACCAATGGATCGTCAATTCAGATTGCATCTACTGCCCTGGCAACCGAAACGTTTTTTCCAGCCAATGCTGAAGTGTATTTTGGGGTGATCGGAATCAAACGTCAGATGCTTGCTTCACTGCTGCGTATTGGTGAAACAAGCGGCCCGATGGAAACTATTCTGCATAGCAATGCTTTATTCTTTTATCACGAAAAGATGATTCCCGAAGTGGTGCGGGTTTTGAAGCAAGTGTCAGAAATAAATGGAGAAAATAAATTGAGCAATTTGTTATATAGCATAAAAGCCCATGAGATGATATACCTGCTCTTTGACAAGCTGCTGGACAGGGCTGTTGAAAAGCAAAGCCCGGTGAACAGATCGGATATAGATAAACTATATGCAATAAGAACCGCCATACTCGCCGACATGGGCCAGCCCCCGCAGTTGAACGCACTTGCAAAAATGGCGGGGATGAGCGAAACAAAAATGAAGCAATTATTTAAGCAGGTATTTGGCGATACCATCTATAATTATTATCAGAATGAACGGATGCAGGAAGCCGGCTTTTTACTGAAGCATGCGGGCTACTCTGTTTCCGAAACTGGTTACCGGCTTGGTTTCTCCAACCTAAGTCATTTTTCAAGACTTTTTGAAAAATATTACGGCATCACCCCAAAGAAATACACACTCGCCGGATAGGACTATTTTATAGTCTTTGAGCGTTATTTTAAGCTTGTGCGAGCATCTACATTTGTTCTGTCAAAACAAAACAATTTGACAAGGACAAAATGAAAAAGATATTAACAGCATATAGCAAAAACGGGTTTGGCCTAAAAAACCATATTGTGATGGCACCCATGACAAGAAGCCGCGCAATCAATAACATCCCTAACGATTTAATGACAACCTATTACGGTCAACGCACCGGCGCAGGTTTAATCATAACAGAAGGCACAGCGCCAACGCCTGAAGCTTTAGGTTATGCGCGTATACCGGGCATTTTTAATGACGCCCAGATTGAAGGCTGGAAAAAGATTACCGCCAGGGTGCATCAGGACGGCACCAAAATATTTTTACAACTGATGCATACCGGGCGCATTGGCCATAAGGATAATTTATCAGAAGGGACGCTATGGGGTGCTTCGGACATTAAAGCCGCCGGGCAGATCTATACCGATACAGCAGGTATGCAGGATCATTCCGATCCGGTGGCCTTAACCACAGCAGGTGTAAAAAATATAATTGAAGGCTATGTTTCAGCAGCAAAAAATGCGATAAAGGCGGGTTTTGATGGCGTGGAGCTGCATGCTGCAAACGGTTATTTGCTTGAACAATTTTTAAACCCAAACGTGAACGATCGTACCGACGAATATGGTGGCAGTATAACAAACCGCGCAAGGCTAACCGTTGAGGTTACCGAAAAGGTTGCCGGTGCTATTGGCAGGGAAAAAGTAGGCATCCGTTTTTCACCCTTTTCAGCCCTGGGCGATCTGCAAGCCTATGACCCGGACGAAGTTCAGGAAACTTATACCTACCTGGCAAAAGCCATGAACGGGCTGGATATCCAATATATCCATATTTCGGCAAACCCCGCTATTCCCCAAGAAACATTTGATGCGATAAGGGCTAATTTTTTAAGCACTATTATTTTATGTAACGGCCTCACTGCAGAAACAGCAGAAAGTAAGCTAAATGAAGGTTTTGCTGATATCGTTGCCTTTGGAAGAAGCTTTTTATCGAACCCCGACTTTGTAAGCCGGATTGAAAAAAACGCATTGTTACACCCAGTTGATTTTACCACGCTGTATACACCCGGGGAAAAAGGTTACACCGACTATCCCACACTTCAATAAATGTCTTAAACATTCACCCCGCAAGAAAAGTTGAGTAGTACTCTAAACTACTCAACTTTTTCAGTTTATAGATCTATATAGATGAATCTTTTTCACCTTACTTAAAATTTAAATTCCTGATTCCCGGATGAATTGATGGACTTGTTTTGATATTAGAAATGCTATAATTTCAATTAACAATTGGTAATTGTATTGTAAACTCAGCCCCCTCTTTTTCGGTACTCTCTATTTTAACACTACCGCTATGACCCTTTACCACGATATCATAACTAAGGCTTAATCCTAATCCTGTGCCTTCGCCTGTTGGTTTGGTAGTAAAAAACGGTTGCAGTATTTTGTCCTTAATAGCATCCGGTATGCCCGTGCCATTATCTTTCACACTAATAATAGCATTCCTTCCGGATAGTAAAGTAGCAATTTCAAGTACTGGTTTATAACCTTCATCTGCCATTTTTTGCTTTTGCTGCACGGCATAAAAAGCATTGTTGAACAGGTTGAGCAAAACACGGCCAATATCCTGCGGGATGATATTTACCGGTGGAAGACTCTCATCAAAATGAGTTATCAGCTCGGCGTTAAATGTTTTGTCCTTTGCCCGCAAACCATGGTAAGCCAGCCGCAGGTACTCATTGGCCAGTTTGTTGAGGTCGGTGGGTTCTTTCTGGCCGGTTGAGGTGCGACTATGCTCCAGCATGCCTTTTACAATGCCATCGGCACGTTTGCCGTGGTGATTGATTTTTTCAAGATTTTGCGTCAGATCATCAGCAATAGCTATTACATCTCTTACGTTCCCGGCCTGGGCCTCTTCCTTCAGTTCGCTCAAAAGTTCGACGCTCACTTCTGAAAAGTTATTGACAAAATTTAAAGGATTTTGAATTTCGTGCGCAATGCCGGCGGTCAGTTCGCCTAACGAAGCCATTTTCTCCGTTTGAATAAGCTGCTGCTGCGCCGTCTTCAAATTAGCAACAGTTTCAACCAGCCGGTCGCGTTGGGTGGTTATTTCTTCACGCTGCCCGCTTAACTGAAGGTTAGCATTGGTCACCTGGTCATTGGCTTCTGCCAGTAATTTATTTGATTTGCGCTGGTTATAATAATTGAGACCAATAAAGAGCGATAAAAGCAATAACGCCGCTAACCCCCCGATAAAGAAATAGCTTTGCAATTTTTTTTGCTTCAACTGTGCGTTGGTAATGTTCTGTTGATATTTCAGCGCATCTTCTTTGCGCGAATAAACAAGCTGTGCTTCTTTCAGTAAAATAGCCTTTTCGTTCTTTAAACTGTCGGCTGTGTCCCGCTGGGCTATGTATGCTTTGTAAGTCTTTAAAGCATCAGCATGCCGGTTCATTTTTTCGTAGGTCAGGCTTAACTCTTTCAAATTGTCAGTCACCAAAACAGCATCATCGTGCGTTTTGCCGTAGTTTATAGCCTTTAATGTTAAAGCAAGTGCTTCCTGATATTGACGGCCCGGCGCAAAGCCGGCCTTCTTAATAAGGGAGGCAGGTGCTTCCCTGTAAATGGCGCCCAAAGTGCCGTAGGCATAAATTAAATAAAACTCGTCGGCTTTAATGTACGACAGCGATCGTTTTGCATGAACGTAAGCTTTATCATAGTCCTTTTTTAAAAAATAATGCCAGCTGGCGTTGTTTTCTATATCGCACAACGTATTGTAGTGACTTCCCTTTTTGGCCGCTTGTATAGCTTTATCATAATAGCTTACTACCGCCGCGTCATCATGCTCCGCGTCGGCGCATAGCGCCAAGCCTACATAGTTCTCAGCAACCGCCGACTCATTACCTGCCTGCATATCATTCTCATCCATTCCAATAGCCTTTAAATAAAGCGCCTTTGCCTTTTTTATGTTGTGGAGATTGAAATAAAGGCCGGCCATTGCACCTACATCGTAGCCTCTTAAATAATTGTGCTGAGTTGTTTCCTGCAGTTTCAGCGCTTTATCATAGTAATCCATGGCCGCAGCGTAATTAAATTCACCTTGATAGTAAGTGCCCAACGTCGCATAAATATTTATTAACGGCCCTATTTGGTTACATTTTTTAAAACGCACTGCTGCCGACGCCAGGTAATTAATGGCCTGGGGCCCTTTATTCTGAAAATGTATAGCCCCGGCAAGGTAAACTACCGATTTATAGGCAAACTGGTAATCCTCTATCTTAAAGCTCAGTTCGGCGGCCTGGGCAAGATAACTTTGTGCTTTAACATAATCTGGGGGAGCCTTATGAAAGTGGTAAGCCCCCAGATCATAGTATGCCCTGGTTATTCCCTTTTGCCATTTAAGCCTTTGCGCAAGCAATAGGGCGCGCTGTAAATAGAAGATTGAGGAATCGGTTTTTGTTCCTGTTGAATAGGTATTGCCCAATTTTAACAATAAATTAACCTTATTGGTATCTTCTTTGGCGGCAGGTAGTTGCCTGAGCAACGAATCGATGTGTGCCAGTTCTTTCTTTTGAGCAGAAACGCTTAACGAGATAAGCAGCAGCAATCCTGCCACTCTGTATTTTAATGATAAGGTTCTGAAAATCATCAGGAATGGAGTCAAGAGTAATTCGGTCTGGTTGTTACAAACCCGCTAAAATTAGGAAATTATTAAGGACATTGGAACGGCGGCCGGATAAAAAATGTAACAATTATACAGGAAATATTATGATAATTCCGCCCCTTCATTATCCCTGCTATCCACGTTGATGCTGCCGCCATTCCCCTTCACTACAGTATCTGTATAGCTTTTTCAGGACGGGTTATAATCATATAAAAACGGACACCCTATTGTAACGTTTTCGAACGATGCAGCCGAGCAATAATTAACAATAATCTCACTTTCAATTACTTACTTAAATGGCATAAATTTTAAGCAGCTTAACGAGGCGTTCCTCAATCAAAATTCAGATGACCATGATCAAAAATTATTTAAAAATGGCCTGGAGAGGTCTTATCAAAAATAAAGTATCTTCTTTTATCAATATCGGTGGCCTCTCCATAGGGATGGCTGTAGCATTATTGATCGCTTTGTGGGTGTTAGACGAACTTACATTTGATCAATATCACGATAATTACAAACAAATAGCCCAGGTACTAAGACAAGATACCCGCGATGGTGAAAGGATAACAAGTCTGTATCATCCGATGCCATTGGCATCGGAGCTTCGCAATACCTATGGAAGTAACTTCAAATATGTCGTAATGGCCCGCCAGGTGGAGAATCATCTGATTGCCATTGGCGATAAAAAATTTACGCAACAGGGAAGTTTCATGGAGCAAGACGCACCGGATATGTTCTCGCTTAAAATGTTGAACGGAAGCCGGTCAGGCTTGCAAGCTCCCAATTCGATCCTGCTTTCGGCATCGTTAGCAAAAAAATTATTTGGTACTATCAACCCGATTAACCGGGTATTAAAGATAGATCATAACCTCAACGCGAAGGTAACAGGCGTATATGAAGATCTGCCGGATAATTCTGATTTTAAGGACGCATCCTTTATTGCGCCGTTTGATCTGTATATTACTTCTGCAGGTTGGATAAAATCTGCTGTAAATGATTGGGGGAATCAAAATGTACACGTTTATGTACAAACTAAGCCAGGGGTTGATCTTGAAAAGATCTCCAATCAGATCAAAGATTTATATATAAGCCATATTAGCCCAGAAAAGGCTGTTAAAAGAAAGCCTGTAGTAAAGTTGCAGCCGATGGATAGATGGCACCTGTATTCAAAGTTTGAAAACGGCCTTAACGTAACCAGCGACGAGTTAAAGTTCGTTTGGTTTTATGGGATCATCGGCGGAATGGTATTACTAATGGCATGTATTAACTTCATGAACTTAAGCACTGCCCGTTCACAAAAACGTGCTATAGAGGTTGGCATCCGGAAATCGGTAGGGTCGAGTCGTAGCCAGTTGATCTTGCAATTTTATAGCGAATCACTAATGGTAGCTGTATTTTCGTTTGCATTAGCTATCGCTATTGTGCAATTAGCGCTGCCCTGGTTTAATCATATTGCTGGAAAAAGCATGATCCTTCCCTTAACCAATCACTTGTTTTGGCTGGCAGGATTTACCTTTGTTTTATTTACCGGTTTATTGGCAGGATCATATCCTGCCTTATATTTATCAGCGTTTGAACCAACTAAAGTGATCAAAGGTACATTCAGTGCGGGGCGATTTGCTGCGATACCCCGTAAAATCCTGGTAGTGGTTCAATTCACGGTTTCAATTGCCCTGATCATAGGCACAATAACTATTTACCGTCAAATCCAGTTTACCAGGAATCGACCGATAGGTTATTCACAAACCAGTTTGCTTACGTTAACCGTAAATTCTCCTGATTATAATAACGGGAAATACGAAGTATTACGGAATGAACTAAAAAAAACGGGGGCTATAACAGAAATGGCCGGATCAAGCAGCCCATTAACGGGAATCAACTCCATGAATAAAGGTTTTAGCTGGGCAGGCAAAGATCCTGGAGCTTATGACCCTACTTTCAACACTATTGCAATTACACCTGAATATGGTAAAACTATTGGATGGAAGTTTATTGACGGCAGGGATTTTTCAAGAACATTTACCAGCGATTCATCGGATTTAATCATTAACCAGGCAGCAGCAAAGCTAATGGGTTTGAAAAACCCGGTAGGTGAACCTGTAGCATGGGCTCCTGACTGGGGTAAAAAAACTAATTTTAAAATATTAGGTGTTGTGAAGGATATGATCATGGAATCTCCATACTCGCCGGTAAATCCATCAGTATTTTTTTTGCAGCGCGGTGGAGATAATCTGTTCCTCAAAATAAATCCACACCTAAGTGCGGGTGACGCGCTTAATAAAATTGAGAAAGTATTTAAATCTGTGGTCCCCGATGCTCAATTCGACTATAAATTTGTTGATGAAGACTATGCTGCAAAATTTGCTGCTGAAGAACGGGTAGGGCAACTTGCCGGATGCCTGGCTTCACTGGCAATTTTCATCAGTTGTATTGGTCTGTTTGGTATGGCTTCCTTTATGGCTGAACAACGTACTAAAGAAATAGGAGTACGCAAGGTTTTGGGGGCAACTGTTTTTGGCTTATGGCGTTTAATGTCGAAGGATTTTGTGATACTTGTTATTATTTCTTTATTTATCGCAATCCCTATAGCCTATTATTTCCTGCATAGCTGGTTACAGAATTACAGTTACCGTACTAACCTTTCCTGGTGGATATTTGCTGCAACAGCATTAGGAACTGTAATGATCACCTTGTTAACAGTAAGTTATCAGAGCATTAAAGCGGCGCTGGCCAATCCTGTAAAAAGTTTGAGAAGTGAGTGAAGATAACTTTTTGAAAATTATTGGGTTGTAATTTACGGTACACCTTATTTGTGATCGTCCGATCTGCGACGAACTTAAGTTTTACAAAGCAGCTTATTCTTAGGCAATTAAATATTATTAGAATTGGTTTATTATCTCCCTAATAATCTCCAAAATACCATCTAAGTGTTCTGATCGATTTATTTGGGACCTGGTTCAAACGCTTTAATTGTTTTGTTAAAATAGGCTTTGGGTGGTACTCCGGAAAACCGCCGGAAGTCCTTTATAAAATGATTATCATCATAATAACCATTGTCTATAGCTATTTGTAAAAGATCTTTAGAAGTCACAGAATCCAGATCCATGTAAGCGTTCAAAAAACGTCTTATTAAAAGATAGCTTTGGGGCGAAATTCCTAAATGTTTCTTAAAGTTTCTTTCCAGCCATTTATAGTTCAACCGAACTGTATAGCCATCCAAAATACCCCTGACCGTGAGCTTACCATGCCTGTCAATATAATTCTGTATATCGATCAGTACCTTTGGATAAGAATAGATACCCATCTTTTCTGAAAGAAAACTTATTACTGTTTTCATTCTTTCTTCAATAGAAGTGAAATGATAGTAAGCTTCCTTAAACCTTTCAAAACCAGGCCCGGCTATTTCGGAAAAATCAAAAACCTGATTTTTTTGAAAACAGTCGCCATGAATACCCAATAATTTGAAGAAAGTTACAGCGTAAAAACGAATAACCAAGCAGTCCCCGAAATGAAACTCGGGTTCACAATAAATATTCCTTACCACACCGCCGCAAACCCATGCATTACCTACACATTTTGTATGCCCGTTTATACTTACCCTGACGTTTTCGTTTCTGTTTTGCATAAGGGCTATCACCGGGTAACCGTCGTTAAAAAACAGTTCCCTTTCCCTGGGATTGCCTTCAGCCTTAAATACGTAAAAGCCTTCCACAATTTCCTTTAAATGCTCAGGAGGGATAATTCTGAGAATATGATCGCCATTTTGATCAACTAAATGTTTAAAAAAATTGATAGGCATAAAGGCAAATATATTCAATTTCATTGCTGAAAAACTTTAAATGTCTAACTTATACTATCGGTGATATTACAGATCCCATAATTTCGGCCCAACAAGTAATATTTATGATAATAGCGAATAAAACAGACCTTGCAGGTATGCAAAAAGTTAGTGATGCTGTCGCGTTAACTTTAAAGGAGATGCGCGCATATGCCCGTCCGGGAATGAGTACTAAAGAATTGGATAATTATGGCGGTCAATTATTGGAAAAATTTGGTGCGAAGTCTGCACCATATCTAACCTATAAATTTCCCGGCTATACCTGTATCAGCATCAATAATGAAGTATGCCATGGGATCCCTTCAACTGACAGGGTTATCCAGGAAGGTGATTTGTTGAATATCGACGTTTCTGCCGAATTGGAGGGCTTTTGGTCTGACAACGGTGGTTCATTTATTGTTGGTCAGGATATCCATAATAAAATTCACCTGATCGATACCTCACAGGAAATACTGAGAAAGGCCATCAACACGATCAGAGGAGGCGTTAAAATAAATGAAATTGGTGGATTGATCGAAAATGAAGCTAAAAAAAATGGGTACAAAGTCATTAAGAACCTGGGCGGTCACGGATTAGGCAGGGCCCTGCATGAATTACCTGACGGAATTTTAAATTATCGAGATAAATCCGATCAACGAAGGTTTCGGAAGAATACCGTCGTGGCTATTGAAACATTTATAACAACTGATTCTTCCTGGGCCGTAGAGCTTCCTGACGGCTTTACCTTAGTTGGTGATAAAGGTGGTTTTAGTGTGCAGCATGAGCATACGATAATCGTAACCGATGGAATACCAATTATTTTGACTGAACAAAACGGGATTTGGGATTAAAATGTATATATTAACCTTAACGCGGATCAGAGAGGTTTTTTCGTTTTCGGATTACCTGATAAGCACCACAACAGAGCCGGATAAATGCTTGCTTCCTTTATGCAGGCCGGTCAAATAATAACAAGTTCCCGAAGGCAGCGCTGTTCCATGGTATTTGTCGTCCCAGGCGGTATAGTAGCAAGGATAGTAAAAACTGTTCGCCATAGTGATTGAATATCTTAACCGGTAAGGCGCTTTAATGTAAGGACAAACAAGTAAAAACTTTGATTAATTAAAGATCATTGTAATGTTTTAGCAGCACCGTACGTATTGGTAATAAAATTGTAGTTTTTCTATTAAACTTTAAAAAATATTTTGGAATTTGAAAAAAAAACCGATAATTGCTAACGAAATATCAGCAAACGTTAAACTATTGATTAAAGATTAATATCCATGCACCCATGGCTTAATCTATATTAACAGGAGGATATTTCAGTGTTACCATTTGGTTAATTACATAATTCCTAAACCTTTTTCGATGCGCATTAATATCACTACCCGATCCTTATATATTTTTATTTTACTGTGCTTTATTGCTTCATTAAAAAGTTATGGTCAAACCGTACCTGTCGGAAGCTATACTGAGGAATTATTGCGCAGGGAGCAGGTGGCCGGGAACGACAATAAGTCGTCATTTGTTATCAGGCCCTTAGCCTCTGCTATTGCCGATTCAACCCTTCAGCCATTAATTGCAAGCCATGAATACCTTAAATTTAATTTCATGGGAATGCCATCCGGTTTACGGATCCTCCCGTTCAACTGGCTAAACGAATATAATGTGAAGAGGCCTTATGGCTACAACAATTCTTCGCTATACCCAAATGCAGGATATCAAAGTATGGTTAGCGGCGGTTTTTTGTTAAAGGCCGGGATCCTTACCGTGCAGGTAAAACCCGAACTGGTTTACGCGCAAAATAAAAGCTTTTCAACCTTTGCCGATGTACAAGCCAATAACAATTCGCAGGCACTAATGAGCGCCTACTTTGGCCAGATCAACGGTATTGATGCACCTGAGCGCTTTGGCACATCATCATTAAAACACCTTTACCCGGGCCAATCAAAAATCACATTAGCTTATAAAAGTATAGAAGCCGGTGTATCTACAGAAAATTTGTGGTGGGGCCCGGGCATAAGAAATTCTATTATGATGAGCAATTCGGCCCCCGGTTTTTTTCACTGGACATTTAATTCAACCAAGCCGGTTGAAACAATTATTGGCTCATTTGAGTGGCAAATCATAGGGGGCAACCTGAAACAATCGGGTTTTGCTCCTGATGATATAAGCAAACTTATATACGGAAGCAACTTATATAACCCAAAACCTAAAGTAACGAGGTATATATCGGCCTACAGTATTAACTGGCAGCCAAAATGGTTAAAGGGCTTATACCTTGGCGCCTCTGCTTATGATTATCTTGATAAAGACTCAACTTATCACAGCAAAAATATTATTCGCAAAATAATTCCGGTTATTACCGGCTCTTCGCTCAAAGCTAATAACACCAACAACGGGCAAAACGGAGATCAGCAGGATTTTGCATACGCGCTTAACATCAGGCAGCTTTTACCCCTGTACAAAGCCGAAATTTACTTTGAATGGGGTCGCAATGACCGTACGGGGAGCCTTTCTGATTTCATAGAAGAGCCCGAACATTCGGCAGCATATACTTTTGGCGGCCGCAAACTTTTTGAACTTAGCCGCGGAGGTTTTATACAAATTAAATCAGAAATAACGCAGTTACAGCGGGCACCAACTTATCTGCTGCGCGATGAACCATCATGGTACATTCATTCACAAAGCCCGAGAGATGGTTATACCAATTATGGCAGGTATATAGGCGCGGGGATTGGCCCCGGGAGCAACAGCTTTATCTTTGATATAAGTTACATTAAAAACTACAATTCATACGGCCTTATGCTGGAAAGACAGTTGCATAACAATGACTTGTATTATCAGGCTTTTACCGATGCCCGTATAGGTAACCTGCACTGGGTTGATATAGCCGGCACATTTTACACCAATCTTAAATTTAAAAACTATTTGATTTCGGCCGAGGCCACCCCTGTTTATACGCTTAATTATGAATACCGAAATGGCTCGAGTTATAATTTACATGCAAGGGTTAACTTTACTTATTTTTTTAACTAATGAACAATTTTAGCCTTTATTCTTAGTTTATCGATCAGGACACCGGTTATACTAAAAATTAAAAAAAAATGCCTTATCTCCCTAAAATGGGAAATTGGTTTACTTTTGCAGAAAATAATATCACGTATTGGAGTGTTATTTCATGCTTCGATAACTTTTACATATGAACAAATTCCGTTTTCTTATATTATTAATTGCTGTGCTTAGTTTTGGAGCAGTTACTAATATCACCGCCCAAACCAACTTACAAAACATTTCTTCAATCAACGTTGACGATTTATCAGACCAGCAAGTAATTCAGCTATTGCAGCAGGCCCAAAAAGCCGGCTTAACTGATACTGAGCTGTTACAACAAGCCCAAAGCCGGGGAATGTCGGCTACACAAGTTCAAAAATTGGAGCTTCGGATTAAAAAATTAAGGACTAAAAGCAACGCATCATCCAATACCCAGTCAGATTCAACACTTAACCAACAGGGAAGGCAGCTTAACTACAAACCCGATACAACGGATACCGTAAACGTAAATAAAGACCTGTTTGAAAGCTTAAAGCCTAAAATTTTTGGCGCTGATATTTTCAAGAATAAAAACAGCTCGTTTGAACCCAATCTTAAGTTGGCTACCCCTCTAAATTATATTGTTGGCCCTAATGACCAGCTTAATATAAGTGTTTACGGCAGCTCATTGGTAAACTGGAAACTTGATGTATCGCCCGAAGGAAATATAAACATTCCGGGGGTCGGCATTTTAAATGTAGGCAGCAAAACCATCGAACAGGCTACGGCCTTAATAAAAAGCAAACTTGCCGCAAATAATTACGCAGTTGGCCGCGGCACATCCGTACAGGTTACACTTGGTAATATCCGCAGCATCCAGGTAATTATTATAGGGCAGGTAGCTAAACCGGGCACTTATACCCTACCCTCGCTTGCTACTGTTTTTAATGCTTTGTATACGGCAGGCGGCCCTAATGAAAATGGTAGTTTAAGGCAGATAGAGATTATCAGGAACAACCGCATTATCAGGCATCTGGATGTTTATGATTTCCTGTTAAAAGGCGATCAGAAAAATAACATTACCCTGCAGGACCAGGATATTGTTCGAGTACCAACCTACCGGACCAGGGTACAGCTTGTGGGCGAAATTAAAATACCGGCGCTATTTGAGGTTTTACCGGGAGAAAGCCTCGACAACATTATAACCTATGCCGGCGGCTTTACCGATAGCGCATATACTGCACGGATCAAGGTATCGCAGGTGAGCGATCAGCAGCGCAAAATAACCGACGTGTTGGAAGCCGACTATAAAAACTACATCCCGTTACGGGGCGATAAATATACCATTGAACCTATTATATACAGGTTTGAAAACCGGGTAGTAATAAAGGGAGCAGTATTTAGACCGGGCGATTTTGAACTGCAAAATGGCTTAACCCTGCTGCAATTAATTGAAAAAGCAGCCGGATTAAAAGAAGACGCTTTTACCGAACGGGGTACAATTACCCGCTTAAAGCCTGATAACAGTACAGAAATAATAGGATTTAATGTTAAGGATGTTATCAATAAAACCTTAAATATTCCGCTGCAGCGTGAAGACATCGTTAATATCTCATCCATTTTTGATTTACGGGATAAGTATACCGTTACTATTAACGGCAATGTAAGGAAACCGGGCAAGTTTGCCTTTTCGGAAAACATGAAGGTAGAAGACTTGATTTTAAAAGCAGGCGGGTTTGCTGAAGGCGCCAGTACAAACCGCATTGAAGTAGCCCGGAGAATAATGGATGCCGACCCTTCATCTAAAAACAGCTCGGTATCACAGGTTTTTAGCGTTAACATTGATGGTAACCTGAAACCCGCCGATGCCAACTTTGTGCTCACTCCTTTTGATATTGTTTCTGTATACAGCCTGCCAGGGTACGAAAAACAAAAAACCGTAAAAGTGGAAGGTGAGGTTTTATATCCCGGCTCTTACACCATTAAAAGTAAAAACGAAAAAATATCAGATCTGATTGCCAGGGCCGGCGGACTTACCGCTTCGGCAGATGCAGCAGGGGGATCACTAAAACGCGACAATTTTGCAATATTGGGTATAGATAAAAACAAAACCGATACTGCATCTATAAATGCTGAACGTTCTGCACGAATCAGCAGATTGAAACGATCTTACAAAGACTCTACAAACATTACTACCGACACTACACAGCTAAGAAATAACTATGTAGGTATCGAACTGGATAAGATTCTGAAATCGCCAGGATCCAAAACCGACCTTCTTTTAGAAAACGGCGATGTTATAAGGGTTCCAAAACAGCAGCAGGTTGTGCGTGTTAACGGGCAGGTACTTTATCCAAGCGCAGTAGTATTTGACAGGTCGAAATCATTTAATGATTTTGTTTCAAATGCCGGTGGTTACGGGCCCGATGCCTTAAGGCGCGGTGCCTATGTGGTTTATCCAAACGGAACAGTAAAAGGTACACGTAAGTTTCTCTTCTTTAATAACCATCCGTCGGTTAAACCAGGCAGCGAAATATATGTTCCTAAAAAATCTGAAAGTAAGGGTAATACCGCTCAGACAATTTTAGGGTTCACAACAGGTTTAGCCTCACTGGGTGCTATCATTTTAGGGATTTTAAGTTTGAATAAATAACCGTTAAAAACCATCAAGATTTATTCATGACCCATACCATTAAACATAGCCCCGACGAAATTTCAATAAAAGATTTCATTGGTAAAATTCACTCAACAAGCAGTTATCTTAAAAGCAAGTGGGTGATTATTTTATCCATCAGCATTTTAGGGGCAGCTATTGGATTAGCCTATTCTATCTTTAAAAAACCGCTTTATACTGCATCGTCAACATTTGTATTGGATGACGGAAACAAAAGCGGGGGCATAAGCCAGTACGCTGGCCTTGCTGCCATGGCAGGCATTGACTTAGGCGGCGGCTCCGGCAGCGGCGGGATATTTCAGGGAGACAATATCCTGGAATTATACAAATCAAGGTTAATGATTGAAAAAACCCTTTTAAGTGAAAGTGTTTTTAATGGAAAAAAACAGTTGTTAATTGATAGATATATCGAATTTAATAAGTTGAGGGATTACTGGAAAAAGGAAGAGAATATCAATAGTATTTCGTTTACCGGTAACCCGAATAACTTTAGCCGTACGCAGGACAGTATAATTACTGCATTTGTAATTTTATTTAATAAACAAATACTCACTGTTAGTAAGCCCGACAAAAAAATCAGCATTATACGGGTTGATGTTACCAGTAAAGACGAGTTGTTTGCCAGAAACTTCGATTTAAAACTTGTTGAAACGGTTAATCAATTTTACCTGCAAACAAAAACGAAAAAAAGCAATCAAAACATTCAAATTTTACAACACCAGGCAGATAGCGTAAGAAGCGTACTTAATAGTTCTATTTACGGGGTGGCCTCTGCAATTGACGCTGCGCCAAATGCAAACCCATCACTGCAAATATTAAAAGCACCTTCACAACGAAAGCAAGTTGATGTTCAGGCAAGTACTGCTATCTATAGCGAAATGGTCAAAAACCTTGAGCTTTCCAAAATGTCATTAAGGCAGGAAACTCCTTTGATACAAACAATTGATGTTCCGGTATTGCCGCTTACTGTAACCAAAACAGGTAAAATAGCCGCAGCTATTATTGGTTTGTTTTTGGGAGCGCTAATTACTTCGTTATTTTTAATAAGCAAAAAGATCATCAAAAAAATCAGTGCTTAAATATTTTAAGCGGGTTAATGGGGTAGTAATTACTATCGAAATAAGAACAGATAACGATCATACTTATTTGAGGCCTGCCCTATTACAATAATTATTTAAGTATACAACAAATGCAAAACATTTGCCTTTCCATATGTATCCCAACCAAAGGGCGTTCAGATGTTTTAAAAAACACACTGGATAGCATTTATGTGGATAATCTGGTTGATTATGATGAATTTGAAGTAGTTATTTCAGATAGTTCGGATACCAGCTCAGTATCGGAAATGCTGACGGCCTACAGTCATTATCCTAACATTGTATATAAAAAAAACGCATCAGAAGGTTTTTTAAATTTGATCTGCGCCTTAAAAATGGGCAAAGGCACATTTTTAAAACTCCACAATGATTATACGGTATTTAAAAACGGTGCCCTGGCCAGCATGATCAAGTTTGCCAAAAATGAAGCAACAATTAAGCCCCTGGTGTTTTTTTCAAACAATGAGCTAAGGAAAAACGAAGTGTTACGATATAACTCGTTTGACACTTTTACTTATGAGCTTTCTTTTTTTAACACATGGGCCACAGGCTTTTCTATCTGGAAACAGGATTTTGATAAACATTCATCAATGGATGTAAGCCAATTATTTCCGCACACCTCGTTACTGTTACTTCAACATGATAAAGGGTCATTTGTTATAAACGACAGATCACTGTTTACCCACCAGGAAGTTAGCAAAAAAGGGGGCTACAACTTATTTGATGCCTTTGCTGTTCAATACTTAAAAATGATGGAAGGCTGCTTGAAAAAAAATCAAATTACTATAAATACTTTCAATCATATCAAACAGGACTTATTCGATAATTTTCTGGTGATATGGTACTATAACACCAAAATTGCAGCTAACCAGTACACGTTTGATCTATCAGGCATCAAAGCCTCAATAAAAATATATTATTCTGAAGCCAGCTATTACCGGATGATTATAGTGGCTTATAAAAAAGATTTTCTGAAAAATGCTAAAAGAGCGGCAGGGGCAATAAAAAGACGCTCTAAGCGGATGTTTGCACGCTGATTCATTTTTAGCATCAGCTAATTAAATTAACAAAAAGAAACATATCATGGTATAAAATATTTAGATTTTCCTGATAAGATCACCTAAAAACCAACACTAAACATGAAAGCTATTGTAAGAAGAATTTTCAAACTCATTTTTAGATTTTTGTGCAGTTTTTCGCAATGGCTGTTCCCCTATTCTACCTTGAACAAATGGAAATCATTTAGGGTAAAGTTTTACACCTCCTGGATTTCGAAAGAATTTAAATCAATTGGAGGCAATGCAACTATTTATTATCCGTTGGATTTGTTAGGCGGAAAACATATTACAATAGGCGAGAATGTAATAATTGGAAAACGTGGCATCTTAACTGCCTGGGACCGCTATGGGTATGATTCCTTTTCGCCTGCAATTTCAATAGGTAACCGAACTTCCATAGGCGAGGATTGCCATATTACAGCCATTCATAACATCACAATAGGAAATAATGTACTAATTGGAAAAAAAGTAACCATATCAGATAACAGTCACGGACAGACGAATATTGCTGAATTAAATTTGCCGCCTATTGACAGGCCTCTATATTCAAAAGGGCCTGTTATAATTGAAGACGGCGTATGGATTGGCGATAAAGTCACGATAGTAGCAAATGTGCGCTTAGGAAAAAATTCAATTATTGGAGCCAATTCCCTGGTTACTAAAGATGTTCCCGAAAACTGCGTTGTTGGAGGGGTCCCGGCACAAATACTAAAAGAAATGATATGATTTTCAACATAAAAATATTCACCGGGCATCAAAGCCTCATTACTAACAACATATCCGGTACTCTTAGGCTAATATGCTATATGGCCTTTCAAAGTATCTGTATATGATCTTGTTTTAGTTACAGAGGATCATCAAAAGTATTACAATAGCTTATCTAACTATGTTTTTTTCACCGTTGGCAATTTTTAAATTTCGTTTATAACACAAAACATGAATATTACCAAAACTGATGTATTATGGAATTACGCTGCCACCTTTTTTAAGATATCTTCGTCTGTATTACTTCTACCTATAATTTTACATAAACTTCCCAGTGAAGATGTTGGCATATGGTCAGTTTTTTCTTCAATTGCAGCCCTGGTCTTTTTAATTGATTTTGGATTCAACTCATCTTTTAGCAGAAATGTTACCTATGTATTTAGTGGCGTAAATTCATTGCTCACAAATGGGCATGATACATCTGCCCAATCTGGCGGTGTTAACTATAGTTTACTCAAGGGATTGCTGAGCTCAATGCGCTGGTTTTACTCAAGAGTATCATTAACATTATTTTTACTCCTTTTAACTTTAGGGACATTTTACATTAGCAGGCTCCTAAATGAATATCATGGAAATAAAACAAATGTTTATATAGCATGGGGCCTTTTTATCGCTATCAACACATATAATTTATACACCCTATACTACGATGCCCTTTTAGAAGGTAAGGGATTAATCAGGGTATCAAAACAAATCACCATTCTTGGGCACCTGGCTTATCTTTTGGTATCTACCGTAGCTATTTATTTAGGCTTTGGTTTAATAGCGCTGGTTTTAGCACAACTTATATCAATTATCATTATAAGGACCATATCGCAACGTAAGTTTTTTAATGCCGATATAATTTATCAGTTACAGAACTGTGAAGGCGATGATAAAAAAGATGTATTAAAGGCAATTTATCCTAATGCGGTTAAGTATGGCATAACATCCTTAGGTGGCTTTATGATACAAAAATCATCTATCTTCATTGGCTCCCTTTATTTGTCACTATCAGCCATCGCTTCGTTTGGGATCACAAAACAAATGATGGATATAACTGTGAGCATAGCAAACATTGCTGTAGCCACATTTTTGCCCCAAATAGCTAATTTAAGAATAGGAGGAAATTATGACCGCATTAAAGCTATCTGTATTAGAGGGGTAGTTATAGCCAATTTAATTTTTATAACAGGGGCAGCAACAATAATATTTTTAGGCACTCCTATTTTACATCTTATTAAAAGTAATACAAACTTAAATCAGCAAGTTTTATTAGTTGTTGCCTTTTCATCTTTAATAGGCCTCAACTCAGGTATTTCTGGTGCCATTATCTCTACTAAAAATCACATTCCTTTTGTTAAGCCATCAATTTTATCAGGCGTGGCAACTATTCTGCTTTTGATCGTATTTTTCAAATTCACAAATTTAGGGCTATTGGGAATGGCTATGGCCCCTGGTTTAATTGATTTGTGCTATCAGGGCTGGAAGTGGCCGCTTGTTGTAATTAAGGAACTGAATATTAAGTTTTCAGATTTTAAAATGGTAATAATGAAAACTGATAAACCTGCATAATGAAATTATCTGCTATAATAGTTACCTATTTCCCCGAAATGGACGAGTTGGTCAAGAACATTATCTCTTGCATTAATGATGTCGACAAAATAATTATTTGGGAAAACACACCATCTGCATCACTAAAAGAAGCTAAGGAATTAGCTGTATTTAAGGAAAAGCTTGTTTTCTCCGGTACCGGTGAAAACGTTGGCATAGCCAGTGCATTAAATTACGGCGTTAACTGGTCGATAGAAAATGATTATACGCATATTCTCACATTAGATCAGGACAGTTACTTTGAAGATGGGGTACTAACCAAGTATAAAGATTTAGTTGAACAGCAAACTGATAAGAAGATAGGCATTTTTGGCATAAATCCCATTAGCGGAGGCCATTACCTTTATGAGCCTGCTCATGAGATAAAGGAAGTTGCAGATACAATTACTTCAGGTTCAATAATTCCACTGCATATTTTCAGGGAATGTGGTTTATTTATGGACGAACTATTTATCGATGCTGTTGATTATGAGTTTTGTTACCGTATAAATAAACTCAAAGGATATAAAACCGTTGTTTTTACAGATATAGTGTTAAAGCATAAGGTTGGCTATGTTACCAAAAGTAAATGGGGGTTTAAAACTGATAATTACTCCGCGTTCAGAACCTATTTTATAGTTCGCAACCATATCATTATATGGAAAAGATATCCGGATATTTTCCCCCGTTCATATAAAAAAGTTTTGATAAAAACGCATATAGCCAGCAGGGTAGTTAAAGTTATAATAGCTGAGAGTGATAAAGTAAAAAAGATAAAAGCGATAATTATTGGGGCAATCCACGGATTAAAAGGAAAACTGGGATATTATAAAATTAGGTAATAAGATAGAGCGAGTTACGATGATAAAGAAGAATGCAATTTTTACAATTTGTGCTAAAAACTACATGGCCCATGCAAAAACATTGGCCGGTTCCATAAAAGAATTTCACCCGGAATGTGACTTCTTTATTTTGCTATCCGACGAATTGGAGGGGAACGATTTAGATTGCGGTTATCAGATTATTGAGTCAAAGGATATCGGGATAAAAGAGTTTGAAAAAATGGCATTCCAATACGATGTTATCGAGTTCAGTACATCGGTTAAGCCATATTTTATTAAGAAACTTTTTGACCAGGGCTACGATAAAGTTCTTTATATAGATCCCGATATGGTAGTTTACAGCAGTCTTAATTTCATCTTTAATCATTTAGATAATTACGATGCTGTTTTAACCCCGCACTTATTGAAGCCTTATATAAAGTATACCGGGGCTACATCAGAAGAAGAGCTATTGTTTGTTGGGATATACAACCTTGGCTTTTTTGCCGTGAAAAACTCTTCAACAGGTAATCATATAGCCAACTGGTGGATTGAAAAACTAAGCAACCAATGTTATGCGGATAAAGAAGATGCCCTGCACGTTGATCAAAAATGGATGGATTTTCTGCCATCGCTGTATACCAGCGAAGTATTGATCCTGCGGCATCCCGGGGTTAACCTGGCATTTTGGAATTTTCATGAACGCACCCTTTATAAAGAAAACGGGGCCTATTTTGTTGATAATAATGATACCCCTTTAGTGATCCTGCACTTTTCGGGCCTCGATGCCGATAATGCAGAAGCCGTTTGCCGCAAACAAACAAAGTATACGTTATCAACAATACCCGAATACCGCGAGCTTTTTGAATTGTACGTTAAATTGCTTGAGGTAAATGGCGTTGGTACCCTAAGCAAGCTGTTATATAAATATAACCAGTTTGATAATGGCGTACCCGTACTTAAATATCACAGGCGACTATTCAGGGGCTTAATTACTGAAGGGCACCACTTTGAAAATCTATTTTCAACGGCCGGCGGGTCTTATTATAGCTTTTTGATAAAAAATAAAGCGATGCTTATTGACAACGATGGCAAATACAAAGCACTGAAAAAAACATACGGAAAAGATCCTGCTGTTTTTAATAAAGTTTTTAAAGCCTTAAAAATATTCAAAGCACTGTTCGGTATGAAAAAGTACTATCTGATGATGCGCTTTTTTGCTATTTATAACCGGTTTGAAAAACAAACTTTTTTGGTAAGCGATAAAAACGATTAAGTGGGTATTGCTTTATAAAGCTTATACGGTTAATACATATAGAACAATTTAAAGTAAACAATGGTAAAAATTGCAGTTGATGGAAGGCCGCTTCAAGGGCAGCTAAGTGGTGTAGGAAAATATGTTTTGCAGGTGCTCATAGCCCTTGCAAAACAGGTGCCTGATTGCCATATAACTATCTTTACCAATAAACCACTTGAAATAACCTTTTCCCTGGTTAATGTAAATATCAGGTACGATACAGTTTTTGAAAAAATAAAACCTTTAATCTGGAGCAAATTTCTTTTGGGCCGCTTATTAAAAAAGGAACACTTTGACTTTTACTTTTTTGGCGGCACCTTCACTCCTGTGCAAAAACTTAAGGGTAAAAAAATTACCGTGGTGCATGACCTTAACCATATCTATGCTAAAGAAACAATGAGCAAATTACATTATTTAACTCATGTGCTTTTTTATAAAAAGGATATTGCCGGGGCCGATTTTATTATCGCTAATTCACACGGTACAGCATCAAAGCTTAAAAGCAATTGTAATATAACTGCACACCATGTGCTGCATCCGCCAATTAATGAACATTATAAAATAATTGATAAAACGGCGGTTGCGGAAGTGCTTGGCAGTCTTGGTATCAACTATAAGTATATCTTAACGGTAGCAACACAGGAACCACGCAAAAACCTTGATAAAACTATTCATGCATTTCTGTTTTTAAAAAAGCAACAGGCATTGTCCGGGCAAAAGCTCCTGCTTGTAGGTGGTGAAGGGTGGAAAAACACGGCTTTGCATACTTTAATAAACAGCGATGAAGATATCATCCGGATGGGTTACGTGGCTGAGAAACATTTACCATATATATATAACGGCGCAAGCTCATTTGTTTTTCCATCAAAGTATGAAGGGTATGGGATGCCGGCTACTGAAGCCTTATTATGTGGCATAAAACCAATAGTGAGTGATATTGAAGAACTAAGAGAGGCTACTTCAGGACATGCATATTATATAGATCCTGAAAATTTAAATCAGTATACTGATTGCATTTTAACTGCCATTTCCAATCAACCGGCGGAAAATACAGCTTTTGATGCCGATTTACGTATGGCCTTTGACAATGAGTTTAAAGCTCTTTTAACATTACTGAAAATAACTCCCGCATGTTAATCATTTTCATATCATTATGCATATTATCTGTGGGGAGTTACTTTACCTGGTTCAGCAGGTATAATATCCCCGCGCATCTTGAATTAGCTTTTATTTTTACCAAATACCTTGTACCTATTTTTTTGGTAGATGAAATATCAAATTTTGACAGTGATACTTTAGATCTGTATAAAAACATTTTAACGTTGGGCGCAGCTTTCTATTTGTTAGGGCTGATAATGGGCAATTTTGTTCCATTAGTTAAGGTTAAATACTTTTCCTGGCAGGTTATGAGCGAAGCTGAGTATAGCGCCCGCGTTGAGAAAATAACCAAATACTTCTTTTATTTTGGCGTAGCAGGTTTTTTAATAAGCTATGCCGTTATGGGCTATGTCCCTATGTTTGCCAGCGATCCGCTTAATGCCAAATTTTTTAGAGGGCCTTACCAGGCCCCGTATATGCGGGTAGCAGTTTTATTCAGGGCGGCTAATTATGTAATGTATAGTTTGCCGCCAATTCTGTTTATCATCTGGTATCAGTTCAGAAAAAAAATATACCTGTTTTATTTGATAATAGTTGTTTTCCTGATAGCAACAACGCTTACAAGGGGAAACATTTTAATGGGCTTTCTTATAGCCCTGGGAGTAATATGTGCCTATCGCAAAGCCCTGTTCAAATATTACATGATATCTTTAATTTTTATTTTCTCGCTTGGCAGTATATCATTTTATCTGATCGGCCTGTTGTTTCATAACGATCTGCTCATATCCATGTACGATAAGGAAAGTATATTTGAAACAATAGCCTTGGGCGCACCCGATGTGCTTGACCATCTTAGTTTTTTAAAAGCATTCACTAATAACCCTATATATACCTATGGCCGTACATTTTACGGAGGCCTTATACCTGGCCACTATCAATGGAACCCATCGGTTTGGTCGTTGATGGTAACCAATCCTAATGACGATGTTAATGACATAACCTCAGGAGGCCTGCGCTTACCTCTCCCCTTGTGGGGATATGTTTCCTTTTCATGGGTTGGTGTTGTCGGGCTTAGTTTTGTATCCGGATTAATTAATGGCTATTTAATAAAGGCCATTAAAAAAATGCTCAGGGAAAGCGACAACCTGCTCATCATTACAATGGTGATCTTATTGTACGTAAACATTTACTCTCAGTTTGTTTCGTTTTATATCTTCTCGATGTATGCCTTCCCTGTATTTATTTTTATGGCCTTTTATATGTTCAGATTTAAATGGAAGTAAAAATTATAATCAACGCCCGTTTCCTCACCCAAAAGCTTACCGGGGTGCAACGCTTTGCAATTGAAATAGCAAAGCAATTAAAAACATTAATGCCCGGTCTTGTTTTTGTAGCTCCGTCAGATATCATTCACCATGAACTGGCTGCCCAACTTGGTGTAATTGCTATAGGAAAGCGCAAAGGGGTAATGTGGGAGCAGATTGATTTGCCACTGTACCTGAAAAAGAATGGCAAACCGCTGCTTATTAACTTATGCAATGTTGCGCCTTTGTTTTATAACAACCAGGTAATAACTATCCATGACGTTGCTTTTTTAGTTAACCCGCAATGGTTCAGCAAAAATTTTGTTAGGTTTTATAAGTTTCTGATGCCGCGGATTGCAGCGAAAGCCAGGCTTATATTCACCGTCAGCGATTTTTCTAAAACCGAAATTATCAGGTATCTCCATGCCGATGCCGCAAAAATAAAAGTAATATATAATAGTGTATCTGAACTCCCCTCTCCTACACCTGTTAAAACAAATTATGGGGAATACATACTGGCTGTTGGATCAATTGATAAAAGGAAAAATATACTGAACCTGGTACAGGCTTTCGGGTTAATTAAACATAAAGGCTTTAAACTTATAATAGTTGGTGATAGTAACGCCATTTTTAATAATGAGGGTAATGAAAACCTGAAAACTCAGCAGGATATTATATTCACCGGGCGGGTTAATGATCATGAACTGGCTGGTTTATATGCCGGGGCGCGGCTGTTTGCATACCCAAGCCTGTATGAAGGTTTTGGGATCCCCCCACTTGAGGCAATGGCTTACGGCTGCCCAACCTTAGTATCTGATATTGGCAGTCTGCGTGAAGTTTGTGGTAATGCCAGTGTTTATGTAAACCCGCTTAATGCAAGAGATATTTCAAAGGGTATTGATCTACTTATTGATGATGCCGCATTACGTGATACCCTTGTTAAAAACGGGAAACAAAATATAAGGCGGTTTAGCTGGGAAACTTCGGCCAGGCAAATTGCTGATTCTATTACTTTTTTAAATACACAACATTGAAAGTTGCATTAGTACACGAATGGCTTACCGTAATTGGGGGCTCCGAAAACGTTTTTAAAGAAATTGCTGCATTGTATCCCGATGCTGATATTTATACACTTGTAGTCCGTGATGAAACTATTGTTAAGCTTGGTCTTTCGGGGCACAAGGTAACTACTTCCTTTATCCAGAAACTGCCATTTGCAAAAACCAAATACAGGGCATACCTGCCATTGTTTCCTTTAGCCATTGAGCAGTTTGATTTATCAGGTTATGACCTGGTCATATCATCCTCTCATGCTGTTGCAAAAGGGGCCTTAACCAATTCAAACCAAACGCATATCTGTTATTGCCATTCGCCAATACGTTATGCATGGGACCTTCACCATCAATATTTAAAAGAATCGGGACTGGACAAGGGACTCAAAGGATTTATAGCCAAATACCTGCTGCACCGCATAAGGCAGTGGGATATTATAAGCACCAACAGGGTTGATCATTTTATTGCCAATTCAAATTACATAGCCAGACGAATTAAAAAGATCTATGGCCGGGAAAGTACAGTTATATACCCCAATGTAGCCACTGAAGATTTTTTGCCCCTTTATGAAAAAAAGGATTATTACGTTACCTGCTCAAGATTCGTCCCATACAAAAAAATCGACCTGATTGTACAGGCTTTTGCTCAAATGCCCGATAAAAAATTATATGTTATTGGCGAGGGGCCGGATTTTAAAAAGGTGAGCAAATTAGCCGCGCCTAATACGGTATTGCTGGGCTATCAACCTTTTGATATACTCAAAAAATACCTGGCCGAAGCTAAAGCATTTGTGTTTGCAGCCGAAGAGGACTTTGGCATTTTACCTGTTGAAGCCCAGGCCTGCGGTACCCCTGTAATTGCTTTCGGTAAAGGTGGGGCATTGGAAAGCGTTGTTGAAAATAAAACAGGAATCTTTTTTTATGAGCAGTCTGCCGAAGCCATTAAAGAGGCAGTGGAGCGTTTCGAGATTAACGCACCGTTATTTAATTATAAAGAAATCACCCGGCACGCTTCTTCATTTTCAACAAAAACATTTAAAAATGAATTACTTACCCACATCAATAAAAAAATACAAAATAAAATAGAAAATAATTAGTTTCTAATTGTAGCGTTCACAGCGAATCTCCCGTAATTAAGTTTAACAAATGTTGATTTTATTTAAAATAAACCCGTTTTAGTAAAAGTTCTTATATTTGCATAACTTAACCTTGATCGCAAATGCGCTACTCCAAACTACTTCAGCCATTCACATTTTTTTGTGATTTAATACTATTAAATATCGCACTGCAATGTGCTCATTTGTTTATATTTAGATTCTATTCGTCCGAAATACAATTAACTGATTTTTTATTATTAGTTAATTTAACTTGGATCACCATAGCTTCGGTAACTAAAAACTATACCATAAAGAGGCCGCTGATACTCAGTGATAATTTGAGTAAATTCATGTCATCCATGGTGTACCACCTGGTATTGGTTCTTGGCATAGTTTACTTTTTTAAACTTTATGAGGTAAGCAGGATGGTTATGTTCTGCACTTACCTGCTGTTTTTTATCCTTATTGTTGCCCAACGTTCTTTGATCTTTTTTACACTCGATTATATTCGTAAAAAAGGTTATAACATTAAACATGTTATCATAGTTGGTAATACCGATATTGTTAACCGGGTAAAAAAATCATTTTCAAGGCATCCTGAATATGGGTATAACTTCATTACCACTATAACCGAAGAAGTACTTGAAAGCCAGCCTCATGAAGTATTATTTAATAAAATCCTTGAAGCCCGGCCAGATGAGGCATTTATTTGCTACAAATTTATAGATCAGCTCTTATTAAAAAAACTGGTTGATCTGGGTGATCAGCATTCCATTAAAATTAAACTGGTTTCTGACCTTGTGCTCGAAAACAGCTATGCCAGCATCGTCAATTATGAAAATCTGCCGGTAATACAACTTTCTTCTTCCATCGAGCTTAGTCTTAAAATTGTGTTTTTTAAACGCTGCTTCGACATCCTGTTTTCTCTTTTGGTAATGATTCCGGGCTTTCCTGTATTTATTGCATTGGCCATAATAACCAAGTTAACTTCAAAAGGCCCGGTTTTCTATCGCCAGGAACGGATTGGAAGAAATCATAAGCCTTTTAGCATGTATAAGTTCAGGAGCATGTACATAAATTCAGAACAGGCAGTACCTATGCTATCGAAAGATAAAGATCCAAGAATTACTAAATGGGGCGTTTTTTTACGTAAATCCCGGCTGGATGAACTACCCCAGTTTTGGAATGTTTTAAAAGGCGACATGTCTATCGTTGGCCCGAGACCAGAGCGTCAGTATTTTATTGAACAACTCATTGAGGAATCGCCTAACTACAAAAAGTTATTTAAACTTAAACCAGGCCTTACTTCTATAGGCCAGGTAACTTATGGTTATGCAGAAAATGTTCAGGAAATGCGTCACCGCGTTCGTTACGACCTTATTTATTTGAAAAACATCAACTTTAATAACGACTTAAGCATAATTTTTAAAACCATAAAGGTGATGGTTCAGCTTAAGGGTAAATAAAATAAGTTTAATAGCCGCTCCATAATTCGGAATGGCACTCTCCCCAAATTACATAACGATTTAAAGACAGAGCAGGATGGTTTCATTACCATCCTGCTTTATTTTTGAATACCAATTTTCAGGAACCTGAAATTCAACTATGAGAAAATCATTTCTTATTGCATCCCTCTTCTTTATATCTCATGCCGTATCGGCACAGGCAGTTTTAAAAGATCTTTTAACTGAAAACCTGAAAAACCCTATCTGTATAGATGTACGGGCCCCTCGTTTTAGCTGGCAGCTTTCAGAAAAGGATAACAAACCTGTAATGCAGCAGGCTTATGAAGTACAGGTTGATTCTGTTGCATTTACCGGTAATAATACCAATTCGTTATGGTCAAGCGGAAAAATAAAGTCCGATCAGTCAGTCTATATCCCCTACCTCGGAAAACCGCTGTTATCCGGGCACAGGTATTTTTGGCGGGTACGGATTTGGGATATTAAGGGAACCTGTTCAGGCTGGAGCGAACAGGCGTTTTGGAAAATGGGATTAATATCGTCTTCCGATTGGCATGCCCAATGGGTTGGGGCGGCCTCCAATGATACCGTTAATGCCCCTGCCCCTTTGCTCAGGACCAATTTCATATTAAATAAAAAAGTACGGGAAGCTACCGCTTATATAACTGCGCACGGATTTTATGAAGCACAGCTAAACGGGCATAAAATTGGTGATGCTTTTCTTACACCCGGGTGGACAAGTTATAACAAAAGACTGCAATACCAGGCTTATGATGTTACTGCATTATTGGCAGAGGGAGAAAACGCCGTTGGCGTTACACTTGGCAGCGGCTGGTACCGGAGTCCGCTGGGCCCTTATAATCCAAGGGCTAATTTCTATGGGGATAGGACAGCCCTCTTAATGGAGATCAGGATCACCTACACAGATGGATCAGAAAAGATCATATCAACAGACAGAAGCTGGAAATCATCCACAGGAGCCTTGCAATTTGCCGAAATCTACAATGGATGTATTATTGATACCAGGTTGGAAAAATCAGGATGGGCTAAACCTGATTTTGACGACCATGACTGGCATGCAGTACGCATAATGCCTTATGCTAAAAATACCCTTATAGCTACATATAATGAGCCTGTTAAACAACATGAAGTGTTTAAGCCGTTAAAAATCATAACCACCCCACACGGAGAAAAAGTTATTGATTTTGGCCAAAATCTTGTAGGCTGGGTGAAAGTCACATTAAAGGGTCACAGGGGGGATTCTGTTAAAATTGCCCATGCAGAAGTGTTGGATAAAGCAGGCGAATTTTATACAGAAAACTTACGCGCGGCAAAGGCCGAGAATATCTACATATTAAAAGATACTGCCAAACGTACCTTCGAACCGCAATTTAGCTGGCAGGGGTTCAGATATATTAAAGTTAGCGGTATTAAAGGCCCATTAAACCCGGAAGACTTTACAGCTGTGGCTATCTATTCAGATATGAAAGCTACCGGAAGTTTTTCCTGCTCTAATCCGCTGCTCAATCAATTACAGCATAATATTCAATGGGGACAAAAAGGGAACTTTTTGGATGTTCCGACAGATTGCCCGCAGCGTGATGAACGTTTAGGCTGGACAGGTGATGCGCAGGTATTTTCACGTACAGCTGCCTTTAACATGGATGTTCATAATTTCTTTAGCAAATGGCTAAAGGATGTAGCTGCCGATCAGTATGCAAGCGGCAGCATCCCCTATGTGATTCCGGATGTATTTACAAACGGCAACAATGAGGTTGGTGGTAGCTCTGGATGGGGAGATGTTGCAACCATTATTCCATGGAATATGTATTATGCTTACGGCGACAAAAAGATATTGGAAAACCAGTTTCAAAGTATGAAAGCCTGGGTTAATTATATCCAAAAACAAACCAGGAACGGGTTGTGGGTTACAGGCAACCACTTTGGCGACTGGCTATTTTACAGTGTCAATAACGACAGGGACGGCACATCTGCAATCACCAATAAGTACCTGATAGCCCAGTGTTTTTATGCCTATTCAACCCAGATACTGATCAATAGCGCTAAAGTGTTAAATAAAAAGGCCGAAGAGGAATATTATACAAAGCTATTACTCAAAATAAAGCAGGCATTTGTAAACGAATACGTTACTGCAAACGGACTGATCTCGTCAGATACACAAACAGCATATGTATTAGCGCTTGAGTTTGATATGCTGCCCGTAAAATTAAGAAAGCAGGCTGCGGCACGGCTTGTAAAAAACATTGGGCTATACCAGGATCATTTAACAACTGGCTTTTTGGGTACCCCCTATCTTTGTGATGCATTAAGCAAGTTTGGCTATGCTGATGTTGCCTATAAGCTGTTATTGCAGGATACTTACCCCTCCTGGTTATACCCGATTAAACAGGGAGCTACCACTATTTGGGAAAGATGGGATGGTATTAAAACAGATGGCAGTTTCGAAGAATCGTCCATGAACTCTTACAATCATTATGCTTACGGCGCAATTGGCGATTGGATGTACCGGTATATAGCCGGTATAACACCAGCCGCACCCGGTTATAAAAAAATAATAATCAAACCGGTAATTGGCGGCGGCCTTTCGTGGGCCGAAGGGAAATATGATTGTCCTTATGGAAATATCTCCACCAAATGGGAAATCACAGGTAAAAAATTGAATATGACCGTCACCATTCCGCAAAACACAACGGCCGATATTTTTGTGCCCGATTTTGAGGGAAAAAATTATAAAAAGTACACTATCGGCGCGGGTACTTACCACTATAGCAGGTAACAAGGGTTTATCTTTATAGATTGTTGTACTCCGGCCATATATACTGTTGAAGTAAATCTGCGCGTTGAACTATTTAGAAAAATCATATATTCGGTTAAAATCAGATATAATTGAACTTATGGCTTTTAATACGGAGATCCTGATCAGATTTTTACTGGCCTTATTATGGGGCGGGCTTGTAGGTGCAGAAAGGGAGTATCATGGTAAAGCTGCCGGTTTCCGCACTACCATTATGATATCCTTTGGGGCCTGTTTTTTTACATTGATGTCAATGGCTATCGGCGCACCTAACAATGCCGACAGGATAGCCTCAAACGTTGTTACCGGGATCGGCTTCCTCGGTGCCGGGGTTATTTTCAGAGGCGAGAACCGGGTGAATGGTATTACTACAGCCGCCACTATCTGGGCAGTTGCCGCAGTGGGCATGGGCATAGGCGCAGGCTTCTATTTAGCAGCCGGATGTGCCAGTGTGATGATCCTGTTTATACTCTCTGTTCTTCCTTTTTTACAGAAGAAGATTGACTATTATAACCAATCTAAAACATTTTATATCAAATGTCTCATCTCGGCAAATGGCATCATGCTGTGTGAAAATATGATGAAAGCCCATAGGCTGAAATTCAAGATGGTGAAAAGAGTGAAAGATGGTGAATACATATTTTTAACATGGCAGCTCCAGGGGCGTTCAGCAAAAATGGATCTGTTCATCAATTCAGTTATTGATATTCCCTTTATTGAACACTTTGAGTATTCATGATACAATCCCCAATCACTGTTACCCCGAAAAAGGTATTTTTGTAAAACATGGAAACTTCAGCAAGCCGGCATATCCTCGAAATTATCACACATATTAATTCCGTAAACGGAAACATCCCCCTGCACCGCAGGGAGTCTAAAAAAAGCTACACATTTTCCGGACTTCCTTTCAACAGGCAACTGGCTATCTGGGATCACATCTGGCTTACAGAAAATAACTTCAGGCTTCGGCTGCATGCTTTTTTCTTCCTGGAAAGACATCTTAAACAGGAAGAAGAACTCCGGGAAATGTGGCCGGTGATTGTGTGCTGGCAGGACCAGATAGATGACTGGGGGCTTTGTGACGCACTGGCTAAAATTTATACTAAAATATTGGAGGTTATGCCTGATAAGGTTTATGCCCAATTGCAGCATTGGAATTCCGACCCTAATCTCTGGAAAAGAAGACAATCCCTGGTATCATTGTTATATTATAGCAGGACAAAAAAACAATATTTAACCTTCACGCAGATCAGCAGCCTGATCACGCCTCTATTACCGGATAAAGAATATTACGTTCAAAAAGGACTGGGCTGGACCTTACGCGAATTGCATAATGTATATCCTGCACAGGCTTTGACCTATCTCGAACAGCACCTCAAACAGGTTAGTAGCATTGCCTTTACCATCGCCATCGAAAAAATGGACACCGCTCAAAAAAACAGGTTAAAGGCCTTACGGAAGTAAACGGGGGATTATCTGACAAGCATTTTGTCTAAAATATTTTATTATTTTGCTGCTATGGAACCAATACTCCTATCCGCACCGCAAGCCCGTAAAATCATCCTGCATGCAGCCGGACTGGCCGGGAACGCACAGTTCGGAACCGGTCGTGAGGCCGTTTACCGTTTGATAGATCAGCTTGGTTTTGTACAGCTCGACACGAATTACGTAGTGGAGCGGGCACACCATCATGTCATGGCCGCGCGTATTCCGGATTATGAGCCCGGCTGGCTGGCAGAACTTACAGAGGAGGGCCGGCTCTTTGAATATTTTACTTCCGATGCGGGTTATCTCCCGATGCATGATTTTCGTTTTTCACTCCCTGTTAAGCATGCCTTTGCAACACAGCGAAAGCTGCCAACCAGGCAGGAAATCAATTTAATGAAGCAGGTGCTTGACCGCGTAGGACGCGAAGGCCCGCTAATGGTTGGTGATTTTGAGAACGACCGGCTGGAAGCCAGCTCTGGCTGGTGGGATTGGCGACCTGCTAAAGTAGCCCTTGAACGATTATACCTGGATGGTGAACTGATGATCACCCGCACCAAAGGTTTTCATAAGGTGTATGATTTGCCCACAAACATGATACCCGAGGGTACCGACCTCACAGTACCCACAGCAGAGGAATACGCACGTTTTGTAATAAGGCGCACGCTTGGCGCACTGGGCATTGCCTATGCTAAAGAGATGGCCTGGCGGGCCCGTTATGTAAAAGGCAACCTGGTTAAACAGGAACTGGCAAAAATGGCAGCCGAAGGCGAATTGTTGATAGTCCAGATAGAAGGATTAAAAAGCGCCCCGCTTTATATGCTACCCAACCAACCGACAGCTATCAAGTTATCAGGAGAGGCGTTCATCCTTTCACCTTTTGATATCCTGAATGTGTTCCGTCACCGTTTAAAAGATTTTTTCGATTTTGATTACCAGATAGAATGTTTTGCACCGGCTGCCAAACGGAAGTACGGATATTTCAGCCTGCCGGTGCTTGTGGGTGATACCTTTGTTGCACGGATGGATGCCAAAGCCGACCGGAAACAAAAGCTACTGATAGTTCATAACCTGCACTTTGAGGACATAGATTTGGACGAAGCCGCGATAGCAAAAATCATAACGGCGCTGAAAGCATTCGTGCAGTTTAACCAATGCCGGGACATTGAATTTAAAAAATCGAATAACCAGGTTTACCTGGAGGCTATTTCACGCGGTTTCAAGTAAAACCCAGAAATCCTTCCTTCCAGATTTGAATGATGTTGCTTCATAGGTGACCAAACATTCATTGACGACGTAAATTGACGAAATAAAGTAAGCAAGAAAACCTGGCAGAATAAACATACATCTATATATCAACAACTTATATCGCGACACATTAATATTAGCTTACTGTAACAGGTGCATTTCTTTTGGTACTGAAATAGCAAATGATCATACCTGCCCCAGGCAAGATAACTACAGTTAAACCGAAGCTTTTGGCCAGCAAGGCCCCCGTCAAACAGCCTAACAGGAAGCCACCGATAGTTAAACTTTGCTTTTTAAGGCTTTGTACGGATATGAGATCCTTAAAGGCTGAACCGATGGAGCTGCCAAGATCGAGCGATGCCTGGGTTACATTGCCCGTCATCATGGTTGTTGGGCCATAGGTTTCTTTAGCGTATAGCTTGCCAAATGCATTTTGCAGCCCCATGCCAAATACCACCATCATAACAATCACATAAGTTTCCCAGGTAAGCCCGGGGCTATGTACAAACAGTTCTGAAATAATGCCGCTCAATAAAAGCACAATACCTTCGGCCAGTAGTATTTTATACCGGTTAACAGATCTTGCTGCTATCTGCCCTCCAATAATCACTGATATAATAAATACAGGGAAAGTAAGGAGCTTGATCCAGGCCTCCGGGTCGGATCCCTTGATGACCTGGTAAGCAAACACGATAAAGTTACCGGTTACGTGGGCAGAGAAAATAGAGCCTGCAGATACAAAAGTGACGGTATCGCAATAACCTGCTACCGCAGATAACATGAGGGTTACAAACCAGATGCTTTTTTGATTTTCCATGGTTATTATCTTAAATGTGACCGCAGCATCCAGGCCATTTTTTCATGCGTTTCCATTAATCCGGTAACATAATCGCTCGTACCTAAATCTTTCAGGTCGTTTGCAAAAATATTGATATTCTCTCTTAAATGAATGATCAGGCTTTCATGGTCGTTCAGTAATTCTGCTATAAAACCCGTGCCGTCATTTTTGTTATGCAGCACTTCGGATAAGTGGGTGAGCTCCAAAAAACTTTTCAATGTAGCAGGTGCATAATGCCCGAGCGACCTGATGCGTTCTGCAACGCTGTCTATGATCTCGTCCAATTGTTCATACTGGCTTTCAAAGAAAAGATGCTTACTGTGAAAGTCAGGGCCCTCCACATTCCAATGGGCATTCCTGGTTTTGGTGTAAAGCACATACTCATCTGCAAGAATTTTGTTTAAAGCGTGGGCTACCCCGCCAAGGTTTTCTTTTGATATTCCGATTTTTGGTTCCATTGTCAGAGATATTTAAATGTTAAAAAAGTGATTGAAAAGGTAGTTATCGATCGAGATACTGCCCGGGCCGGTTGCAAGCAACAGCAGAAAACAGATGGTGTACATAAAGGGAACATCCCTGACTTCGACCGGGTCGTTTTTATGCACCACAAAGTACCCCACTGCCGTAATGCCGATTGTTGGCAGCACTGCCAGGCGGGTAAACACACCCAGTATTACCAGCACCGGCACTACGGTATCTGAAAGTGTGGCTATCATGTTATTTATAAATTGTGGTAAACCAAGCGGATTGGGCACTACTTCGGGTTTACCATCATTCCCCCTGAATTTTTTCATCCCGTGCACACGGAAAAGTTCGATAGCCAGCAGGATCCGGAAGGCAAACATAGCCCAGTTACCCAGGGCTGAACCTAAATCTGAATAAAGTAGCTGTTTAATAATATCGTTCATAATTTTTATGATTTAAAATGCGAAACATGAACAACCTAAAGTCCCCCAAAAGGCTGTATAATCATTAACAGGTACCTTGCTCAGGCGTGCATCGTTATGGTTATGGCCATGTACATTACAGCTGCCTATGCATGAATGCACTGCGGTAGCAATCTGCAGCTGCAGTATCGCATCATCCGATTTGCGTTTTTCGGCTTTAGCCTGTTTGGAATTAGCCGGGGCTAAATGATTGCTCCCCGGGAAATAGCCATTGTAAATTTGAGTTGGCGACCAATCGGGCAAGATGGGTACAGGCGGCGGGTTATGTGGGGCGAATGCACCTTTGGCATAAACTACTTTGCCTCCTAATATGGTCAGGTCTGCTTCGATAGATTTTATTTCGTCCTCATCAACGGTAAAATAATCACGGTCGAGTACCACAAGATCGGCCAGTTGACCGGTTTTTATACTTCCCTTTTTTTGCTGCTCATTGCTAAACCAGGCACTGCCACGGGTGTAAAGCTCAAGTGCGGTTTCGCGGCTCAGTTTGTTATCGCCATATAAAGAGGCCCCGCCTACCGTTTTGCCCGATGTGAGCCAATACAATGCCAGCCAGGGATTATAGCTCGATACCCGGGTAGCGTCGGTTCCGCCGCCAACAGGCACTCCCATTTCCAGCATCTTTTTTACCGGCGGGGTTTGCGAGGCCGCGATTTTGCCGTAACGATCTGAAAAGTATTCGCCCTGAAAAGCCATCCTGTCCTGAATGGCTATGCCTCCGCCAAGGGCCTTAACCCGTTCTATATTTTTTTCATGAATGGTTTCGGCATGATCAAAGATCCATGGCAACCCATCAAATGGCATATCGCGGTTTACCTTTTCAAACACATTTAAAAAGCGCGTGATGCTTTCGTTATAAGTAGCATGCAGGCGGAAAGGCCAGCGGTTTTCAACCAGCAGGCGAACTACACGCTCCAGCTCATCCTCCATTTGTTCGGGCAGTTCGTGACGGGGCTGTAAAAAGTCTTCAAAATCTGCAGCGGAAAATACCAGCATTTCACCCGCACCATTATGGCGAAACATCTCATCGCCCTGGTATAGTTTTACGCTTTTTGTCCAGTTTTCAAAATCTTCTTCCTCGTGTTTGGGGCGTTGGGTAAACAAATTATAGGCTATCCTAACAGTTAATTTGTCTTCGTCATTTAATTCCTGCACCACCTTATAATCATCCGGAAAATTCTGGAAACCGCCTCCTGCATCAATTACACTGGTTATACCAAAGCGGTTCATTTCGCGCATATAATGGCGGGTGGAGTTAACCTGGTGCTCATAGGATAATTTAGGCCCTTTAGCCAGTGTGGAATACAGGATCATGGCATTGGGTGTAGCCAGGATAAGGCCGGTTGGCTCTCCCTGTGAATTTCTTTCAATATGCCCTCCGGGCGGCGCAGGGGTATCTTTGGTATAGCCAACAGCCTTTAGTGCAGCCCGGTTCATAAAAGCCCGGTCATACAAATGCATGATAAACACAGGGGTATCCGGTGATATTGCGTTGATCTCGGCCAGTGTAGGCATCCGTCTTTCAGCAAACTGAAATTCGGACCAGCCGCCTATTACGCGCACCCATTGGGGCGATGGTGTACGGTCTACCTGTTCTTTGAGCATCCGCAACGCATCAGCTAATGAGGGTACACCATCCCAGCGCAATTCCAGGTTATAATTAAGCCCGCCGCGGATCAGGTGCGTGTGCGAATCATTGATACCAGGTATAACCCTTTTCTTTTGAAGGTCGATAACAGTTGTGCTATCACCGGCATATTTTAATATCGGAGCGTCATCGCCTACAGCAATGATCTTCCCATCTTGTATCGCCACGGCTGTCGCTGCGGGTACCTCGGCATCAACGGTATGGATTTTACCGTTAAACAATACCATATCTGCTTTTTTCATAACCGGCTGTATTATTTTCTGCTTGATAAATAGGTTTTAATGGCATCGCCCGAAGGAGTAAAAAATGCCTGCCCTGCCAACAGGGTAACTTTTGTTAAAGGTTTGTGGGTAGTCACTTTCTTATTCACCAGGTATTGCTCTGTTTCGTATGCTTCCAATGCGCCCTTTACCACGTTAACGGCAACAGTACCGGTAGGTGAATCTATACCGCCATCTTTAAGATCACTGGCATGCGAGTAGCTGCTTACACCTAAACGCAAGGCTTCGCGCATACCAACCCTGCCGATATCGGTCATCAGGTCTGGGGTAAAATCTTTGCGGTTACCTAACCCTATCAATAGTAATTTTTGCGCCGGCATGCTGCCTTTGGGTGGGGTAAGCAGCATGGTTTCTAACCGGTGACCTAAAAATTTCCCGCTCTTACGCAAATCGGTTATCAGGCCTTTTAATGCCTCATCAACATGCAGAAGACCATTAGCCGCAGCCGGAAGTGCCTGCGGGCTGGTAAGATCGCCTTCTTCATATTCAAAAATGCATACGATCTGGAGCGGCGTGGCCTGGCCCGAAGGGCTTTGCACTTTACCTTCTATAGTTATGCCATCTGCCTTGCCCAAAACGGCAGTCGTACCAACGGCAGTGAGCTTGGGTTTTGCATCTTGTGCCAGCAAGCTTGTGCTGGCACTTATTAATAGCAATAATGAAGCAATGGACATCCTGATGATTTGTCCAGGCATGTTAAACGGAGTTTTAGTTGATGTTTTCATAATATTATGCATTAAATAGGTGGTTAAAATTTAAAGGTGAACTGAAGGTTATAGAACCAGGAGCCTGCTGTAGGCTGCACTACGTCCTCAATAAAAGCCCCTGTTTTAAAATATTGAACGCCGCTGCTCAGCATGAAAAACTTGCTGAATTTGTATTCGGCGCTTGCGAGGTATGTGGTGCCAATGTATTTTTGTGTGGAGCTTGCCCCCGGCAGGTTAAAGTTGCCGCTGGGCCGGTATAAACCATCCTGGGTAGAATAGCGCCAGTTAAATACTACATCGGCCTGGATATCACATTGGTCAGTAAGGCTGTAAGTTGCGTAAGGGTGCAGGTCGATTAAGTTGGCCGGCCCTATAAGCGGATTAAACCCAAAGTATCCTCCCTTTGGATAAAGCGGATTGAAGGTTTGCAGGTTTCCATCCCCTTTCTTCTTATCGCCTGAGATGTAGTCATTTCTGAGATTGATACTTGGCTTACCCTTCATCTTATCGAAAACATAGCCAAGATCTATAGCGGCTGTCCAGGCATTGATATTACCTTTCCCAAACGTACCAAACTGGTACGCGCCTTCAAGGTTATAAATGAACCCGCCCCCATTTTTCCAGTACCGGGTGGCAATGGTATGCCTTGTTTCGTTAGCTATGCCCTCCTCATACGCTTTATCGTTATTTTTTGTACCCAGGTAGTAAAAATCAAAATTGCCGCCCTTTGGAATGATGAGCGTTGAATACGCACCCCAGAGATTTACCTGGTGGGTAGGCTTATTATCAAATACGCCGGGATAAACGTTATCTGCCATCATAGCAAACCCATCTACAGTGAAACGTTTAGATTTATACATAGCCTTGGCGCCGGTAAAATACAAACGTACGTTAGTACCTTCCCTAACGGAGATTAACCTGCCCGTACCGTAATTAAGTTCCTGTCTGCCCGCCCTTACGGATAAACTTTGATCATCTTTTTGCCACACTTTTAGTTCGGCAAAAAGGTCCTGCACGTTCAGCTTATCTTCATCAACCGGGGCCGGGCCATATTTGCTTCCGTTTTCAAGTGCGCTGTTAACCTGCGCAAATATCCTTAAGCGGCTGCCCAACTGTAAATTTGTATTTAAAGAGTAACGCTGTAAAAAGCTATAGTTGTAACCCTGTCCTGCTATCCAGTTCTCATCCATCTTACCGGCGTATTCATAGCGGATTTCGCCTCCAAAGGAAAGATAAACGCTGCGGTTTGCTGATAACCCAATGTACTTTATCTTATTATAAATTTTACAGGAAGTATCCGATTTAAAAGCACTGTAATCCTCATCATAGCGCATCAGTTTAAATGACTGCGCCAAGGCCGCCTGCAGGCCAAACGAGCATAATACACATGACAATAAGATTATTTTATTCACGGAAAATGGTAGTATAAAGGGTTAGTACAGAAATCGCAGCGTTATTATTTAGTGTGCCATCATCCGGTGGGCATACTGAATGCCGATACCATATGCGCCGCCATATTTTTTCATCAGGTTGGTTACGGCAACATAAGTTTCCTGGCGTGCCCAGTCACGTTGAAGCTCCAGCAGGTATTGAATGGATGTCATTGGTTTAACACCCGAATGTACCATACGCTGCACCGCGCGCTCATGGGCCTCTGGACTCACATCGCCACAGGCATCGGTAATGGCATACACTTCGTACCCCTCACTCAGTGCAGATAAAGCCGGGCCTACAATGCAAACGCCTGTCCATAAACCGGCTAAAACAATTTTCTTTTTGCCCGTACCGGTTATGGCTTTATATGCAGCTTCATCCTCCCAGGTGTTCATAGATGTTCTGTCTATGTAACCTGATGTTGCCTGCGGATAGAACTCTTCTATTTCCGGGAACACCGGCCCGCTGAACGACTCTTCGGCTACAGTAGTAACGATCGTAGCAACGTTAAAAATTTTAGATGCCCCGGAAATAATTGCCGTATTTGTACGCAATTCGCTTAAAGGGATGCTTTTGGTGGCAAAGGCCATTTGCCCTTCAAAATCAATCATAACCAATACATGGTTGTCAGGAGTTAATAGATCTGGTGATGGTTTCATAAAAATAAAATTTTTAAACCCTATAACCCATGAACAATGCCAATATTATAAACAACTGATATACAATAAATTAAATCAAGTTAATTAATTGTATAAATGATGATATTTCGTAAATTAACGATTTTCAACTGAGCAGGGTGCGAAAAAGATAATTGGAAAGCGGTTTCTAAATTTCTGCACAAAAACCTCCTCAAACCTTGACGCCAGATCAATGCTAATGAAAAAGCCCTTACAACGGGCTTCCGTCAGATCAACCAAACACTTGATGAAGCGTTACAAGAAGAAAAAAAGCAATCGCTTTTCGATCTCATGCGTCGGATTAGCGAAATCATATCGAAAAGCGGTGACCAAAAACCGCAGTTTCTTTTCTGGGGAAAGACCAACCCGCAGGATATTATATTGGATCGCAATTCTTTCTAATATTCCGGACATGTTTTTCTTTATAACCAGCAGGATTAACCCGAAAGCGTTAATCACCGTTTTGTTTTATTCAAAAACTCTTCAATCATCGGGATAACAAAACTGGCTTCTTTGGAACCTGACTTCAAGGTTGTGATTTCTCCGATATACTCGCCGTGACCACCCGGAATGATCGCAAGTTCGGAGCCGGCTATCTGCCGTTGCATCTCAATAGCGTGCTCTGGTTTGATCACATCCCGGTCGCCAATGATGATGAGCGCAGGAGCTTTTATCGACCTGATCTCTTCATCCGGTATATCCTTGAAGTTCAGCATTCTTGCTGCATCCTTATCGTGCATGACCTGTAAGCCACCGGGATTGGCTGAAACTTTTAAATAAGCTTCTTTAAGCTCTTCCGGCATGTTTGCAAGTTTAGCTGCTTTCATAAAGCCCCAGAATTGTTCAGGTACACCGCTGCGCTTGCACAGCGCAGAGCCCAGGATAAGCTTATCAACGATTTCAGGATGGCGGATAGCGATCTGGACAGCACTTGTACCTCCGTTGCTAAAGCCAAAAAAGCTGGCTTTGGGAATGTGCAGATTTTTAAGCAGCGCGGCAACATCATCCGCGTCCTGTTCAAAAGATTCCGGGGCATCCCGGTCGCCGCTGCGCCCATGTGCCTGCAGGTCCATAGCAATCACCCGGTACTTTTTGGCCAGCATCGGGATAACCCGCCCGAACGTGGTTTCAATGGTTGAACCGCCGCCGTGGATCAGAACGAGGGGCTGCCCCTGCCCATAGATCTCATAATACATTTGAATCCCGTTCACAGCGGAGTAGCCATGTAGCGGGCCCGGTGCGGGCTGATTATCCATTCTAAATGATGAAAATAACAGCAGTGTGAAAATAGCGTATAAAATTGTCTTTTTCATAGCAGGAATTAATTAGCGTTAAGCAGGATTTGCATTTTGTTAAGTATTTGCAACCAGCTTGGATAGGCGCCGGTTTTTGCAGCCAGTTCCTGGGAAACCGTTTGCCTTAACTGCATCCTTGTTTTCCCGTTCTCTTTAGCGAAGGTCACCGTCACCAGTGTTTCTCCCGGCCAGTCAGGGTCCATGCCAATTTCGGTTGGGTCTATTGGTTTACCATATTCATCGGCGTTGATCAGGCTGAACACGATTTTAGTATAAGGCGAAACCTCATGATAAGTACCTATGGCCCAGCAATCTCCGTATTGTGGATTGGATATACAGGAGTGGAAACTCCCGCCTGTGATAACGTTAATGCTTTTAAAATGAACGGTGCAGCCATCGGGCGCGTACCATTTCATCAGCTGCTCAGGATCAGTCCAGGCATTAAACACTTTTTCAGGACTGGCATTGAAGATTTGTTCAATAAACACGTCCTTATTACTGACACGGTTTTCCATGTGTTTTTCGCTTTTTTAATTTTCAGATCATTTCAGTTCATTTCCCCGCTGATGATTATCCTCCAGGAATTTTTCCAGTTGTTTAAAACGTTGGCCCCACAGTTTTTTAGATTCGCTTACCCAGTTGCTCACCTCATCCAGCTGCTCCATCCGCGCCTCACAAACCTGTTCCCGGCCTTTTTGAGTAACCGTGATCATACCGCATTCATGAAGCACCTTAATATGCTTGGCAATGGCCTGTCTGCTGACTTCAAAATCCGCTATAATACCCGCGAGGTTTTGAGGGCCCTGCGACAACTTCTGTATAATCATTCTCCTGGTAGGGTCCGCGATCGCCTGAAAAACATCCCTTCTTTCTATCATAATACAACCAAATGGTTGCCAAATATAAACACAACCATTTGGTTGTACAAATTATTAAAAAATAAATTTGCGTAACTCATAAGTTACCTATATATTTGAGTAACCTAAAAGTTACCCATTATGGCAAAAGTTATTAAACACCAGTATTTCTTCGCCCATCCCGCCGAGGCTGTTTGGGAATACCTGACCAGTTCCGAACTCATGGCCCAATGGCTCATGAAAAATGATTTTCAGCCTGTTTTGGGGCATGAATTTCAGTTCCGGACCGGCGCGAAAGCCGCGTTGAATTTTGACGGCATCTTTTACTGCAAGGTGCTGAACATCGAACCTTTAAAAACATTAAGCTATTCCTGGAACTGCGGCCCCGGAGATGGAAAGATCACACTGGAATCAGTCGTGACCTGGCAGCTGGAACCCAGGGAGCACGGCACAGAAATATTCCTGGAACACCGCGGCTTTAACCAGGAAGAGAACCTGGAGATGTATCACGCCCTGATGCACGGCTGGCAGGAAAAATTCCAGAATATCGAAAAACTTTTAAATCCCGAAGCACATGGCCATACCAACGCTTGATACATTCCAGGTGATTGGGGACCCGAGCCGGCGGAAGATGCTCATGCTCCTTTCAGAAGACAGCCTGACCATCAACAGCCTGGCAGACAATTTTGACATGAGCCGCCCCGCTGTTTCCAAGCACATAAAAATACTGGAAACAGCCGGGTTCATTTCCATACAGGATATGGGCCGCGAACGCTACTGCACACTAAAACAGGACGGCTTCAAAGAGTTACAGGCCTGGCTCTCCTACTTCGATCAGTTCTGGGCATCGAAACTGAAAAAACTGGAGACCTTGTTAAATAACAAATTACCAAACTAAATATTAACCACATCATGATGAACACACAAGATTTTACCGCTACAATGGTCGCAGACCAAAGCCCGGAAGAAGTATTTAATGCCATCAATGACATCCGCGCCTGGTGGTCGGAAGATTTCAAAGGTCACTCAGAAAAACTAAACGATGAATTTGAAGTCCGCTTTGCAGACATGCATTACTCTAAACAGAAATTAACCGAGGTAATTCCGAACGAAAAGATAGTATGGCTGGTTACCGACAGTTATTTAAGTTTCCTTGACAACAAAACCGAATGGACAGGCACCCGTATTAGCTTTGAGATCAGTAAAAAAGAGGGTAAAACACAAATCGCTTTTACCCACATCGGATTAGTCCCGGAAAGCGAATGTTATCAGGATTGCTTTAAAGGCTGGAACTATTTTCTGCAGCATAGCCTGTTAAACCTGATCACTACCGGCAAAGGCCAGCCACACCGCCTGGATGATGTTATGGTGAAAACCGAAGTATAATCAGTGGGTCATAACAGCTCGTGCGCCCCTGCTCACCTGTATAATTTGATCAAACGGGCTATTTCATCATGCCCTTTCTTTTCGGCCCAGGCCAGGGGTGCAGACCAGTCCGCCCCGGCCAGGTTCGGATCGGCGCCCTGTTTTAATAAATATTCCACCATCGGAAGATGTCCCCAGCGCGCCGCCAAACCAAGCGGCGTGCTTTGGTATTCTTCTTCAATAGCATTAATCTCCGCACCGTATTTCAATAACAGTTCTGCTTTGGTCAGATCACCTTTCTGCGCCATATCGTGCAAAATAGTGACATGGTGCCAGCTCATTGTATTCGGGTTCATCCCCTTTTCCATCATATAAGTCGCGCCATCCAGCCGTTCAAAATAATAGAATTGTACCCATTTCAGGATCTCCGGTACTTTCGCGCCATAAAACAGCAGCAGGTCTGCCATTGCACGCTGGTTTTTCTTGGCCGCGAAGAGCAGGATACCCTCGCCCCAGAAATAAGTCTCATCTTTGGCAAATTCAGGGTGCTCTTTTAAGATCAGTTCTGTGGATTCCACATCATTCCGGTCCACCACCTTTTCAAATTCAGCCTGTAAGTTTGTACGCTCAAAAAAAATCCGCCCGTTATCCCCTGAATACCTTTTCCGGGCGGGGTCAGCCGCGTAATCTTTCAATAATATGGCGATCTCATGGTAGCCGCGATCCTCAGCGATGGTATCGAGCGGCTCCCGGAAAGGGTACATTTTGTACCCAGGCTCATGCGCGCCCTGGTTAAGCAAGTAACGGACCAGGTCAGTATGTCCTTCGCGCACCGCGAAATGGATTGGCGGCGTATAATTGTATTGCGCGTAGATCAGTTCGGGACATTCATCCCTCAGTTCCTTTACTTTTTCAAGGTCACCATTCCGGCTGGCCAGCAAAATCTCCCAAACCTTATCGGTTGTCGAAATTACTTGATCAGCTACCTCCATCGGCAGCCCGAGGCTCATTTCGTAGGGTCGTATCATCAGGATGTTTTTTAGGATAAAACAAATATAACTAAACTTAAACCCAACAACCGGGCCCCTGTCTTTAAGCCATGTTGCAACATTTTTTTCAACGAACAGCTGTGTCCATCACATTTTTCGGATGGTTTATCACATTTTACTTTCCGGATAAAAATAGCCTTTGTACCATTGCAGCAGAAACCCACAAATCTATATCTATATCACAAAGCCATGTTAAAACAATTAAGCCTAAAATTCAAAAATGATGCCGCCCGGATCGAATTCTGGATCATGACCGGCTGCATGCTCGCGGCACTGCTCATCTCCATACTGGATCTGGCTCACCAAAACCAAATGAGCACGCAAACACTGATGCCCCTGTTGTTCAGCTACCTCGTAACCTTTACCATATACCTTTTGCTCTGCTTCTACCTCGCGCCTGCTTTTGAAGCGGAAGACCGCGCGGCATTGCGGGGCTCCCTGTTCCTGTTTCTCTTTATGGCCCTTGCCTACCTCGTTGGGATCATCAATATTTATTTTTCGGCCCTGCTCGGCTTGAAACTCCTGTACATCTATTTCAACCGAAACCGGAAAAACAGTGAAAGCAGCTTATATGACGAAGCAGCTTTGCTAACCGCCTCCTGGCTCCTGACCACCGTAGGCCTGCTTTACCTTTCTACCCCACTAATGCTGCGGTTTTACCTCCTGTTTGTAGTGTCGGCCGCGATAGTATTATACTTGTATGCAGTACATGTCATATTACCGGCTATTAAATTAAAGAACAGGAAAACCCTCCGCTATATTTTGCGCATGTTCCTGTTTACGCTGCTGTCCTGCATCGCAGTATGCCTGATCAGCTTATCCTTCAAAGGCAATGACAGGGTGCTCCTGACCCCTACCGCAAATGCGGTGCTGGTGATTGATATGGGCGACGAAGGTAATATCCAGAATTTGGTGATCCTGAATTTCTTTACGCAGTTATTGCTGGTGACGCCCCTGGCCCTCAGTACCTATAAAAGACGTAACGCGAAAAAACAGGAGGAGATCAGCATGCTCAAAACCGAACTGGGCCAGTCAGATGCCAATCTCAATTTCTTAAAATCCCAGATCAACCCGCACTTTTTGTTCAATGCTTTAAACACCCTGTATGGCACAGCCCTTCAGGAACAGGCTGCGCGAACAGGCGAAGGCATTCAGAAATTAGGCGATATGATGCGCTTTATGCTGGAAGAGAACGTCAAGGATAAGATCATGCTCTCACGTGATATCGATTATCTTAACAGCTATATCCTGCTGCAAAAACTACGCAGCGCCACATCGCCCTCTATCACGATAGAAACAGACATTGAAGAATACCAGGGCCCGCTCACCATAACCCCGATGTTGCTGATCCCTTTTGTCGAAAATGCTTTTAAGCACGGCATCAGTCTGCAAAACCCCTCACATATCGAAGTTGCCCTGCAGATTGAAGGGGGCACGCTTTATTTTGATGTGCATAACAGCATCCACAACCACCAAGAGAACGATCCGGAAAAAGGCCGGGGCGGTATCGGGCTGGAAAATGTAAAGCAAAGGCTGAATTTGCTCTATCCCAACAGGCACGAACTCGTTATCCGCGAGAATGCCAGGGAGTTTTTCATCCACCTGACCCTGCAACTGACCATAAATAATTAATTTTAAAGCATGATAGCCATCGCCATAGATGATGAACCCATAGCGCTCGACGTAGTCAGGTCGCATGCCGCTATGGTTCCCTTTATCGAGTTAAGGGAAACCTTCACTAATGCTTTTGAAGCACTAAATTATTTGCAGAAAAACAAAACCGACCTCATCTTCCTTGACATCAAAATGCCCGATATTAGTGGCATTGATTTCCTGAACAGCATCAACAATGCGCCGATGGTAGTTTTCACCACAGCCTATTCCGAACACGCCGTACAAAGCTTTGAGCTGGACGCGGTCGACTACCTGCTCAAACCCTTTTCCCTGCCGCGCTTCCTGAAGGCCTGCAATAAAGTACATGAACTTTATGCCCTGCGCAACAAGCCCGGCGCGAACGATCCTGCCGCATCCATCTTCATCAAGGATGGCTACGAACAGATCAAAGTAAAGCTGGACGACATCCTGTTTATCGAGGCGGCAGGCAATTACGCCAAAATATTCCTGCAGGACAACAGCTCATTAAGTACCAGGATCACCATAACAGATATGCAGCTCATGCTGCCCGCAGGAAAATTCATCCGCAGCCACCGGGCATTTATTGTCGCGCGCGATAAAGTCAGCAAATTCGATAAAACACAGATCAGCATTAACGAGCATATTATTCCCATTGGCGCAACCTATGTAAATAACGTGCAGGGGATTGTTTCCTCTCCCCTGCTGGTGAAGGAAAATAGCCAGCATTCATCACCGACAGGAAAAAATAAGACCTTTTAACAAAAGACAGTGAGTCCCTTTGTTCCGGAAAGCCTTTTTACTTACACCAATCGTTCGGGTTATCTTTTTTGCAAAATACCATGTGATTGCCATAAGGATTAATGCTGTCTTTCTTCCCTGCGCTTTGCTGACGACTGATCTTCCGACTCGCCGCGTTTCCAATAGGATACAACACTATAGCTTTCAGATTTCCATGCCAGTTCATCTCTAAAATAGCTTTTCAGATCTTTCACCGTATTGTATTCTGCCGCTGCAAAAACAAACCTGTTTTCGTCGGGGAGTTCCATGCCCCGAATTATTTTTGCAAGGTCGCTGGTTTGTTCGGGCTGAGGATTATACACCCAACGGATATCTAAGCGCGCGCCGGAGAACAATTTCATTTCGTCTTCTTTTCCCGGAATTTCCATAATTACCTTTGCAGCGACACCGGCCGGCAGTTGTTCCAGCATAGCACCAATCACTGGTAATGCTGTACTATCTCCAATGAACATATATTCATTAGCTTCAGGAAAAAGCGGCCTTCGGCCCTCTTTCATTCCAATAGCGAGACTATCACCCGCGTAAGTGCGGTTAGCCCAGGCCGACGCCGGCCCATTATCACCATGCGCTACAAAATCTATCCACAGCTCTTTTTCAACAAAATCTATGTGCCTTGTTGTATAGGTACGCCTTGTATCATCAGGGAAAAAGATCTTATTATGCGCCCCGATCTGCACATTGCTGAATAGTTCCAATTGCTCATCGGTCATCGCAAATTTAATACGGATATAGTGCGGTGTCAGGAAAGTCTTTTCGCTGACTGTAAAAACAGATTGAACCCCCTTTCTCATAATCTCATCCCTCCTGGCACTAATATGTACTGAGCGGTGATCCATCCGGCTCTCTCACCACGCAACCCCCGGCTACCGCCGGTAACTAAAGATATTTTATTTTTTGACATTTTGTTTTCTTTTGAGATTACAAAAGTCGGAAGGTGTTGCTGCTAAAAAGATAGCAGTAACACGGTGATAATGGGACAATTCATGGTTTTTAACACAAAAAGCCTTTGCTGTGTTATCGGGTTTTCAGTAACTGGAAGCGATCCTTAACGTTTTTGATAACAATGATATTCCCACTACAATCTTGTTATGTAAAATACTGACCGGATGATCAAGCATTAACATATTATTAATCATTTGTTATGCCCCCGCTTGTTATTTGTGTTAACCAATGAAACCTAAGCAAATAAAATCCGGACTGGCGATACTGTTTTGCTGCCTGGTAAGCCTCCTGTTTTGTTTTTTCAGGCCGCCGGATGGCGGATGTAACATTATTCACTGGGCAAAATGGTCGCAGTTCCAGGGATCAACTGCAACCGGAACGATAGATGAAGGCAACGGAAATTCGGTTAACGTATCCATGACTTCAAATTTTGATTTTTCATCAACACCGACCATATACAACTACGGGCTGTTTAGCTATTACCCGGTACCTATTCCCAATGAAACGGTTCCAAAAACAACCTGGGCAGCAGGCGGCGGCGGCTCAACAAACATGACCTTTTCACACCAGGTTACCAACCCGGTCCTGCTCATTGCTTCGCTGGGGCAAACCGGTGAAAAGGTTAAGCTGGAATTCTCCCTGTCCTACGTGGTTTTGTACGACGGCGGCGGGATGACCTTTGATAACAGCAGCTCGATAACCGGAGAGGAAGGTTACGCGATCATCATGTTTCCGGGAGATTTTAAAAATGTAGTCATCTCCTCAACAACGCCCGAAGATTATACCAACATCACCTGGGGGCTGAGCCCGCCTGCTTTTCAGGTTGATATTACCGAAAACACGGCGGCATGCGGCAGTACAACAGTAACGGCTACAGGCGGGCAAAGCTACCATTGGAACGGCGGGGATAATCCGGACAACGCCACGAACACATTTCATGTAAGCGGCAGTTATATTGTGACGGTCAAAAACGCAGACGGGTGTTCAACGTCGGTATCTAAACAAATTGATGTTCATACAACATCCCCGGTCAAAGTTAACGGCAATTTGACCGGTTGTGAAAGCGTAACAGGCACAGCTTTTGCCAAAGATGCCATTAGCTACCGCTGGGACGGAGGAGATACGCCTAATACTGCAGTTAATACCTTTCATACCAGCGGAAGGTATAAAGTAACCGCCACAGATACCTATCACTGCGAGGCATCTCTTTCTGTAGATGTTATCGTAGGTCAAACGGTTACGCCTGCAATAAATATCGCCGCGTCGCCGTCTGGCAGGGTTTGTTCCGGAATCCCGGTAACCTACACTGCCTCGTTTTCAAATGGTGGAGCATCGCCTGTACTTACCTGGTCAAAAAATGGTGCCCCGGTGGCATCGGGCAAAACCTATACCGCGACAGATCTGGCGGACGGAGATCAGATAACATGTGAACTGACCAGCCAGATGTTTTGCGCTATACCTGCCACGACAACAAGCAACACGCTCACTGCTGATATCAGTGAAAGTCCCGTAATTACTTTTCCTCAGAAACCAGTGATCGACGGCCGCACGTCCTTTGTACAGTTAGATCCTGTGGTTACCGGAGATATCATAAGTTACTTATGGACGCCGGCCACTGGTTTAAGCGATCCAAACATCCGGAACCCCACAGTCAGTACCGAAACCACGACAGATTACACCTTAAATGTGGTATCAGCTACAGGATGCCCGGCTATGGCAGTTGTAAAAGTTTTGGTTTTGAAAAGCCTGATCATACCTAACACTTTTACCCCCAACGGAGATGGTATCAATGACACCTGGAATATTATTAACCTTGCCGATTACGCAAATGCGACCATAGATATTTATAATCGGTATGGCATAAATATTTACCATTCCATTGGTTATACAAGGCCCTGGGATGGCGTATATAAAGGCAAAGCTTTACCCACAGGTACATATTATTATGTAATTAACCCAAAAGACAAAGCACATAGCATAAAGAGCGGCTGGGTGGCCATCCTGCGGTAAATACAGGCGGGTAAGGAGCCCCTCTTGCATTAGGAGCTCCTGATTACCGGTTGTTATTTACAATGCTCAGATCATGGCCGGTCTGAAGCATTGACACCCCAGCTTTTGTTTGGCTTCGGCCCCATGACCAACTCCAATGTACCGCCATTAGTTATATCGCTTTGAGTAATGTAGGTATGGGTATACGGTTTACCGTTCAGCTTTGCCGATTGGATATAGATATTTTCAGCAGAACGATGACTTGCCAGTATGGTAAACCGCTTGCCGGAGGATAAGCTGATCACCGACTTCTGCATAGCCGGGCTCCCTATAACATAAACGCCGCTTGCCGGGTTTACAGGATAAAAACCCATAGCGCTGAAAACATACCAGGCCGACATTTGCCCGCAATCTTCATTACCGGCATAGCCGGATGAAGAGGTATTGTATAATTCACTCATGATCTTAGCTACGTAATATTGCGTTTTCCAGGGCTGCCCGGCGTAATTATACAGGTAAGTGATGTGGTGGCTCGGCTCGTTGCCATGCGCATACTGGCCTATAAACCCCGACGCGTTACCATTCACTTCGCCCGGTTTACTGTTCAGGGTAAAAAAGGTATCCAGTTTAGCGGTGAACTTAGTATCTCCCCCGGTTAAGCCGATCAGGCCTTTTACATCCTGTGGTATATACCAGTAATACTGCCAGGCATTACCTTCAGTATAAGGATTACCGCCGTTGCCTCCGTATTGCAATGGGTTAAAAGGTGAAGCCCATTTGCCATCGCTGTCTTTTGCCCTGAAAAAACCACTTTGAGTATCATACAGGTTCCTGAAGTATTGTGACCGCTGCATGAAATGTTCATAATCGGCAGTTTTATTTAACTTTTTGGCTAACTGTGCCACGCACCAGTCATCATAAGCCATCTCTAACGTAAGCGATACCGATTGCGACTGTACATTCTCGGGCATATAATGATATTTTTCCCAGGCCTTGAACGGCGAGCCGGGATGATCTGTTGTTGACGAGCTTTTTACTGTTTCGTATGCTTTGTTGATATCAATACCCGGTATTCCCTTCAGTACAGCATCAACAACTACGGGAATTGCGTGATTACCAATCATACAATAATTTTCCTGCCCCCACAATTGCCATATAGGCAGATAGCCATAGGCGTCATACTGGCTGATCATACTGTTTACAAAACCGGCGCTGCGCTCAGGCTGCACCAATGTATACAGCGGATGCGCCGCCCGGTAGGTGTCCCACAGCGAAAAGGTGCTGTAAAAGCCGTCTTTGGCGTGATGAACTGTATAATCAATCGCGGTATAATCACCGTTTACATCAGCATAGTTGTTGGGCTGTATAAAAGTATGGTAAAGCGCGGTATAAAAAATCTGTTTCTGCTTTTCACTGCCCTCAACGTTTATCTTCTCCAGTTCATTTTCCCACAGTGCATCGGCCTGGGCCACTACCCGGTCAAAGTCCCATGCAGGGATTTCGGCATCCAGGTTCAGTTTTGCATTTTCGCAGCTTACAGTCGACAGGCCGATCTTGGCCAATACAGGGATTCCGTCAGAAGCATCGAAATCCAGTATAGCACGCAGATCAGTACCGTTCAACAATTGCTGGTTAAAATATTGAGTACCGCCGTCAACAAGGTCATTGCTTTTAATAGTCTTATTAAACTCGGCATAAAAATAAACCTTACGCAACTTAGCCCAGCCGGTGATCACCCTGAAACCTTCAATGGCATGATCGTTTACTATATTAAACCGGGCGGCTATTACTTGGCAGCCAAAATTGGGTTTCTTTAATGAGTGATTAAGATCGATAACGACCTTAGCGCTGCTATTTCTTGGAAAAGTATAGCGATGAAAGCCGGCATGTGCTGTAGCTGTAAGCTCTGCATTAATGTCATGATCATCCAGCCTAACCTGGTAGTAGCCAGCCCTGGCCGATTCATTAGCATGCGAAAAGCGTGAACCGTACCTGCTACCGGGCTGTTTTGCATCACCGGCCCTTGTTTTTTCGTCGCCTGTATAAGGCATAAATAAAATATCGAACAGGTCGGGGGCGCCTGTACCACTCAAGTGGGTATGACTGAAGCCCGCTATAAAATTGTCGTTATGATCGTACCCGCTGGCAGCATCCCATTCGGGCTCATCCCTCGTATCCGGACTGAGCTGTACCATACCAAAAGGCACCGTGGCGCCAGGGTAATTATTGCCCGATAAACTGCCTTTAACAGCTCCTGTACCAATAAATGGATTGACGTATTGTGTAAGCTTTTTTGGTGCCTGTGCGTTTAAACTTGCCGCCACCGATAATAAAGAGATAACTGCTAAAGAGCATCTCAGAAATTTATACATGATTTTGATTATTAATATTTAAAAAGATTATTTCAGGCTATACAACGATACATGGGATCAATACCTGCGTTTTATAACAGCGGCTATCCATTGGACAGCCGCTGTTGATCGTTTAACCGATATTTCGATTATTTTATGCAGACATTGATGATTGTACTATTCCAACACCTCATAAAAAGGTGTTATCTGCGAAATATTAGCCGTATTGGCATCCCCGTTCGCGGCACTGATCACACGGATGCGCAGGTATCTTACCGGCGGCACATTAGGATCCAGGTCTGACTTCAGCGGGGCAGATCCGTCATCAGTTCTTTTAACCTCCTTAAGCAGTTTCCATCCTTTTTGAATCGCTTCCGCTTTCCAGGCAGGATCGTTTGGCGGGACGCTGGTAGCCGCGTTGGTGATATCTGCTATACCCCAGATCTCAAAATCATTGGGGTTAGCGCAGCAGTTGCGCCCAATTTCTTCTACCTGCGTTAACCGGGTATAAACCTTGCCCAAATCAAAGGTAAGCGTACCCGGCAAACGAACTTGTCCGTTGCTGTGAAATATGTCAGGGTAGCCCTTGGGTGAAGTTGCACCGTCCCATAGTTCTTCAAGGTCTGTCCGGTCTTCCAGTGGTAAAAAATCATAGGGCAGCCGCAGTTTCTTAAACAACGATTTATCACAAGGTTCAATGTGTACCACCTGTGGAAAGGTATCAAAGGTTGGTGCATTAAATACATCTATCGCGTTTCGTTCCGGGATATAAGAGGAGTTATAGGTGATAGCCGTACCCGGTTTATAATCAGGAATGGTAATTGATGAATTTTCAGGCTTGAGGATAACGGTTTTGGTTTCTCCCTGCTTACTTGTGTATTTAATTGTGGTACCTACATTAATGGTATCGGGCGTAATAAAATTAAGCGTAACAGCCCCTGCCGTAGTAACGGAATAAGGATTAGTTGCATTATACCCGCGGTTCAACAGGGTGCTTTGATAAATTGGCCCATAGATCTTTATGTTATTTATTTCGGTAGGGATTGACTTATTGCCATTGGCATCAAAAGAATAAATGGTGAACGAATAGGTATATTCAGACAGACCTTTGATAACCGTGCTGATAGTATCTTTTTTTCCATCGATATGAACAACCTGCGAATCCGCCTTATTGTTAAAGTAAATAACATATTTTGTAATACCCGGATCCGAACTGGCTTTCCACTTTAGCCCTACCTCCAGGTTACCGGGCTGCGCCGTAACCAGACCAACAGCACCAGTATACCTGATCTCTTTATCACCCAAAAATGCTTTAAAATCTGTTTGATGATCTCTTTGGCAGCTGTATAATACAATGAGTAAAAAACAACTGAGTATGATATAATATTTTTTCATTGCTATGTTTTAAATCTTTAATTATTGCGGTTGCCCGTAAAATGAAAGCTCCATAATGTGGGCCGTATCACCGCCCGACCAGGTAGTTGCCACCGCTATCCTCAAAAAGTGAATGGCCGGATCAGACAAGGAGAAATTAAACCCTACCCCTGCTGCTACGAAAGCCCTGTCGGCTGCATTGATAGCGCCCGGAGGGAGTCCTGAAGGAGGATCGGGATAAACAAAGTTCCCCAGGTTTATCCAGTCGCCTATAACTGTCCCTTCCGGGGCCGTCACCGGCAGTTGTATATCCTGCGGCTGAGCTTTGTTTGATCCCCATATGGCAAATTTGCGGGGGTTACTAAAACCGTAAGCAAACTCATTTTGACGTTCCCATATAACAAACCTGCTTAGCTTATAGGTAGCACCCACATTAAACGTACAGGTAAACGGAGGAACGTTCCCCGAATTGGTGTGCCAGCCGCTGACACTGTTATCTGTGATACCGTCCCACAGGTGATTAACGGGCCAATCCTGGCCGGTATATAACTTGGTATCCAGCGGAAGCCTGTATTCACTGAAGATGTTTTTCGGTAACATTTCTTCAAAAAGCGGCGTGATGCTCTTTTTCAGCGTATCTGAGATATTGCCATATTTATCGGTAATATAAACGCCAAAGTCTCTTGCCGTAGCAGGGTATCCGCGTAGCGAATAGTCAATAGTGTCTTTATCGGTATAATGCTGGTCCTGTACTTCCATTCGCCCGGTGGAGGGATCAAAAGCAGTTACCACAACACCAATCTCCTTTTTGAGCGGGTTTAAGGCCTTTACGTTTACACCACCAAAATCGGGGGTAATACTTACTGCCGAACTTACTACTGAATAAACAGGCGTTAAAGGATTAACCTTAACGGTCACAGGATCTGACATCACCTCGGCCAGGCTCACTGTATACAGGCTTACGGTATATTCCCGGGCCTTTGCAAAACCCACTACATTAAGAGTATCACTGAAATATGATGATTTTGTTTCCCTTGATACACCATCCCTAACCTGGTATTTGGCTACCACGTACAACACATTTTCGCTATTAGGCAGGTCATAAGTGATATAGGCGCCACCGTTATAATTATCAACTTTTACGTTGGTAACCATGGCCGGTTTGGTTTTATCCTTGGAGATTGGGTCATTATACCCGTCGTTGCGTTTACAGGAGATCATGCTGATTGCCAGGAGGCTTAAAAGCAGCAATGGCCAGTTTTTTATATTCTTCTTCATTCTTCAATTGTCGTTAAGTGTATCCGCGGTTACCAGTTCAGGTTTTGTACCAGGTTATTATTAATGATCAGGTCGTCAGAAAAAATGGGCCACAGGTAATTTCTCACATTAAATACAGGTGTGATCAAAGCACGCGGCCTGTAATAGTTCACCGCATCCGGTTCATAAATGTTCCAGCCCTGCATCGGTTTGCTCAACACGGCCTGCAGCTCCTTCCAGCGGCGCAAGTCCCAGCCCGGCTGAAATTCAAAGGCCAGCTCAATCCGTGTTTCCTGGTGGATGATCTCGCGCAAACCCTCTTTAGTGCTGAACTTAGCCGGATTTTTACTGTAATTTGTCCAGGCTTCCACCACGCCCGGGATCCCGGCCCTGCTGCGTACCCGGTCAAGATACGGCACTACCTGCGTATAAGGCTTGCCCTGCTCATTCAAAGTCTCGGCATACAGTAAATACAAACCAGCCAGCCTGATCAGCGGTAAGTGATACTCCTCAATGGTATAAGTGGCATCGTAAACAGTTAGATAATTAACCAGTTTTTTTGGCCAGTAACCGGTAATATTTAGTTTGATATTATCCTTGGGGCCTGCATAGGCGGCAGTGCCGCGGCCTTGAACAAAATAGGCCCCCTCAGGGTTCAGGTTACCGTTTCCATACCAGATCCCTCCGTCAAAGCCAAGATCTGCATAAAACCGGGGCTCCCTGTCAAAATGCGCCTTTACCGTAGTATATCCATTTTTAATATAAAACCGGTTGGCATCATCACCTGTGCGGGAATCGTAACGGTTAGTATAATCCCAGGTCTTATCTTCATTAATTGGCAAGCCATTTTTAGTATAAAACAATTCCTGCTCGGCAATCGGCGGCGCGAAGGTTCCCTGGAATATCGGGGTTGCGGCAGCGGCGGCGGTAAGCCTTGGTGCACAAAAGCTTTGGGTTGGAAAAGTTGGCGTTTGAGCCCAGATCAGTTCCGGGTTTTGTTCCCATTTAGCCGTTATCGCAGTCTCTAAGGTCAATACCTTTTTTAACGAATCGGTAAGATTAGCAGGAATGTTGGCCGGGGGTACAAAGGTGCTTAGCTTAAACCCATTGGCCTCACATACGGTGATGGCATCAAGGCACGCGGCAGCGGCTTTGTCCCATTTTGCAGGGTCATATGTCGAACTGAATAAGGCTTGCCCGTCTTTGTTTTTAACGCTGGCATAATCCGGGTTCCCGTTAAAAAGCGGACTGGCCGCTGTTGCCAGGATCTGGGCCTTTACAGCCAGCGCTATGGGTTGGGTAATCCGCCCCAGTTCCTGCGCCTGGTTTTGTATCACCACAGGCAAATCGCCTTTGGCTTCATCCAGCAGCCTCACCATATAGTTCACAACTGAATCAACCGGTGACCTCTTCTGATCCACCGTTTGCTGCGAACTGTTGATCGGCAAATTAACATCGGTAATGATAACCGGGCCGTACATCCTGAATAAGTAAAAATGATAATAGGCTTTCAGGAACTTAACCTCCGCTATCCACCTCTTTTTCTCGGCCAGGGAAAGATCGGTCGGTTTATCGATATTCTCCAGCATGGTATTACATCTTCTCAGCGCTTTAAAAATAGCCTGGCCGCCGTTATTGCCGTCCCAGTAATTCAAACCAACATTCTGCGCGGTCTGCGTACCCCTGATCAGGTTAAAACCGGTAGGATCGATACCCTGGTTATCGCTCAGGTTATTGGGATAAATAATCTCTCCCGAATTTGTAAAACCAGCATCATTTTGAGGATATCTTAATTGTTGCAGAGTAGCATAACAGGTAAACAGGTAATTTTCCGCTTCGTTACGGTTTCTGAACGCGTAATCTATGGTACCAACGTTGTCGGGTGTAACATCAAGGAATTTTTTGCATGATACACAAGCCACTGCAAGCATAACCAGGCATATATATTTACTAATGGATTTCATCTTTTATTTTAATTAGTATTATAGATTGACATTGAGGCCGACGTTAAATACCTTCTGCACCGGATAGGCAAAGGCGTTGCCCCCTTGTTCCGGGTCCCAAAGTTTGAATGGGCTCCAGGTCAACAGGTTCAATCCGTTAAAATAGATCCTCGCTTTTTTAACATTAAGGGTTTTGGTAACGCTTGCCGGTAGTGAATAACCTATCTCCATTGATTTAAGGCGCAGGAAACTACCGTCCCTGAGCCACCAGGTACTGCTTTGCCTGTTATTTTCTATAACAGCGCCATCCGGGCCAAGCCTTGGGTACAGCGCGTAGATGTCCTGGTGGTCTTCCGACCAGTGGTTATCGGCATAGGCCTGTAAAAGCTGCGTATTACCTGTAAAATATGAGTCGGGGCTTTTGATGAACGGAGCAGTACGAGCGGCATCAATAAGGAAAGATACCTTTGCCTGCCCCTGGAAGAAACCTGACAGGTCGAAATTTTTATACGTTGCCGAAACGCCAAATCCATAAACGATCTGGGGCACGCTTGGATTCCCAAGAAACGTTTGGTCGGCACCATCAATTTTCCCGTCGCCGTTTAAATCCCGGTATTTGATATCGCCGCCCATTGGAGGCGTACCATTAGTACTAAAAATTTGCGGGGGTGAGTTCCTGGCATCATTATCATCAACAAATAAACGCTCGGCAACATACCCGTATTGGCGGTTTAAAGGCTGCCCCACATTATAACGATAGGATTCATTCCAGTGCGGTTCTTCATACTGCGTGTATTTATTGGCAGAATAAGTGAAGTTTCCCCTCAGCCCTATGTAAAGGTCTTTTCCAATAGACTGCTGCCCATCGACAGAAATGTCAATGCCCCTGGAATTTACTTTGCCAATATTGGCAGAAATACCGGATTCGAGCCCCAGGGAAGACGGGATGGATGCCCTGTTTTGCAGGATATTCGATTTGTCGTTATTATAAACCTCGGCAATTACATTGAATTTTTTGAACAGCGTAAACTCGATACCAAGATTGGTTTGTTTGGATGTTTCCCAGGTAACATCGTCATTTTCGTAGTTATTGACGTTAACACCATTGCGGGTATAGGTACCATTTGTGCCGAATGAAGCCGGATTCCCCCCGTTCAGGTTAACGTCGGACAGGTAAAAGAAACGTTGGCTGCCAATCTGGTCGTTACCCACAGAACCATAGCTCGCCCGTAGCTTAAAGCGGTCAAACACATGGTACAGATCGCCCCAGAACTTTTCATCAGAGATGATCCAGGATGCGCCGATAGTTGGAAAAAAACCGTAACGATGGTTTACAGAGAAACGTTCGGACCCATTATAACCGAAATTAAACTCCAGGTAATACCTGCTTTTATAGGAGTAGGTAGCCCTACCCGCTACGGTTTGGTTACGAAAGGGCAGCGAATCGAACAGGCTGCCGGCGTTGGCATTGGTTGTTTGCTGCTCTGTACCGATCAGTGAAGCGCTTACATTGTGGTTTTTACCAAATGTACGGGAGTAATCAAGCACGCCCTGTAAATAGAAGAAGGTATTTAATGTACTTGCCCCCGGTGCGTAGGTCAGGTATTCCTGCGCCTGCCCTGGTTGATTATTGATCCATTGCAATGTGTACTGGTTGCTTTGCCTGTTGTAATTGCTATAGGTATAATAAAATGGGTTATAATACATCTGCGACTGGAACCTTGCATAGCGGTTGGTGCTGAAGATGCTGTGAAAGTTTAAACCCTGGGTAAGGAAATCAAGGCTTTGGTTCAATTCCAGCTGGGCAAGCATCCTGGATTCCGAAAAATTCTGATGGCCCGACAGCAGACTGGCATATGGGTTGATATACTGGGTACTGCCGGGACCGCCGCCTGCGGCCCGCACATTACCGAACAGGATATGCTTGGTATCCAGGTTGGCAGAATCGGCCGGATAATAAGCCGGAAAATCAACCGGGCTGGTGTGCATAACCAGGTTGTAAAGATCGGTAGATAAAGAAGCATCGTTTGTACGCGGCCCGTTATATTCATTAAAGGTACCCGACAAACGCACAATCAGTTCTGTTTTGCTGGTAACGTTGATGTTAACGTTTGATCTTAACTGGTAATTCTTGAAATTTACGTTATTATTATTGTTGTTCCGTATATCTGTACGCAGGATACCGGCATCATTAGAAAATGATCCCGCCACGTAATACCGGGCTACACCACCGCCCCCCTGTACACTGATATCACCACGCTGGGTAGCCGTCCGTTTCTTAAACAACAGGTCAAGCCAGTTAACGGCAGGATAAACGTAGGGATTGCTGCCTGGTGCATGGTCAATAGTAGCCTGTGTATTGAGGATCTGGTTTGGGGTATAGGGTAAAGGGTTAAGGGGATAACGGGTTTGCGTAGCCTCGTTGAACAGTTTCATATAGGTGATGGGATCGGCCAGCTGTATGTTTTTTACAGACTGTGAAGATGAGGCTTCCATACGGGCGTTGATCTGTGCTTTACCAGCCTTTCCCTCCTTGGTTTTAACCAGGATAACGCCGTTACCGCCCCTGGCACCGTAAAGTGCCGTAGCGCTTGCATCCTTTAAAATAGAAAAGCTTTCGATATCATCAACGTTGAGCCTGGCCAGGTCGGATGCCGTTAGCTCAACGTTATCGATCAGGATGAGCGGGCTTTGCCTGTAGCCAAAAGTGGTAACCCCTCTGATAAAAAAGTTAGAATTATCAACCCCGGGCTGGCCGCTTGGCTGATAAGCGATAATACCGGCAACCTGCCCGGCTAAAGCGTTCGTAAGGTTACTGGCCGGCACTTTCAGGTTGCCGGGCTTTACAGTGGTAACCGAGCCCACGATAGCTTCCCGGGTTTGCTTTTTTCCGTAAGCAGTTACAATAACCTCATCGGCCTGCTTAACATCCTCGGCTAAAACAATATTGAGTGTTTTGTTATCGGGAGTAATGGTGAATGTTTGCGTAACAAAGCCAATAAAGGAGACCTTGATCACCGCCCCGTTTTTAACGTCGAGCACAAACTTACCGTTATTATCCGTCATAGTGCCCCGTTTGGGGTCATCGGCCACAAAAACGCTGACCCCCGGCAGGGTTACCCCTTTTGAATCCTTTACCGTTCCGGTAATGGTAATATCCGCAATATCTATTACCGGCGGGTTTGCTTTTTTAAAGAGGCTTACCTTTTCAGGCGCCGCTTTTTCGATAATGACAGTTTTACCTTCAATGGTAAATGTTAGCTGAGTGTTTTTTAAAGTAGCCTTCAGCACTTCTTCAAGCGATGTATTCCTGAAATCAACATCCTGCCGGCCTATGTTTTTGATATTGGCGTATGACCAAAAAACATTGTAGCCGGTTTGCTTGTTTATCTCACTGAATATATCTTTTAAAGTAGCGTCGTTTTGTTTGAAGGTGATACTTTGAGAAAAAACCGTTGCACTTGCCTGCATGAATACAAGGAAAAGTAGAAACGTGGTTATCTTCATGACGAGCAAAAATTTTTTAAGGTGCCGCGAATGCGTACAAATGATTGCAGTAAAATTTTTATACATTTGTTAAATGCTGTTTTAATTTGAAATGTGTGGACAAATACATTCAGGTTTGACAAAGCTATTGCGGACAGGGGCATGCCAGTGCTCCTGTTTTGCTTTATAAACCATTAATTTTCAGGTAATTTCAGGTAGGTAATTTTCTTTTTCTCATACTTTAGTTTTTAAATCAGGGTTTATATATTGCTTGGTTAATTACTGTTTTCTCATGATCCTGATATTTTTCCCCTGGAGAACAAATTTCACATTTCCTGTTCTTGAGATAATATTCAGCAACGTATTGATATCAGAAAAACGGGCAGTAAAGGCCCCGAATTTTTCATCCTTCAATGTTTCGTCTTCAAACACGGCATCAAAATCATACCAGCGCGAAATGGTGGATATAATATCTTCCAGGCGTTCATCTTCAAACCTGAAATAACCGTTTTTCCAGGCCACTACCTGTTCGATGTTCGCAGCCGAAACAGCGATCGGCCCCCCGGCTGAAAAAGTCGATTGTTGACCCGGTTTCAGAACAGCCTTCCCGGCGTCGCCCGAAACCTTTACGCTGCCTTGCAATAAGGTAGTTTTGATCCCCCTGATCTGGTCATATGACATGATATCGAAATGGGTGCCTAATACTTCAACTACCTGCTTCCCCGAAGAAACCCTGAACGGCTGGCTTGTATTATGGGTAACTTCAAAGTACGCTTCGCCCTCAAGCTCAACATGACGTTCCTTTAAGGAAACAAAACTTACCGGAAAGCGAATGGAAGATGCTGCGTTAAGCCACACTTTTGAGCCGTCGGGCAGCACAATCTCAAATTGCCCGCCCCTGGGGGTTTCAACGGTATTGAACGAGGGTTCGCCCATTGATGAAGAAGCCTCCGGATGACCGGTATGATTAGCAAGGCTGTATACCACCTGTCCGTTAGCTGATTTAACAACCTGCATCCCTTTCTGGTACGCGATAGTTCCCTTTCCAGCCTGGTTCAGCTCAACTTTTGAGCCGTTTGATAATGTAAGGACAGCCTTATTGGTACCCGGTTTTATACTATTATTTTGAGCAGTAACACCGGTGGTTGCCTTGTTACCTGCCAGGTATTCATGATATAAAATACCAAAGCCTAAAGCGAACAAAACAGACGCGGCAATAGCAATGATTTTTATTGGATAGGTTTTACGATGCGGAACCCTGTGTAGGAGACGTTCAAGCATCCTGGCCTCCACAGCATCTTCCGTGTCAGGGTATGTCACGTCGCGATATCCTTTTTCACGATACCATGACATAAGCGCATCCCGCTCCGCTGGTGTAGCAGTATTATCGGCGTGTTTACGAATTAGTTCAAGAATGGTTTGCTGGTCCAAAGGTTAGTATGGCTTGTTATATAATAGGTACTATAACCAGGCCCGATCCCTAAAATTATTTTAAAATAATCAGAATTTTTTGGTGAAGCGCTGACTGCAGATAAAATTTACGACCTGGGGCAGGTAGATAATTACAAAGCCATACTTTTTAAGTCCCCCGCGAATAAGCTTCAAGGCTTTAGTTAACCTCGCTTCAACTCCTTTTTCAGAGATATTGATCATCTCCGCTATTTCAGCATTTTTAAGGCCAAGTTCACGGCTATAACGAAAAACGATACTGCATTTTTCAGGCATCTTTTCGACAATGTCATCGATATAATCCTGGAGAAAACGGGCATCCAGCTTTTCTTCATCATCCGTAACCTCGGTAAATTCGTAATGATTTTTAAGCAATGACTCCCTTCTTGATTTTTTTTGAAAGGCCTTAAAAACGCTGTATTTCACCGAGGTGATCAAAAAGCCCGTCACATCCCCTATTTCGACTGTGTTTTTTCTGTCCCACAACGAAACAAACACTTCATGAACGATGTCCTCGGCCGCTTCTTTGCTGTCACTGTGGTTCCAGGCCATGGTCAGTAATTTCTTCCAGTAACGCCGGTAAATTTCTGCATAGGCACCGGTATCATCCTTACACAATAAATCAAGCAGTTGCTGATCCGTATACAGTTCGTAATTTCGCGTGCCCACTTCTTGTATAAATCTTTACTTACCGGATTTTTTTTATTTGTTTATTGACTTCTATAATATCATTACACCGGAATTTCAGCTGCTCTTACCCCCTGGAATATGTTACCCGGGTTAATTCAGATCATTAATAATTGGCTGGCGTAAAATAATGCGGATTATCCTTTACACGTTTGATTACAAATATGCAACATAATTTGATCATTAGAAAACTTTCAGCCCCTCATCACACTCAGAACCTGTTTGCCATATACTTACATCTGATTAATTCTGAAGACTTATTTTCTCCATATTAAGCTTTGTTATTCCGGTTATAAAAAATCAATCGGTTGTCAAGACAAATATGTTTTCTTGCAACTAACAGCATTTCTTCCACTGTGTGTATTTGAGGGTATCGCAGATAATTATGTGGTTTGACAAATATGTAAATAGAACCAGTTGCTCTGTATGCTGTTTGGTCAACTTACCGGCAGGAATAGCTCACGCGATCTGATTATTAAATTGGACGTTATGTCATTTAGGCCTTGGAAAAAGCGTCACACGAAGCAATCTTGCCAAAGCCAATAAAAATCGGAACAGCAAGATATTCGAAGAGTTAGCGCATCACTTGATCCGTAATGCGCTAACATTTCACATCTTCATCGCCATCGACATCCCTGCCATACTATGGTAATTGAGTTTTTTTAATTGAACGGGGATAACCGTCCCGTTTCCTTCTGTAATCCGGTAAAACTGGTTTACCTTCAAATTATGAAACCGCTGAACGGTACGGCTGCCGGCCCATGTAATCTCAAGTTCATCGATAATGCCGGCATGCCCCACGCCTATTTCCGCTTGTATTGGCGATGATCCAAAACTGCCGCCGGAATTAATCTCCCTGTAAACACTTCTTTTAACTCCGTTATCAATAAATGTTATTTTTAATTGACTGCCAATCCCTGCTTTATTGCATTTTATGCCTTCGGCTTTTATACTTATCCAGTTGTTATCGTTTTGACCGGGGTTTACATACAAGGCGCTGGTGTAGGCATCGCCGGCGTAAGCCCCTCCCATTTCGATGAAGATATCCTGTAAACCACGGTTTCTAAAATCGGCGAACGCGACACCGTGCCCTTTTTGTAGATTACCTGTTCTGGAAATGCTTGTTATATCTTCAAATCGCTCCCCTTCCACGTTCCTGAACATCTTATTTGGGATAAGGGAGCCAAAATCAGGGTTGCCTGTACCAAAATACAAGTCAGGAAAGCCATCGTTATCAATATCGCCAAAGTTTGCACCCATGCTGAACACCACTTTATCAAGGCCCGTTTGTTTAGACACTTCAGTGAAAGTACCGTTGTGGTTATTTTTATACAAATAGATATTTCCCGCACCGGGTACAGGCTTTCCGAGCGCTTCGGCAGCCGAATAATAACCCAGCGGGGCCTCAAATTTGTAATCTGCAATCAGGATATCCTGCCAGCCATCATTATTATAGTCGAAAAACCACGTGGTAAAGGTACTGTTAGTGTTTGCTAATATTCCTGATTGTTTTGTAACGTCTTCAAAATCGGGGATATTTCCGCTGGTGCCTTTATTTTTTAAAAGATACTTGCGCCCATCCATTGTCGAAATAAAGATATCCGGCCATCCGTCATGATTAAAATCGGCAGATGTAACCCCTTTTACGTATGACATGATATCGCAATGTGATCTGAGGCCCACTTCGGTAAAGGTGCCGTCATGGTTGTTCATGTAAAGCATGCTCCGGTGGATGTTAACACTGTCACCATTGTTAAAGCCTTCTGTCCCTACAAATACATCGAGCCATCCGTCGTTATTAAAATCGGCCCAAACGGCTGCCTGGGTAGGGTGATAAAAAAGTAGCCCGGCGGGTATCGTCACATCCGTAAACGTACCATCGCCATTGTTCCGCAACAAAGAGGCCGGCTGATCACCGAAACCGTTCTTTTTCCAGGCACCACGAAGCACAAAAATGTCCATCTTCCCGTCATTATTGTAATCGGTTTGCTGAATATTCAATCCCCCGGTAAACTTTAACAACCCGCTGGTTTCGGACTTGTCAGTAAATGTTCCGTCCAGGTTGTTTTGAAAATAATGCATGTGATCGTCAAGCTCCGTTCCAGAGGTTACAATGTCCAGATAACCGTCGTTATTAAAATCGTCGGCTATAGCGCCTCCTGCCCTGCCGGTCAGTTTAATACCTGCATCGGCAGCCATATCGGTAAACGGTTTTATTTTTGCCGTACCCGCTTGGTTCAGACCTGGGATTAAAAACGGTTTGGGCACGCTATCCGGGTAATTGCCTAATGTCATGTAAGCGATATTGAGCATCCAGCGGGACTCAAGGTCGGCCGGGTGCTTTTTCAAAATGCGCTCATAAATGGCAATAGCATTTCGCGACCCGGTCTGATTTACATGAATTGCATTATCCCTTATAGGATAAATACAAGACATCCGGTTGTGGTTCAGCATGCAATTAGCCCGTTCGCCTAAACGCATGAAGGCCAGGCCCATATCTGGTTCAAACAAATCGCCTTTTGAACTATCGGCACCAGTCACCATTTTTTCGTAGATGGCAACGGCCTGTTTTTCGTCGCCCGTTTCCAATAACAGCTTAGCCTTGGTATTTAAAAGATAAAAATCGTTTTCCCGGCCTGGCAGCTTCAATAAGCTATCGCATTGCGCCACCTTCGCTTCGGGGCAAAACGGATTACGGCTGTTGTAATCCTTTTGGTTTAGGTCTGCTATAATCTGGATCATTTTTCGCTCCGATGATTCGCGGCACGATAAAACCAGCGATGCAATCAATATCAATGGTAAAAACTTTGAATAAATATTTATCCTCGTTTTTCCGTGAGCCAAACTCTGGGCAAAGCAGACAATTGCATTTTTTAGCATCTGTTTCGGTAATTATAATTTGAACCTTTTCCCTCCATTAAAACCACAGCTATTCAAGGTGCATTTATTAAAGCTTAATCTCCCTGGCCTTGCCATTATTAGCTACAATCTTCACCTTTTGCATACCGGGACTTATTTTTAGGAACCTTGCCGATTGTGATAAAAAAGACGAACCATAATAAAACTCCTGCCTTGTAACCGAGCCATCTTTTGCAGATACTTCGGCATACACATCCTGCGGCTCAATCTTTATCGTTTTTGCCGGTGTATTGAGCTTTAATAACTTCAAATTGCCGTTATGCTCACTGGCCGATAGATAATACCGGTTGTCCTTTCCACTAAGTTTTATAAGGGCTTTCCCGTCACCGGGGAAATAAATCCCGCTTTGCATGATCGTTAATAGTTTAAAGCCACCTTTACCATCGCCTTTTAAAAGCAAGCCGTTTAAGGCGTCATACCTGCCTACCGAAACATTGGTGCCGTAATCATTCCCGTTAATAGCGACGTCTAAATTACCGTCACCATCAAAGTCATCAACCACCATCCCGTTAATGGCCGAAACCTGGGCGTAATTTGGCAGGGGATACATTTTAAACTTGCCATTACCAAGGTTTTCCAGGTAGCATGAAGTAAGCGTATTGGCTTTTAATCGCAAGGCGCTTTTCCATTGTTCAGGCGACAGCAAATCCTGCATTGTTGCGTGCCCAAATGACCGGTAATTCACAAATTTTTTCCGGAGACTGATCATTTGCTTAACGGCGTCATCACGGACAAAGGAGGGAAATTCGCGCTTCACACCATCAGTATCCGGAAGAAATAGAGATGGAAAGGCATCGGTGGTTTTACGCTTGTCGAAGTCGCCCGCTGTAATATATACGGGCTCTTTGTCGCTGGCTTTGAAAAAGCTGTTCTTTCCCAAATTGCCAACAATGTAGTCGATCTTACCGCAATGCCTGAAGTCGCCGGCAGCGATAGAATTCCACCAGCCAATCTTATCAGCAACGCCCGACGCTGCTGTGGAGTTAACGAATTTGCCCCGAACGTTTTTGATAAATGTGACGGGCATCCATTCTCCTGCAATAATAAGATCCGGCCAGCCATCATTGTCATAATCTGTAACCAGGGCATCGCAGGAAAGCCCCAGCTTTTTCAAACAAGGGGCAACCGATGAAGTAACATCTGTAAACTGCAGTTTCCCTGGCTTGCTGTCGTTCCGTAAGATGAAACTGGATACCGGGTTGGGATAATGCCAGGGATCAACGCGACCGGTCACCAGTAAATCCAGCTTGCCATCTTTATTATAATCAAATGCTCTTACACATAACTTGCTCGTAAAATTGCCGGGCAACGCACCCTTTTGTTCGCTGAAATGCCCGCGACCATCATTAAGATAAATGCGGTCTGCATAATTTTTAGAACCGGAAGCACTTTCATATCCGCCGCTTGCAACATACAGATCCGGCTTTCCATCACCATCCGCATCAAATAATAATAAACTTTCATCTTTATAATTGGCGCTATCCGGCTTAGCGTCAATTAAATTCCGCTGATTAAATTTACCATTAGCTTGCTGCAGGAAAACCTGGGCAGGAAATTTCCTGTTACCGCCAATAGCAATATCGTCGAGCCCGTTGCCGTCAATATCTCCGGATGCCAATGCGGGCGCATAAGCGGATAATTTATGAGGCAATAACTTCTGAATGGTAAAATCCGGGAAGTCACCTTCTTGGTGCCGGTAATGAATGCCGGCAGAGCCTGTGATTTCTGTGAACAGCGCACCCTTGTTTTTTTGCGGTACAATCCAGTTATAAGGCTGGCCTGCATTACTGATACTAACCTTTAGCGTTTGATTGGCCTTTACATTTTTTAAAACCTGCTTATAATTGTTCGGCCATCTGATCACTACAGAATCCAAAACGTCATATTTTCCGAGGCCAAAGTGTGCGACATTCTGAATAGACGATAAATATCCGCGATAGGGATTATTTTCGTATACCTGGTGTTGTCCCTGGGCGTAATAGATATCCACCCATGCGCCAATACCATCCCTGTTAAAGCGGTCGCCGTTGAACTTAACCTGCAAGTAATTTGATGGTTTGGGAGTAAGCACCCGGCTATTGTTTTTATAAATAAGTGCCTTATCGTTGATGTTATTGATCACCATATCCATTGCGCCATCATTGTCCAGATCGGCATAAGCAGCGCCGTTTGAAAACGTTGGCAAATCCAATCCCCATTGGTTTGAAACATCACCAAAGTTTAAGTCGCCATTATTTTGGAAAGCGTAATTATGGATTTTGACCGTAGGGATCTGATCTATAATAGTTTTTTTTGAGGCTGTAGCATAAGGATTGTTTCTGAAAACGATAAAGTCGTGATCAGTAACATCCTTCGGAAATCCATTGGTTACAACAATATCGCGATAGCCATCATTGTTAAAATCAGTTATCAACGGTGTCCAGCTCCAGTCAGTTTCAGTTATCCCACTCAAAAATCCGGTTTCACTGAATATCGGGCTTCTAACAGAGTCATTCTGCCCCAACCCCGGCCCTTGGTTTACCTGCAAGGTGTTACGGGCATACTGATATTGGTAAGCATAATGATTAAACAATTCATACGATTGATAGCTTTCCGGCATCGACATCATTTTCTTCCGGTAATTATCAGGCGGTGACATATCCAACTCAAATACATCAGCCAAGCCATCGTTGTTCAGATCTTCAATGTCCTGCCCCATCGCATTCATCGAAGTGTGCTTAAAATATTCCTTAGATCTGTTGGTGAAAGTACCATCACCATTATTAATGTAGAGGATATTGGGCGATATAAAATCGTTGGTAACATATATATCCTTCCATCCATCTTTGTTAATATCCACAATAGTTGCCGCGTGCCCGTAGCCTTCAATGGAGATCCCGGCTTTTTTTGATACATCGATAAAAACCGGGTGCTTAAGTTTATCGTCCCAATGGTTTTCATATAACCTACCGGTACTCTTACCGCTGCCATCCGCAATTATAGGGCGAAACTGGTTTGCGTAGTAGCCATCCCCCGGCCGGTTAACAGTAAGGTACATATCCAGCTTGCCATCATTATTGTAATCAAAAAAAGCTGCCATGGTAGAGTAGGCCTGAATATCGAGGCCATATTCCTTACCTTCTTCTTTAAAGTGCGGTATCCCCTCTTTATCGGGGCCCTGGTTAATGTAAAGCAGGTTTTGCCGTTTAACGCTATCCTGCAGCAGCGAATTACATACATAAATATCCTGCAAGCCATCATTATTGATGTCTATAACAGCAACCCCTCTGCCCCATTTTCCCAAACCATTTACACCGGCTTTATCGGTGATATCATCAAATTTAAAGTTGCCCCGGTTGAGATACAGCTTGTTCGGTACCATATTGCCCGAAAAATAAATATCGGGCAAGCCATCGTTGTTGAAATCACCTATACCCACACCGCCGCCGTTATACACATTGGCATTATCAATGGGATTGATGGAGTCATTCTCGGTAATTAAATTATTAAAGGTAATACCCGAATGCGATGACGGCATCAATTCAAACAGTGTTGTCTTTCTTTTTGTGCACGAAAAAAAAACAAACACAATAAGTAATAAAGCCGGGTAAAATTTCTTCATCTATAAATTGGTTTATATGGAAGAGATAGGCTGCTATGCACAGCCTATCTCTTTTAAAAAGTCCGGAAACTGATATTTTTAACCGTTATTGTATAAGCAAGGTAATTATTAATAACCGGGATTTTGATGCCCGTTTACTTTAGGGTTGTTATCCAGCTCGGCCTGAGGAATTGGTAACAGCTCATCTCTTCCTTTTCTGAAATATGAGAACGGATCGGTGGTGAAGTATTGCTTTTTCCTCCAGCGAAGGATGTCGATATTCCTTACTTCCTCATCACCCATTTCAACCATTTTTTCGTGCATGATTGCTTTTATAACATCAGTTTTTGAGGCAACCGGAAATTGTGCCGTTGGATAAGGTGGCATGGCAACGTCCGCGCGTGCCCGTAACATATTAAGATAATTAACTGCGGCAGCAGTATTACCAAGTTCATTTTCGCATTCGGCAAGCATTAATATAACCTCGGCATATCGAAGAATACGTTGGTTATTACCGCCCGGGTGGAAACTTGCTGCCGGCAAACCTTCCTTGTAGATGATCATAAACTTACGGAAACTGATTTTTTTAGTAACCCCGTTCATCACTGAAGAGTTACCATTCTGATCGCCGTCTGTCAGTACCGAAGCGCCTTTGTTATAGGTGTCGCCCGATTGATAAAGGGTGTAATGAAAGCGGGGATCAGATTTTGCCGCGCCGGTAGCTGTATTTTCAAATTCATTAATCAATTTATTTGACGGGATAAGGTTTCTCCATGCTATCGGATTGTATTCCTGATTACGCACGGTAGACTGTGCTTCTGTAGGACTATCACCACCCCAGTTAAACCCGCTATCTCCTTTGTCAACAAATACGATCTCGAAGATGGACTCGCTGTTAAATTCAGTTTCCTCCTCAAAGTTATCAAGGTACCTGGCAGTAAGGGTATAGCCGTTTGCTCCGGTTGTAGGGATCTTTAAAAGCGCGGCCTTGGCGCCAGCGTAGTCGCCGGTTTGCATTAATACGCGGCCCAGCATGGCGTTTGCAGCAGAGGCAGTTGCCCGGCCTTTATCGGTACCGGTCTTTTCAGGAAGAACAGCTGCGGCATCCTGAAGGTCTTTAACAATTAAAGCATAAACCTCAGCTTCGGATGAGCGTGGCTGAAAATCGCTTACTGCCTTAGAAGGCGTTGTATAAACTGGTACCCCTCCCCATTGCGAAACCAGGTCGAAATAAGCCCAGGCGCGCAAAAACTTAGCCTCGCCAACCAGTCGGTCACGCGTAGCCGTGTTATCAGTTACATTAGGGCCATTTGCAATAACCACATTCGCCCTGAAAATAGTGATGTACCAGGTATTCCAAACGGAGTTCATCACCGGGTTTGTAGGATCGCCGTTACCGTTGAGCATCTGTCCCCTTGGGGCCTCAAGCTGTCCGCCGCCACTTGCAACCTCATCACTCCTGAGGTCGTGAATAAAAAACCACTCTCTTGATACCAGTCCCAAGCTATGAATGGAAACATAAATAGCGTTTACGCCTTTGGTTAACTGATCGCTGGTTTTGTAATATTGGTTAGTTGTCACATTGTTAGGGTCGCTTGTGTCAAGGGATCCTTTTTTGCAGGAGTTAACCATCGCCGTTACCATAATAGCTGTAAGGGCCGACCATAGATATATTTTTTTAGTTTTCATCTCTGTATCTTTTTAAATTAATCGTTAAAAGGTTGCCTGTAAACCCAACTGAACCTCTCTTGGCTGCGGATACTGGCCGTAATCAATACCGTTGGTGAGGGTACCATTACGTGAGCCGATTTCGGGATCAAGACCTTTATATTTAGTAAATGTTAAAAGATTAGTTGATGCCACATAAATCCTGAGCCTGTTCAGCGCGTTGTCGGTTTTTGACCTTAACCATGAGGTAGGAAAATTATAGCCGAGCTGCATATTTTTAACCCGCAGATACGAGCCGCTTTCAAGCCACCTGGTTGAAGGCCTTACGTTACTGTTCGGATCGCCTGAGATGGCGCGCGGAATATTTGTACCGGTATTTGTAGGTGTCCATGCTTTTAAAACATTAGTACCTGCGTTGAAAAGCCTTGGCATACCTTCCAGAATAATCCTTTCGGCATTGAATATCTTATTGCCGTAAACGCCCTGGAAAAACACTATCGCGTCGAAATTTTTATAGGACGCGCTATAGTTTAACGAATAGGTGAATTTTGGCAGATAACTACCGATAAAGGTACGATCGGCATCATTGATAACACCATCGTGGTTTACATCCTTGTACCTGATGTCGCCCGGAGCGGCACCTGTTTGCTTAGCCGAATTTGTAACTTCGGCCGCGTTTTGAAATATCCCGTCTGTAATATAGCCAAAGAATGATTGAACCGGTTGCCCAACCACGGTACTGGTTATAGGACCGCCGCCGCCGTAATCGGCATCGCCGCCGGCTGTGATTGAAGCGTTGGCTGTATTAAGCGTTAAAACCCTGTTTCTGTTCAGGGCAAAGGTTCCCATGATATCATATTTAAATTCGCCGTGTGTTTTATGGTAACCTAAAGTAACCTCAAAACCGCGGTTCCGCATCGATCCTACGTTAGCTAAGGTCCCGGCGCCATTAAAACCAAGGCTGGGCGACGTAGGTACTGTTAACAAAAGATTGTCGGTTTTCCTGGTATAAACCTCGGCGGATAATGTAAAAGAATCCTGGAATAAACCCAGATCCAAACCAATGTTGGTTTGTTTGGTTGTTTCCCACGACAGGTTGAGGTTACTTAAACCGCTGTAAAATGAGGCGTTTCCAAGATCGGCCAGTGAACCGTTGAACGGATAGGTAGCTATGTTAGCCGATATAGGCTGCAAATAAGGATAGTTACCCAATACAGTACCGTTAATACCTGTTACACCATAACCGGCCCTTAGTTTCAATGACGAAACTGACTTGATCGACTTCATGAAATTTTCCTGGTCTACCTTCCAGGCTAACGACGCGGCAGGGAAGCTTTCATGTTTGTGCCCGGGAGCAAACACAGAGAGACCGTCGCGACGTATAGAGCCTGATATCAGGTATTTGCCTTCAAAATCATACCCAACGCGGGCCACTTCCGAAACAAGGAGGTTTGTGCCATAGGTAAAATTAGTGTAAAGGTTAGTCGCACCATTTAGTGTTTTCACCGTGTTGGTATTTTGGTTACCCGTTGAAACCTGGTTATCGCCGCGCGAGCTTTGGGCTTCGTAAACTAAAACAGCGTTAACGTGATGCTTGCTGCCAAAGGTTTTATCGAAAGTAAGCTGTTGCGAGAACAACTGCGTAGTGCTCGAGCCCCTGGTGTAATTAATAACTGCGGTTGGCGATTGGGAAGTACCACCGTCATTATAAATAGGCGTGTAAGTATTGTTCTTGTTGGTGCCGTAATCAATACCATAAATTGATTTAAAGTTAAGCCATGAAGCAAACTTCAACGTAGCGTAAACATTACCGTGGATAGTGAAACCATGATTGGTATTGTTGATCAGTTTGGCTGCTTCAATCGGGTTGGTTGGATCCGAGCCGTCGAAGCTGTTTAGTGGCCCCATGAACCCGCCCGCGTTGTTTGGATTGTAGATTGGCAGATATGGCTGCATCCGCACCACGTTTGTTATAGCAGTACGGTTACCCGCGTCAACACCGTAAAGCTGATGATTGACGATGGCATTGAATGTTTCGCCAACCGACAGGAATTTGCTGACCGTATGATCGGCATTAACGCGAAATGCCTTGTGGTAGGCGCTCAAGCCCTGAGCAATACCCTGCTGATCGAAGTAATTTGCCGAAGTGTAAAAGCGGGTCACCGCGTTGCCACCGCTCAATGCCACATTGTGCTGCTGTATCGGAGCATTACTCCTGAAATACGCGTCCTGCCAGTTGGTATTGGTTTGGGCAAAGGTTTGAGAGCTACCCGCATAAATTGGCTTGTTGAAGTTATCTGGCTGCAGACGAGGCGGTAATGCTATGCCGGCTGCGCCATTAAGCGCGCGCTCATATTGCAGGTATTGCTGGGTATTAAGCAGATCAAACTTTTTGATAACGTTTTGTATGCCATAATAGGAGTCAATAGTAACCTCGGTGCGGCTATTATTGTTACCTTTTTTAGTGGTGATGATGATAACACCATTTGTACCCCGTGAACCATAGATCGCCGCGGCACTGGCATCCTTCAAAACATCGATACTTTGAATATCCTTAATATCGACACCTGTAAGACTACCAGGATAGCCATCCACGATATACAAAGGATCAGATCCGAAATTCACGGAACTGATACCGCGTAATGAAATGATGGCCCCGGTTCCCGGACTGCCATTACTGGTCACGGTAAGACCGGCTATACGGCCTTGTAATGCTTCAATACCACCTACAGGTAAAGAGGCCAGGGTTTTACCGCTAACTGATGACACCGCTCCTGTAACTTTAGCACGTTTTTGTGATCCATAACCAACCACAACTACTTCTTCCAGGCTCTTAGTGTCTTTTTTCATTTGCACTTTTAGCTCAGTACCGCTGGTTACTGTAACCTCTTGCTGAATAAAGCCTATTAACTTGAAAACGAGTACGGCTGAATTTCCGGGTACTGTTATTTTAAAGTTGCCGCTGGCATCAGTTGTTACGCCTTGCGTTGTGCCCTTTATTGCAACCGCCACGCCGGCCAATGGTTGGTTATCTTCGTCAGTAACTTTGCCCGAAACGTTAAAGGCGGGTTTTAATTTCAACGCTCCATTTTCACTAACGGTAACGCCATTTAATGATCCTGCCTTACCACCGGTACGCGCAATTGACACCGACGGTATGGCTAATGCACATCCGGTAAAGATGAGCGTAGCGTAACGCCATCTCTTATTATAAAATTTTTGTAAAGAATACTTCATGTTGTTAAGGTTTAAAATTTTTATTTCGATAGAAAAAAGGTGGCATTTCAAATTTGCACACAACATTTTCCGTATCGTTTATATAGCAAATGCCTTAAAATCGTTCTGACTCACTTTTAGGCACCGTTACCGGAATTAAAAGATGATTTGCAAGTTGCCGGAAGCAGATGCCCGGGCTTAAGCCGGAATTGAAAATGTGTTTTTGTCTCTCCATAATTTTCGTGTTAAGTGATTGATAATTAATATTTAGGTTTGTTATCATTTAAAAATCGTCGAACGCGTCGCTTCGGTGTTCGATATTCAAATTGGCACTGTTGATAATCCCTACAAAACTGTAAGTCATTTATTTCGCGTTAAGCGAAAACAACAGATGCCATAATGACCCCGCTTTTTATTACACAAGTTTATAATTGGTATGACGGCATACCGTTTTGTTGGCTGCACCTTTGTAACGACCTTCAGCTGGTCAAAACAATGAGTGTAAAAGTATCTTGAGTGGTTTTGTCAATAGCGCAATTTTTATCTGAATCTTACAACATTTGTTTAAGCAAACATTGTAGATCAGGATTTCCTTTCAGGATAGCAACAGTTACATGATCAGAAAAATAAGGTAGGCGCACCGCGGATGCCGGTGTCGTTTTGGTCAAAAACAAATCACAAATAATTGACTTACAATAATTTAAACAAACAATAAAATAAAAACAAGCTAAAGATTAGTGCTTTTTTTTCGTTAAAAAGTTGTATTGGCTTATCAATTTGGAGGTAAAATACAATCGATTGCGATACACCTGGAAATTGCAATATTTAAGTGTTGTTAAAACAATAAATTTTGCAGGGCGGCGACGATAGAAAGATTAAATATTTAGCCATATACGGTACCGCTTTGCGCTCATCTAAAACAAATAAGGACAGCCTCGCGCTGCCCTTATAACCAATTTTAAAAAAGAAAAGTAATAAGGAGAGGTTCTTTATTCGTATTGACTATTTATGGTTGATGCTATTTAAATTGAAATAGAAAGCTCCACTGCAGTCGACTTATCTATCAGTAAACTTTTTTTAAGGTTCATATAGTTTGGCGTTAGTCTGCTTTGCGCAGTCAAAAGTATTGAGCAGCATAAACTTTAAATGACACGCATGTTGAAAAGGTTAACACATTGGTTTACGGCGGTTGAAACAATCCAAATGCTTTTAAGGCGATCTGTTCCTTTTGCTTGCGGGCCACTAAACTTTTAGCTGGCTCTCAATACTATTGGGATCAACGCTGCCCTCAACAACTGTTATAGCACTTTCAACAATTGTTGTAATAGCTTATTTGGTTGTTCAGTTACTTTTATTGAGTGGCTGCCGGGCTGTTTGCCCGCTATAAAAACCTCAAAACATACAATGAATACAAGAGCTCTTTCTTTCAGCCTGTTCGTAATCATCTCATTATTTACCGGCGCCGCGTCTGCCCAAAACAAAAAGTTCTATATCTTTTTGTGCTTCGGCCAGTCGAATATGGAAGGTAACGCACGCATTCAACCACAGGACACCGTTGTCGACCCGCGCTTACAAGTATTGGAAACAGTTGACTGCCCCAACCTTAAACGTACCAAAGGCAACTGGTATACTGCAGTACCACCTTTAGCACGCTGCAACACCGGCCTTACTCCGGCCGACTACTTCGGTCGTACCTTAATAGCCACCCTGCCTCATGATGTAACAGTTGGGATTGTCAATGTGTCGGTGGCAGGTTGTAAAATTGAATTGTTCCAGGAAGGCAGCTACAAGAGCTATGCAGCCACCGCACCAGCCTGGATGGTGAACATGATCAATGAATACGGCGGAGACCCTTATGGCCATTTGGTGGAGATGGCTAAACTGGCACAAAAGCATGGCGTGATCAAAGGGATCTTGCTGCACCAGGGGGAATCAAACCCTAACGATACCCTTTGGACTCAAAAAGTAAAAAGCATTTACGATATGCTTATCAAAGATCTCCACCTCAAACCCAGAAAAGTTCCTTTGCTGGCCGGCGAACTGGTTAATGCAGATCAGGAAGGCAAATGTGCCGCGATGAACGAGATAATTGATAAGCTCCCGGATGTTATCCCTAACGCGTACGTGATCAACTCAAACGGGTGCCCGGCTGCACCTGATAAATTGCACTTCACAGCAGAGGGCTACCGAATGTTAGGCACAAGGTATGGATTAAAAATGCTCAGCCTGCTCGGTTACAAATCACAGCCTGCTACCGATCCCTTACCTGTTCAACCAACAGGGAGCACCGGTAGATAACATTGAGCTCGCTTTTATCACCTAAAAAGCTGTTAAAACACATTCATTGCCGTTGGTTTTAACCAACGGTAAAAGAGTTGAAAAGTCCTGGCTTTAGCCTAATTATGCAGCAGATTTGGGCTGAAGCCTTCTTATCGCTACCAATTATCCCGTTGGTTAAAGCCAACGGCAATGAAGTTTTATCTATCTGTAAACGATATTCTTCATTTTTAAACAGCTTCTTTAAGCCACGCTTTTAACATTTACTTTTTTCACCCGGTATTCGGATGGTAAGATGTTATATTTTGCTTTGAATGATTTAGTAAAATAATGAGGCGTAGAAAAACCGATGGAATATGCGATCTCGGCAATGGTCAGATCAGTTTTTTCCAGTAATACGGTTGCCTTGTCCAGTTTTATCGAGCGGATGAATTCCACAGGCGGTTCGCCGGTGAGTTCGGTGATCTTACTATAGAACGATCCCCTGCTCATGCTAAAGTGATGGCTGATCTCTTCAACAGAAAACTTGGGATTGTTTATGTTTTGCTCAATATACATCACCACATCTTTAATAAACCGCTCTGATGAGGATTCTATATCCATATCTGCAGGGATAACCTTTATTTTCCTTTGATAGGTTTCCTTAAGCGACTTATTTAAATGAAGCAGGTTTTTGATCTTGATATTCAGGATATCGAAATTAAAGGGCTTGGTCAGGTAATCATTTACCCCCAATTCCAGCCCTGCAAGTTGTTCTTTTTGACTGGTCATTGCCGTTAATAAGATGATCGGGATGTGACTGGTCCGTTTATCGGCCCTCAGTTTACAGCTTAGTTGTATCCCATCCATATAGGGCATACTGATATCACTAACTATCAGATCGGGGTGTACAGCAAGCGCTTTGTGCCAGCCATCACGGCCATTAACCGCCTCCGACACTTTATAAGTGGCACCCAGGTTTTCGGCAAGGTAATGCCGCATATCATCATTATCTTCAACAATCAGCACGTGCAGCCGGCTAACACCTCTTGCAATCTCAGGCAGGGGCCTGCTGTCCTTATCGTCTTCAACAAAGCCGGAGATTACCATCGGCATATCTTGCTCTGGCATTGCTGTTTCTGACAAATTTATTGCCGGCAATGAAATCGTTAAAGAAAAGGTTGATCCCTTACCCGGTTCACTTTCCACGCTGATCTGGCCGCCGTGCAGCTGCACAAGCTCGCGTGTTATCGATAAGCCTATCCCGCTGCCCTGGTTAAGGATAGCCGGCTGGGCATCTGCCTGATAAAACCTGTCAAAAACATGGCCTACCTGTTCGGGTGATATGCCTGTGCCTGTATCTGCAACCGAGATACTAAGGTGGTATGAACTGCCATCGGCCGAAATAACCGGGGCGGTAACTTCCACGGTAATTTGTCCCCCAGCCATGGTAAATTTAAACGCGTTGGATAGCAGGTTAAATAATATCCGCTCCACTTTGTCGTGGTCAAACTTGGCAAATAACCGTTCCCCGGCTGTTTTGAAAACGGTTGAGATCTTTTTTCTATTGGCCAGATCGTAAAACGAATCGGCAACTTCACGCACAAAAGAAATAAACTCACCTTCAACCAAATTCAGCTTAAGCTCGTTCTCCTCAAGTTTTCTGAAATCAAGTAACTGATTGACCAGGTTAAGCAACCTGCGCGAATTTCTTTTGATTACGCCCAATTGCTCAGCAACAGGTCCGGTGTTAGGCTGTTCAAGAAGCTTATCAACCGGTGCCATTATCAAAGATATCGGTGTCCGGAATTCATGGCTCAGATTGGTTAAAAACTTGATCTTCATTTCATCCAGTTCATGACGGGCTTCAGCCGCTTTGCGTTCCTGCTCGTCATGCAGTTTCTTTTTAAGTTTTTTAACACCTTGCCGGCGGATGAGCAATAACACGCCGAAAGCCAGCAAAACATAAAACACATAAGCATAGATGGTCATCCAAAAAGGTGGCTTCACTATAATTTTCAAAGAAGTACCGGTATCATTCCATTTTCCGTCATTATTGGAAGCCCTCACCCTGAAAGTGTATTCACCCGGATCAAGGTTAGTATAACTGGCAGTTGTTGAAGTACCGGCATTTTTCCATGAATTGCTGAACCCCTCTAATATGTAGGAATAACGATTTTGTTGCGGAAGGGTATAATTAAGCGCAACAAAGTTGATGGAGAAATCCTGCTTATACTTGATGGTGATTTGCTGCACCTCACTAATGTTAACAGGTAATGGATTGTCATGATCGGGCGAAATCCGCTTATTGTCAATACTCAAGGTAGTTAACACAACCGGCGGCAATTTTTTATTGAGCCTCACATCTGAGCCTCTAAAATAATTAAACCCATCCACCCCGCCGAAATAGAGCGTGCCATCTGCAGCAATAATGCCCGATCCGTTTAAAAACACATTATTTTGAAGGCCATTATCATGGCAATAAACGTAAAGCTTCTCGTCTGCCGGGTCAATCCGGCCAATGCCCTGGTTGGTGCTGAACCATATATTACCCGTTTTATCCTGTAAAATTTTACAAATCACCCCGTTGGGTAATTGGCTATTATATTTAAATGCCGTTACCTTTTTATGCCGATAATCATAACAGAAAAGGCCGTCGCCGTTTGTGCCTATCCACATATTCCCGCCGGCATCCTTTTTTAAGGATAAAACTTCTGCTATTGGCAAGCCGGTATTGGCCGGGTTAAGAATATCGAACATCTTTGTACCAGGGTTATAAATAGCGATGCCGGTGCCATATGAGCCTATCCACATATTGCCGTCATTATCCTCTTCAAAGGCCCTGATATAGCCGTTTGAGGGAAATTTATAACCTTTTACAGGCGAAATAGCCGGCGCAAATCTGCGGAAACTATCTGCCTTCGCATCAAAAATATCAATACCGGCGCCGTTATTACCAATCCATATATTACCCAGGCGATCTTCCTTAAAACAGAAAATATTATTTTGACTAATGTTTAGCTTTCCGGTACCGCTGGTGAATTGTGTATAGGCGTTGTTCGCTGTGTTAAGTTTAAAAAGTCCGTGCCCGAATGTTCCTATCCAAAGTTGCTGTTTATGATCCAGCAGCATAGCGAGGATAGGCAAACCCGCCGAATTTATTTTCTCCTTGGGTTTTATGGGGATATGACTGAAACGGTTGGTTTTGTTGTTGAATACACTAAGGCCGCCGCCGTCCGTACCTATATACAGCTCATTATCATTTTTTTGTGCAAATGATGATACAATAGGTGCACTCAGGCCATAAGGGTCTAACTCGGTAGATTGAACATAATTAAATAAAGTCAGGTTCTTGTCGTATTTATTGATGCCCCCCATGTAGGTCCCTACCCAATAAATGCCATCGGGATCGATATAAATGCTTCGAATAGATTTGCTGTTAAGACTGTACGGGTCACGCGGGTCATGACGGTAACGGATGGATTGCCCGGTGTTGATGTTCATGATATTAAGGCCCCCTTCTGTACCTACCCAAATATGATCTTTGTCGTCGGCTGCTATGCTGTAAACAATATCACCGCACAATGAATGTTCATCCTTATCATTATAACAATAATTGATAAAGTGTTCGCCATCTTTCGCCAGGCGGCTCAAACCATTGGATGTACCCACCCAAACATTGCCCATTTTATCCTGCGAAACGGTCATTACAACATCTGATGGTAAACTGCGCGGATCATTTTTTTGATGGCGGAAAGCTTTAAAGCGTCTATGCGTTTCATCATACAAATACAAACCCGCACTGGTGCATACCCACATCCTGCCGTAACTGTCCTGAAAAATGTAGCCCATGCTTTTAACCGGTATCTGGTCTGCTTTGTCTGTTCCGGTTTCAAAATGGCTGATATGCTTCCGGTCCGGATCGATCACATCGAGGCCATCTACAGTGCCTACCCAAATATAACCTTTACTATTTGAGCATACAGCGGTAACGACGCCCTGACTTAAATGCTGTCCCTTTAAGGGTGAAGCAAAATTTTTGAAAACATCCGCAGCCCGATCGTAATAGTAAAGACCATAACCAATGGTACCTACCCATAGCGTACCGGTACGGTCCATGCTTATACTGCTTATTTCGTTCGAACCGGGCTCTACCTGCCTTTTTATACCCAACGAATAAACTTTAAATCGCTTGCCGTCATACTTGTAAAGGCTTTCTGACGTGCCTATCCATATCATTCCGTTAACATCCTTTATGATGGTATTTACGGCGTTACCCATTAATCCCTGTTTAGTTGTTAAGGCTGTGAACTTGATGTTAGGTTTTTGTGCATATACCTGGATACAGAGAACAGTTAAAACAACCGGCGTCAGTACAACCCGCGCAAAGCCGGTCAGCGCGGCATACACCGTTTTACGCGCATATAATTGGGGTAAAGAATGCATCATAAGTGACAGGTTATAATTTCCAATGCAGGCAAGCCGCAGAAAAAATTGTTTATGAATTATGGTTTTAAAATTGGTTTGATCGATGTTTTTGAAGTACATCAATATCCAAATTTACATTTTATGACGATGAAACAGGCAAACTTTTGTTCAAAGAAATAACACACTTGTTCAATTACACCGGTAATTATTGTACAAAAGTGCATATAAACGATTTTGTGGCAATGATGCCAGTAAGCCCGTTATCGACAAACGTTGTAAAATTATGCTAAAAACTGCGTGCCTTGCTTTTGGCATAAAAATACTTTTACTGTAAAAGAAAAGCAGCCTAAAATAACAGAATCGCCATTATTAAACTATTTAAAAAAGATATTATCCCGGATCAATTTTTAGTAAATAACGAAAACCTTGCCGGGTAAAATCAAGCCAAAACAGCAAATCAAATATGTGTAATAAAAACAATTAATAACAATTTAATCCATTATCAGATCCCGGGCAGTCTACAGGATTAAAACAGCCCGGTCACTTAGCTAAATCCACAATATATAAACCTCAATATTCAATTATGAAACCCAAACGCTTATTTGCCTTACTGGCATTTACATTTGCCTCCAGCCTCTGCATGGCACAAACGGCTTCAAATTCAATAGCCGACGATTTTAAACCATCCACCTATAACCAGCCGGGACAAGAGTACCCCCAGGTAAACTCGCAGGGATACGCGCGCTTTCGTATTAAGGCCCCACAGTCCGACAGTATAAAAGTTAGTCTCGGTCTTGGCGGACGCGGGGGCACTAAACTCACAAAAGGAGCCGACGGATTCTGGACCGGCACCACAGAGGGGCCAATGGATGAAGGGTTTCACTACTACCATTTAACTATTGATGGCGGGGTGTTTAACGATCCGGGCACATTAAATTTTTACGGCTCTACACGCTGGGAAAGCGGTATTGAAATACCCGCACACGACCAGGATTTTTACGCACTTAAAGATGTTCCGCATGGCAATGTACAGCAGATCCTTTTTCCATCCAAAAGCACCAATACCTCGCGCAGGGCTTTCGTTTACACACCACCGGGCTACGAGAAGGACAAATCAAAAAAATACCCGGTACTATACCTGCAGCATGGCTGGGGTGAAGATGAAACCGCCTGGAGTAACCAGGGCCATGCCAACCTGATCATGGATAACTTAATAGCAACCGGTAAAATACAACCATTCATTATTGTAATGACATATGGGATGACCAATGATGTGAGGCCGGGCCCCGGTGCATTTAAAAGTTTTAAGATCGATCCGTTTCAAACAGTTTTGACGGATGAACTTGTTCCGTACGTTGATGCCAGCTTCCGCACGAAGGCCGACAGAGCTCACCGAGCTATGGGAGGATTGTCAATGGGTGGTATGGAAACACATATGATCACATTAAACAAGCCGGAGACTTTTGCCTATTATGCCCTGCTCAGCGGTGGCACTTATTCGCCTGACGAGCTTAAAGACAAGACAAAACCTAAACTGATATTTATAAGCTGTGGCAGCAAAGAAAGGCCTGACGGCGTTAAAAATGCTGTGGTTGCGCTAAAAGCGGCAGGCTATGATGCGGTATCTTTCGTATCAGAAAATACCGCTCACGAGTTTCTTACCTGGCGCCGCAGCCTTTACGAACTTGCTCCCTTGCTGTTTAAAGAATAAAATTCATATCAGCCCTGATGTTAATCTCTATAAAAAACCCCTGTCGGCAAGATGCCGACAGGGTTTTTTTATAAGCCATGCTACTTAGAAACCGTTAAAAATAAAAGAAACCGTCATTGCGAGGTACGAAGCAATCCCCGATTAGCAGGTCTGCCCTGTATAGCTTGGGATTGCTTCGTACCTCGCAATGACGGTTTGGTGTTATCTTGATTTTTATTTATCCTTTTTTAAACGGCCTCTTAGCGTATAGCTTTTTAACCAACGTAGTTTATGAAATTAGGTAAACCGATTGTTTAGATTTCATAACCTGCTCACTTAAGGTTAATTATGTAACCCCAACTGGTTAGCGGCTCCCGATAAAACGATATACTGCGCACAACCGGCTATTGTTACTTCATTCTCGCCCCAGAAAAACGGCCAGTCTTCCTTGTTCTCCGGAAAATCGGGTTTAAGCAGGAGGATACCAGGTACCACACCACCGGCAATAAACCTGAAATCGGCCCGGTTATTACCATAGGTTACTTTTTTTGAACGCACACCCACTGCCGATACAAACGAAAGGTTGGAATAAGGATGGCATCCGAAGATATAATTCAACCCTTTGTAAACATATTCAGGACCAATGATATTAGGAAAATATTTATTGGCGAAATAGTTGGTAATGGCGAAATTAATAACCTGGCCGCTGCCACCCCAGCCGCCCGGAGTAACGGGCACGCCATAAGGGTTCTGTTTATCATACTCATCGCATGTGGCTTTGTATTTTTGCATGTAGCCCGCTATTTTATCCTGGTAGTCCTTGTCCATATAAGGGTAAGCATGCAGCGCGCTTATCATAACAAAGCCTGGAAAACGATCAAGCATCGGCATAATCAGTTTTTTAAAATGATCTGCATACTGCTGATCTTTGGTTGTGATATACAATTGGAGAGCGGCAAGCATCTCGTTACCGGCAGCGAACCTGTTGCGTGCCAGGGCAGCCGAGTCCATATGCATTTTCAGGCTATCATCTTCATGCCAAAGTCTCAGGGCACATTGCATGCTTTTCACAGCCAGCGTATCATTATACCCTTTAAGCGCCCGGCTGGCAGCGGCAAGTGCGGCGGCGGTCTGGTAATCCAGCGCTATATTTCTTGTGGTAAATGCCCATCGGTCATCCATGGTACCACTCGATTTTCCGTCGGTTTGGTAGGGCTTCAGCGAGGCATTATAAGGCAGATTATCTGTTTCGTTAACGGCATCGCCGAGGTGATGGTACTGGTGCAAATTGGGCACGATGATTCCACGCGCCGGATGGCCGATGTTTACAACCTGCGCCACCAGGTTAAGTGTGCCGTGTTCAATTTGCTGTAAAAGATCAGGCTTACCGTCAGGGCGATGGATATCAACGTACCGTGTGGCGTAATCTACGTAAGTTTCGTCCCGGTCGATCTTAAAATTCTCCCAGGCTTCAACAAAACTCAGCACAACGCTGCAGTGCGACGGCGTTTCGATATCAAAGTCGCCAGCATCAAACCAACCGCCAACGTTAAGCCCGGGAATCCGTTCAAGCGGTTTATATTTGGTGTCTGTAGTTGGCCCCATCTGGTAAGTATCAAAGTGCTGATGGTTTGGGGGAGCCTGCAAGGCATCATCAAGGAAAGGTGCACCGTGCCATACACGGTAGGCCTCGTTCACCATCATGTGGTCCATCTGAACCGGAAACCAAACATCCATTGTGGGATGCCCTATATTTTCATAAACATTTGCATTTATCGGGAAAGCATTGGTTTTTTGATCGCCATAAGCTATAACGTATATACCTGCTTTTTTAACACTGCTGAAATCAAACTTCAGGTAATTGTAACGGGTAAACTGCCCCCAATGCTGGACATCTGACTTAAGCCGTTCAACATATTTTCCATCGGGCGTTACTTCAAAAAGGGTTGCGGTTTTTAACGGCGAATCATTTTTATCCAACTCTATTACGGCAGTTTTTTGCTGTTCCGGCCGATAGCCTACCTGTGAAAACTCAATTACCGGCGCACGCTTCCAGCCGGGTACAGCATTTGGCTCGATATACCAGGTTAATACCTTGCCTGTTTTACCGGCGGGCAATAATCCGCGGACAATAAACCATCCGTTTTGAGCAAGGCTCCGGCCATCAAACAACATCAGATTGGCATCAAACGATTGGATTTTAATAGTGCGCTCGGGATCTTCGGGTGCCATTACCAGCGTTTTACCGGTGGCAAGCGGTGCCGGATCAATAAATTCGTTGCGGCCGCGATCATCGAATGTGGTATGACCGGCAAACTGCGGAATCTTTTGGCTTGATGGAAGCATTCTTGTCGAACCCGCCGGATACAGCGGGAATTCGCCTGGTTTTCCATCAATCAAAAATGTTTTTTCAAAATAGGCCGATGGTATGATCTCAAGATTAAACCCTGCCTTGCCCGCCAATTTTTCCGGAACCGGCTTATCAAGGTACAAATTCAGCTCAACACCGTTGCCTTTGGGTGTTACGCTGATCTTTGAGTTAAAATCATAGCCTTCATAACGCATGGTTACGTCGATGCGATGATTAACGCTATCTACCGTGCGGTTGACCAGTGTTGGCACCAGGTCCCACTGCTCGGGTGTGTTTTGCAGGCGTACTGCACCGCCGGTAATAGTACGAACGCCGTGGTGTATCAGCTCAACACCCGCTGTTTTCTCGTCCTGAAAAATTCCGTTGTACTGATTACTGAATACCAGTACGTTTACGCCGGGCGTTTCGAAATAGCCCAGTTTGTTTAATTTTAGTTTTTGAGCCGTGACAGGAATAGATGACAGACAAAAGATTAATGCCATCATCACCATAACCGGCTTTGGTGAGTAAATTTTTAATTGCATGGTTTATAAGATTGATTATAGAAGTTTATGATGTGGACACCTATTACAGATGACGAAAGTATCCCGACAGACTATGGTTCGCTACCACAATCCAATATTTTGATACCACGAATGTATTCACACACCTTTATGGTAAAAAAGCTATATGATTGTTACAATCAATGCAGGCAAACCGCTTTTCGGAAATCCTCACACCATCAAAAACAACTCATAATCAATTACTTAACACAAAAACCATCAATTAAAAGCAAGTAGCTGTTACATTTACCTTTCGACCATCGATTTTCGCCAACCGGGGTTGTTAATTATTTTTTAGCACTTAAACATTCGTTCTATCATTATCATAATTTGTGTTAACCGCGGCAAAAGTTGTTCGCCTACTTTCGGGTATTCCTCAAACGAGCAAAAACTAACACAATTTAACCCGTTTTCGCATTCTGTTAATTCAAAAGGAGGCTATCTCCCCGGGTTAACAGGCAACAAAAATTATGAAGAAGATAACCTACCTTACCGTCATCGGCGTTTTACCTGCAATGCTGGCCATGTCGCAGCCTGCGCTTAAGCACTCGCCGGCGGGTTTCGATACCTACCGTACAGGAATATCGCACGGAAAACTGGATACCGTTACCTATAACTCCAAGACAGTTGACTCAAAGCGTCGCGCTGTAGTTTACCTGCCACCGGGATATACTGCAAAAAAAACGTACCCCGTTCTGTACCTGCTGCATGGCATTGGCGGGGACGAATTTGAATGGCTTAACCAGGGCTCGCCCCAGGTGATCCTGGATAACCTGTATGCCGATAAAAGACTGGAGCCAATGATTGTGGTATTACCCAACGGCCGCGCTATGAAAGACGACCGTGCCACCGGCAATATCATGGCACCGGATAAAGTTGCCGCATTTGCAACTTTTGAGCACGATTTGCTAAATGACCTGATCCCCTTCATCCAGAAAAAATACCCTGTTTATACAGATCGCGAACACCGGGCACTGGCCGGCTTATCGATGGGTGGCGGACAATCGCTCAATTTTGGACTGGGGAACCTGGATAAATTTGCCTGGGTTGGCGGTTTTTCATCAGCACCTAACACCAAAAAACCCGAAGAACTGGTACCCGACCCCGAGGCCGCGAAAAATAAACTTAAGCTGCTCTGGATTTCATGTGGTGATCACGACGGGTTAATGTCATTCAGCAAACGTACCCACGATTACTTGGAGCAAAAAAATGTACCGCATATCTTCAGCGTCGAACCAGGGGTACACGACTTTAAGGTTTGGAAAAATGATCTTTACCTATTCTCGCAGTTTCTGTTCAAACCTGTTGATATCGATAAATTTAATACGATGATCCTCGGCGGCCCTGCATCTACCAATATCAGGGGTTCTAAATATCCTTTTATCCTCCCCGACCGTCGGGTGGCTTTCCGCTTTAAGGCACCGGATGCACAAAAGGTGCAGGTTGATCTGGGCAAAAAATATGATATGGTAAAAGACACTGCCGGTTATTGGACAGCTACAACCGATTCAATTGGCGAAGGTTTTCATTATTATTCGTTGATTATAGATGGTGTCGCCACAACCGATCCTGCCAGTCAAACCTTTTATGGCATGGGACGCATGGCCAGCGGCATTGAAATCCCATTTGACGGCGGCGGCTATTATGCAGTAAAAAACGTTCCGCATGGGGATATCCGCATCAAAACCTATTTTTCAACCGTCACCAAATCATGGCGAAGGTTATTCATTTACACCCCGCCGGGTTATGACGCGAGTGGGCAGACCAAATACCCCACGCTATACATATTACATGGTGGCGGCGAGGATGAAACCGGTTGGACAACCCAGGGCAAAACCGATATGATCATGGATAACCTGATCGCGGCCAAACAAGCGAAGCCCATGTTAGTGGTTATGCCAGATGCCAATTTCGGCGGCGGTTTTGGTGAAGCAGGCCTCAAAACTTTTGCTGACGAAATAAAACAGTGCATTATCCCTTTTATAGAGAAAAACTACCGGGTTGAACGCACCGCGCAGGGCCGTGCGCTGGCCGGGCTATCCATGGGTGGACTTAATACTTTATATACCGGCATTTACAATACCGATACGTTCAGTTACCTCGGTGTATTCAGCTCAGGATGGATTGTACCAGTACAAAACAGCATCGCCGATACACAATACGACTTTATGAAGAAAAATACCGCAAAAATCAACACCAACCTGAAAGCATTCTGGATTGCGATGGGTGGTAAGGAAGATATTGCTTATAAAAATTGCCAGATCATGCTGGGCAAGCTGGATGAGATGAAGATAAGACATACTTATTACGAGTACCCGGGCGGCCATACCTGGCCAGTTTGGCGAAATGACCTTTACAAGTTCGCCCCTATCCTGTTTAAATAAATTGACGAGCAACAAATCCAATCAAGACATTCAGTTCATGAAAAACATTAAGTATTGGCTACTATTATTTGGCTCGGTGATGGGTTTCGCCGGGAAATCAGTGGCGCAGAATCCATTAATCAGGGATCAGTTTACAGCAGATCCCTCGGCCCGTGTTTTTGGCGACAGGGTGTACGTTTATCCATCGCATGATATTAAGGCAACGCCGGGGCACGGTCGCCCCGGCTGGTTCTGCATGGAGGATTACCACGTTTTTTCATCAGCTAACCTCACCGATTGGACTGATCACGGCATGATCATCAGCCAAACTACAGTACCCTGGGCCGAGCCAACATCGTACAGCATGTGGGCACCTGATTGCATTTTTCGCAACGGCAAATATTATATGTACTTCCCCACCATCGCAAAAGGCAGCGAAAATGGTCATGGTTTTACCATAGGTGTAGCCACAGCCGATAAACCTTACGGCCCCTTTACCCCACAGCAGGAGCCTATAAAGGGTGTGCATGGCATCGATCCTAATGTATTTATTGATAAGGACGGCCAGGCCTATCTATATTGGGCACAGGGTAACCTGTATGCGGCAAAGCTTAAAGAAAACATGCTGGAACTTGCGTCAGAACCGGTAACTTTAACGGAGATGCCCGCTAAGGGGCTGAAGGAAGGCCCCTACCTGTTTGAACGTAAGGGCGTTTATTATTTGACCTATCCCCATGTGGCCGATAAAATTGAAAGACTGGAATATGCTATCAGCAATAACCCAATGGGGCCTTTCAAATTTGCAGGTGTGCTGATGGATGAGTCGGCTTCCGGCTGCTGGACCAATCATCAATCTATTATTCAATTTAAAAACCAATGGTACCTGTTTTATCACAACGACGACCTGTCGCCTAATTTTGATAAAAACAGGTCGATAAGATGCGACAGCCTGTTTTTTAATACCGATGGAACGATCAAAAAAGTGATTCCAACCTTGCGTGGTGTGGGTATCACCAAAGCATCAGAAAAAATACAAATAGACAGGTACAGTGATAAAGACAGTACCGTGAAGATCACCTTTCTTGATACCGCAAAAAGATTTGACGGATGGAAGACTACCTTTACCAATACTGGCAGTTGGATCCGTTATAACCGTGTAGACTTCAGTGGTAAAAAGCTTAAAGAATTACAGATCATGGCAAATGCAGCAAGCCGGGCAAATATAGAGGTGCGGCTTGGCAGTGTAAACGGACGATTGCTGGCTTCGGCAAACATTACCAAAGGAAGCGACTGGCAACTTATACAAAGTAGTCTCGCCTCTCTCCCACCGAAAACCGCCGATCTGGTGATCATATTAAAAAGCGGCACCGGCGTTAATATCGACTGGATAAGTTTTAAATAAATTTAAATTACATCTGCAAACTAACTGCTCTACCATGAAACTTAAAGCGCTTACATCATTGAAATTTCCGCTGTTACTAACGGCCTTTGTCGCGCTGGTATCCTTCACTAACCGGCGGACGTTACATCATAACAATGATGAAGATCAGGCCGCGACGTCATCATATAAGGGCGATAAGGGATTGAAGGATTACTATCGAAAATATTTCCCCATTGGCGTAGCTGTTAACATGGCTGCACTCAGCGGGCCTGAAGCAGAATTGATTGCAAAAGAGTTTAACAGCGTTACGCCGGAAAACGATATGAAAATGGGGCCCATTCATCCGCGCGAAAATGAATATAATTGGAAAAACGCCGATGCTATTGTAGCATTCGCGCAAGAACACCACATGAAAATCAGGGGCCACAATTTGCTTTGGCATGCGCAGGCACCGGCATGGATGTTCAAAGACAGCACTGGCAAACAGGTAAGTAAAGAAGTTTTACTGAAACGGCTTAAGGATCATATTACCGCGGTAGTCACTCATTTTAAGGGTAAGATCTATGCCTGGGATGTAGTTAACGAAGCCATTGATGATAAATCGGATACCTACCTGCGTAACTCGCTATGGTACCAGATCTGCGGCGAGGATTTCATTGCCAAAGCATTTGAATATGCTCATGAAGCCGACCCTGATGCTGAGCTTTTCTACAACGATTACAACAGCGAAGTTCCATCCAAACGGGATAAGATCTGCAAATTGCTCAAAGGCCTGAAAGATGCCGGCGTGCCCATAACCGGTGTAGGTTTGCAGGGCCACTGGAAATTAAATGACCCAACTATTCAGCAAATAACCGAAGCTATGGATAAATATGCGGCACTTGGATTAAAACTGCAAATCACCGAATTGGATATTACCGTACGTACCGCTCCGACAGGTAAAGCAAGCGAGCAAGCGGCGCCGGATTCTGCTTATACTGAAACCATGGCCGCTCAGCAAGCCGAGAGGTATAAGACCATCTTTGAGATCTTCAGAAAATACAAAAAAGTAATAACCGGGGTTACTTTTTGGAACGTATCAGACCTTCACAGCTGGCTTGATTACCGTGGCGGGGGCATTGCAGGTGGCGCAGCTGCAACCCAGGGCACAAGCCGCAAAGTTATCAAAGCCTATCCCCTGTTATTTGATGAAAAGCTTCAGCGCAAAAAGGCATATTGGGCGGTGGTTAACTTTTAACGCATCTTATAAATGGAACTCTTTTACAATAAAAACGTCGTGTTGCGGAAATTTGTCCTTACATACCTGGTATGGTTGGCAGCAACGATCCAGTTAAACGCGCAGACTGCCAAAAATCCTATTATCTATGCGGATGTTCCGGATGTATCGATGATCAGGGTTGGTGACACTTATTACGCAAGCAGTACCACTATGCATCTTAGTCCCGGGCTGCCCATCATGAAATCGAAAGATCTGGTAAACTGGCGGATTGTAAGTTACGCGTATAATACGCTTGACGACGGCGATGCCCTTAACCTCACAAACGGCGCAAATGCCTATGGCCGGGGATCATGGGCAAGTAGTTTGCGTTATCATAATGGTACCTTTTACGTATCCACCTTTTCAGGCACTACCAATAAAACTTATATCTACAGCACAAAAAACATTGAAAAAGGCCCATGGAAAGCAGTATCCTTTAAACCGGCATTGCATGACCATTCTCTTTTTTTTGACGATGACGGCAAAGCTTACATGGTTTACGGAGGTGGCAGGATCATGCTGGCCGAACTGAATGACGATCTTTCAGGTATCCGACCGGACAAAAAACCGCAAATTCTCATTGAAAATGCAAGTGCTGTCGCCGGCCCCAACATTGGTTTGCCTGCTGAAGGATCGCAACTATTTAAAATCAACGGGAAATATTACCTTTTCAATATCAGCTGGCCCAAAGGAGGAATGCGTACCGTTTTAATACACCGGGCAGACAAGCTTACCGGCCCTTATGAGGGACAGGTAGGGCTGCAGGATAAAGGTGTAGCCCAGGGCGGAATGATCAATACCCCTAAAGGTGATTGGTATGCCTATTTATTTCGAGATTTTGGCGCAGTTGGCAGGGTGCCTTACCTGGTACCCGTTACATGGACTGACGGATGGCCTGTATTGGGTGTTGATCACAAAGCGCCCGACACACTCGATTTACCTGCAAGTAAGGGCTTGATCCCTGGTATTGTAGCATCTGATGAATTCAGCAGAAAAAATGGGGAACCCTTGCTGTCTTTGGTATGGCAATGGAACCACAATCCGGATGATCAGCTGTGGTCGTTAAAAAAACGTCCCGGTTACCTGAGGCTAACCACCGGGCGATTGGATAGCACATTACTATCGGCTCGCAATACGTTAACGCAACGCACCATTGGCCCGGAATGTTCAGGAACAACTTTAATTGATGTTTCCAGCATGAAGGACGGCGACTTTGCCGGCCTGGTTTTGTTACAACAAAAGTATGGTTTCGTAGGCGTTAAATCAGATCATGGCTCAAAATGGCTCGTCATGTACAACGCGCAATCCGGGGTGGCCACAGAAGCAGCCAGCATACCTTTAAAGCAAACAACTGTTTACCTTAAAGCAAGCTGCGATTTTACTAACCGAACAGATAAAGCAAACTTTTTCTACAGTCTCGACGGGCACAAATGGGAACCTATTGGTACACCGCTGCAAATGGTTTATACGCTCCCCCATTTTATGGGATATCGCTTCGGTCTGTTTAATTATGCAACCAGGCTAACCGGCGGTTATGTTGATTTTGATTTTTTCCACATCAGTAATGCACTATAAAATAGCTATGCATCAGCCTGATCATCATTTCAGAATAATTAAGGAATACCAACAATGACAAAAAAGTTACTATTATTATCCGCGTTATGCGTAAGTGCATTCAGCAATTTGCAAGCGCAAACCCGGCTCAATCTGGATCTTACCAAAGGGGTGAATGTAAGTCCGAAACTATACGGATTAATGACAGAGGAGATCAATCACTCTTATGACGGGGGATTATACGCTGAACTGATCCGCAACAGGGTTTTTAAGGATAACGCAAGCCAACCCGATGGCTGGAGCGTTGTTCAGGACGGCGATGCTAAAGCATCTATTCAACTAATTGGCGCCGACCCTGCCAATGTCCCTTTTGATCAGGGGCGAAATGCAATCAATACGGCGCTTACCACCTGCCTTAAACTTACGGTTAGCCAGGCTAATGATAACCGCGCGGGCATCGCCAACAATGGCTTTTGGGGTATTCCGGTTACACCGTCAACAACTTATCGCTGCTCATTTTATATTAAAACCGGCACAATCACTTTCCCGAGGGGTAACCGGCCCGACGCAACGCCGCCTGCAACCGCTGTTACAGAAGATGGTCCCGGTGTTATCAACGTTAGTTTGGAAAGTACCGATGGAAAAACAACCTATGCAAAAGGTACTATTAACCTTGAGAAAAGTACATTCTGGAAAAAGCATGAATTAACCATCACAACCAATGTCGATGTTAAACCTACTGCAGATGCGCGTTTTGTTATTTCATCCAACCGGACAGGTACTTACTACTTTAACCTCGTTTCCCTCTTCCCTCCAACCTATAAAAACAGGCCGAATGGCAACCGCATTGATTTAATGCAGATGATGGCGGATATGAAACCGACCTTTCTTCGGTTTCCGGGCGGCAACTTTTTAGAGGGGCCATATCTTGGGGATGCCTACCCATGGAAAACAACCTTAGGCCCGCTGGAACAGCGTCCCGGCCATACAGGCAGCTGGGGTTACCGCGCAAGCGACGGTATGGGCTTGCTGGAATTTTTAGAATGGTGTGAAGATTTAAAAATGGAACCGCTTTTAGCAGTTTTTGCCGGCTACTCGTTACGTGGTGATCATATAGATGCAGGCCCCTTACTGGAGCCATATGTTAAGGATGCGCTGGATGAAATTGAGTATTGTATTGGCGACACAAAAACTTACTGGGGGGCAAAACGGGCTGCCGACGGTCACCCTGCCCCCTTTAAACTGACAGATATAGAGATTGGAAACGAGGATTGGTTCGACCGGTCGCATACCTATGATGGGCGGTTCAAACAATTTCAGGTAGCTATTAAAGCCAAATATCCTCAGTTACGCTGTATCTCAACCATTGAAAATTACAAGCCCGATAAGGTAACCAGCGTTAAGCCCGAAATGGTAGACGAGCATTATTACCAATCGGCCTGGGAAATGGAGGAAGATGCAGCGAAGTACGATAGCTATAACCGCGCAACCAGCCCTAAAATATTTGTGGGCGAATGGGCTACCCGTGAGGGCGCGCCTACAACTAACCTGAACGCAGCCCTCGGAGATGCCGCCTGGATGACCGGTATGGAACGTAACAGCGACCTGGTTGAGCGTTCCTGCTATGCTCCTTTATTTGTGAATGTAAATACGGCCAGTAATGGCCAGCCAAAAGCATGGCAATGGGACTCAGACCTGATTGGCTATACAGCCCTTAAAAGTTATGGCTCACCATCCTATTACGTACAAAAGATGTTCGGCAATTATCTTGGCAACAAAGTGGTGCCTATTACAGTGGAAAATGCGCCCTTACGCAAACCGGCAGTCAAAGACACCGCCGGCAGCAGCCGTTGGCCAGCCAACGCGCGACGTCCAAAAGCCGAGCGTCCTGCATTATTTTTTGTTTGTACCCAGGATGCTAAAAACGTATATCTGAAAGTGGTGAATACTGATGATACTCCCAGGGAAATCGCAATCAGCCTAAAAGGCGGAGATATATCTGCAAGCGGTACGCTGGTTGTACTAAAAGGTGACAAGCCGGAAGATACCAATACAATTGACGAGCCAACGAAAATCGTTCCGGTTACATCAACCATAACGGGACTTGGCCGGTCATTCAAGCACACATTTGAGCCTTACTCTGTCAACGTGATCAAATTAACGAAACACAAATAGATTGCAGGTTGAGGTTCAATCCCGGTATAATTAATTTTTATGCCCTGAAACCGATAATGTATAGACTAATCGTCAAAAGCTGTTTTGTTTTAACAAATAGTGGTATTTAGCCCCTACCGGCATATCTATTTTTGAGCTGAAACCTCTATAAACCATAGTAAGAATCACATGAACATAAAACGCAAAGTGTTGTTTCCGGGTGTTAGCCTTGCAATCTTATTAGGATCAGCAATGCTCAGTCGTTCGGCCCCGTCAAGTGAAGAAGAAATGAACGGCATCGCCCAAAGCGACACTACGGGAAGCCTTGCCCCCTACTTTACACCGGCTACAGTATTGAAAAAGACACCGGATGTCGAGGGATTTATTCAACGCTGGTTACTCCTGGAGCCAATTAATAAACCTAACCGTAGCAACGCCGTATTTACCGACAGCTACCTGCGGGCAGCATTTACAACCGGTTATTTTCCCAACCAGCTTACGGTTATCCCCAAAAACGGCGAAAAAGTAAAGGTTGACGGGCAGGAACTAACCTGGCATGCGTTGGAGAGCAGCAATTTCAATGTTAAACTTTTCCGGTTTGCCTCCGGGTTAAAAAAGCCGACCTATGGCGTTCTGTTTTGGGCGATAACCATTATCAACAGCCCACGTGAAATAAAAAATGTGAGAATGGCTGTAGGATCAAATTCAGCATCAATGTGGTGGTTAAACGGAAAGGAAGCGGTGCTGCTATCCGGAGACAGGCGCATGGTAATGGATGATTGCGTATCACCCCGCCTTACACTTAATAAAGGAAAAAACGTTATCCGTGGTGCAGTGATCAATGGCCCCGGGATGAGTGATTTCTGCATCCGCTTCCTGGATGAAAAAGGAATGCCTATAAAAGATGTCACCATTAGTTACAAATAAATTTAGTTGATCATCTGATTATGAAATTAATTATTAAAATATCGTACGCCGTAGCTGTGTTCTCAATCTGCGCGGCAAGCACGGTCATCGCACAGGTGGGGAAACCATTCATACATGACCCATCAACCATCGCGGTATGTGATGGCAAGTACTACACATTTGGCACATTTGGCGGCGGGTTAATCTCTGAAGATGGCTGGACATGGAACGGCGGCGCAGTACGGCCCGGCGGAGGAGCAGCACCGGATATAGTAAAAATTGGTGATCACTATCTGATAGCTTACGGCGCAACAGGTGGTGGCTTAGGTGGCGGGCACAACGGAAGGATCCTTACGATGTGGAATAAAACGCTTGACCCTGCATCGCCCGATTTTAAGTATTCAGAAGCGGTGGTCGTGACATCTTCTGATGGCACAGAAGATAACGATGCGATAGATCCCGGGCTACTTTTGGATCCAATTTCCAACCGGTTATGGTTATCATACGGCACCTATTTTGGCTTTATAAGGCTTGTTGAGCTTGACCCTAAAACGGGCAAACGTGTAAAAGGCAATAAACCAATCAACATTGCCATTGATTGCGAAGCTACTGATCTGATGTACCAGGACGGATGGTATTACCTGCTCGGCACACATGGCACATGCTGCGACGGCCCAAATTCGACCTATAATATTGTGGTTGGCCGCTCCAAAAAGATAACCGGCCCCTACCTCGATAACGTGGAACGGGATATGTTAAAAGGCGGCGGTAAAATGGTGCTTGCGACCAGCAAAAAATTAATAGGTCCAGGACATTTCGGGCGTATTGTACTTGGCGATGGCGTTCAAAAAATGTCATGCCATTATGAGGCTGATTTAGACCAGAGCGCACGCAGCGTATTAGGCATCCGTCCATTGCTCTGGAAAAACGGCTGGCCGGTCGCAGGCGATATCTTCAAAGAAGGAACATACCAGATCACCTCAGAAAGAAGAGGGTACGCCCTTGAATTAGCAGTTGATTTTGTACGAATGCCGGGCGGGATGCGATTTAACAGGAATAATGATGAACCTGTAAAACCTGTTCCACCGCAGGAACTAACAGATGTAGCTAACACCTGGCCAGCCGGAAACATCGGTGTAAGAATAGGAGACTACATGGCCCGGCCTCATCAAAAATGGACAATTACAGCCGTTCCCGACGCGGGAGGATATCTCGGGAGCCCCTATTACAAAATAGTAATAGCCGGAACCGACAGGGTATTAGCATCAACGGCAGAAGCTGAAGTGATAACAGTTCCGGCATTCACCGGCGCACCTGAGCAATTATGGCGAATAGATCAATTAACTGATGGCACTTATAGGATCATGCCTAAGGCTATTCCTAATTCAAAAGAGCCACTGGCCCTGGTATCTTCAGGAGACAGCACTCCTACACTTGCAAAGTTTGATATGCATAGTGACAATTCTAAATGGGTATTTAATGTTGACTGATGTATTTTTAAAAAAACAGGAATAAAAAAATCGCCTCATAATTAACTTACGAGGCGGTTCTTTTTATCATCTATTATCGAAGATTTCCTACTAAATTATTGTCCTATTTTAGTTAGTAATAACGCTACTGAATCTGGTTTTGCTAAGAATGCTGAGTGGCTTGTGTTTAATTGGTATACAGTTTTTACACCGCCCATGGCGCTGGCAATCATCCTGTTTTGCAAGCCTGGAGATATCACACGATCCTGCAGGGTTTTAATATAAGCCTTCTCAACAGCGCCAAAATTTGCAGATGTCAATGTCACTGAATCCTGCAAGGCGATTCCAGGCTCAGGTCGGTAATTTTTCAACACCAGGTTTTGAACTTGAGCAGACCCATCCGGTATAAAGATATTCACAATCTGATCTTGTTTCACATCAACAGTTAAGCCGCCATTATTGAAAATAAGGTTTCCTGTTATACCTAATTGAGATCCCGGATCTGTCATTGCAAGCTTAAATAATGATTGTTCGGAGGTTGGTAAGTAAGCAGCAAGATATACCAGCTTTTCGATTTGCGAAGGGTTCTTCTCGGCAACGGCAGAAATGATCATACCGCCCAGGCTATGGCCAACCAGGATAACTTTGCCGTTTATCTTTGACATGGCATCAAGCACTTTATCCCTGTAAAGGTTTAGTGTTATTGTTGACGGATCAGTTTGATCACCACCGTGCCCCGGAAGTTCAACAACGGTTACATTGTTGCCTTCACTGATCAATTTAGCTTTTACCGCGTCCCATACATAGGGGGCTTGCCATGCACCGTGTACCAGTACATAATTTTTAGCAAGGGGTTTCACTTCATCATTCTTTTTTGAACAAGATGAAAACATAATAGTAGCCGTAGCTACAGTAAGTAAGATTAATATAATTTTTTTCACGATTTGAGATGCCTAATTGTTTAGGACATGACAAACATCCGGTTATGCGCCTTGGATAAGTTTAACCCAGGTTAAAATCGAAAAATAGTATAAAACCCTCAAAACAAGTTATTCTCGTAAAGCAACCAATGCAAGGATTAATCAGTAATAATGATACTATTGACGATCGCCGCGTCTTCGCGTGTGATATTATTAAAATTGATATTTTTGCCGCATGTCAGAGAACAAAACAGAAATAGAATTATTACGAACGATTTTAGGATCTGCCGGCATGAAGCCGGAAGCATTTGACTTATCATTGCCTTACTGGAAATTAAAACAGTATAAAAAAGGTGAGTTTTATAACGAATACAAAAATGTTTGTAAACACCTCGGGTTTGTTATCAGTGGCGTATTTAGGATCTACCGGGTAAATAACGATACTGGTGAAGAAAAGAACATGCTGTTTTTTACTGATCACCAATTTGTGGCATCCTATAAAAGCTTTTTAGCGCAAACAGCCTGCGATTATTATACGGAAGCGATGGTTGACTCGCTTATATTATATATACATATCGATCACCTGAATGAACTTTATGGGCAATCACATCAGTGGGAACGGTTTGGAAGGATTGTCGCCGAAACAGCTTTTCATGAGGTTATGGTTAATACGGAAGGATTCCTGTTTAAAACGCCGGAGGATCGTTACCGCGAAATGATGGAAAAACACCCGAATATCTTTAATGCGGTACCGCTTTATCATATCGCCTCTTATCTGGGTATCCAGGGGCCATCACTGAGCCGAATTCGCAAAAGAATGGTTGGAAAGTAAAACTCATTCAACATCTGCCATCAGATTCCTGAAGCATTGAAGCCCGCTGAAAAAAAACTTTCAGCAGATTTTCGATTTTAACCTGGGTTAAACTTATTGCAGCGGCATAGCCCGATGTTTGTCATGTCCTAAACAATTAGGCATTAAACAAACATGAAAACAGCAATAATAATGATGGCTATGAGCGTATTAGGTTTTACCGCTCAAGCTGAAAAAACAAATCACAAAAACGCTAAAACTATCGTACTTGTTCACGGAGCCTGGTCAGATGCATCTTCATGGGATGCAGTGACTCCTTTGTTAAAAGCCCAGGGTGAAGAAGTGATCAATGTTAACCTTGCAGGTCACGGAAAAGATACCACCTCATTTGCAGATATCACCTTTCAAACTTATGTTGACCAGGTAAAAGCAGCTATAGGCACCCGCACCAACGTGGTTTTGGTGGGACACAGTTTTGCAGGGCTGGTGATCAGCCAAGTTGCTGAAGAAGAACCCGCACAGGTTAAAGAACTGATCTTCCTTGCAGCAGCGTTACCGCATGATGGCGACAGCCTTTTATCACTGGCCAAACAAGACCCTGCATCTCATATCGGCAAAGCCCTCACTATCGACCAGGAGCATGGTGCTGCCATCATCGCCAAAGACGCCGCAGCCGATATTTTCGCCGCCGATGCACCGCAGCAAATTCAGGAATACATAGCTGCTAACATCAAACCTGAACCGCTGGCACCTCTTGCCACACCGGTTCACCTCACTGAGAAGAATTTCGGCGGCGTTAAAAAAGTCTATATCCATACGGTTAATGACCACGCCATCAGCTATCCTGCACAGCAGTATATGGTAAAAGCAGGTAAAGTGGCTAAAGTATACACCTTACAAAGCAGCCATACCCCATTCATTTCTATGCCGGATAAACTGGCTGCAATCCTTTTCGCTGAAAGCAAATAACAAATCGGTAAACATCAAACAATAAATTTCACATCATAAATCAAAAAATCATGAAACGTATAGCAAAAGCACACTGGAACGGTACTTTACAAGAAGGTACAGGAGAAATCAGCACACAAAGCACTGTGCTTAACCAAACTCAATATTCATTTAAAACCCGCTTTGCCGATGGCATCGGTACTAATCCTGAAGAACTGATCGCCGCTGCACATGCCGGTTGTTTTTCGATGGCCCTGAGCGCAACATTAGCACATCACAACATCACTGCCGGCGACATTTTTACAACAGCAACAGCTGATCTTGATATGCAGGCCTTGAGCATTACCGGTATTCATCTGGATTTACAGGCCAGTGTTATTGAAGGTGTTAATGAAACAACATTCACTGAAATTGCCGAAGGCGCAAAGGCCCATTGCATTATATCCAAAGCATTGAATGTGCCAATTACATTAACTGTTGTTTACGCTTAATGTAATCTGAAGCATCAGGCACATACTATTCCAAACTCACCGGATGATTTCCGGTGAGTTTTTGGTTTTAAGGCATTTGTATCCTAAAGATGAATATATATTCCAGCATCTGCCAACAATCAGGCTAACGTCAATAACCATCAATACAGGGCGACATAATCTTTCGCCTTTTTAGTGAAGAAGATGACATGCAAAAAGGCCATAATGGTTTCTAATAGTTACATTATATTTTCACAAAGCCCCATTGCTGGTTACGGCCTCCGGTGTAGGTCCATTGTTCAACTGCAGTGCCGTTATTAAGCGAAACCCCGGTAACATCCAAAGCCTTCCCGCTATTTGCGTTAATGATCTTATAATACCCGTTGTCGGTTATCTGAATTGACCATTTTTGATTTGCGCCGCCGTTGTAATCCCATAAATCTGCCTGTCCGCCGTTACCGGTGCCAAAGCCATACATTTCCAAACACTTTCCGGTGGCGTGCATAGGGGTTAATCTATAGTAACCGCCGCCTGCATCTTCTACTTTAAATTGCTGGTTTGCCCCTGCTAAATAATCCCATTGATCGGCCTGCGTTTGATTGGCAGTGCCCCAGCCTGCAAATTCAAGAGCTTTAAAACTATTTCTGCTATAGATCTGGTAAACCTGTCCAACCTGGATAGTTGACGACGTGTTATTTTGCGTTCCTTGCGCCACTGCCGCCATACCTTGTTGATCAGCCACTCCGTTCGTTTGCCTGTTAATGATCCTGAACGCATTATTTCCAGTCGATCCGTCATCAAAATAAAATGGACGTAAACCGTATTGCAATGCCTGGTGTGTGATATAATTAAGATAATACGCCCTGCCGGCAAGATGCAGCGTTAACGCATCTCCGGAAAGTGTTTGTAGCCTGCGGATCACGCCAAACTCGCCCAATATAACCGGAATGCCTTTATCAATGAACTTCGATTTCATCAGCGGAAACTCTGCAACAGCGTCTGACTCTTCGCCCCAAGTTGCATTTCGTGAAGCATCGCTTGTAGAATGATAGCCACTCCCCCAATAATAAAACATATTGCCCCAGCTTGCATCCGCGGACAAGCCTGCAAAATTAAAGGGAGTGTAATAGTGTACTTCAACCATCAGGCGATTGGACGCCGGATCTGTAGGAAGCGTATTCATTAAACTGTTGGAGTAGTCAATACTGGTAGATGGCCCCTGGATCAGCAGCACTCTGTAACTGTTGTGCCCGCCGGTTGACCTGACCGCGTTAACAAACGTTTGATGATAAGAAAGCAGCACCCCCATCCCTGTAGCGTCTGATACCGCAGGTTCATTCGCACTGGCAAAGATCACGTGTTCGTCAAAACCGCGCATCTGGGTAGCTATTTGCTCCCAAAAGGCCTTTTGTTTGGCGTTTACAGCAGCTTGTGCGGAAGTTGTACAATTGTTTTCCAGCCAGCCGCCATCCCAATGGATATTTAATATCACATACAAACCATCGTTAACACAATATTGAACAACCTGCTGCACCCTGTTGAGCCATGATTGCTGAATTTGCGCCGTGTTCTGGTCAGAATACTGATCCCAATCGCAAGGGATACGAACCGCGGTGAAACCGGCCTTTTTTACAGCGTCGATAAGTGCCTGGGTCACCATGGGGTTGCCCCAATTTGTTTCGCCGCCTGTTGCCTCGAGTGTGTTACCAATATTCCACCCTAACTGGAATTTTGCCGCGAGCTGAGTTGCAGTACTGCTTACTCCCGTTTGATCCGGTGCAAGCGGCGAGGTGTTGTAGCTCGGGTACGATGTGGCAAATACTTTCTGTTTGCCTGTACTTGTCTCAATCGGCTTAACACCCTGATTAACAACCTCCTGCTTTTTACAACTTGTTAATGCAAATGCTGCAATGATGCATAAAAAATAATTTAAGTTTTTCTTCATAAGAAATTGATTTAATTGACGATACGACCGTCGTGAATAATTGGTTTATTGAGTGTGAAGTAGTAGACAACCGGATTGAGATGAGGATACATATCACATTACCCTTGAGGCATAAATTGGTAATGTTAGGAGTAGTTTTAAACAGAAAACCGTTTACCGGTTTACGCAATGTATAAGTACCATCTTTTACAACAATTGCGCTTATTAAAAAAATTAATAAGGCAGTTGCCATTCTGCGCAAAGCAGAGGCTAACGTTAATTTCATTTTCAGATAAGAATAAAAACAGGTTTGAACCGGTTTAATTGGTTAAATTTTATTTTCCTAAAGGCAAAGGATAATTAATAAAAAAAGCACATGTTAAATCAACAAAACGCAGCCTTTGTAATAAAGGCCATATTTTTAATTAGTACCAGGTTTATTAATTTGGCAGTGAAATTAGATTGATAACGGAACACAAAAGTTAAAAAATAGGGTGCAAAATGTTTCTATTTTCGAAAAACATAACGCCTGTAAGCTTTTTTTATAGAAATACCTTTTTGCTTCACCTAAAAGGGACTGTCTTATAAATTATAAAAGCTTCTTTTCTTAATTTTTTTGGATATCGATCCACACTTCTCATCTGCCGGGGTTGGCGAACGCGAAACTTCAGCCTAAAAGAATGCAGATATTCTGCTTGTAGAGCTTGAATATTGGTCAAAAAAAGCCAATTAGCCCTTTACCAGTAAACGCAATGTTAAATGGACATATTTATTGGCATAATAAGAGACAGTATCATAAAACAAAATGCGTCTCTGCGACCCGCCTGTACTAAAATTGACTCCATCAGGTACCCGAGTAAACCCCATAAAAAAAGAGGCTGTATCACGATTCATGATACAGCCTCTTTTTTTATGGGGTTATATACAAACTTTATTGAACACCAGTTTTACCATCGGGCGAACGCCTCCATTTGAAATAAGCATCCAATACCTTTAACGACTTAACATCTGGAACAGGGCCTGTGTGTGCAGTTTGAGAAAAGTACATGACCACAGGGCGAGCAGTGCTGAATGCCGGCCATTTAGGTACGCCAACGCCGTTGGGATCGCTATATTTTGCAAAATTTGTCCAATAAGTACTCATTGCATCCGAAATTTCCAGGTCTGTTTTACTTGTTTGCTGACTTGAGGCATCAAGCAGTCCAAATACATAAGCCACTTCCTGCGCATGAGGCGATCCATAGCCCTCATGAGGGGAGCCCGCAGGATATTCAGGATGCTGATCAAAATAATAATAAAAAACCTTCGATTTACCTTTGTTTGCCTGTAACGAAGCCCAACTCCATGTTTGCCAGCCAAATGCCGCATCACGGGTCAGATCGCGGGCTGTTTTTGCAACCGTACCTGTGCCGGGAGGGTAAGCCTTAATTAATTCATCGGCAAACTTCCCATAGCGGTTCTTTACTGCGGTAATATAATCTTCAGGGTTTTTGGGCGGAGAAAAACTGGCGCCCTCGTCGGAGTTGTAGCCTACCAATATAGGCGTGTCGTTATACTTGCCGGCCTCATAAAGTTTATGCTGATCGTCAGGGATCACCCAGCCATCAACAATAGGCCAAGCGAGCCCGCGTACGGCAGGAAGTTTATCAGCATCTACCTTTCGCAAAGCAGCAATTGACGAAAACCCGGCACCTTTAACGTAGGCTTCGCCTGCAGCTTCCGCATCATGAAGGCTTTTCATATTTTCACCCGGGTAAGTTGTGAGGCGTGTGGGGCCAAATGAGCCCCCGCTTTCGGAGATGGCCCCCGAAAATAATCCTTTAGCTAATGGGCTTGCACATAGCATACTAACAGCAATACCTCCTGCCGATTCGCCGAAAATAGTTACCTTATCAGGATCGCCGCCAAAAGCCGCTATGTTTTCTTTAATCCATTTAAGAGCTGCGATCATATCCATCAGGCCATAGTTTCCTGAAACATGGTTTGGGCTTTCGGCACTTAATTCGGGGTGTACCAAAAATCCAAACTGACCTACACGATAGGCGATACTTACCAGCACTACACCCTTTTTTGCCAGTTTTTCGCCATTATAAGCAGGTTCAGCAGTGCCTCCCCAATTAAAAGCTCCGCCGTAGATCCATACAAGTACCGGAATTTTGTCGCCCGGTGACTTAGCCGGCGACCAAACGTTCAGGTACAGGCAATCTTCACTTTTTCCTGAAAAAGGAGCCGCTCCCTGTATGGGTTCCGGCGCAAATTTATCAGCCATACGGATGCCATCCCATTTTGCAGCGGGCTGCGGGGCACGCCAGCGCAACTCACCAACCGGAGGCGCAGCAAACGGAATACCTTTGTAAATTGAAAGGCCATTTTCAAACGTCCCCTGTATCAGCCCTTCTTTCACCTTAACCGGGGCAAGTTGTGCTTTAACAACTGCAATAGCAAGTACTAAAATAAGCGTACAAATCAAATGTCTCATAAAATCATGATTGGCTTACTAAAACTAATTTAAACCGTTTTGATTCACAACTATCTGAACTAATGATGTATATTTTCGTGAAATTATGTTCAGTACCAGCGGCAAAAGTATCAACCATGAGCTTCATGCTAAATACAAAATCCGGTAAATTGAATATCTGTCAAAGTTTGATCATATTGATCAGGAAAACATCATTTTCCTTGATTTGAAGTTTCTTTGAAAACGTTCCTGAACTGCTTACAGTGATATTCTCTGTCAGAATTGCTGCACCATTATTCTGCCTTTTAAGCGAGTCAACCTGGGCTCTGCTAAGCTGATTGGGTTTACTAAACGAAATATAGCTGGTATAGGCATCATTTACTTTGTAACCGGTTTGATAAACCTCCAGCCTGTATTTTCCTTTAGGCATACCAGCTATAGCCAATTCAACTTCTCCTTTTGGTTTAGCGGGCAGATCGCGGACATAATAGGACTGGTTGTTAACAGAATCGGGCAAAGTATAAGTATAATCCCATAATAACACCTGAACATCGCCTTTTTTGTTTTTGCAGGCCCAGGAAGAATTGTCCTGATCAGCTATTTCGATTTCACCCAATTTATTTAAAAAGGAATAGGCGAAGAATGCCGGTTTCTTAATTCCCTGTGTGTTCAGCAAACCGAACCCGCCGTGAAATGGGGTAAACCGGGGACCGGGTTCCTCAAAAATGTCGGTAAAAGTCCAGTAGGACATGGAGTTGGCTGCCGATCCGGTTTGTTTCAGCTTTTCAAGTATGTATGCTGCCTCATGATAACTATCATGTATCGGATCGGCAGGCGTATATGACGAGCTCCATTCTGTATAATGCAACTCCAGCCCGGGAATCGCGGAATTTTGAATTTGCTTGCGCGAATTCCAAACATCACCGCTAACGCTTTCCTTATTTTTATCGAGCACAGTGCCGGTTGATCCGTATTCATCCAAAAACCCCTGTTTTACGCCATAAGCATGAGTGCTTATAAAATCAATTGGCACCGAATTTTTACTGCAAAAATTTATCATTTCCGGTACCCATGCCGCCCCTGCCGTAGCAGGGCCCCCAACTTTATAGGCCTGATTTACACTTTTTATGGCCTGCGCGCTGTATTGATAGAGTTTGAAATAATCATCCTGTGAACCTGCCCAGAAACCATCTTTCAGGTTGGGCTCATTCCAAACCTCAAAATACCATGTCTTAACCTCATCGGTTCCATATCGTTCGGTAAAATGCTGAGTGAGGTTCCTGATCAAACCTTCCCATTTCTTATAATCCTTGGGCGGTGTTACATTACCCCTCCACCAAAAAATGGTTTTATCACCACTTGCCAGCGCGCCGGGCATAAACCCTAACTCTACAAATGGCTTCATGCCTATACTTAAGATATAATCATATAAAGCGTCGACATATTGGTAGTTATATTCCGGGTTGCCGTTCCTATTCTCCCGGTAAACAGCCATATCATCGGTCAGCAGGCCGTGCATCCTGATATACTTAAAACCACATTCTTTTCTTACGGTGGCCAGTTGTTGCTGCCAGTCGGCCCTCAAGCCCTCATTTGCACGCCCCGCCCCTACACATACTTTAAACGAGGTATTGAAACTTCCCTTTTCTTTTTTAAAATCAAGGCTGATTATTCTTTGGGCTTCAAGCCTTTTATTTAGATTGTTACTTTGGGCAAAAACATTACTAAAAAGCAGGCCTCCTAAAATAACTGATAAAATTTTCTTTTTCATATTGATTGTTATATGCCTGCCCATATAAGTATACACCTGATAATTAAAGATTTACAGACACACAATAGTACACGCTTTAGCATAGTATTAGTTAAATAGGTTATAATATAAGATTGGTTTTGACCAATAAACAGAGTTCTTAGTATCACAGATGATACAAAGAACTTACTCCGTTTTTAATGGGGTAAAAGTAAGATGTGAGCCCGCAATCGATTGTTTACAAATAGGGACACTAATGTTAATTAAGTATCATTAGCCGCTTAACATTTGGATAACTCGAAATAAGAATGAGCTAACCAAGCAGACATCTTTACACATCCCCAATAATTTAATGTTAAAACAAACGGCTAAGTGGCCGAACTCTTTGATGTGTTTCTATAAAGCTGTTCAAATTTGATTAAAAACATTTTTATGTAGCGACGCATAATTGCGTCTTCCGTATGCAAGTCAAGGTAGTTAAACCTCTTGCAAAGCGGCTTGTCCTGTGGGAGACGCAATTATGCGTCTCTACACGAAAAAATTGTCAAGTTTAACCAGCTTCTATTAAGGCATTACAGTTTGTTGAAGGACATTGACAACGCCACCCGTATCCTGCATACTATATTATGTTACTTTATAAATGAGAAGTGTTTCCACTATTCTTCCTAATGAATTTAATTCTCTTCCCGGCAGATCTCTACCAATCAAATACACAGCTACTCAGGTTAATCCTGAATTCTTAATCCGTTTTTTGCCCATTTTGTTAATCCTTTTGGCCTATTTATTTATGAACCGCTGCCATAAATCAGTTTAATATACTGAAAATCAATACATTAATCCAAATTAACATTTGTATCCCTATTTGTAAACAATCGATTGCGTCCAGCCCTCTAATTTTATCCTCCATAAAGCGGCATTTGTTCTATATCACTGCCGCCTGTCTGATACCAACACAATGGTTAAGGCAAAACAACCAATTTTAATAGTAACCTAATTTAAACTAAGCATTATGCCCAAACGCGTACTTATTAGCACCTGTGTTATTCGCACGGTAGACCATTAAAAAATCATTTCAGGAATCATTGTAAATACCCCATCCGCAACCACGTTGGTATGCTTGTATTGCCTTTGACTTTAAAAGTGTGCATGTGTCATGAACTTGTTTCAGGACGCCGGCAGTCAAAATCATCGATTCCAATTCAACAGCTTTAATGTGAAACACGGTGGGATATAACACTGCCAAAAGCTTAATAAATAAACCAATTAACAAAACAATTATGATCCTTAATTAACATGGAAAAAGATTTACGAAAAAGATTAAGACATGGAGTAATGCTGTTAACAGCTTTGCTGCTGTTAAACCTTACAGGTTACGCACAAAGCATAAAAATTACAGGCAAAATCACCAGTGCAGACAATAACCAGCCACTGCCCGGCGTGACCATCAAAGTAAAAGATTCACCAACGGGTACACTATCCGGTGCGGATGGCAGCTATACTATCAATGCAAAAAATGGAGATGTATTGGTTTTTAGCTTTATAAGCTATGTTACCCAGCAAATATATGTAGGATCGTCTGCAGTTATCAACGTTACGCTCAAGCCTTCAACCAATGATTTGAGTGAGGTGGTAGTAATTGGCTATGGAACCAGGAAAAGAAGCGATCTTACCGGTTCAATATCATCCGTTACCGCAGCCGATATTGCAAAATCTCAGCCCACAACTATCGACCAGGCTTTGCAGGGAAGAGCAGCAGGTGTAATTGTGCAGCAGGTATCAGGCCAGCCGGGTGGTGATGTAAATGTGCAGATCCGCGGTTTAGGCGGCTTTGTTGGTTCTCCTCCTTTATATGTTATTGATGGGGTACAGATACCTCCCAACGGGCAGTCGGCCATTCCCGGTAATGGCACCAATCCCCTATCCAGCATCAATCCGTCAGATATAGCCTCGATAGATGTGCTGAAAGACGCTTCGGCTACGGCTATTTACGGTTCGCAGGCATCGAATGGTGTAATTATCATCACCACAAAAAAAGGGACTGCAGGCCCCCCATTGATTAGTTATGATGGTTACCAGGGCTGGCAAAAATTACCTAAGTATTATGACGTAATGGATTTACGCCAGTACGCCACTTTCATGAACGAAAAGGGAGTAATAATAGGTTATGATATGCGGCCGCAATTTGCCAATCCGCAGTACCTGGGTGTTGGTACCAACTGGCAAAAAGCCCTTTTCCGTACCGCCCCTATGCTAAACCATAATTTATCAATCAGCGGCGGTGATGCCAGGACGAGGTATTATATATCAGGTACCTATTTCTCGCAGCAAGGGATTGCTTTAGGTTCAGATTTTAAGAGAACTTCAGTAAAAGCAAATATTGATAATAAAACCACCAACTGGTTAAAAGTTGGTATAAACCTGAATATGGCGCACGTAGCCGAAAATGTTACGACTTCCAATACAGGTGTGATCAACCAGGCACTTAATCAAACGCCGGATGTAGCCGTGGTAAACCCCGACGGCACCTGGGGTGGTAATGATCCGAACATTTACGGAGCTACGGGTACTAACCCATTCGCGATAGCCACAATTGTAAAGGATTTTAAAAGCCGCTACCAGCTATTTAGCAACGCCTACGCCGAAATTCAATTTACCCAGGACTTAACCCTGCGTAATGAAGTAGCCGGAAATTTTGATTTTGCCACCGAGGATTATTTTAATCCAAGCTATGTTATGGGCGCCTATTCCAAAACCACCAACAGTGGCACGGCAACAAGCGCGCAAAACTTTTATAATTCTATTTCTAATTATTTAACCTATCAGCATACGTTTGCCAAAAAATACTGGGTAAATGTGGTGGCAGGGCACGAAGCGCAATTGCTCAAAAGTAATGGCGTTTCGGCTACCCGCACCAATTTTGCAAGTAACAACGTGCAAACCATCAGCACCGGCGATGCAACAACCGCAACCAACACGGGTGTTAAAGGGCAGGGCGCTTTGGAGGCCTATTTCGGCAGGGCTAACTTTACCTATGATGACCGGTATTTGTTAACGGCTACGGTACGTCATGACGGCTCATCCAAATTTTCCGAAGCAAACAGGTGGAATACCACTTATTCCGGTGCACTGGCCTGGAAGATAAATCATGAAAGTTTCCTTAAAGGTGTAAAAGCTATTAATGATCTTAAACTCAGGCTCGGCTATGGTTTGGTAAACAATCAAAACATTGCAGAGTATGCTTATGGCTCAACTTTAAATACGATATCAACCGGTTTGTCTGGTAATTCGCAGATAACTGTTACTACGGGAAACCCGAATATTAAGTGGGAAACTACAAAATCATACAACGTTGGTCTGGATGCAGCTGTTTTAAGCGGTAGGATCAGTTTTTCTGCCGATGCCTATTATCGCAAAACAAACAACCTGTTGCTAAGCCTTACCATGCCTTATTACTCGGGCACATTTCCTGCCGGCGGGTATTCACCGGGTGCGGTACAGGCTCCGTATGTAAACATTGGCGCAGTGAGCAACAAGGGTTTTGAATTTACGCTATCAACACAAAATATCAAATCAAAAGATTTTAACTGGAACAGCAACATTACATTTACCAGGAATATCAACAAAGTGCTTCAGCTGGTTGATGGCACACCGGCAATTAACGGGCAGGTAAGTAAAACTGTTGTTGGCCGCTCAATAGGCGAATTTTACGGATACCAGACCCTGGGTATTTACAAAAACGCGGCCGACTTTACAAAATATCCGGCATTGTCTCAAAACGGAAGCGGCGCGATACCTATAACGCCGGGTACAGGCGGTGTTTGGGTTGGTGACGTTATTTTTAAAGACATTAACGGGGACGGTAAAATTGATGCCAACGACCAAACCTTTTTAGGTTCGCCTTTACCTAAATTCCAGTATGGGATCAATAACAGCTTCAACTATAAAAATTTCGACCTGAATGTTTTTATGACCGGCGAATACGGTAATAAAATTTATAACCAGTTAAAGGTAAACGGCGATAACCCCAATCAAAACTTTGGTTATTTCCCATCGGTACTGAACTTTGCCAAAATCGGATTAATCGACCCGGCCGGTTCCACGTCGGATATCAACAATGTATACATTACAAATCCATCAACCAATATTACCCGGATAAGCCAGAGCAGTGGTAATGATAACCAGCGTTTCTCTGACAAATACATCGAAAGCGGTTCATTTTTAAAGTGTAAGAGCATTGCTTTAGGATATAATTTTTCAAACAACCTTTTAAATAAGATCAAACTACGGTCATTACGGGTATATGTTAACGTAACCAACGTTTTCACCATTACCAAATATACCGGCTATGACCCTGAAATCGGTTCATGGAACCCCTTACAAGCAGGTATCGATAATGGATATTACGCGCAGCCGCGGGTTTACACAGTTGGTCTTAACGTATCCCTAAATAATTAAAATAAAGATTATGAAACGCATTAAAATAAATATAGCCCTGCTGGTTATCAGTATTATTATGATAAGCAGCTGCAAAAAAGATTACCTTAACCGACCACCTTTAACCGGTATTACTACCGATAATTTTTATAAAAGCGGTTCAGATTTAAGATTGGCTACAGCCACGCTGTATGCCCAGCCCTGGGCCGGCTGGAACAATTTCCCGTTGCTGGGTATCGGTGATATCATGAGCGGCAATATGCTGCAGCCATATAATGCCGATCTGGTTCAATTTACGTCCTTTTCCATTACACCTCAAAATAGCTATCTGGCCCAGTCATGGACAAGTTTTTATGACGTAGTAGCACATTGTAATATCAACATTAAAGCTATTAATACTAAAATGCCTGATAGCGTAGCCGTAAAAAGTAAGACAGGCGCACTTGGCGAAATTAAGTTTATTCGGGCCACATCTTATTTTTACCTGGCCCAGTTATGGGGAGCAGTGCCCATTATTGAAGATAATGACAAGCTGATAGCCAACCCATTGGTGCCGCGTCATAAGCTTACCGATGTTTACAAGTTTATTATCAATGATTTAAGATATGCCGTAGCCAATTTACCAAAAACGGATCAGCCGGGTCGTGTAACTACATGGTCTGCCCAGGGTATGCTGGCAAAGGTATATTTAACCAGGGCAGGTTTGGGCCAAAATGGCTCACGCAACCAATCTGATCTGGATAGCGCGGCATATTATGCAGGTAGCGTTTGCAATACCAGCGGCTTAACACTTTTACCAAGCTACTACAATCTTTTCAGAACTCAGTTTAATGACAATCCCGAGTCATTATTTGCTTTCCAATGGGCACCTGGTGTAGGGTACGGACAAGGCAATGCTATACAAACTCAATTTGCGCCAAGCAGCAGCCTTGTAACCGGCGGAGGTGGCTGGGGTGGAGCTATTGGCCCCACGATAGACCTTGCAAACCAATATACCACGCAAGACTCTGTACGTCGCAAAGCCACGTTTATGCTTACAGGCGATAAATATCCTGAGCTAAATGCAGCGGGGGGCGGATATACCGCTACAGGCGTAAATGTTAAAAAACACGTGGTTGGTACCGCTGCCGATAATAATTCGCCTACTATGGACCTTTGGTCGTCAATTGAGCATAATGCTGTATTGCGCCTGGCTGATGTGTATTTAATATATGCCGAAGCTTTATTAGGCAACAATGCTTCTACTACCAATGCCATCGCCTTACAATACTTTAACGCGGTACGCACCAGGGCTGGAGTTGATAAAGTTACTATGCTTACTCCTGATGTTATCATGAACGAAAGACGAATTGAGCTGGCATTTGAAGGCCAGTATTGGTTTGATTTGGTGCGCCTTTCCTATTATAACCCGCAGAAAGCGATTTCGATAATCCGTGTACAAATTACTCCTACTAATAGTCAGAATAACTCTATGCCCCGAACGCAATTTAGTTATGATCCGGCTACAGGAATCAAAACACCAGCAGCTAATAGTTTAATATTTACGCCGCCCAGCATAAATACGTTTACCCTGCCCATACCGGCAAATGATCAAACAGCAGATCCTAAGTTGCTGGAGGCACCGGTACCTTATTATTAGTCGTATTCAGAATCATCAGATAATTCTTAAAATCATGAAAAAATCAAATTATCATATCAAAAGCTGCCTGTTGCTTGCCTTGCTTGCTACCATTGTATTTATACAATCGGGCTGTAAAAAGGATGCGTCATCATCATCAAAAGGTACCCCGGTTATTACCGCTATACGCAATTATGTAGCTCATCCCGGCGATTCGCTTTTAACCAGTGTGGGTACCGGCCAGTGGGTAGTAATTTCCGGTAAGAATTTAAAAGGCGCACTCGCTATTAATTTTGATGGTGTAAAAGCTTCCTTCAACGATGCCTGGTTTTCTGATACCAGTGCAATCGCACTTATACCGGCAGTTATTGCCTTCCCTTCTGTACCTTCAGATAAGCTGAATACTATACAATATATTACCAATCATGGTCAAACCACGTTTTCGTTCCCTATTGTTGCCCCGGCACCCACTATTTCGGGCATTTCAGACGAAAGCGCCAACCCGGGAGATTCGGTTAAAATTAACGGGCTTAGCTTCTTCTTTATTAAAAGTGTTAACTACGGCGGCGTTGATATTACCAGCTATAAACCCTCAAATGATGGTACATCCATTAGCCTGGCAGTTCCGGCCGGTTTAACCAAGGGCGGTCCTGTAACAGTAACTACCAAGTCGGGCACTGCTACCACTACATACAATGTACATGATTTTGTAACCGGTGTATTTTGTAACTGGGATAATATCAACACCTATCCATGGGGCTCGGATACGCAAAACAGCTCAGCCGATTTTCCTGGTAATACGGGTTATTATAACGTGCTTACTGCTACTAACCTTACACCATTTGATAACGCCTGGTACAATGGTGGCCGTGGTGTTAATATGAATGGGGCGCAATGGGTACCGGCTGCTGATATTGGTGCAAGCCTGGATAGTTATGCCGTTAAATTCGAAATCTCTGTTCCGAAAACTACCCCCTGGGTCAACGGCACTATTTACGTGGCAGTAAATTACGGCTTTACCTATATAGCTACATATGCCCCATGGAAAAATGCCAGCGGCTCATCAACGCCATTCACCACAACCGGCTGGCAAACGGTAACTATCCCGTTATCCAGCTTCAGGACAAATAATGGCACAGGTACGCAGGTTGCATCAATAACCGACCTGATAGGTGCAAGTGGTAATAATGGTATGAATATCTGGTATATGAATGATGGAGCAACCCCGGTTAAGTCATTTAAAATGGCCATCGATAACATCAGGGTAGTAAAAATCAAATTAAAATAAGTAAAGAGAGTTAGTTGAATATAAGTGAATGCCTGGGGCTTTAACAGGAGGCCCCGGCATTTTTTACAACAAACTCTTCAGGTTTTATCCCGTCTGAAAAAATCATGCACACGGGGCTAACCGAGGTTAAAATCTTTAAAATGGTTATTGAAAATATCAGGATAGCCCAAATTAAACAAGAGAGAGATCCAGTTGATTATAAGTGAATGTCAGGGGCTTTAACAGGGCCCCGGCATTTTTTCACTTCACAAACTTTCAAATCTCATCAGCCTTATGATAGGGTATGATTATCTATAGTTAAGAAACTTAAAGAAATGAATATGAATAAAGTTTATAATAAAGGCATCGGCTTCCTGGTTTGCACAATCGTGTTGTTTTCATGTAAGAGCGGCAAAAACGATGTTACCCCGGTAAAAACCGATACCACTGCAACCACCAAAATCACTCCGCAAACAGACCCCGTAATTGCCAAATCTGCCGGTTACTTTCTGGATGACTGGATGTCTAAAACGTTTACCGCCCCTGCATATGCAAATATTGCCCAGCCAAGCGCAAATGCGACTGCAACAATTAATGTAGACTATAGCAATGTGATCACCAAGGTTTCAAAATATTTGTTCGGCAACAATACCAATCCATATATGAGCCAGATTGTTACCGAGCCTGTTTTACTAAATAATATTAAGGCTTTGTCGCCCAATATTCTCCGCTTTCCGGGTGGAAGCATCAGTGATGGTTATTTTTGGAACGGGAAAGTACCCGCCGACGCACCTGCTACCCAGCATGACTCAAACGGCAACCCTGTTGCAGCGGGCTACTGGGTGGGCACTAATACAGACAGTTGGACACTCTCTTTAGATAATTATTACAGCGCCCTGCAGCAAACGAACAGCACCGGTATCATTACCATTAATTATGCTTATGCCCGTTATGGCACAAGCGCCCATCCGGACCAGACTGCCGCCCATCTGGCAGCCAATTGGGTACGTTATGATAAAGGCCGCACCAAATACTGGGAAATCGGCAATGAAAATGATGGTCCCTGGGAGGGTGGATGGAGAATTGACCTTACACAAAATAAAGATGGCCAGCCGGAAACTATTACCGGCGCTTTATATGGTAAACACTTTAAAGTATTTGCTGATTCGATGCGTAAGGCTGCAACCGAGGTAGGCTCGCAGATCAAAATTGGCGCCCAACTTGTAGGAACCGACCCGGTTAATGCCTGGAACGCTGTTGACAAAACATGGAACTCGGGTCTGTTTGCCTCGGCCGGCGATTATGCTGATTTTTATATAGTGCATGATTACTTTACCGGATCTGACAATGAAACAGCTGCTACTATTCTCAACTCGCCGGTAAAGGAATCAAAAGCGATCATGGACTGGATGACCACCACCACTACACAAGGCGGGGTACCTTTAAAACCAATTGCACTAACGGAATGGAACATTTTTGCAACAGGTTCAAAACAAATGGTATCTAACGTGGCGGGAATCCACGCTACAATGGTTTTAGGCGAATTGCTTAAAAACCAGTTTGGAATGGCCAGCAGATGGGACCTTGCAAACGGCTGGTCAAACGGCGATGACCACGGGATGTTTAACCAGGGCGATGAGCCTGATGGCATAGCTAAATGGAACCCAAGGCCGGCGTTTTATTACATGTATTATTTTCAGAAATATTTTGGCGACAAGATGGTGAGTTCTTCAGTTCAAAACAGCACAGATGTATTGAGTTATGCTTCATCATTCACCTCGGGAGAAGCCGGAGTAGTTATTGTTAATAAAGGTACAGCAACGCAAACGGTAAGTATCAACATAAAAAACTTTGCTGCAGGAAATCGCTACTACTATTACACATTTACCGGTGGAACAGATAACGGAGAGTTTTCACGGAAGGTATATATCAACGGCAATGGCCCTGACGGAGCTGCCGGAGGGCCATCAAATTATTCAAAACTTAATGCCAGCTCATCAACCATTCAGGGCGGAATTAAAGTTTCAGTACCTCCAATGTCGGTAGTATTTTTAGTTGCCGACGGAAAGAAATAATAAAAATTGATTAAAATTAAAGACCGGGTAATACGGGCTTCAGTACTTTATAGGCTGAATATCCATATTACCCGGACTTTTTATTAACTGTAATCCCAAAAGACAAAGGCAGCAAAACAAAGATTAAGATCGTTAACAAGCGTTCAAAATAAACAGGCCCGTTTTTATGATAAATATCCTCCTTAGAATTAAGACTTTCACATTTATACTTCTCATCGTACCTGCAATAGATTCTTTTGCTCAACCCCAATCCGGTAAAAAAGGATCATCGCCTGATGGAAGCGTTGAACAAATTGTTATTGCCTCTCAGCTAAAGCCGGCAAGAACAAAAATCAACTTTAACCGGAGCTGGAAATTTCAGTTAGGAGACCAATCGGGTGCCGAACATAGTAACTTTAATGACGATCAATGGCAAAATATAGGACTCCCCCATTCCTTTAGTATCCCTTATTTTATGTCGCCGGATTTTTATGTGGGCTATGGCTGGTACAGGAAACATTTTGTACTGCCGCCCGGCTATCAGCGCAAAAAGCTTTTTTTAGAGTTTGAGGCTGTTTTTCAACAAGCAGAAATTTTTGTAAATGATAAAGCCGTCGGAGAGCATAAAGGAGGCTATACCGGCTTTTCAATTGATATATCTGCTGCGGTCAGGGAAGGTGATAATGTTGTAGCCGTAAGGGTAAATAATATCTGGAACCCGGGCCTTGCCCCAAGGGCCGGAGAGCATGTTTTTTCGGGGGGGATTTACAGGGATGTTTCGCTTATAATTACGAACCCTGTTCACGTTGACTGGTATGGTACATTTATCCAGACACCTGTGGTATCTGAAAAAGAAGCTGCTGTAAATATCAAAACCGAAGTAAAAAATGCAGGGAATACCGATCAGACCATTCAAATAAAAACCAATATCATTACCCCCCAGGGAAAGGTTGTGGCTACCATTACTTCGGCCAAAAAGATCCCTGCTCAAACTGTCGGGCATATTGAGCAGTTAAGCAAACCTGTTTTAAATCCACAACTGTGGGATCCGGATCACCCTTACCTGTACAAAGCCGTTACGACGCTCCTTATTAATAATAAAATAACCGACGAGTACCAGACACCATTTGGCATACGCTCGATAAAATGGACCGCCGATAAAGGATTTTTCCTTAACGGCAAACATTTGTACCTGCGTGGCGCAAACGTACACCAGGACCATGCAGGATGGGGGGATGCGGTTACAAACGCCGGTTTCTTCCGGGATGTTAAGATGGTAAAAGAAGCGGGGTTCAATTTCATTCGAGGTTCTCACTATCCTCATGATCCTTCTTTTGCAGAAGCCTGTGACCGCCTCGGAGTTTTGCTTTGGTCGGAAAACCCATTTTGGGGAATTGGAGGCAGCGACAAAACACCGGAAGGATATTGGAACAGCAGCGCCTACCCTACCAATGACAGGGATACTGCCGCTTTTGAAGCAAGCGTAAAACAGCAATTGCAGGAGATGATCCGCATTTATCGTAATCATCCGTCGATTGCAATATGGAGCATGTCTAATGAGCCTTTTTTTACAGCTCCTCAAACCATGCAATCGACAAAAAAGTTGCTTAAAAATTTGGTTGATCTGTCGCATTTACTGGACCCATCCCGCAACGCTGCAATTGGCGGCGCGCAACGACCGCTGGATACCAACAGGATCGACAAGATCGGCGATGTGGCAGGCTATAATGGAGATGGCGGTTTGATATCGATATTTCAAAATCCGGGGATCCCTAACATGGTTTCGGAGTATGGCAGTACATTAGCCGACAGACCGGGAAATTATGAACCAGGATGGGGCGACCTTTCAAAAGATAATGGCAAAGCTATTCATGACTGGAGAAGCGGGCAATCATTATGGTGCGCATTTGATCATGGCTCAATTGCAGGATCAAGCATGGGTAAATTAGGCATCATTGATTATTTCAGAATCCCCAAAAGGGCCTGGTATTGGTACCGCAATGAGTATAGTCACATCCCCCCTCCCGAATGGCCGCAAAACGGAATTCCCGCTAAACTGAAACTGGAAGCTGACCGGTTAAGTGCTGCTTCTGACGGAACGGAAGATATTAAGCTAAATGTAACGGTGCTTGACATTAATGGAAAAACAATAAGCAATAACCCGCCTGTTGAACTAAAGGTTATTTCGGGTCCCGGAGAGTTTCCTACAGGTAGTTCCATCAGGTTTGCAGAGGGCAGTGACATCCGCATTATGGATGGTCGGGCTTCCATTGAATACAGATCATGGTACGCCGGCAACACAACAATCGAGGCAAGTTCTCCGGGCCTGCAATCAGCGCATCTGCAAATCCAATTTACAGGTAGTGTTCCCTATAAAAAAGGCATAACCCCACCCTCTCCGGAACGGCCATACGTACGGTTCAGTGCAGAACGGAAGGCAGTTCAACAAACTTTCGGGCGTAACAATCCGGCTTTTGCCAGCAGCTCCCAACCACAGCATCCGGCAGGTTTCGCGGCCGATGGAGACTTAAAAACATGGTGGCAGCCTCTTGAAACTGATAGCAATGCCCAATGGATCCTGGATACCGAAAAAAGGTTAGGTATTTCCCACATAAAGATCACCTTCCCGGGCAAAGATGTTTATCAATATAAAATTGAAATTGCAGATAGCAAAGACAACTGGAAAGTAATTGCCGACTTTATGAACAACGGAGAAAGCATATCAGAAAAGCAACTTGAATTGCCTAAACTTCCTGGGAGTTTTATGAGGATAAGTTTTAAAGACCCCAAAATCGCAAAGATCTCTGAAGTTGAGGTTACGGGAGAAGTACTTAAATAACGTGAGTTTGGGATAAGAAAAATTATCGCTAATAATAAAAAATGTCATTTCGATAGAGCGACGGGGCAACTGAGGGATGGCGCGAAAGAGAAATCTTCTACGCCCTGCAAAACGGCATGCATGGTTTAAATACAAGGCATAGAAGATTTCTCCTCACCCCCGACGCACATTTCCCCGCTGGTTCGTTCGAAATGACATTAAGGTTTTCTTATCCAGAACCCACGTTAAATAATGGGTTGGTTAAAACGCATCACCCTGGTTAATTCCCACGTGCTTTAATAGCTAAAGTTGCTTCAGAAAGATCTGCCGAAGTAACTGCAAGGTTAATATCACCGGCATTATGGGTGCTCCTGATAACAACCATCGCCTGTCCGTGCCATGCTTTGCGCGAGCTGCCTGTGTATGAATCAAAATCTTTTAGATCGGCATTATCAACGCCGGCTATTGTCCCCGGCCCATCAATCTTAAAATGCAAACGATTTGCCGCATTCGGTTGAATTACGCCGTTTTCATCCGTTATTTCAATTCTTACGTATGACAGATCCTGCCCATTGGTCAATATTTCTTTGCGATCGGCAATTAGTTTGATCTTTGCGGCATGGCCGGAGGTTTGCAGAATTGCGGATGCTGTTTCCTTATCATTTTCGACAGCGACTGCCTTAAGGTCTCCGGATGCGTAAGGCACCGAAAAAGTAGCTTTATATTCCTGCTCTTCTGTTGTTGGCTTTTCACCGAGAAGTTTACCATTGAGGTAAAGCCTTACTTTCGGATACCTTGAATATACCTCTACGTCAATATTCCTTCCCTCAAAACCAGGCCAGGTCCAGCTTTCCCAGGTAGGCCATACCGACCACCAGGTTTCTTTAATTTCCAGTGGTTCCGGCCTGGGTTCGCGGACAGCCATGTATAGCTTCTCCTTATCATTGTACAGCAGGCTTCGGTAATGAGATATGGGCTTTCTCCATCCCGTTAAATCTATATCGCCGCAATAAGCACCGTGCCAGGGAAAAAAATCATTTTCCCAATGTTCTCCGGGCACATCGCCCGAATAATACCAGCGGCCAATTCCAGACTCGCCTAAATAATCTATCGCTGTCCATACAAAATCGCCAATAATACAACTGTTGTTTTGCACCAGCTTCCAATTGGCAAAAGCATCCCTCGGATAGGATTCTGTCTGAAAAATAACGCGGGAAGGAACCCTTTTATGATCGGCAGGTGCACCTTGCAGCTGATAATTATAACCGCAAACGTCATGAGCCGCCATAAGCGGATCCAACGATTCCCAGTCATTGCCCCACTTTACAATTGCCGATGTTACAGGCCTTGTGCTATCGATACTTTTAACAATGCCCGCAAGCATTTTAGCGGTCGTAACGGCTTCGGGTTTATTTCTCTCAACCACTTCATTACCAATACTCCACATAAAAATTGATGGGTGGTTCCTGTCGCGTAGCACCATTGTTTCCAGATCAATTTTCGACCACTTATCAAAATATACCGAATAATCGTGTTTATTTTTACCAATTCTCCAGCCATCAAAAGCCTCATCAATAACTAATAAACCTAACCTGTCACAAGCGTCCAAAAAGGCTTCGGAAGGGGGATTATGAGAAGTTCTTACAGCGTTAAACCCGGCGGCTTTTAACAACTCCACCTTTCGTTCCTCAGCCCGGTCAAAAGCCGCGGCACCAAGGCAGCCATTATCGTGATGCGCACACCCACCACTTATCTTGACAGTTTTACCGTTAAGCTGGAAACCATGCTCAGCTGTAAACTTTAAGGACCGGATCCCAAAAGCAGTCTTTGTTTCATCTACGATGTCATTGCCTTTTAACACCTGGATCTGAGCCTGGTATAAGCTGGGGCTTTCCGGTGTCCAAAGCAGGGGCTTTGATACTTTTATAGTTTGTAAGACATCCTTTTCACTGTGGGCCGGTAATTCCAACTTTATAATGTTATCCCCCCCGTTTTTAACCTGTCCCAACAGTAGTCGGGTGTTAATAACGATCTTTTGCAAAAAGTCGGTTTCGTTCTTTATTGTAGACTTAACCTGCACAGATGCCTGTTTTGAAGATACCTCAGGCGTTGTAATCGCTACTCCCCAATCGGCTACGTGTAAGGGATTGGCAATATTCATCCACACATGGCGGTAAATCCCCGAGCCACTGTACCACCTGCTGTTTATTTGTTGTGAATTATCTACACGTACAGCTATCACATTTTCTTTGTTAAAATCCAGATAGGGTGACAGATCATACCTAAATGAAGAATAACCATAAGGGCGGATGCCGAGTGATTTCCCATTGATAAACACCTCTGAATTCATGTAGACGCCTTCAAAATAAATGGAAATGCTTTTGCCTTTCCATTCACCGGGAGCCTTGAACGTTTTCCTGTACCAACCGATACCGGCAGGAAAGTAACCGCCTGCACCACCTGTTGGGTTTTTAGGGTTTATCTTTCCTTCAATACTCCAATCATGCGGCAGGTCGAGACTGCGCCAACCCGTATCGCTGAAATCCGGTAACCTGGCCAGCGTATCATCGCCCAGCTTAAATTTCCAATTGTAATCAAACAGTTGTTTTCGTTCAACACCACTCCGGGTTTGAGCGAAACTCAACATACTGCCGGCCCAAAGCAAGATGGCTATAGTTATTGCTTTCATAAAAATGATATACTTATTTAACTGCAATTTTTGTTTTCAGAATAATATTACGGGATGAATTACCCAAGTCAAGGATATATTCACCGGCTTCCGCATTCCATGCCTTTTTTGACTCATCGTAAAACGCCAGGTCGGCAACTTTCACCTGCATTTCTATCGTCTTGGATTCGCCGGGTTTTAAAAATATCTTTTCGAAAGCTTTAAGCTCTTTTTCAGGGCGAAATACCGAACAAACCGGGTCGCTTACATATAACTGTACAACTTCGGCACCGGACCTGCTTCCTTTATTTTTGATCGTAAACTTTGCATGGATTGTTTCATCTTTTTTATAGCTTGATTTATCTGTCGAGAGTTTACTGAAAGAAAAATCAGTATAAGAAAGCCCATAGCCAAATGCGAATTGCGGCTCTATTTTTTTAGTGTCGTACCAGCGATATCCAACCAGTATGCCTTCTTTATAATCAGCCGTAAGGCCCTTACCGGGATATGTATCCAGGTTAAACGCAGGTGAATCATGTAATGAAACCGGGAAGGTAAACGGCAGCTTGCCCGACGGATTAATAACACCCTTTAATACATCGGCCAGTGCGTTACCGGCTTCTGATCCGTTAAACCACGACCAGACAATAGTATGATTTGATTTTTTAATTTCATTCAGATCATATGGCGCACCGGCCATAATAACGATAATGGTATTAGGGTTAACGGCACTCACTGCATTAACCAGGGCCTGCTCTCCAAAAGGCAGTTCCAGGCTTTTACGGTCATGACCCTCACTCTCATATTCACGATTTGAACCCACGCACAAAATGGCAACATCGCTCTTTTTTGCGAGCGCCACGGCCTCATCAATCAAGCTCTGATCTGGTTTATCATAGCCACGGTTTTGTTCGTCTGTTTTACTTGCCAGGTAGTTTGCTTTATAGCCCTGGGCAAAGCTGATACTGGTTGTTTTGCCGAACCTTGATTTTATACCAGCTAACGCGGTAACCTCGTATTTAGCCTTTACACCCGCGCCGTAGCCACCTAAAGCAAATGTACGGACTGCATTATCGCCTATAACAGCAATGCTTTTGATTGCGCTTGTTTTTAAAGGCAATAAATGACTGTCGTTTTTTAGCAGAACGATAGATTCTGATGCAATTTCGTAGGCGGTTTTGGCATGTTCAGGCGTAGCTATTGTCCCCTTAGGATGATTAGCACTCATGGAGGTATGGTACATCAACCATAAAATCCGGCTCACTTTGTCATCAATGTTTTTTACAGAAACCTGGCCTGCTTTCACTGCTGCTAACAAGGGCTTGGCAAAATACCACTGATCATACGGTCCGCTCGACCCCATTTCAATGTCAAGGCCATTGTTTGCTGCGGCAACCGTATGATGCGTCCCGGCCCAGTCAGACATGACCACGCCTTTAAAGCCCCATTCATTTTTTAGTACTTTATTTAGTAAGAAATCATTTTCGGAGCACCAATAACCATTTAGCTTATTATAGGCCGACATAATAGTGTAAGCATTGCCCTGCTGTATGGCAGCTTTAAACGCCGGGAAATAAATTTCGCGTAAAGCCCTTTCATCAACTAAGGTATTTACACTATCACGGTTAAGCTCCTGGTTATTAGCGGCAAAATGCTTTATACAGGCTGCCACATGCTGGCTTTGAATCCCCTTTACAGATTGAATGGCCAACTGGCCGTTTAAATAAGGATCTTCGGAGTAATACTCATAGGTGCGGCCGCAAAGGGGCATCCTGCAAATATTAAATGCCGGTGCAAGCATTACAATTTTTTTACGGGCGTTCGCTTCCTCCCCTATCACCACCCCGTACTTATTAGCCATTAAGGGGTTCCAGGTAGCGGCTATTGCCGAACCATTGGGTAAAAACGTGGCAGAATCAGTTGTCCAGTTAGCCGAAGCCCAATCAAAACGCTTTATTTCTTCACGGACACCTAAGGGCCCATCATCGCATGTGAGTTCCGGGATACCCAAACGGGGTACGCCTGCAGAGGAAAATAAAGCATTACCATGCAACATTGCTATCTTCTCTTCAAGTGTCATTTTCCTGATGATACTGCTGATCTTTGCTTTAAGGGCCGCCTCACTTTTACTTTGTGCCGAAACTTTGCCGAACAAAAAAAGTACTATAATACAGGCAATTGTATATTTCATAAATATTATTTCTTTGGGTTTTTCGTTTATATGGAGTTGTGGGGTAAACCAATTGGATTAATTGGCTCCGGCTATAATGGCATTAATTGTACGCTGATCGAGCACCTTATTATTCCGCCTGTCTATCGCTATACCTATATCCCAAAAAAATGGTTTAAGGCCATTAGCAATAGCTTGCCGGGTTGTAAATTTTATCCAGTAATCTACGGCATCATTGTGTGCTGCTAAATCTTTGGGGGCAGTTCGTCTGTAAGCACCGTATTCTCCCATCAAAACGGGAATACCTTTATCCACAAATTTTGTTTTCATCAGCTGAAAGGCGCTCTTAACTTCAGCTTCTTCTCCATATGTCGGGTTTCTTGAAGGATCTGATGACGAGTGATGACCGCTTCCCCAATAATAAAACATACGGCCCCATGATTCATCTTTCTGCAAAAGGCAAAAATTGAAAGGAGAATAGTAATGTACCTCGACCATCAACCGGTCAGCAACCGGATCAGTTGGCAGGGTATACATCAGCTTGTTTGTTTTGGGAATATCAGTACCTGGCCCCTGAACAATCAATACCCTGTAAGTATTTCGGCCGCCCGTTGCCCTTACCGCATCAACAAAAGTTTGATGGTATGAAAGCAACACAGCCATTTGGGCAGCATCATTTGTGTTGGGCTCATTAGCGCTTGCAAACATCAGGTGTTCATCAAAATCGCGCATAGCTGTAGCTATCTGCTCCCAAAATGCTTTTTGCCTGGCATTAACAGAATCCTTTTTAGCCGGAGTACAATTATTCTCGAGCCAGCCCCCATCCCAATGGATATTGAGTAAAACATACATGTCGTTTTTTACACAATATCCCACTACCTGTTTCACCCGGTTTAACCAGGCATCCTGTATTTTGGCGCTCTTTTTGTCGGCATATTGATCCCATGCACAGGGGATGCGAATAGCGTTAAACCCGCTCCGCTTTACAAATTTGATATAGTTTTCTGTGATTAAAGGGTTGCCCCAGCCAGTTTCCCCGCCGGGAGCTTCCATCGTATTACCGATATTCCAGCCTAACTTTATGTGGGCCGCCTGTTGCACCGCAGTATTGCCCATTCCCGTCATATCCGGGGCTTTCGGTGATGTGTTATACGACGGATAGATAGTGCTGACAACAGTTGTATCCTTTATGGGCTTTTTATTAACGGCTCCGGCATTAGCTTTCGCCGATAAGCAAATCGAAAAAACAGCAGAGGTACACAATAGTATACGTTTTAACATAGTATTAATTAAGCAGGTTACAATATAATTGGCTGTGACCAATGCCGACTTTAAATTGCAACCTGCAATTCAAAATCGGCTGTTGATTTACCGGACTAAGCTAAGGAACCCTTGTGCAATCGATTGTTTACAAATAGGGGCACAAATGTTAAGACAAACTATCATACTTATTTACAGTATTTTAAACTATAAAATACTGTAAATAAGCAAGCCAAAATCTAAAACAAGGGAAGGAAAATTTAACAAAAAGGGCAATCAGGGATAAAGTTCAGGCTATGATCAACTCATTAAAGGGTTTGTTAAAACGCTACTTATTTTTATTGCTGACATATGCCGACGGAAGGCAGTTAAATTCGGCCTTAAAGCATCGTACAAAATACTTTTGGCTTTTAAAGCCAACCTTGTATGAGATCTGTGATATGGTTAATTGTGAGCTTTCAAGCAATTGCGCGGCGCGCTTCAGGCGGATAGACCGGATCAGGTCTACCGGTGATTTGCCGGTTAAAGCCAATGCTCTTTTATACAAAGTAACCCGGCTTACAAACAACTCACTGCTTAGCTCCTCCACCGAAAAATCGGCATTATCAATATTTTTTTCAATCAATTGCACTGCCTTTTTAATAAAGGCTTCATCAAATGATTCGGTCTCTACTTCTGTAGGCTTAACATCAAGTTGCTTTTGATAAGTTTTGCGCATATCTTCCTGCATAGCCAATATATTCTTCAATTTGGACATCAGGATCTCAAAATTGAAAGGCTTGGTGAGGTAGTCGTTGGCGCCGGTCTCAAGCCCCTGCAGTTGCTGCTCTTCGCCGGTGACAGCGGTGAGTAATACAACTGGTATATGTGATGTTCGTTTATCGTTACGGATTTTCCGGCATAGATCAATGCCGTTCATCTCAGGCATGCTGATATCGCTGACTACCAGGTTAGGATGCAGGGCCAGGCTTTTTTGCCAGCCCTCCTTGCCATTAGCGGCCTCAATGATATTAAAAGTATCACTTAAATTGTCCTTTAAATAAAAACGAAAGTCTTCATTATCTTCAACCAGTAAAACAGTAAGCTTCTTAGTAGTACTACCACTTCCTGCCTGCAACCACGCCTGACTCTCGGTCATCGCAGGACCGGGCGTATTGGTTTTATTAGCAGATACTTGTTCCTCGGCCGTTAAATCAACAGGAAGCAATATGGTAAAACAGCTACCCCTTCCCGCTTCGCTCTCTACTGATATTTCACCATTATGCAGCTTTACAAATTCCTTAGTTATTGATAAACCGATACCACTACCCTGGTTAACCATAGAGCCGGGTACTTCGTTTTGAAAAAAGCGTTCAAAAATCTTGTCCTGTTTATCAAACGGGATTCCAATACCTGTATCAATAACCTTTATTTCCAGCAACCGTTTTTCAGCTGTTTTTTCAGTTATCGCTAATAAAACACTCACATTCCCATCGTCAGGCGTAAACTTAAATGCATTGGAAAGCAGGTTGAATAGGATACGTTCTATTTTATCGTGGTCAAAGTTGATCACCATACTTTGAATCTCCGAATCGAATACCAGCCGGATGTGTTTCTTTTCGGCAACATCCGAGAAGGAATAAACCATCTCCTTAATAAAACTAATAATATCCCCGTTCCGTGCATGCAGCCTGAGTTCCTGCACTTCCATTTTCCTGAAATCAAGTAACTGGTTTACCATATTTAGTAAACGTTTGGCATTACGGTTGATCAATTGCAACTGATGCCTTTGTTCTTCTGTTTCAGTGTGCTTTAAGATCTTATCAACCGGGGCCATGATCAATGATAAGGGGGTTCTGAATTCATGGCTTACATTGGTAAAGAACTTGATTTTCATCATATCAAGTTCATGCATGCGCCTGGCCTCCTGCCGCTCATGCTCAATCAATAATTTTGCCTCCTGCTTCTCTTTTTCAACTTCAAACTGCCTTCTTATTTTTTGAATTCCGCGCCGGCGCATGAAAAAGAGAATTCCAAACAAAAGCAATATATAAATAAAGTAGGCTATTGTTGATTTCCAGAACGGGGGCAACACCTTAATTTTTAACGTTATATAATCAGGATCCCATCTTCCCTCCTGGCTAATTGCGCGCACCTTAAAGGTGTAGTCGCCGCCATCAAGGTTGGTGTATGTAGCTTTTCGTATAGCATTATCCGCATCAAGCCAATCTTTATCAAAACCCTCCATCATGTACTGATGTTTTACCTTATTGGGGTTAAAAAAGTTTAATGCGGCAAATTCAATTGTAAATACATTTTCGCTATGTGTCAATGTCAGTTCACGGGTTGCCGAAATAGCCTTTGACAATACAACATGTCCATTAACCTCTTCATTAGCTGTAATGCTTTTGTTAAACAACAAAAAATCAGTAAAAATCAATCTCGGTTTATATACATTGGCATGTATGGTTAATGGATCGAAAATGTTAAAACCATGCCCGCCTCCAAATATCAATTCGCCTCTACTGGTTTTAAGAGCAGCGCGCGCGTTAAACTCCTTGCCTTGCAGACCATCCGTTTCGTCAAAGTTTTCAAATCTGAAAGCATAAGGCGCTTGCTTTTGGGTAAAGGTTATCCTGCTCAATCCGTTGGCTGTACTTAACCAGATTGTCCCCCGGTTATCCTCCAGGATATCCATTATGGTGTTGTCCGGCAAGCCGTTTTGCGCTGTTAACGACCTGATAAATCCGGTTTCGGGGTTAACAATGCTCAGCCCTTCGCGTGTTGAGATCCAGATAAGACCGCGGCTGTCCTGTGTGATGCAATTTATGCTATTGCTGATCAAACTATTTGTGCCTTTCTTATCAGTATTGTAATGAATGACCCCGCCTTTGTTTTTCAAGATTACATCAGCGCCAAAGTACCCTCCTACCCAGATATTACCTTTCCTGTCCTCAAAGAGTGTGGCTACGTAAGGTGACCGGATATCCGTTTGCTTAAAAGGAGCGGAAAATATCTTTTTATCCCTGTCAAATATTTGAAGTCCTCCGGCAAATGTTCCTATCCATAACCTGTTCGATGAATCTTCAAGAATACTCCATACCCGGTTATCAGCAATACTGCCGGCTACCTTATCATCATGTTTATAATGGATAAATTTTTTTCCGTCAAAACAATCCAGCCCGCCAAAATAAGTTCCTATCCATAATTTCTGATCATGGTCGATACATAAACTAACAATGATATCATTGCTGAGACTGTTTGGGTTTCCCTGCTCGTATTTATATTGCTTAAAGCTGCCGTTTTTACGGTTAAAGTAAATTAGCCCTCCTCCGTTTGTACCAATCCACAGGTTGCCACTTTTATCTTCAACAAACTTGTTAGCATCTTCAAAACTTAAACTTTCGCGATCCGAGGCAAAATGCCTGTATAGCGGAAACCGGATGATATTTTTATGATAATAACTCACCCCCTCTTTAAAAGTACTGGCCCACATAATGCCTGTATCATCTTTATAAAGGATTACGCTGTTTTGACTTAGCGATTTGGCATCATCTTCCCGGTTAAGTAAATAGGTTATCGTGAAATTTTTTTTATCTAATACGTTTATACCGCCATGATCGGTACCTATCCATATCAAACCATCATCAGCCTGGATAATATTGCTAACGATGTTGGATTTTAACTTTGCGCCGGCCGATTCGTCAGTGATATGCCTGAATGTCCCTGATGATGGACTATAATAATATGCCCCCGAATTAAAATTGGATGAATAAAACCATAGATCATTATCCTTGTCTACTGTAATTGAGTAATTCCCATCCTTATTACTGGCAACTTTACTAAAAACATCCGTGCGATAAGCGATTCTATTCTGTTTGATGTCTAATTTCTCAACTACCCCATCGCGATATGCTAACCAGATATTACCAGTTGCATCCTGTGAGATATCTGCAATAAGATTTGAATGCAATGATGCCCCGGAACGATGATGATAATACCGCCTGGTTGTTTTGTTTAATTCATTATACCTGTAGAGGCCGGAATCGGGGCAAACAAACCAAAACTCACCTTTGCCGCTGCGGATTATCTTAGAGACAAAAGGATACCCGGGGATTTTCAAAGAACCGGTCATTAGTGATACATCACCATCAAACTGCTCTGTTTCAGGATCATAAAAACAATATCCACTCCGCGTAGACACCCATAATTTTTTGCCTGGCCCCTCAAAAATACCGGTTATAAAATCATCGATGAGGGACTTTTTATTATAAACATCATGTTTGAATACTTTAAAAGTGTAGCCATCGTAGCGATTAAGGCCCGCTGCCGTGCCGAACCACATAAAACCTTCAGAATCTTTAAAGACGGAATTAACCTGATTGTTAGACAAGCCATTACTTCTATTTAACTGCGAAAATTGATATTTGCCATTTTGCGCAAAAACAGCATGAACAAACAATAACGGGATAATAACGCTTAAGGATATTTTATATCTCATAGCTTAAAGGATCGGGGTATTAATAACATTCAGTCAATAGATTAGGCTATCTGCAACAAAGGCAAAATTTCCGGATATGGCTTTCGTAAATATCGAATTTTGAATGTATAAATTCCCCCTCTATATATATGATAAATCATAGAAAAAATAATATCATTAAAAGGACTGCCTCAATTTAAGGCAGTCCTTTTTTATTCAATACTAATTTACATATTAATACCCGGGATTTTGAACAAGCTCCGGTGCGTTTCTGTCAATCTCAGGTTGAGGAATAGGCCAGAAATCATAATTATCAGCATATTTTGTTTTTACCGACGGGAATAATGGATTTTGAACAAAACCGTTCAATTTCTGTGTTGCTATACCCCATCTTCTCAGATCAAAGTACCGGATCCCCTCCATGGCAAATTCCACGCGCCGTTCATGACGAATTTTTTCACGCAACTGCGCCTGTGACAAACCAGCAGGCAATGCAGGCATATTAACCCGCGCCCTTACAAGGTTCACTGCATTGTAAACACTTGCGTCGGGCCCTGCCACTTCGTTTTGAGCTTCCGCATACATCAGCAAAACATCAGCGTAACGAAGTAAAACAAAATCATTATCGCCTTTTGTCCCGTAATCGGGATCAACCAGTGTAGGGTCAAGCCATTTTTTTACAGGGTAATAGCCCACAATCCATGAATCCTTCCCCGGGGTACCAATGGCATACGATCCTGTAAATGGCCATCCCTGGGCTTTTGTATCACCGGGGAAAAACAGGGTCATACGCATCCGCGGGTCCCTGTTATCATAGGGTTTCCCCTTTACATACACGGCAGAGCTGGTGGTGTCTTTACCATCCGCAGCTTCATATTCATTAACCAGGTCCTGTGTGCCCAGTTCACCTTTCCAGCGCAGTAAAGAAACACTGATGCCGTTATCCTGATGAGACAGGTTCGGCAACTGGTATTTCACCGAAAACATGATTTCAGGGCTGTTGTTTTGAGCCGGTTTATAGAAGTTGCCCGGGTAAGAAGTATTCAAAGAAAACTTTGCACCGGTTATAATTTGGTTGGCGAGGGAGGCAGCCTCTGTATACTTCTTCTCGAACAACAAAGCCCTTACTTTATACCCCTGCGCGGTGCCTTTAACTGCATGCCCGCTACTGTATGCAACATCCGGTAAACCGGCTATTGCCAGGTCCAGGTCGGCTTCAACCAGCTTTAAAACATCGGCCCTGGTCGACTTAGCCATATGTTTGGTGTAATCAAGGGTATATGGGTCTGCTGTGGTAATAATAACATTACCATAGAGTACGGCAAGCCAATAATAATTAAAAGCCCTCAGAAAATATCCTTCTGCTTTGTACTGTTTTAGCTTATCACCTGTAAGAACCTTATCTACATTAGCCAAGAAATAATTAATGGAGGCTATCGCCCTGTAATTATTGACATAATAGGATGATTGATAAAGATTATAGGTATCAAAAACTCCGGCCGACAACCCTGAAGAGAGCGCACTTGATCCACCGCCGTAATTATATTGCCCATAAGAGTTATCACTGAAATTATCCCAGGCTACAACCTGGTACTGCGAAGTAGAATAACTCCCTCCCTGGGCGTATAAAAAGTTGTAACATCCTGTTAAAGCAAGGTCCGCATCGCTTTCAGATTTCCAAAAATTCTGTGTAGATAATTTATCGGGCGGATTAAGGTTCAATGAACTTTTTTTGCAGGATGCCAGCATGACTGATAACATGATCAGCATGAGTATATACTTATTGTAAAGATTCATAATTGTATTCTTTAATTAGGTTAAAGTTTAACAGATGCACCAAAGGTTATTGTCCTGTTCTGAGGATAGGTTACGTAAGTACCGTCTCCTACCCGTTCAGGATCCAATCCAGGATATTTACTGATGGTGAATACATTGTCAGCAGCCACAAAAACGCGGAGGCTCTTAATTGAGATTTTGTTTAGTAAGGCTGTTGGCAAAGTATACCCGAGCTGTACGCTCTTTAACCGAACAAAAGAGGCATCCTTCAGGAAGTAGGTTGAAGGATAGTTCTGTACGGCAGCATAACCGTCAGCGACGTATATCTTAGGCATGGTGTTGGTATGATTGGTCGGTGTCCAGCGGTTCAACCAGTCGGTAGTTGGTACGGAACCCTGCCTGAAGGGCTCGATTCCCCAGCCATTAACATAGGCCTTTTGCCCCTGCGAACCATAGATCTGTGCGCTAAAATCAAATCCTTTATAGCCGGCACCTAAATTAGCCGAATATTGATACGACGGGAATTTGCCGCCTACATAGGTCCTGTCGTTAGCATCAATTTTTCCATCGCCATTTACATCCTTTATTTTTAAATCACCGGGAGTAGGTGTAACCGGCTGTTTTGGAGAATTGTCAATCTCGGCCTGGGACTGAAATATACCATCCCAAACGTACATATAATAAGCATCGAGCTCATGCCCCTCTTCCCTGATCGTGTGATCGCTGATATCTTTCGATCCGTATTTTTCCAGCTTGTTCTTATAGGTTTGCAGGTTTAACCCTATGGTATAGGTAAAATCTTTACCAATTTTGTCATTATACTGAACTGCAAACTCGAAACCTTTATTCCTCAGGGCGCCGTCATTTATTGTTGGAGCATTAAGACCAACGTAGAATGGCACCTGCGATCCTCTTAAAATATCAAACGTATATTTATTAAAATAATCTGCCGAGAAAACCAGCTTGTCGTTAAATATAGTCATATCAATACCTGCATCAACTACCCGCGTAGTTTCCCAGGTAAGGTTGGGGTCAACCAATGTATTGGAAACGAAGCCCGAGGTAGCCGCGCCGCCAAAAGCATAATTAGCGCCGGATAATGTTGATTGATAAGGATAGGTCCCGATATTCTGATTACCCAACTGGCCCCATGAACCGCGGATCTTAAGGTCATTTAACCAGGAAACATCTTTCAGGAAATTTTCTTTTGAAACTCGCCATCCACCCGAAAATGAGTAAAAGGTTCCGTAACGGGTGCTGGATGGTAACCTGGATGTACCGTCATAACGGATGCTTGCGCCAAGCAAATATTTGTCCTGATAGTCATAATTGGCACTACCATATAAGGAACTGATTGCCCATGCCGAAGATGTGCCGCCATTGGTCTGTCCGTCGGTCGGTCCCGCATCAAGTTCCCTCAAAAAGTTGGTTACATACTGCGTTCTTGACGCGTTGAGGTTACTGGCTGTATTTTTTTCCTGCTGATAACCTGCAAATGCAGAGAAGTTGTGGGCTCCGATACTCTTTTTATAGGTCAGCTGACTGTAGTAAACGGTATATAAATTATCCGAATTGCCTACGTTAAGACCAGGCGCTCCGACATCGAGGCTCCCCGCCGGGCTCATATCACTATAATAATACATAGGTATAACAGGCCTGAAATCATTGAATTTATAAGTTCCGTAATTAAAGCCGCCTTTGTTTTCCCATCTCAGTCCTTTGAAAAGATCAATATCCAGCGACAGGTTACCCTGTAAATATTTGTCATCTCCCCTGATGCGTACGTCTTCATTCACAATTGCCACCGGGTTTTTATTGCCCAGTTCATTTGAATAGGCTTTCTTTATCCATTTTCCATCAACCTGCGCCGGGTACAAAGGAGATTGGGCCAGGGCAGAAAGGAATTGGTCACCCGCTCCATTTTCAGGCGTGAGCTTTTTGCCATAGCGCATTTGGATATCACTTCCAAAGGTTATCCTCTTATTAAGCTTTGAGGTTAAACCCAGGGAAAGTGTATATTTTTTATAGTCGAACCCTCTCATTACACCAGGCTGGTTGGTAATACCAATACCTATGCTATAGGTTGTGCTATCTTTACCCCCGCTCATGTTCAAATAATGATTCTGGGTATAAGCAGTGCGAAAGATATCGTTCAGCCAGTTGTGGTTAGGATACTTCACCATGTCTGTTGCGTTTTGATATAAATCGATCTGGGCCTGCGTATACAGTGGTGCCAATGACGAATTGGTGCGGGCTTCGTTCGATAGCTGCATATAAGTTGCTGAATTCGTTACAATATCCGGTAGCTTTGTAGCATTGGAAATGCCGAAATTGTAAGCATATTGAACCGAAAGACTCCCCGCTTTGCCCCTTTTGGTTTTTACAACAATTACGCCATTTGCGCCGCGTGATCCGTAGATAGCGGCCGAGGATGCATCCTTCAATACCGAGATCGATTCTATATCATTTGCGTTAAGCACATCAAGGCTCCCCGGAAGCCCGTCAACAATAACCAAAGGGTTTGAACCCGCGCCACTGAAAGTGCCAGTGCCCCTGATGGTAAGCTGTACGTTTTCGGCCCCCGGTTCACCTGATCCCTGAACAACCTGTAAACCTGGAAGTTTGCCCTGTAATAAAGTTGCAGGAGATGTGGCCACCCGCTTGTTCAGTTCATCGCCGGAAACTGTAACCACGGCACTGGTGAGCTTGTGTTTGCTTTGTGTGCTGTAGCCAACAACAACAATCTCGTTGATACTTTTTGGCTCGGCTATTAACATGACGTTCAATACGCTTGCATTACCAACAACTACTTCTTTGTTTATATAGCCTATATACCTGAATAAAAGGACGGCCTTTTCATTGGGAACGCTAAGCTTGAACTTTCCCTCTATATCGGTAACTGCCCCGTTATTGGTCCCCTTGATCAGGATGCTCACCCCAACTAAAGGTTGTCCTTTTTCGTCAGTTACTTTGCCCGTTATTGCAACCGGGAGGTTGTCATCTTTTAAAATTCTGCCCGCTGTATTGTAGCTTGCATTGCCTTTTGCATATAGTGAACCCGAAAGGCACAATACTGCAAACAGCAACCCGAATGTGAACTTCATTAGCTTATAAAGCACATCGTAATTCTGTATAATTTTATTCATAAATTTGTTTTTTATAAAATGGTTTAATGATTGGAATAAGCCTGGCAGCTATTCCTCAATTGGTTAGGCGTGTTCTCAGCACGCCTGACTTTTTTAACAGGTGCTATATCTTTTTTCTCATAATTAATGGGTTTACAGGTTTAACTAATTGTTATTTACTTGTTATTGGATTGTGATCCTGCTTATAAAGGGTTACGATTATTTTGCAAACCGGCAAGCTTAGTTGCGGGTGGCCTGGAAACATTTCTGAATACTTAAGCATAACACATATGCCCGATAATTTTCATCATCAGTTAAAGCCTCCATTAATGCCCAGGTATTAATGCAAAGTTTTGAGGTATTCCTTCTTTATATTGGTTGATTCAAACCTACAGTAAACCACCATCTGAAAATTTGATTGAAATGGACTTTTTTTTGTAAAAACCCGACTTTCTTATATTTAAAGCATTCATATACACTCCGGTATATCAAAGCAATTTGCATATTTGTGATCCAGATGATTAAAAGAAATTTACAACACACTTTCTCACTCCTTAACGTTGACTATGTGAGGCTTAACTGTAAATGGAATTACAGGAATGTGATCAGCCCTTACTACCGTATTTATTATATAGATGATGGAGAAGGTGAAATATCAGATGCAGCCAGTTCATTAAAGCTTGAACCAGGCTATCTGTACATCATTCCGAGTTTCACCTTGTGTAATTTAGGGTGCAGTGATTATCTGGGCCAGTTTTTTGTTCAGTTTTTTGAAGATTCGATAGATGGAAGCTCGCTTTTTGCCAATAACAGGGCTGTATTGAAAACAAAGGCTACCGAAATGGATATTAACCTTTTTAACCGGTTACTTCAAATTAACCCGGGTAGAGGAATTAACCGGTCGGACAATCCCAAGGTATATGAAAAAGACATTTATTATAAAGAATACCAGGAGCTTAACAACCAGCAAAACATTTCAACATACCTGGAAACCCAAGGCATCCTGATGATGCTAACCGCGAAATTTCTGAACCCACAGTTGTTCAAAAACCCGGAGCATAAACTTATCCCGGTAAAAATTGCAGAAACATTAAATTACATCCTTGTTAATTTACACATGGATCTTTCGGTTCAGTTGCTCGCATCCCGCGCAAATCAAAATGTCGATTACTTTTCAAGGCAATTTAAACAGTACACGGGGACCAGGCCATTAAATTATATCAATGAAAAACGCGTTGAGCGTGCACAGTATTTGATGGCGACAAGCCGGATGTCCTATTCGGAAATTTGTACTCAAACCGGATTTGATAACCTTTCTTATTTTTCCAAAACCTTCAAAAAACTCACCGGTATGTCGCCCAGTGAATATAAAAAACAGATGTACCAGGTTGGTTTTAATCATTGATCAATGAGGTATCGTAATGGCAGAGGAAACATGGCTGTTATCAAAGATCAGCATGGTCTGAAATAACCATCGCCAATGTTTTTATAAGTACCAGGCCATAAACAATCAATGTGCAATAGCTTGTACAAGCTATTAGTTTCATTTTAACAATAACCAACACTAAATAAACCAGTTATAAACAGAACCAAAATATAAATTTCGATTTAGCAACTTCGATTCATTTCGATAATTCGCATTTCCCCGTGTGCAAAAAAGTCGGTTTTATACAAAAAAAAGTCCCATTAGGTCAATTATTTAGTTATTATTTCAGAGAAATTTGGATGATTATCAATTATTGATCCGACAACGCGAATTGCTGATTAACCAATTATAGATAACCAAGTATAGAAATTAACTTAAAGTTCCGGCTATTCATCCGTATGGCTGATCGGCATAACTGTTTTTTCTAACCGCCAAAATAATTATGAAAAGAAGAACATTAATAAAAGGCTTAGCCACAGGATTCTCTTCCTTGTATCTGTCAAGGGCATTTGGCAGTAGTTTGCTGCAACAAAATTTAAATGCTGACATCGCCTCCGGCCCTTTTAAACCCGATTGGGATTCATTGGCCCAATACCAGGTACCTGATTGGTTTCGTGACGCCAAGTTTGGCATATGGGCACACTGGGGCCCGCAATGCCAGCCCGAACGTGGCGACTGGTATGCGCGCGGCATGTACCAGGAAGGTAGCGACCAGTATAAATACCATGTTCAGAAATATGGCCACCCTTCAAAATTTGGCTTTAAAGATGTTATTAATGAATGGAAGGCCGAGAACTGGAACCCAGATGAACTGGTAGGCTTGTACAAACAGGCAGGCGCCAAATATTTTATGGCACTGGCCAATCACCATGATAACTTTGACCTTTACGATAGCAAATACCAAAGCTGGAACTCCACCAAACTTGGCCCCAAAAAGGACCTGATTGGCGGCTGGGCCAAAGCAGCTAAAGAACATGGACTGCCTTTTGGTGTAACGGTACATGCTTCCCACCCCTGGACCTGGTACGAGGTTGCACAGCGAGCAGATAAAAGCGGACCGTATGCAGGCATCCCCTACGATGGTAAACTCACCAAAGCCGATGGTGCCGGTAAATGGTGGAGCGGCTATGACCCTCAGGAATTATATGCGCAAAATCATGAATTAAGCAAGGATAGCCTTAATGACAACAGCATGGGTGCTCACTGGGATTGGGGCAATGGCGCAAGCGTGCCCAACAAGGCATATTGTGATAAGCTCCTGAACCGCACCATAGAGCTGATTGACAAGTATGGCCCCGAACTGATCTATTTTGACGATACCGCATTACCTCTTTGGCCGGTAAGCGATGCCGGCTTAAAAATAGCAGCTCATATGTACAATACCAGTATTAAAAAACATGGTAAACTACAGGCTGCATTGTTTGGCAAAGTATTGAATGAGCAGCAGCGTAAATGTATGATATGGGATATAGAGCGCGGACAGAGCAACCAGATAGAACCTTTGCCATGGCAAACGGATACCTGTATTGGTTCCTGGCACTATGATCGCCGCATATTTGACGATAAACACTATAAAAGTGCCAAAACGGTGGTTCATACCCTGGTTGACATCGTAAGCAAAAACGGCAACCTGCTCTTAAACATACCATTACGTGGAGATGGCACCCTCGATAGCGAGGAACGTGCGGTAGTTGACGGTATAGGTGCCTGGATGCAGGTTAACAGCGAGGCAATTTACGGTACCCGGCCCTGGAAAGTATTTGGTGAAGGTCCGGCAACAGATTCGGCGGCACCTATCAACGCGCAGGGCTTTAATGAAGGCAAAGGCAAGCCGTTCGGGGCCGAAGATATCCGGTTTACTGTAAAAGGTAAAACCCTTTATGCTACTATACTGGGTTGGCCGGCCGGGAATGAAGCCATTGTTAAAAAGTTAGCAAAAGGTAAGGAAGCAGGCAACATAAGCAGTGTAAGCCTGCTTGGAAACGACAAGTTGAGCTTTGAGCAGACTGAAGCGGGACTGAAGGTAAAAATGCCTGAAAATGCTCCGTGTAAAGATGCATTCGTTTTAAAAATAGAAGGAGCCGTTTAATCTATATCATGAACAAGAAAACTTTTTACGTACTGATCACTGCCGTTTCACTGGCAGCTCCTTCTTTAGCGCAAACTTTTAAGCTGGTATCGCCCGATAAAAAAAACGTTGTGGAGATAAATAACACCAACGGCCTTCAATATACTGTTTCCAGCAATGATTTAACAATCATCCATCCCTCTTCATTAGGTTTCGAGTTTAAAGATGAACCGGCTATCGGCACCAATATGACTGTAACCGGTCATGTGGAGCATTCCGTTAACCAAACCTGGGTACCGGTAGTAAAAACAAAGCACGGAACCGTAACCGATCGTTATAATGAACTGGAGCTGTCACTGGTAGAAAAATCAGGCCCCATGCGCCGGATGAAGATCTGGTTCAGGGCTTATGACGACGGGGTTGCCTTTCGCTACCAGTTATTCGGGGCTGATAACATCGGCGACCGACAGATTATAAGGGAATTGACCAGTTTCAATTTACCGGCAAAAGCAAAGACCTGGGTAGCAGACTATGGCAGTTATACCTCCTCCCAGGAGACTGAATTTCAACCCAAATACCTAAACCATATCACAGAAAAAACAATTGCCGGCTTACCCCTGCTGGTAGAATTAGATCAGAGCCATTATACGGCAATTACAGAAGCTAATATTGATAACTATCCCGGGTTTTACATAGGCTCGCTAAAAACAGACACCGGGGCAACCGATAAAGTTGATCTGGTTACTAAATTATCCCCTCTGCCCGGCGAAAATGAGAACGGGGTTAAGGCTCGCTTCACTAATAATCTGCTTACACCCTGGCGTGTAGTAATGCTGGCAGCTTCGCCCGGTAAATTAATCGAATCGGAACTGATCCAGAACCTCAACCCTGCCTGTGCGCTGAAAGATGCAAGCTGGATCAAGCCTGGCATGAGCGCCTGGGATAACTGGTGGAGCGGCGATGTAAAGATGGATATGCCTACGATTAAAAAGTACATAGACCTGGCATGGGCACAGCATTGGCCTTACATGCTTATTGATTGGCAATGGTATGGTGCGTTTAACAAGCCGGAAGCGGATATTACCCAACCTGCCCCGCAATTGAACATGCCTGAAATTTTAGCTTATGCCAAAGCCAAAAAGGTTAAATGCTGGCTTTGGTTATACAGCTCGGATGTTAACCGGAATGATAATTTTGAAAAAGCTTTCCCAATTTATCAGCAATGGGGCATTGCCGGGGTTAAAATTGATTTTATGGACCGGGACGATCAGCAAATGGTAAACTGGTACCGTAGGATCATTAAAACAGCCGCGCAGTATCACCTGATGGTTGATTTTCATGGAGCTTATAAACCCGATGGCATTGAGCGTACCTATCCGAACATGATAACCAGGGAAGGGGTTTTAGGAGAGGAATATTCCAAGTTTTCAACCCGGATAACAGCAGGGCATAATACCACTTTGCCATTCACCCGTATGCTGGCAGGACCAATGGATTATACTCCCGGCGGCTTTTTAAACGTAAAGAAGAGTGAGTTCAGAAAAGGCAGTCCTACACAGGTAATGAACAGCCGCTGTGCCGAGCTGGCAAAATTTGTGATTTACGAAAGCCCGTTTACAGTTTATTGCGATGCACCTGAGCACATACTGGGCAAGCCCGGAGCCGATTTTTTAAACAATATACCTACCGTTTGGGACGACACGAAAGTACTCGGCGGTTATCCGGGCGAATATATCATTGTTGCCAAAAGAAGTGGGAAAGATTGGTATATAGGCGCAATGACCAACGACTCGGAAAGGACAATTCAATTAAAAATGGACTTTTTACCGGTGGGTAAATATACATTGTCATCATGGGCTGATGTATTATCATCCCCTCAAAGTTTAGCCCGGTCTGAAGAAAAGGTATCGGGAAGTTCGGCTATGAATATCCATTTGGATACCTCGGGCGGATGGGTAGCCAAAATTACAGCCAATAACTAAGCATGCCCCTTTCATCCGGCAACAAAAACGTAAAACACAATTATCCGATCATGACAAAGAATAAAACTCTTTTTCCATTTATATTAATAACCAGTTTATTCTTTTTATGGGGTTTCGCCCATAACCTCGACCCTATATTGATACCGCATTTAAAAAAGTCATTTACGCTTACAACAGTCCAGGCTACACTGGTAGATTCTGCTGTATTTATTGCTTACTTTTTGATGGCTTTGCCGGCAGGCTTTATCATGAAAAAATATGGTTACAAAACAGGCATTATAACCGGTCTGCTTGTTTTTGCATTCGGCTCTTATTTATTTATACCAGCGGCAAATACCCAACAGTACACATTTTTCCTGGTAGCCTTGTTTATCATTGCCTGCGGGTTAACCATTTTAGAAACCGCCGCCAATCCTTACGCTTCTTCATTAGGAGATCCGGCAACCTCTATACAAAGGCTTAACTTTGCCCAATCATTTAACGGGCTGGCTGCCACCCTGGCCCCGATAATCGGTGCACGTATTATCCTCACTAAAGGGTATACCGCCGCACAATTGAGCATTATGACAGAGGGTGGCCGAAAACTGGCGCTGGCCGCCGAGGCTTCTTCCGTGAAAATGCCTTATTTTATTTTAGGTAGTGTACTCGTATTTATCGCCATACTTTTTGCTTTTACCCATCTGCCCCGGATCCAGCAACATGAAGGGCACACGGCCAGTAAAAACATTTTCCATGCCTTAAAGCACCGTCATTTAGCCTGGGGTGTTGCCGCGCAGTTTTTTTATGTAGGCGCGCAGGTTTGTGTATTTAGTTTATTTATCCTTTATGCAACAAAATCTGCGGGCATCACAGAAGTAAAAGCAGCAGACTATCTGGGATTATGTGGTTTTGCATTCCTGATCGGCAGGTTTATCGGCACCTTTTTGATGCGGTATTACAGTTCGGCCATTTTACTTGCTGCCTATGGGGGTATTAATATCTTACTTTGCGCAATAGCCATTTTAAGTCATGGTATGATCACCGTTTATACGGTGATGGCAATATGTTTCTTTATGTCGATCATGTTTCCAACCATTTTTGCACTGGGCATAAAGGGATTAAAGGGCGATACCGAATTCGGCAGCAGCCTGATCATTATGTCCATTGTCGGCGGTGCCATTTTACCAAGGGTGTTCGGTTACATCAGCGATGTAACCGGTAATATTCAGTATGGCTATTTGGTACCATTGGTGTGCTTTGCCGTGGTGGCATTTTTTGGATTAAAAGGCCATCGTGTAAAAGTGGAACCGGAAAGTGTGCCGGTTTCAGCTATCCTTTAACCATAACCCATTTTCAATATGCAAGAGATCAATCTGCCTAAAGTAATTTTTGGAACCAGCGGGTTAGGAAATTTATATGTAGCGCTTTCTGATGAGGTTAAATGTGCAATAGTTGCCGAAAGTATCAGGCATTCGCCCAAACCAGCAGTATTTGACTCTGCCGGTAAATATGGCGCGGGGCTCGCGCTCGAATCGCTTGGAAGATCTTTAGCACAATTGAAGGTAAACCCATCGGATGTGCTCATCAGCAATAAATTAGGTTGGCTGCGTACTGCATTAAAAACTCCCGAGCCTACTTTTGAACCGGGCGTTTGGCGTGACCTGAAATACGATGCTGTTCAACGAATAAGTTATGAAGGCATCCTGGAATGCTATGAACAAGGGAATGAACTGCTGGGCAACTACCCTGCAAAACTGGTATCCGTACATGACCCGGATGAATATCTTAATGCAGCAAAAGATGAGCACGAACAAGCACAACGCTACCGTGACATATTAGAAGCTTACCGCGCGCTGAATGAGTTGAAACGGGATGGCAAAGTAAAGGGCATCGGTGTAGGCTCGAAGGACTGGCGGATCATCAAAAAAATCACCTATGATATAAAGCTGGACTGGGTAATGATAGCCAATAGCATGACAGTTCACAGCCATCCCCCGGAATTAATAGAATTTATGCAGGAACTTGAAAAGCAAGGGACTTTAATTATTAATTCTGCAGTTTTTAACGGTGGATTTTTAACCGGGTCCGCTTATTATAATTACCGGTTAACTGATCCGGTAAAAGACAGGCATTTATATAACTGGAGGGAGTTGTTTTATGGTTTATGCGCAGATTATAAAATAAAACCGGCAGATGCCTGTGTGGCTTTTGGGTTAAATGGGCCTGGAGTTAAAAGCATTGCCCTGAATACAACCAATCCTGACAGGGTATCACAAAATGTTGCGTTGGCTTATTTAAAGGTGCCAACACAATTTTGGAAAGAGATGAAACAATACGGTTTAGTTGACGAATCATACGCTTCCATATATCTGTAAAAAGTTAAATATCACTATGAAAAGATACTGTTTGGCCCTTGATTTAAAGGATGATCCGCAATTAATAGCAGAATATGAACATTGGCACAAGGCAGAAAATAGCTGGCCGGAGATACGTAAAAGCATACTGGATGCAGAAATCCTCGATATGCAGATCTATCGCACCGGAAACCGGTTGTTTATGATCATGGAAACGAGCGATGACTACGAGGCAAAGAGAAAAGAAGCGATGGACGCGCTTAACCCCAAAGTACAGGAATGGGAACAGTTGATGTGGCTGTTTCAGCAGCCCCTCCCCTGGGCAAAGGACGGGGAGAAATGGGTACTTATGAAACAGATTTTTAAGCTTTAAAACAGATTGTATGCAGGTAATAGTTTGCGAGGAACCAGGGCAGCTGGCTTTCAAAGAACAGGAAAAGCCGGAAATTAAAGAAGGCTATGCACAGATCAGGATCAGGAGAATTGGTATTTGCGGAACAGACCTACATGCCTTTGAGGGTACCCAGCCATATTTTAACTATCCCCGCATTCTGGGTCATGAGCTTTCAGGCGAATTAGTTGAAACAGGCAGCGCGCAAGGTTTTCAAAAAGGAGACATTGTTACATTTATCCCCTACTTCAACTGCGGCTCTTGTATAGCCTGCAGATCCGGTAAGCCCAATTGTTGTGCAAAGATCAATGTTTGCGGTGTACACATTGATGGTGGAATGGCCGAATATCTGAATGTACCAGCATACTCGCTTGTACATGGCGAAGGTTTAAGCAGTGATGAGCTGGCTTTAGTGGAACCCCTGGCGATAGGTGCACATGGTGTCAGGCGTGCAGATGTAAAACCTGGTGAATATGTTCTGGTAATAGGCGCAGGCCCGATAGGCCTGGGGATCATGGAATTTGCCCGTATCGCCGGTGGCAGGGTGATTGCAATGGATATAAATGCCGGGCGGCTTAAATTTTGCAGCGACAAATTAAAGGTTGATCACGCCATCAATGTATTGGACGGAAACGTGATGGAACGATTAGCAGAAATAACACAGGGCGATATGCCTACTGTGGTTATAGATGCAACCGGCAGTTTAAATGCAATTAATACTGGTTTTAACTACATGGCACACGGGGCGAGATATGTACTCGTTGGCTTGCAAAAGGGTGAGATCAAAGTTAGTCACCCCGAGTTCCATAAACGCGAGGCGACACTGATGAGTAGCCGGAATGCAACCAGGGAAGACTTTGAGCATGTGATCACATCAATAAAAAAAGGGCTGGTGCAGCCTGCAAATTATATTACTCATCGGGTACGTTTTGATGAAGTGGAAGATAATTTTAAAAATTGGCTTGACCCGGCAAATGGGGTAATTAAAGCAATGATAGAGGTTTAAGCTATGTAATCAATAAAATCATAAAAGGCGAAAACCCAATAAGATTGTTGAAAAACGTCGAATCAAAAAATACTCGCAAATTGTTAATTGGTTGCCAACTGAAATAAAAATTAACAAACATCAGGAACAAAGTATATACGGGTATGTATTTCATAATTTATCCATTTAATATTGGTAATAGCTGCACGGTTCCAATAGCGGTCAATGTGGCACCCTTCTTTCATTTTTCGGCAAACACTAAGGCATTTTTTCATATCCTATCAAAGTGATCCAGCGAAATTACTTTAATATCTTTCAGCGCGGGGAGTTTGGATTGTAAATAAAAATGCAAACTTTGTAAATAAAAACCTGACAATATGCATCCTGGTTCAATTCTCCTCCCCGGAAAACGCAGATACCTGTTCGGGTTGATGCTACTGCTATTTATCGCCATAATCTGCGTGGCTTTCAGTATGGAGAATAGTGACGATTTTGATATTTCCAGAAGGGAAGTTTTACTTCGCAAAATAGGGCATGAATTGCTCTTACAGTCGGGTGACAGTACCTCAAGGGTGCTGCCGGTAGAAAAGATTGCGAAAAATGAATACCAGATCAGGTTTGAGAAGGAGCTTACTTTTCAAACCGACTCGTTGGTAAATACCACCGGGCGTTTGTTGGCCAAAGACCCACTCAAAAGTGATTATATTGTTAACGTTCTGAACCCTAACAACTACAGTGTGGCTTACGGCTACGCCATATCCCAAAATAAGAAAGATGATATTATAGCCTGTATAGGAAGAAAGCAGCCCAAAGCACGTTATATGATCAACGTTAAATTTAAAACGCTGGGAGTAATTACAGCAAAAAGGGGATATTTGTTGGGTAGCCTGCCACTTTTAGCATTTGTTGGTTTTCTTTTTTTGAGATCGGTTAAGCCGCGTAGAGCCTTACCTGAGGATGGTGATGGTCAGAATGCGAACATGATTACTTTAGGCTCAGCTTTGTTTGATGCGAAGAATCGGAAGCTGATAATAAACCGACAAACAATAGACTTGACTGGAACTGAAACGCGTTTGTTGCTCATTTTCGCATTGGCTCCTAACCAGACTATAGAGAGAAGCCGGCTGCAAAAAGAGATCTGGGAAGATGAAGGTATTATTGTGGGGCGTAGTCTGGATATGTTCATATCAAAACTTAGAAAAAAATTGGAAATTGATCCGAACAGCAAAATTGTTGTTATACGCGGCAAAGGATATAAGCTTGAGATTAGATCATAAGAACGCTTAATCCGCTTTAGCTTTGTTTGTTCTAAATGTAAGTCATTATATCCGTTAGGCCAAACACTGCGTATAGAAGCCCCAAAAGCCGTTTTTCCTGAAAGAAACGGCTTTTTTTGAAGTGCACCAAAATGTGTAATTTACGCATCATTTTTTAGATGATGTGCAGCTTCTTGCAACCCTATTAAAGGATTTTGATATACCCTAATGGGTAGCATCTGCACCACCACGTATACAAAATCCGCAAGGTTATTTATATTCACGAAATATTTACCAACCTTTTCACCATTAATGAAAGAGCTGTTTACATTAATTATCCTATTTATACTGGCGCAAAACGCAACAGCACAAAAAAATGCGCTCAGACAGATTGCTGATAGCATTTACGCAGAGGGGGAAATGCTTTATCGTTCCGAATGGGCATCGGGAAATAGTACACAGATTTTCACCACCGGATTCGGCGCGAAGAAGCTGCTATCTGGCGGATATTTTTCTTATGAAACCCCAAAAGGAATGGCCACTACCTTTTTTTCTAAAAATGAGGATCCAGTAGTATTAGCGACAGTTAAGTTCGATCATGGTTTAGATTCGTCCAAATACAGCATAGACACAATAACAAGAAAATTCACGGAAAATGAAAAAGCGCTCTATACCATCCGGTCAAAAGCCGCGCAGGCTGTTTTAAACGACACGCTTTTTAAATTTTATCAGCATACCAGTTTAAATCTTGTTCCTATTGTAAAAAATGGGGCAAAAAGAGTATATGTCATTACTGCCCAAACCGTACCGGATGAAGTACTATTAGGAAATGATTACCTGATTAATTTCAACGAAGACAATGATATAATTAAAGAAACAAAGCTTCATAACAATCTTATCCCCCTGGGAACTGGCGGTAAAGATCCGATAAAAGCATCTTCACATCAACATTTAGGTGAAACAAGTCTATTTATAACCGCGACAGATATTTGTGCATTTAAATTATGGAAGGCAAAGACAACTTGGGTGATCAGTTTCGTTGTCTCAGCCGGGTATGTATCTGCATGGCACTTTCACGATGAGTTTTTAGAAATTCTAACCCAAGACGAATGGCAAAAAATAATGAAAAATAAATAGCACAAACTACCTACGCGTTCTGAATCCAAAATAGCAAATTCTACTTTCACAAAACCATCGACAGTTGTTGAGGGATAAAGCATAAAAAAACCCTCTAAATAAGCTATTTCGAGGGTTCAGGGTGATAAAAATCCCTTATTTGTGCACCCACCTGGGCTCAACAGGGTTCGTTATATCTATCAGATTGATTGGAATTACATCCGAGCCAAACTGAAAACATTATATTGACTTTTGTTTCTTTTGTCAATGAAGTTTGTCCAATATGAGTGCAAGTCATTATGCTAAATTATATAAACTTCGGGCATGCTCAATTCGTTTAGTATTACTACCTCATTTTGATATAACACGTTATATTAAAGTCTGTGCGACTCGATAATTTCTCGGCTTACATACGTTTTTTGTCGCCAGTCGATTTTTTTATTATAATACTTTTACTTAGTAGCTTGCAAACCCCAACAGGTATCGCTTAAGCTTTTCAATATGCACCGTGCATTTCGAATTTCACCTTATTTGCTGGGTGTTTCGGAGATATGTTACACCCTATTCCGTGGCAAACTGACCACCTGTTTTGCTGGCAAAGAAATGCAGCAGATGCTTTAGCAGCATGAAACAAAGATAGTTTATTTACCTCTTTCCAATTAGCCTGGTGCTGTTCATGCTTTTTTTTAGAAGCTTGAATACATAAGAGCTACCGGATATCCTTTCTGGTGATCATCGTTCATCGCGTTAATAGAGGCTCTACAGCACGATTTTGCCTGCCTAATCAGGCTCCCGATCAAATTGTTCATCCGGCAACCCTATTTGGCTTCTAAACAGCACAGCCAGTATCTAAAGCATAACTTCAAAAAAGGGGTGGTCAGTTTGATCCGGAATACCCTGGTCACTTTGAACCCGGAACGGATGGTCACTTTAAATCGGAATTAGGTGGTCAATTTCAGCGGAATCTCCACTACACGGGCTTTAACACAGTTGTAACACACCCGTGTGCAATTCAACAAAAAAACGTGTAAATCCTGTTACAAAAGTGTTACAGCAACAGTGCGACGAAGGATCCTATTCCGCTTTTAAAGATAAAAAAAGGCCATTTCTGATGCAGAAACGGCCTTTTTTAGAAGCGCACCTAAATATGCGCTTCTCGAATCATTTTATGGATGATTTAAAAATGTTAGTAGCTTTGGTATTATAGCAACCTTATTTATTAAAATGACAGGATACTTTAAAGGCAGAAGCGAAACAAGTGTCAGTTCAAAATCTACTAATAAAAATGTATTGTCTGTCTATGTTAAAATTTTAGAGAATGCATATAGCGACAGTGACTATTGGTATTTAACAGGCAATGATTTTTTACTTGATAAGTTGTACGACCTTGATGATTTGGACTTGCTCGAACTAAGGCATGATTTATGCAATTGGGCACCCAATGAATTGGAAATATTTTCGGGTGCTTTGGAAAGTGATTATAGCGGAAGCCACGATGACTTGCTTCCTAAAAGAATCTATTTGTACGGATATCTTATGACATTGGCTAATCAATATTTGGACATAGATAAACGAATAGCAGCAAGATTAATTAACATTAATACAGACTTTATTTCAGAAGGATATCTTAAAGACAAGAGATTGTTAGAAGAAATAAAAAAGACACTTAATAGTGTTGAAATTGTACCTGGAATTATCGGTGATCCAACCAAGTGCTATATGGACATAGTGAGATTTGCTTTGATTAAAAATACAATTCAAAAACTATTTGATGCAGCTAATTAAACAAAAAGGGACTCGCAACTTGCGAATCCCTTGCGGTGCACCTAAATATGCGCTTTTCGAATCATTTTATGGATGATTTGATAAAATTAGCTACGATTTCGAGGTAGTAAAAGGACTTTAGCTTAAAGCTATTGTGTCGATTAAATAGTGTCAATTAGCACTAATACGTTAACTTATTAGTGCTAATTGACACCACTTATTTTCAAAAAGGAGTCTATGTGTTGTAAACTACACTTTACTTGTGGCAATCTCTGGGAATGGTGTCAGGATTGGTTCATCCGGGATAGGAACCAAATTCCCAAAGACGGCAAGGCTTATACGGCACCCACCGGGAGCAAAGTTTTGCGCGGCAGTTGCCATCATAACGTGGCCGTTCATTGTACCAATACCATGCGGTACGAGATACCACCGGATAACATTGACGGCTGTATCGGTTTTCGCATAGCTTTATCTTTAAATAATGACTGAATTACCTCCAAATATTCACGCTGCTTATATCGCTGCCGCTATATGGCACGGTTCGGCTGACGAGGCAGATGAGCTGTTGGTCAAATACCCTAAGCTCAATTCCGGCGATATCTTCACCGCTGCTATTTTGGGCGACGAAGAAAGTGTAGCACATTATTTATCGCAAGACCCGTCAGGTGCTACCGCCACTGCCGAACCATTCGGCGGAACTGCGCTGACCTATCTTTGCCTGTCCAAATATTTGCGGCTGAAAAAGCGCTCTGAACAGGGCTTTCTAAAAGCCGCCGAACTGCTGATCAACGCAGGTGCGAATCCCAGTGCCGGTTTCTGGCATAACGGGGAATTTGAGACTGCGCTGTATGGGGCTGCAGGTGTCGTACAACACGCCGGGCTGACGCAATTATTGGTTGACAGTGACGCTGAGGTCAATGATGAAGAAGTTTGTTATCATTCGCCGGAAACGTATGAAAATGAGGCTCTGCAGGTCGTAGTCGAAACCTGCAGATTAAGCGAAGAAAACCTGTCCATGATGCTGGTCCGCAAACATGACTGGCATGATTACGAGGGTGCCAAATACCTGCTGGCGCATGGCGCGAACCCCAACGGCAGCCGCCAGCGAGGCTGGTACCCAATGCACCATGCGCTGAAAAGGATCAATGGCCCGGATATGTTCGAATTACTGCTCGATCACCAGGCTGACCCGTATCTTATAAGTGATGGCTTAACCGTTATCGCTCGGGCAGCACGGGAAGGGCGCCGGGATGTGCTGGAAATGATCAGGGAACGTGGTTTTGATTTTAAACTGGCTGGTGTGGATGAATTGATCTGCGCCTGCGCACTGGGTGACGAAGAACGAATGAAGCTGCTCGTAACCAAAAAACTACAGCAGCAACTCTTGTTTATGGCAGGTACCCTGCTGGCCCAATTTAGTGCCGGTGGTAACTTCACAGGCACTAAATTATTGCTGGACCTCGGCTTACCGGTCAATGCGCCTTACCTGGAAGGCGACGGTTATTACGGTACACCAACCAATAGTTTGCCCATCCATGTGGCAGCCTGGCATCATTATCCATCCATCGTCCAAGTGCTGATAAATAACGGTGCTGCCATTAATGTGCCAGATGCCAATAACGATACACCGCTGATGCTGAACGTAAGGGCCTGTACCCGGTCGTACTGGACAAGGCGGCGCTCACCTGATGCCGCAGCGGCGTTGTTAAAAGCAGGTGCCTCAACTGCCGGAGTGCCGTTTCCCTGTGGTTATAAAGCTATTGATCAGTTACTGGAGAGCTATCGATAATCAAACCCTATAAATTAAGTCTCGGTCTGCCGATAGAGGTCGCCAATAAAGTGATCCCGACAATCGATAAGGTTTGGGAAATTTTATTGGCCAGCCGTGAGGGAGACCTCCTTAAAGTCAAAACTTACTAACGAATACCCCGAACATTCCACATCTCTCCAATAACCACTATACAATTCTATTTTTTTATTTCTTTTAAAAAACCATTGTCAACCAACCAAAGCTGTACCTGCGCTGGCCATTCTGTAAAAGAACCTTTATTTGTTTCCCTGATCCCGAACCCATGACCAACACTTGAATAAATATGCAACTCAGCCGGTACGCCGGCTTCTTTATACTTAAGATACAGCTGGGCTACTCCTTCTGATATATCCTTTCTGTCTTTATAACCGCCGGCAATAAACACAGGTGGAGCTCCCGGGCCTACAGTAAGTCTGTGAATATTACCGGGATAAATTAAACATTGAAAATCGGGCTTATCACTTTCACTATCGATAGCATCTTTCACATTTTGATCTTTTGCCGTGTAGCGCATCGCCGCTAATGCCGCGAGCTCACCACCTGCAGAAAAACCCATAACCCCTATCTTAGCGGTATCAATCCCCCATTCTTTGGCCCGGGTTCTTACTAATCTTATTGCACGCTGAATGTCAGTAACTTCTTCCTTATCAACCGTATAGGTTGAGTTGGTATCGCGCGCCAGGCGGTATTTCAAAACAAACGCGGCAATGCCATGATCTCTGAACCACTTCGCCGGGCTATAGCCTTCATGGCTTATCCAAAGCTCGCTGTGCCCCCCTCCGGGTGCAATTATGATAGCAGTTCCGGTAGCGTTGCCCGGGTTGGGCAAATAGGGTGTTAAAGAAGGCTTATGTACGCTTGAAATTACAATGTCCCCTTCGTTGGTAACGCGTGTTTTTTGAGGGGCTGTTTTTCCTTCAGATCCCGGAGCACCATTGGGCCAAAGCAGTATCTCTTTAGGCTCTTCAGTAACCGCGACCATGGCGCACAATAAAAAAAATGCAAAAATTGATTGCAATAGCACTTTGTATTTCATAACAGTAAGGTATTTATCTTTATAAATTGGTTTTGAAGATTTGCAAAGGCTAAATAACTGTAAATAAACCCTGTTTAATTGTTCTATTGATTATCATTTTAGTGCAAATGATCTCTCGATGTAATAAATCAATTACAAATCTATACGGCTTTGGTATCGAGATACGTTTTATAGCGATCTATGTATAAAGCATAAATTTCCCGCAGTTTATCCCAGTCTTCATTTGCCAGGATATTTTTGGGAAACAGGTGGCTGCCTATTCCAACGGCTTTTGCCCCTGCTGCCAGGTATCCGGTAAAGTTTTCAAGGTTTATTCCGCCGGTTGGTACCAGGCTGATTTGGTTTAACGGGCCCAACACCTCCCTGATATATCCCGTGCCTAAAGTAGTCGCAGGAAATACCTTTACCATTGTTGCACCAAGGCTCCAGGCTTTATATATTTCTGTAGGCGTATAAGCCCCAGGAAAAACAGGTACTTTTCGAGCTGCACAGGTGCTAATAACATCTTCATTTACAATTGGCGTAACAATAAACTGCGCCCCGGCGTTTAGTGCTTTTTCCAGGTCGTTAGCAGTACAAACAGTTCCGGCGCCAATGTTCAATTTATCGCCATGTGTATTAACTAATGAGGCGATAGTTTCTTCTGCACCGGCAGAATTCATTGTAACTTCAAGGCAGGTTAAACCGGACTGGTGATAAATACCGGCAATCCTATCTGTATATTCTCCGGCAATATTCCTCATAATCCCAATAATAGGCATCCGGTTAAAAAGCTCCCATGAAAATTTGTTGTTCATTTCATTATTGTTTTGTAAATTTTATACTGCCCCCGCACAACTGCTTCATCAGCCCGGGTTGCATTAATTTCGTGCATTCTTGATAAAAGTCCCAATTCTTCCAGTGCGCACCGATAGTACTCACCTAAATTTGAACCGCCAACAAGACTAATCTTTTTTATGGCAGAGGTATTCAACTCCTTTAGTTCGGTTCCTATTAACAAGCCGCTCAGATAATCATAGTTTTCCCTGTTGGATAGTTTATTGAACAGGCCATTTGTCCTTACTTTAAAAGCAGCGTTTAATAAGTTAGCATCAATTGCATCATTCACACCCATTTTAAAGCTGGTTGAAGCTTGCGGGTTGGATTGAACGTCATTATTTTCGACACTCAACCTCAATATGCTTTTTTGCGACAGCAGTTCAAAAAACTCCCCGGTCATATAGGTTTTAATATCAACTATCTGATCATTTGATACAAAAATATGTTTAGAATGCGTGCCGGGAAAAATAAACAGTTCATCATCAATTTTCCCTTGTGATGGATCGATACAGCCAATCAGCTGGGTTTCTTCACCCCTTACTACGTCATCATCAGATCGCAGGCCGGAAATAACCACCACATCATGATCAAAATTCCCGTCCGAAGAAATAGCCCTTGTTTTAATATTCATACCATCTGTACCCACCGGCAATTCGCTGTAAGGAATATCAACAAAACCCATGGTAGAAGATGCCATCCCCGAAATAATGAGCTGCACACCGTTTAAGGAACTGCTTGTCTTACTTTCAATTTTTTCGATGTATTTATTAATTATACCCAGGTAAAATGAACGGCGCTCTTCTTCGGGCTTGCCACTCTGTTTCCATAAAGCAAAGGTGGCTGCAATGCCAATATTATCTGTTTCTTCGGCCACTATTTGAAATCCGCTCACATCAATCAGCCGCAATCTGAAGCTGGACGTACCCCAATCACAGCTAAGAAATTGTTTCATTATGCAATAATTTTAAATTTGAATTTTCCTGTTCAGGATTGCCGACATTGCCCACTAAAAACAAGTATGACAGCACACCGCCGAAGGCTAATATTCCTATAAATAGTATTGAAGATGTAAAGCTACCATCTTTAGCTAAATAGCCTATGACCAACGGGACAACTATTGATGACAAGCCACCCATAAAATTAAAAACGCCGCCGGTAAGACCTATAAGGTTTTTGGGCGCAAGTAACGATACAAATACCCAGGCTATTGATGCCAGGCCGTTTCCGAAAAAAGCGATGGTCATGAATAAAATTACCAATGCCGTATTATTAACATAGTTAGCCCCTATGATAAGGGTTGATAGCAGCAAACCAATTATTACAGGCGTTTTACGTGCTTTATTAAATGAAATGCCTTTTTTTATTAAGCGGTCAGAAACTAATCCGGATAATATAACCCCGGCAAATGCAGCTAAAAATGGCATTGAAGATAAAAACCCCGATTTTAAAAAATCAAAGCCGCGATATTTAACCAGGTATGTTGGAAACCAGGTTAAAAAAAACCATAAGGTTGAAGTAACCGCAAACTGACCTAAATAAATGCCCCATAATTTGCGGTTGGTTAATACCTGTTTAAATTCTTTTGTGGTGATTTTTTTTGAGGGGAATTTAACCACCTGGGCATTACTTTTTGTGCCAGGCAATCCGCCATCTGTTGCGGGATCGCGGTAAAAGCAATACCAAACCAGGCTCCAGGCTACGCCAACTATGCCGGTACTAATAAACAAGCCGCGCCAGCCCCAGTAACTTTGAATAACCGCTAAAAGAGGGGTTAAAAACGCGAGCCCTATAAATTGCCCCGAGGTATAAACAGCTATGGCTGATGCCCTTTCACTTTCGGGGAACCAGTTGCTAACAACCCGGTTATTTATGGGGTAAGAGGGTGCCTCGAACATACCTGTGGCCATCCGCAAACCTAATAAAAGATAAAATCCGCGCACAATACCCTGCAACAGGGTTACAACAGACCAGCTGCACAGTGTTATGGCATATAACACGCGGGGGCTTAAACGATCAATAATAATCCCGCCCGGAATTTGGAAGGCGACATACATCCAGCCAAAAGCCGAAAATATCAATCCTATTTGTATGGTGCTTAATTTCAGATCGGTGCTGATCGCAGTAGCCGCTACCGAAATATTGCTGCGGTCCATGTAATTGATAATAACATTTATAAATAAAAAAGCCAATACCCTGAACCTGGCTTTGCTATATTTATTGTTGTTTACCACCGTCACCATTCCGCTACGCTCCCATCCTCATGGCGCCAGAGCGGATTTGTCCAGTTATGCCTTATGGCTGCCATTTTGCGTACATGTTCTTCGTTTATCCCAATACCCAAACCAGGGCCTTCCGGTATATCTACAAACCCATTCTCATACTTAAATACATCTTTATTGGTAATATAATCCAGGATATCGCTCCCTTTATTATAATGGATACCCAGGCTTTGTTCCTGTATAAAAGCATTATGACAAGTGGCGTCTACCTGTAAACAAGCAGCCAGCGCGATAGGGCCAAGCGGGCAATGCGGTGCTGCTGCCACATCAAATGCTTCGGCCATTGATATGATCTTTTTACATTCGGTTATCCCACCGGCATGTGACAGATCTGGCTGGATAATATCAACATAACCATCTTTTAAAAGGGTTTTAAACTGCCATTTAGAGAACATCCGCTCGCCGCAAGCTATTGGAATAGCAGTATGCCTGGCAATTTCACGCATCACTTCGTTATTTTCGGGCAGGGCAGGCTCTTCAATAAACATCGGGCGAAATGCCTCCAATTCCTTAGCCAGGATTTTGGCCATAGGCTTATGTACCCGGCCATGAAAATCAATACCGATGCCCACATAGTTGCCAACAGCTTCGCGTACCGCTGCTATACGGCTAATTGCCTGGTCAATTTTTTCATAGGAGTCTACATATTGCAGTTCTTCGGTGGCATTCATTTGTACCGCACCAAAACCGGCTTTAACCATTTCTTTTGCAGCATTACCCACATCAGCGGGCCTGTCGCCCCCTATCCAGGAATAAACTTTCATTTTATCCCTCGCTTTTCCCCCAAGCAACTGATGCACTGGTGCATTGTAATATTTTCCTTTAATATCCCAGAGCGCTTGATCAATACCCGCAATAGCACTCATTAAAATAGGGCCACCTCTGTAAAAACCACCGCGGTACATTACATTCCAATGGTCTTCTATATTCATTGGGTTTTTACCAATAATATAGGTCATCAGTTCCTCAACAGCGGTTTTAACCGTTGCCGCTTTACCTTCAATAACTGGTTCACCCCAGCCCGTTATGCCTTCATCCGTTTCAATTTTAAGAAATAACCAGCGCGGGGGCACCGTGAACAATTCAAAGCTTTTAATTTTCACTGCAAATGGTTTATATTTTTAATGTAGGCAGCACTCTTGGCAATGCTTATTTAAGGGTCAATATCGATATAATTTCCTGTTCAAGGATGTGGTTTGTTACACAGGCTTTTTTTCACCGGTATTAAAAGCTTTATACATCACAAATTAGTATGCCTTGTTTTAGTGAAGCCAGCTTATCCTCCCTTTTAGGAAGAAATTCCTGGGCTACGTATCCCTTATAACCGGTTTTTAAAATAGCCTGCATTATGGCAGGGTAATACAACTCCTGAGTTTCGTCAATTTCGTTTCTGCCGGGTACGCCGCCGGTGTGGTAATGAGCAATATACTGATGGTTATTAGCAACGGTCCTGATCACATCTCCTTCATCAATTTGCATGTGATAAATATCATAAAGAAGCTTAAAATTCTCAGAACCAACTCTTTTTGCCAGCTCAACTCCCCACGTGGTTTTATCGCATTGATAATCCTTGTGGTTTATTTTGCTGTTTAACAGTTCCATTACCAGTATTACGTTGTGCTTTTCGGCAAGCGGCATTAATTTTTTTAAGCCCTCAGCACAGTTGCCCCAACCTGTTTCGTCACTTTTTCCACGACGGCTGCCGCTAAAACAGATCAGGTTTTTATAACCTGCTTTAGCTACCAAAGGAATCATCTCCGAATAGTTTTTGATCAGTTGTTCGTGAAAAGCCTTATCATTAAAGCCATCTGTTAAATTGATTTCGGCACCATTACACATAGCCGAGTATAAGCCGTATTTTTGAAGGATTGGCCAGTCGGCAGGGCCTACCAGGTCAATGGCCTTAATACCCATATTTTTTGATGCGGAACAAAGCTGATCAAGCGGAATATCAGCATAACACCACCGGCATACCGAATGGTTTATATTGCCTTTTAATTTTTCATCTTCAATTTGTTGCCCGGGTGAATTAATAAAAGAAGTTAAAACGCCAGAAGCGCCAATTGCCGCGGTACCTGCAAGTATGCTTTTTATAGCAGAGCGGCGGTTTTGTGGTGTTGTCATATTAATTAGGTTATTGGTTTAAATATTCAGTTTTTCATTTGTTGTATAGCTGGTACAGTTAAAGTGATGCATACGCCATCAGTTACAGGTACATTTAGCTGCCATATTGATAATTTTATTATTCGGGAATAATAGCTGTGGTTAAAATTGGATCGCAAAGCAAATAACAGCCAAAATGGGGCTTAACAATTGTTCAATTGTGCTTATTTTTAATGCAATCGGTTTTATTTAATACTAAGTACATGTGTAATTGTACTTAGTATCTAATGCCTTATTTTCACTAAACACCGGCATAAAAAACACAGTTCCAATTAGCTTAAAGACATTTATTTACCTTATAATAAATTGATTAATAGTAATTTAACCAACCAACCTTCAACAAAAAACCGCCAGTTAAAACCTGGAATCCGTTAACAAAACAACTGTATTTAAAGCTTTTAATGACCAATATACCTATCTGCTGAGAACTCACCGGCAATTCAAGGGGTGATTTTTTGCCTGATGCCTTTCCTATATTTAGCCAACTATTCAGCGTTGATTAAACGCTTTCAGCCATCTTAATTATTGATATGAAACCTTTATTGATCTCTTTACTTTTCTCCCCGTTGTTTTTTGGGTCCGGCAACCCTTCGGCACAACAAAACACATCTGCAAAAGGCCCAATTGCAGGTAAAGCCTGGGGCCTGCCATTAAATAAAACAGTTGTTTTGCCGATGAGCTGGATCCCGGCGGGGACATTTGTTATGGGCAGTCCGGAAACTGAAGCAGGGCGAAAACCTGATGAAAGCCCTCAAACAACGGTAACTCTAACCAAGGGCTATTGGATAGGCAATACCGAAGTTACGATTGGTGAGTGGAACGCCGTTACAGGGATGAATGTGCGGGATAAGGTCAATAAATTACTGAAAGATACAACCATGTATGATTTTATGGGTAAAAAGATGCTGATAAGGGATTTTATGCATTTTGATAAAAATGATCCGGATAAAGTGCTGGCAAATGAAAACGATGAATTACCTATGTATTTTGTAAACTGGAACGAAGCTATGCAATTTTGCAAAAAGCTTACCAGCCAGGAACGTGCTGCACACAGGCTGCCCGCAGGCTATGAATATACATTGCCAACAGAGGCGCAATGGGAGTATGCCTGCAGGGCTGGTAGTACCGGTGCCACATATTACGGCGCTACCGATACTTTAGCATGGTATGGCGGTAATAGCTTTAAAGGATATAAAGGTAAAGGGTTTGGCAATCCGGTTACCGGTTCGCGCAATGTTGCCGGGAAGCTACCGAATAAATGGGGTATGTATGATATGCTTGGCAATTTATGGGAGTGGTGTTATGACTGGTACGGGCCATATCCCGGCGGAAAGGTAACAGATCCTGTTGGCCCGGCAAGCGGGATCTACCGTGTAAACCGGGGCGGCAGCTTTGGCAGCGGTATCAATGATGAGCGAAGCGCCAACAGGGCAACAAACCCACCTAACGAAGATAGTGCATGGCGTGGCTTTCGGATTGTGCTATCGCCCATAAAATGATATCAATTCACTTTTTTACCGGTTCTGATTTCGCTTAAAAACTGCGAAGGCGTTTTACCGAATTCTTTTTTGAAAGCTTTGGTAAAATAAGATTGCGTTTGTATGCCTACCCGATACATGACATCGGTTAACAAAATATCCTCGTGCGAGATTATGTAAGCTGCTTTTTTCAGTCGAAACGTTCTGACAAATTCGCCAATGGATAGGCCGGAAACCTTTTTTATTTTATTATACAGCTTTGTTTTGCTCATACCCATTTCGCGGCATAACCGATCCACATCCAGATCCGGGTTGCTTAATTGCGCCTCTATTACCTGAACAAGTTGATCCAGAAAACTATTATCGCTTTGCTGGTCTGTGGCTTCATGTGCCTCGATAAAGTAGTTCTTTATATGGCTTTCTTTAAGTGTGCTCTGCTGCCTGAATATGTTATGGATTGAAAGCAACAGCAGGTTTATACTTACTGGTTTTGGGAAATAAAGGTCGGCACCTGACGCTGCGCCTTCAATTTTCGATTCAAGTGCGTCTTTTGCAGAAAGGATAATAAACGGGATCTGGCGGGTTTCCTCATGTGATTTAATTTCCTCGCAAAAATCTATACCGTCCATTCCCGGCATCATCAAATCACTTATGATCATGTCTGGAAATTCATTTTTCACTTTTTCCAGTCCATCTATACCGTTTACGGCTTCTATCACCTCATAAAACTCATCTAAGCTGTGATGAAGAAAGTTTCGCAGTTCGTCATTATCGTCAACAATAAGGATTTTAGGCAACTGCCCCCTTTCAAGCTTTTCTACCTGGCCTGGTTCTGCCGTTTTGTGATTCTGATGTAGAAACGTGCTGATGCTTTCCAATTGTACCCCACCGTTATCAGTATTGTTGATCCATCTTTCGCCGATTGTATAGTCCGCTTTATCAACGGGTATTTTTACAACAAAGTCGGTACCTTTATTTTTCTCGCTATAAGCAATTATACTCCCCTTGTGTATCAGGATAAGGGTTTTTACAAATGCAAGCCCCACTCCCGAACCCATGTGCGTATCCGTAATCCGATAATACCTTTCAAACAAATGATGGATCGAATCATTTGAGATACCTATTCCGTTGTCTGAAACTCTTATATAGATGTATTTTTTTGCACGGTAATTACTATTAACCATCATGGAGTGCTTATACACGGTTTCAAATTCAACCGGATTGGTATAAAGCTCAATAGTTATTTCGCCACCTATATTGGTATACTTATAGGCATTATGTATCAGATTAATAATAATTTTCTCAATTATCTGCCTGTCAAACCATGTCTCCCCAAGATTACGTTGGGTAGTAAGGTGTAGTGTAATATGTTTTTCGGAAACAAGACTTTTGAAATCTTCCGCCACTTCAGCAATAAACTGGTTGAGGTTACCAGGCATTACCTTCAACTTTAATGCTCCGCTTTCTGCTTTTCTAAAATCAAGAAGTTCGTTAATTAATAAAACCAACCTGTTAGCATTACGGTGTATGGTATCATAATACAGGCGAAAAACCTGGCTTTTATCTTCACTCATTATTTTTTCGAGAGGCCCCAGTATTAAACTTAGCGGTGTCCTGAATTCATGTGAAATGTTTGTAAAAAACTGCAATTGAATTTTGTGCATTTCCTCGCGCTTGTTTTCTTCTATCTTTTGCAAATCGAGGTTCTTTTTGAAACGCAGCAAATAATAGCCTACCGTAACACCTGACAATAAGATAATTAACCGGAACCACCATGTTGACCAAAACGGAGGCGAGATACTGATATTAATGTAGGCGCTTTTATTATTCCATATGCCATCATTGTTTGACGCCTTTACATAGAAGGTGTAATCACCCGGACCTAAATTGGTGTAATTTGCTTTCCGTTCAGACGTGTATTGCCAATCCTGATCGAAGTTTTTTAGTTTATACGCGTATTGGTTGTTCTCAGAGGCGGTGTAGTTTAAGATGGCAAAGTCAAATGATAAAGTAGACCGCTTATAATCCAATTTGATTTCATGAGTTAAACTAATATCACTTTTCAGTGGCGATTTATCATCGCCGGGCAGTATGTCTTTATTAAAGATTTGCAAGCCGGTTATGTACACCGGAGCCACAAAATGGTTCACCCTGATATCTTTAGGATAGAAGCGGTTTACACCGTTAATACCGCCAAAGTACATTTCGCCGCTTTTAGTTTTCATGTATGCTCCGGCTTCAAACTCAAGGCCCTGTAAACCATCAGCTACATTATATTTTTTAAACTCGCGTGTATCGGGATTAAATTTAGTGAGGCCGTTTGAGGTACTGATCCACAAAAATCCAAAATCGTCTTCTGTAATTCCCTTTATGAATTCGTTTGATAAGCCACCCTTATTGGTGTAAATGCCAAACTTATTTGTGGTTTGATTAAAAAGGTACAATCCCTCCTGCCCAACCCATGTCCTGCCTTTGCTATCAGTAAATATTACCCTTATATCAGGTGTTTTATCCCCAATTATAAAATAGTGCGTAAATGTCTTTTTAATTAGATTATAGCAGTTCAACCCTCCGTCATCAGTACCTATCCAAAGATTTTTCTCTTTATCCTCATTTAGCGCTATAATGTTATTTCCGTATAAGCTGCTTTTGTCGTTTATCGTATTAGTGAGCCGCTTAAAAACATGAGTTTTCGGATCAAACAGATCCAGCCCTCCATAATATGTTGCCACCCAAAAGTTCCCTTCGCTATCCTGCAGTGTGGTTTGTACATAGTTTGAGCTTATGGAATTAGCTTCGGAAGGTTTATTTACAAAATGGGTAAAAGTGCCCGTTTTCCTGTCCATCAGGTTTAAGCCGCCGCCCCAGGTACCGATCCAAAGGTTCTTATCCTTATCCTCAGTGATGTTTAACACTGCATCTGAGCTGATACTGGTTAAATCGAAAGCGTTGTATTTATAATGTTTAAAATTATTTGTTTGTTCATCGTATTGATTTAGTCCTTCATCATCAGTACCTATCCATATAATTCCTTTACTATCCTCATAAAAAGACTTTACATCGTTATAACTCAAACTGTTTTCATTGGCTCCCTGCTGCAGCAACTTAAACTTTTCGGCAAGTGGCGCATAAAAGTTAACACCACCCCGGTGGGTACCTATCCACAGGTTGTTTTGATTATCCTGAAATAATGATGATACCGTTTTTTGTGACAAGCTGAGGGGGTTACCCGGTTCATTTTGCGCATGCTGAAAACTGTTGCCTAAGGGATTAAAAAAGTCAAGGCTGCCATTAACACCTCCAATCCATATATTTCCTTTGTTATCAACCAATAAGCTTCTTATTAAATTAGTACTGATACTGTACGGCTTTTTGTCGTCATGCAAAAATTGTTTGAAAACATGATCGGCCAGGTTCAGCATTACTAAACCATTGTTTGTAGTCCCCAGCCAGATATTACCCTGATGATCTTCCAGCAGCCTTAACGTTGGGAGGCTTACCTGTAACGCGGGGTTGTTATTCAGATAAAAGCTTGTGTTTACAGTTCCTTTTGTTTTATCGAGCAATCCAACGCCTTTATCTGTAGCTAACCAAAAATTATTTCTGCGGTCTTCAAGAACGCTGTTTACCTCAAAATTGTCAATCCCAAGTTGCTGGCTATTTTTAGGCACAAAAGTTTTGAATTCATTTCTTCCGGCATCAAAAACGCTCAGCCCTCCCCCGTTACTACCAACAATAAGTAATCCTTTTTTAGATCTATAGATACAGTTAATGCTATTACCCGAAATACTTTGATTATTACCAGGATTATGACCGTACCTGGTAAAAGCATTTTTGTAAGCGTCAAAACGGTTTAGTCCGTCGCTGGTACCTATCCACAAATTATGGTTTGCATCTTCATTGATACATTTTATAAAATTATCACTTATGCTATTTTTATTATTAGGATCGTTTTTAAAAACCGTAATCTGATAACCATCATATTTATTTAAACCGTCCCTTGTGCCAAACCAGATAAACCCTTTACTATCCTGGTAAATTGATTCAATAGTACTATTTGATAATCCCTGCCCTATGTTGATATGCTTGAATTTGAGGCTCAGGGTTTGTGCATTGACAGATCCTGCTGGAATAAACAAAATGAATATAACTGATTGCAATAACGGGCGCAGGCGCCTGCGTGTTCGACTATGATTGATTAGCAGCATAATTTCCCGGTGCGGTGAAATGATTGTAGTAATTGGTTATAACAAATTAACGTGCAGATAAAGTTATACATAAAAGAGTAGATGAAAGCTGCGGAAGGGCTTGTTGTATTCTAAATGACCGATTGAACAAAATATATGAATAATAGCACAAATCATATCGTAGTAAATAGTCTTTCATTTGCTTAACCAATTTAAGCGCCCCATTTCGTGCTTCTAATAGATTGCAGGATTTGAATGTGCAGTAACAATTACTGTTATTCAGGCGGAGGCTTCTTTCACTTGGGGAGAACTTTAAGTATAAACCAATTAACCCTAATTTATTATGCAAAATTTTACTTTTTTGTTTAAAAGGCGGTGGCCTTTGCTCTTGTTCTTACAATTATTATTTTCAGTTTCGGTTTTCGCACAACAAAAAACCATTACAGGCAAAGTTACCGGGGCCTCGGGCGAGAGCCTGCCCGGCGTAACCGTTGCTTTGAAAGGCACTCAATCCGGCACGCAGACAGATGCTGACGGAAATTACAAATTAACCGTAAATGGTAAGGGTTCGCTTGTTTTTTCATTTATAGGCTATATAACTAAAGAAGAAGCCATTGATGATCGTGCAAAAATCAATGTCCAGTTAACTGCTGACAACAAATCACTCAATGAGGTTGTTGTACTGGGTTACGGTACATCAAGCAAAAAGGATGTAACCGGCTCCGTTGTTTCAGTAAAAACATCTGATCTTCCACAGGTTGCTCAAACATCCATTAACAATTTGCTACAAGGCCAGGCAGCTGGTTTAACATTGGATACCAGAAGTGCACAACCTGGCGGTGGTTTAACCGTAACCATCCGTGGTGCAATTTCACCGCATGGTGCAAATACCCCGCTTTATATTATCGATGGCGTTCCAATAACAAATAACAATTCGGCAACACCATCTATAAACGATAAAGACCTTGGTTTTTATGGCGGTGTGGATCAGGATCCATTAAGCAGTATCAATCCTTCAGATATTGAAAATGTAACCGTACTTAAAGATGCGAGCGCCACGGCTATATATGGTGCAGCGGCGGCTAACGGTGTAATATTGGTAACTACTAAAAGAGGAAAAAAAGGCAACGCGGTAGTATCCTACAGCGGCAGTTATACTGTACAAAAACCCAAATCGTACTTCAATCTGCTGGATGCAACCGGCTTTGAAACTCAACAGGTAAGGCTGGCACATGATAAATATTTATTTGACAACAGCCTTGCTCCTTATGGCACTAATGATCCTGCTGCTGCACCTGCATTTACACCACTGTTTACGCCAGACCAGATTGCAGCTGCCGGTAAGGGAACAGACTGGCTGGGGTCGATCATTAGAAATGGTTATGTTGATGAACATAATATTTCGGTATCCGGAGGTAACGACAAAACCAAGATCTTCTCGTCAATCAATTACTACGACAATAAGGCTATCCTTCAAAACTCCAATTTCAAGCGTTATTCAGGTCGTGTAAACATTGATCAGCAATTGGGTGAAAGGGTTAAATTTTCATTAAACCTTACTTTCAGTCAAATAAACAGCAACAACGCATCAACGGGAAGTAATAGCGGTGGTGCCGAGAAATACAATCAGCTGCAAGCGGCCTACTCTTTTGCACCTAACCTCAGCGTTTTTAATAGTGATGGTTCATATACCAAAAGTTATGACAACATTATCACCAACCCGGCAGCTTTTTTAATCATACAAAACAATACAAATACCAACCGTTTTATGGCATCGCCAAATCTTGAAGTAAAGATAACTGATGATTTAAAATGGAATACGGTAGTAGGTATTGACAAGCAAACCAGCGAACTGCAATTTTTCCTGCCGGTAAAAGCACAAAACTACCAGTTGCCTACAGGTATGGCACAGCTAACCAATAACCATATTCAAAACTATAGCGCAGAATCATTTTTCACCTATAACAAAAGGATAAACAGTGATAACAACTTTTCCATCGTTGGTGGTGTTGGCTACTATAAAAGCTCAAATGAAGGTTATGGTTTGGAAGCTGTTGGTTTCCCAACGGATGCACTTGGGTTTTATAATGTAGGTTTAGCCAGCGATAAGGACAAAAGCTTTGATTTCTCTAATCGCGACCGTGATTTAATTAAAGTTTCGGGTTATTTCAGGGCAAATTACTCTTACAAAAATAAATACCTGTTAACAATAACCGGTCGTGAAGACGGTGAAAGCTACTTTGCAACCAACAAGCAATTCGGTTTCTTCCCGGGTGCATCATTGGGATGGAGAATAAACCAGGAGGATTTTCTAAAAAACTCGAAAGTTATTTCATCACTGAAGCTGCGTGCAGGCTACGGTACATCAGGTAACTCACCGCTTTTAGGTTCGGGTGCATTACCGCTTTACGGATCGGCAGGCCCAATATTCGTGATAGGCAGTACCTACTATCCGGGCATCGGCATTACCCAGATTGCCAATGATAATTTAAAATGGGAAACCGACAAAACAATCAACTTTGGTTTAGATTACGGTTTCTTTAACGACCGTTTAACAGGCTCGTTAGATGTATTTCAAAAAACAGCGTCAGGCCTTATAGATTACGACCCCCTGCCTGTAAATAATGAGGTTGGACAAGTGGTTACCAACATCGGTTCAACCCGCAGCCGCGGTATCGAGTTTTCGATATTATCGCAAAACGTAAGAAGCGATAACTTTAACTGGACAACCAATTTCAATATATCAGCCTATAAAAACTTCTGGGTTTCAAGAAACCCTGAAACACCTTTGGCATCATACATCGGCTATAAAGACCCGATAAGAGAAGTATACGGCTGGCAAACTGCCGGCATCATCCACAATAAAAGTGAAATCCCATCATACATGCCAAATGCAAACCTGGGTAACATTATTTACAAGGATCAAAACGGCGATGGAAAATTAGATGTGAGCGATGTAGTTAAGTTAGGCAACCCTGACCCTAAGTTTTCACTTGGCTTTGGCAACACGTTTACCTATAAAAACTTCGATCTGTACGTATTTATGTATGGCAGCTTTGGCATGTACGAGGTAAATAATTATGGTGCATTTTATGATCCTGCTGTAATTAACGAATCAACAAGGCCTCATAACACGTTGGCGGGTGCTGCAAATATATTCTCGGCCGATAATCCAAATGGAATTTATCCGGGTTACGCGGCTAATGCTTATACCGGAAATAACCCAAGCCAGACAAATAATTTTTACGGGCAGAAGACTAACTTCCTGCGGTTAAAGAATATAACCCTGGGCTACAAATTGCCTATACATGATAAATTCATCAAAACCCTAAGGTTTTTTGCCGATGCACAAAACCTGGCCATCATAACCAATTACAAAGGATACGATCCTGAATATACCGAAACAAACCCTTACCCACTGGCAACATCAATTACGTTTGGGGTAAACGCTACTTTTTAAAATTTTAAACGCTAAATAAATGGAAAGCTTAAAAAATAAACGAATTAAATTAGCGAAGTACACAGTACTTATGCTAAGCTGTTGTGCACTGGTACTGGTAGATTCAGGTTGCAAAAAGGCGCTGGACTCTAAAGTTTATAGCCAGATATCGCCAAGTAACTTTTACAAAACCGAATCGGACATTAACGCCGCGGTGATAGTTATTTACAGCCCTTTCTCATCAAACTGGGATCAAACCGATTTGGGCAACAACCAGCAATCGGCCTCGCTGTATAATGCAGATATAAAAACGTATCTGTTAAAAAGCATCATGACAACCGATGAAGCCAGCACAGACTGGGATCAGAATTTAACCAATTATACCTGGGGCCCGGCTACCTATCAGGGCCTTAATAATTCGGTTTATCCGTACATAAGTTATGTGGCCAAGGCTACTGATGTTATTGATAATATATCTAAAGTTACTGCCGTTAGCGATCAGATAAAAAAGAGATATACCGCCGAAACAAAAGTTTTACGCGCCTGGCTGATGTATGTATTATATGACTTTTATGGCCCGGTTAATGCAACAACCGACCCTACCAAACTGGCCAGCCTTACCATTGCGCCACGGCCCACTGCCGAAGCATATTCCGCACAAATGATAAGTGACCTTACTTCGGCCATTCCCGATTTGCCGGCAAAATACAATGCCGACAATGCCAACTGGGGCCGCATGTCGCAGGGCGTAGCGCAAATGCTGCTGTTAAAGATTTACATGATGAACAAACAATGGGATAAAGCAGAGGCTACTGCTAAAACCATTATGGGCATGGGTTATAGCCTGATGTCAAATTATGCTGATGTATTTAATGTAAAACAGAACAATGAACTGATATATGCTACACCTACCAACAGTGCAAGCCCTAATTATTGGGTACAGGAAGTACTGCCAGGCGATTTTACCGCATCACCGCTGTTAACAAGAGGACCGGGATGGGCAGGTTATTACATGCCATGGGCATTTTACAACAAATATGAAGCAGCCGACACCCGCAAAAGCACAATCATAGCATCATATACCAACACCAGCGGCAAAACAATTAACCAGTCAACCGGCTTAAGAGGTGCAATCCCTCTTAAATATACCGGCGTATTGGGTGATGGGCCCGGCTACTCATTTGATGTCGTTGTGTTCAGATATGCTGAAGTATTGCTATCATTGGCCGAAGCTATAAATGAACAGCGCGGCCCGGCCGACGCTTACCAATATGTAAATATGGTACGTAAACGCGCCGGAGTCAGCAATTTCTCAGAGATGAGCACTGCCGATTTCCGCGCCGCATTGCTTGACGAAAGCGGCCGCGAATTGTACTGCGAAGGCTCACGCCGTCAAACATTGGTAAGGCAGGGTGTGTTGATATCCAATGCCAAGGCACGCGGAAAAACAGCCGCTCAGGATTTCATGACCCTTTTCCCGATACCAAGCAATGTAATGATCCAGGGTAATGGAATACTCAAACAAAATCCGGGGTATTCTCAATAATATATGACTTCATAAGGTTTGGTACTCAATTAAAAGTGCTGTCTTTTGGCAGCACTTTTTAATAACCTGATACAATTTTAGCTTAATCTATGAAATACTACATCTTACTAACCGTCATTTCCATTTTTTCCATGTTTGCCCAACCCGCCCATGCACAACAAAGCAAGAATTTAGTGTATATGGATAAACAAGGTCGGCTGCGATGGGAAAAAGATAAATCGGAGGTTTATCTCTTCGGCGTAAACTATACCGTACCCTTTGCTTATGGCTACCGCTCCATGAAGGCTATGAATAAGGACATTGAGAAAGAGATTGATGAAGATACCTATCACATGGCACGTATGGGGGTGAACGCTTTCAGGGTCCATATCTGGGATACGGAGATCAGCGATTCGGCTGGCAACCTTTTACAGAATGAGCACCTGAAATTGTTTGATTATTTACTTTACCGCCTAAAGCAGCGTAATATCCGCATTATCATCACCACCATTGCCTTTTACGGTAATGGTTATCCACAAAAAGACGAACCTTCGATAGGGTTTTCCGCAAAATATGGTAAAGGCCCTGTTACACATATTGAAGAAGGAATTAAAGCACAGGAAAACTATATTAAACAGCTTTTACAGCACGTTAACCCCTATACCAAAATAAACTACCGCGATGAGCCCGATATTATCGGTACCGAACTCAATAACGAACCTGCCCATAGCGGCCCTAAAAGTGAGGTTACCACATACATTAACAGACTGGAGGCTGCTGCACGCAGTACCGGTTGGAGTAAACCCATTTTTTACAACATCAGTCAAAACCCCTCATATGCTGATGCCGTTGCCAAATCAAATGTTAATGGCTTCAGTTTTCAGTGGTACCCTACAGGCTTGGTAGAGGGGCACGAACAAAAAGGTAATTTTTTGCCCAATGTAGATCATTACCAGATCCCTTTTGATACCATACCCGAGTTTAAAAATAAAGCACGCATGATATATGAGTTTGATGCTGCCGATGTTTTACAGTCATGCTTATACCCGGCAATTGCCCGCAGTTTTAAACAGGCCGGCTTTCAGTGGGTAACACAATTTGCATACGATCCGCTTGGTAACGGCTATGCCAATACAGAATATCAAACCCATTACCTTAACCTGGCCTATACACCGGCAAAAGCTATCAGCTATTTAATTGCCACCAGGGTATTTCGCCAGCTTCCAAAAGAAAAAAAATATGGTACTTATCCTGCCGACAGCGTTTTTGATGCCTACCATGTAAGCTACAACCAGTCAATGAGTGAGATGAATACGGCTGGTGAATTTTACTATTCAGGTACAACATCTTCAGCGCCGGCTGATGTGAAAAAATTAGAGCATATTGCCGGTGTAGGCTCCTCGGCTATAATACAATACAGGGGGTACGGCGCTTACTTTTTGGATAAACTCAAAAACGGGATCTGGCGGCTTGAGGTTATGCCGGATGCTATTACCGTACGTGATCCGTTTTCAAAACCCTCACCTGATCGTGAAGCAGTGCACATTCAATGGCATGACCAGCCAATGCAAATCAGTTTAACCGAGCTCGGGAACGATTTTAACATTAAGGCAGTTAATACCGGCAATGATTACAGCACAACAGCTGCCAACGGTTCATTCACAATAAAACCAGGTACTTACTTATTGTTTGTAAAGGGCAGTTCAATAACAAACCTTAAAAGTGAAAAAACTATGGGTGCTATTGGCCTCAACGAGTTTGTTGCCCCCCAGCCTTTCAGTAAAGATCCGTTTGTTCGGCATATTCCTGCTACCGAGATCAGCGCCGGAAAGGAATTTACAATAAAAGCAAAAATCATCAATATTGATCCGGATGCAAAAGTAACCCTGATGGTGAATAAGCCTTTCGGTTGGCCGGCTGCTATAGTTATGGAAAAGAGTACACCTTATGATTATAGCGCAACTATCCCTGCCGCACAGATAACATCGGGCATGTTAAATTACCATATCCTGATACAGCAGGGTGATAAATACCTGTCTTTTCCCGGAGGGCATGAAGGCGCCCCTGCTTCATGGAATTACCTGAATACCGAAAGTTGGCAAACTTTTGTGGCCGCGCCTTTGGGAAATTTAAGCTTGTTTAATGCAACAACCGACCGGGAAAATGCGAACACATACTTTTCAGGTCCGGGCCGTAGCGGTGGTGTTCAGTACATCAGCGGGGAAACAACGGGTCAGTTGGCCTTTAAAGCGGCAACCGCGGCCATCAGGAGAAATCAGGAAATGGGCTTTCAGCTTTATATAGGCGACAAAATAAAAGACCGCCTGCCCGAAGTTGCATCCTATGGCAAAATGGTGATAAGGGCACGGATGCAAACCGGCCAAAACGGTAAGCTTCGTGTGGCATTAATAAATAAAGATGCATCAGCATACGCGGCCTACATCGCTATGGGTGATCAGTACAAAAATATAGAAATACCGCTGTCAGCATTTAAGCCCGATTCCAACCTGATGGTACCAAGGCCTTATCCAGGTTTTCAGTCATTATGGTTTAAGGCCGGCTCTTTTAGCGGCTTAAGTATCCCCCAATTTGATAAGCTGGAGATCACTACAGTTGACGATCTCACCGCCGATCAGCTTAATAAACCTTATAGTATAGAAATAGAATCGGTATGGCTGGAAAATTGATAACTATGAAAAATATTTTTTTCGGCATCCTGCTGTTTTTAATGATAAGCAATATTGCACAGGCCAAACCTCAGCCGGGCCGCTATCATTTATTGATGGACCGTAACTGGAAGTTTTTGTTAGGAGATGATAAAAATGCCTCGACAGCCGATTTTAATGATAACTCCTGGCGGTTATTAGATTTGCCGCATGACTGGAGTATTGAAGGGGAATTTCAAAAAGATGCTCCTACAGGCGGTGGAGGAGGCTACCTGCCAACCGGCATTGGCTGGTACCGCAAGCAATTTACTTTGCCCGCTACTGTTAAAGGCAAAGAGGTAAATATCCAGTTTGATGGTGTTTATATGAACAGCGAAGTATGGATAAATAACCATTACCTTGGGAAAAGGCCAAACGGTTATATCAGTTTTGTATATGATCTTACGCCTTATCTTTTACCCGGAAAAAACACCATTGCAGTAAGGGTTGACAATTCAAAGCAACCTAATTCACGATGGTATTCCGGTTCGGGCATTTACCGGCATGTTTGGCTTAATATTACCAATCCCCTGCATATTGCACAATGGGGAACCTACATTACCACACCGCATGTAAATGCTGACTCGGCCATCGTATCAATAAAAACAAACATCGAAAATAGTGGACAACCAGTTAGCGGTGCTACTCTAACGTCAACCGTGTATGATCAAAACGGGCAGGCATTGGTCTCTGCCAACGTCCCTGTTTCACTTGGCGCTAAAGCAACCAATGTCTTTGAACAACAGCTAAAAGTTAGTTCACCTGCTTTATGGTCTGTTGATACGCCGCAGCTGTATACCATGCATTCTGTTATTAAAAAAGGTGGAAAAATCATTGACGAGTTTAAAAGCACCTTCGGGATCCGTGAAATAGCATACAATGCAGTAAACGGTTTTTTGCTCAATGGCAAAAGATTAAAAATGAATGGTGTTTGCCTGCATCATGACGGCGGCTGCGTTGGCGCTGCCGTGCCCATAAAAATATGGGAGACCCGGCTAAAATTATTAAAAAACATGGGGTGTAATGCCATCCGCACCTCGCATAACCCGGTTGCCCCGGAGCTGTTGGACCTGTGTGATAAAATGGGGTTCCTGGTAATGGACGAAGCTTTTGATGCCTGGGAAAGCGGAAAAGTAATTAATGACTATCACTTATATTTCGATGAATGGTCGCAGATTGACCTGACCGACCAGATCCACCGAGACCGCAACCACCCGTCGATTGTATTATGGAGTGCGGGAAATGAAATCCCCGACCAAACCAGTGACAGAGGTGTTGAATTATTAAAAGGTTTGTTAAACACTTTTCATAAAGAAGACCCTACAAGGCCGGTTACCACTGCCAACGATGATATAGCGGCAGACGGCAATTCGACCAAACTTGCTTTTATGGAGGCTGAAGATATTGTAGGCTATAATTATGTTGACCGCTGGCATGAACGCAGGGAGCTGTTTTACTCCATCGACCGTTATGATCACCCGCAATGGAAAATGATTGGTACAGAAAGCGAATCATTAAGAAATCCGGCAGAATATTCTTTAGGTACAGATGTGAAAAAGGTGCATGCAAATTATCTGTCCGGAATGGTGCGTACAGAACAGCTTTGGAAATTTGTATCGGTTCATGATTATGTGATCGGCGATTTTATGTGGACTGGTATCGATTATTTGGGCGAAGCCCGCTGGCCGGGTAAAGGCTCATCTTCCGGCGAGATCGACATGACTAACCGGCCAAAGGATGGTTATTATTTTTACCAGAGCCAATGGACAAATAAACCCGTATTACACCTTTTCCCCCGCTGGAACTGGCAGGGGCGAGAAGGGCAGATCATCCCGGTTTTAGCCTACACCAATTGTGATACGGTTGAACTGTTTGTTAATGGTAAGTCGTATGGGATAAAGGTGCAGGAATTTCCGAGACAAGGCAATTCGGGCAAATGGAACAAATATGACAGGCCCGAAGTGAATATCACTACTGCCGATCTGCATTTGTCATGGGATGTAGCATATGAACCGGGCACTATCAAAGCCATTGGTAAAAAAGACGGCAAAGAAGTAATTATTGCCGAAATGCCCACCGCAGGCAAGCCATCGGCACTAAAATTAACCGCCGATACCAATATTGTACAAGCCGATGGAAAAGATGTGGCCCTTATATATGCCGAGGTGGTAGATGAGCAGGGCAATATCGTACCTGATGCCGCAAACCAGGTAAATTTTACAGTGAGTGATAATGGAAAACTGTTGGGCGTTGATAATGGCAATCAGCAGGATGACAATTCATTTAAATTAAGCAATCGAAAAGCTTTTAAAGGGCATGTGTATGCAGTAGTGCAAGCGGGCCGCAAACCAGGAAATATCACCATTGAAGCCCGGGCTGATGGCTTAAAAGCAGTATCGCTAACTGTACAAGCGCAAAAACAGACTGTTGAAATAATGGCCTTTGAAGACCTTAAATGACCCCGAATATGAAGAAAAATAAAGCATTAAAAATTACCTACAACGCAGCCGCTATCCTGTCCTGTATTTTAAGCATCAATATGCTTATGAGTTTTGACTCGATATCTGGTAAGAACAAACGCGTAAATTTTTATAAAATCTTAGGTGCCGACATTTCATTTCTTCCGCAGCTGGAGGCTTCGGGGCGCAAGTTTTATGATAAAGGCACAGAAAAAGATATGCTACAAATACTTAAAGATCACGGGTTTAATTACATCAGGCTACGTCTTTTTAATAACCCTGCAGCCGATAGCGGTTATTCTAAAAAAGGGTTCTGTGACCTGGAGAATACAAAAAAAATGGCGTTAAGGATTAAAGGTGCAGGCATGGGGTTTTTACTTGATTTTCATTACAGTGATAACTGGGCCGACCCGGGGAAACAGCATAAGCCCGCTGCATGGAAATCAGCCAATTTTCAGCAGTTACAGGATTCTCTTAAAGCTTTTACAAAAAACACGCTGCTGGCCCTAAAAGTTCAGGGCACTATACCTGATATGGTGCAAGTGGGTAACGAGATAAACCACGGCATGTTGTGGCCCGACGGCCAAAGCAAAAACCTGGATACGCTGGCCGCTTTTTTTAAAGCGGGTATTGATGGTGTCAGGTCAGTTGATAAATCTGTCAAAATAATGCTCCATATAGCTTGCGGCGGCCAAAACGGCGAATCAAGGTACTTTCTTGATAACATGCTTAAACGCGGTGTAAAATTTGACATTATCGGCGAATCCTATTACCCGGAATGGCATCATACACCTGATAGCTTAAAACGAAACCTCACTGATCTGACTACTCGTTACAAACAGGATGTAATAGTTGCCGAATATACGCGGCATAAGCAGGAAGTAAATGACATTGCATTTTCGTTACCCGGCAATAAATTAAAAGGCACATTTATCTGGGAACCCATTAATACAGGCGAACCAGCTTTTGACCGGAGCGGTAATATCATTGATTCGTTAATGAATATTTACCCTGCAATTAACAAAAAGTACAACATTAAGCAATAACCAGATAATTATAGCAAAGGCCGATTGCAGCTTTTGCCAGGCCTCTATTAACACTTCTTCAAAAGTTTTAACACCATGACTAAGATTTTCTTTTCACTCCTGATATTTTCAATATCCTGCTCCCCTTTTGCCAGGGCGCAAAGCGGTAAGCCTGCAGAGATAGTGGTTACCCCCTACAAAACAACCATGATAGCCAACGGTAAAGACAGGGCTTTAATCAACATAAGTGTGATTGATAAACAGGGGATTGAAGTTAGCAGCGCCGATAACGTTATCCGCATAAAAATTACAGGGGATGCCGCTGTGATCAGTGCAAACAATAAAAGCGTTCCTGCAAATGATATGACATCTTTTCAGGAAAAGCTAATTGACGGAAAGCTGAGCATAGTGCTGCAGGCTGGCAAAAACAAAGACGTAGTTAAGTTTGATGCCATGGCAGATAGCCTGATCACCGGCTCTACCGAAATACATACCGTGCAGCCAGGTATCCCCCATCCCGTTACAACCGGAACTCCGGTTGCGGGTAAAGGAACGATTGATTATAAAATAATAGGCGCCGACATTTCTTTTTTGCCGCAGCTGGAAGCCCGCGGGATGAAATTTTATGATAAAGACAGTCAGCAAAAAGATGCGATTGAAATTTTAAAGGAGAATGGCTTCAACTACATCCGGTTACGCATTTTTAACCACCCTGAAGTTACCAAAGGCTATTCGCCAAATAAGGGATTTTGCGACCTGCAGCACACCATGCAAATGGCCAAACGGATAAAAGCTGCCGGACTAAAGTTTTTGCTTGATTTTCATTATTCTGACACCTGGGCCGATCCGCAACGCCAGGATGTTCCTGCGGTTTGGAGTAAACTCGATTTCCCTGCACTTAAGGACTCATTATTTAATTACACAAAAACCGTAATGCAAACCTTGAAAAACCAGGGTACAGTACCCGATATGGTACAGGTAGGAAACGAGATAAACCATGGCATGGTATGGCCGTATGGGGAGATCAACAACCTGGATAGCCTGGCAAATTTAATTTACGCAGGCGTTAGTGCAGTAAAAACAGTTAACCCGGCAACAAAGATCATGATCCACATTGCGCTGGGCGGCCAAAACGAGGAAGCCCATTTCTTTTTAGATAATATGCTGAAACGCAATGTTCCTTTTGATGTTATCGGGCTATCTTATTATCCCAAATGGCATGGTACTTTAAAAGATCTTCAGGCTAATGTGAACAACCTTGCAGCAACTTATAAAAAGTATGTAATGGTTGCGGAGTATTCACAATTAAAGCAGCAGGTTAATGATATCGCATTTTCTGTCCCCGGAAACAGGGCACTTGGCACCTTTATATGGGAGCCCTTGAGTACCTGGGAATCTGTTTTTGACAAACAAGGCAAGGCCAATGCATTTCTTGAAGTCTATCCTGTTATCGCCCGGAAATATAACGTTCACTAAGTTTTATCCCCTTTAAATGAAAAAGCTACTACTTTGTATATTACTAATCATAAGCTGTTTAATAAAAATTAAAGCACAACTAAAAATTTCATCAACCACGAGCTTTAATGCTAACTGGGAGTTTGTAAAAGATATTGATACAACAAATTCGGCCCGGTTACTGAGTAATATCAGCACTCCAAACGTTAACTGGGAGAAAATATCATTGCCCCATACAGCTCATATTGAACCTGTTAAAAAAGTTAAGGAACAATGGCAGGGCACTTGCTTTTATCGCAAGTATTTTACTATACCAACTGTAAATAAAGGTAAACATATCGCTATTAAATTTGATGCCGCCATGCACGAGGCAGATGTTTATCTCAACGGCAAACATATATATAAACACCTGGGAGGCTTTTTGCCATTTTACATTGATATTTCAGACAATGTATTATTTGGCAAATCAAATTGTATCCTGGTTAAATTAAACAATCAGGACAATCCGGATATTCCGCCGGCAAAACCAATAAAAGACCTCGATTATAATTACTACGGAGGGATTTACCGTGATGCCTGGCTAATCATTAAAAATAAGATCTATATCAGTGATGCGGTACAGGCCGGTCATGAAAACGGCGGAGGCATTTTGTTGCATGACGAAGAGGTAAGCGATAAACAGGCAAAACTGATTGTTAAAACAGAGGTTAATAATGACTTTGATCAGCAAAAAACAGTAAGTGTAAAAATTAACCTCAAGGATAAAACAGGCAAAACAGTTGCTACATCGCTGGCCGGTAAGCAATTGTTAAAACCCAATTCCTTTGGATCTTTTACGCAAAATTTAACGGTCAATTCTCCAAAACTATGGTCGCCGTCACACCCTGAACTATACAGTGTACAGGTTCAGGTTTTAGAAAACGGAAAAATCATTGACGAACAAACATTTAATACCGGCATAAAGACCTTTAAGTTTGAGGCAAGTGGTTTTTATCTGAATGGCGAAAAATTTAAGATTGTTGGCACTAACCGCCACCAGGAATATCCATATATCGGTTATGCCCTCTCAAATAATGCGCAATACAGGGATGCCTGGAAGATAAAAAACGCAGGTTATAATTTTGTAAGGTGCTCTCATTATCCCCCATCGCCCGCTTTCCTGGATGCCTGCGATGAGCTGGGCATCCTGGTAATGGATGCCATACCAGGATGGCAGTTTTTTGGAGGCCTCACCTTTCAGGAAAACAGCTTTCAGAATATCCGCGATATGATCCGTCGCGACCGTAACCATGCGGCTATCGTTTTATGGGAGGCATCCTTAAATGAAACCGATATGAGCAATCCTTATATGGATACTGCAAACAGTATAGTACACCGCGAGCTTCCGTTTAAAGATGTTTTTTCAACCGGCTGGAAAGATTATGCATTTGATGTTTTTAACCCTGCCCGCCAACATTTAAAAGCGCCTGATTACTGGAAAAAATACAATAAAAATAAACCATTGCTCATTGCGGAGTATGGCGATTGGGAATATTATGCACAAAATGCCGGATTTAATCAAACAGAATACCAAAACTTAACCAAGGAAGAAAAATCGTCAAGGCAGGTGCGTGGTTACGGGCAGGAACGTTTATTGCAACAGGCCCTTAATTACCAGGAAGCACATAATGACAATTTTAACGGCAATATCGTGGGCGACGTTAACTGGTTGATTTTCGATTATAAAAGAGGCTATGCCACTGACCTTGAAACATCGGGAGTAATGGATATTTTCAGGATCCCCAAATTCTCTTACTATTTTTATGCGAGTCAACGTAATACTGATGAAAGCCGGCCGATGCTCTTCATAGCCAATTACTGGAATGACCCAACAGATAAGGTTGTTAAAATTTACAGCAATTGCGATGAGGTTGAAGTGAAATTAAACGGAACCCTCATTGCCAGGCAAAAACCGGATACCGGGATAAACACCAATAATTTAAAGCATCCGCCATTTACCTTTAAGGTTGCCAAATATCAGCCGGGTAGTTTACAGGCAACAGGATATATTAACGGGCGGGAAGTAATTACTTCAACATCGGCTACGCCGGGTAAACCTTACAAAATTGTATTAAAGGCAGATTACAGCGGCAAACCCTTTAAAGCGGGAACTAATGATGCGTTATTTGTGTATGCTTATGTAACCGATATAAACGGGATAACGGTTTGTGATGCCACAAACCTCGTGAAATTTTCGGTTGATGGCAGCGCGAAGATTATTGGTGACAAAACCGGCAATGCAGAAGCCGGAATAGCGCCTGCATTGATAATGGGGATGGATAAACCCGGAAAAGTTTTAATAAAAGCAATCGGCGATCAGCTTGTTCCGGGCAATCTATCGGTGATTTTGCATTAACTTAGATAAACTTTAAACCAAAATACCAATTATGATAACCTGGAATAAATTTTTACCGGTTGCACTGGGCATTTTAATAAGCGGAGTTACCGAGGGCTATGCACAGGCTGCAAAACCATTAATGACAATCGAAAAGCTTGATCCGCAGTTTAGCACTTTAGTAAGTAAAACCGCGAAGGCCGAGATTTTAGCCGATGGTTTTATATGGAGCGAAGGGCCTGTATGGATAGAACGATATAAAATGTTCCTGTTCTCAGATGTTAAAAAGAACGTCATTTATAAATGGACCAAAGAAAAGGGCAAAGAGATCTATCTTTCACCTTCGGGTTATACCGGCAAAATACCGCGTGGCGGGGAGTTAGGTTCAAATGGTTTGGGTTTAAATATAAAAGGGCAATTGATTATATGCCAGGATGGCGACAGGGCGGTATCTATAATGGATGCTCCTTTGGATAAGCCAAAAGCAAAATTCATAAAACTGGCCGCCGGCTACCATGGAAAAAAATTTGACAGCCCTAATGATCTCGCTTTTTTGGCTAACGGTGATATCTATTTTACCGACCCTCCTTACGGTCTTGAAAAAAACGTAGATGATCCCCTGAAAGAAGCCAAATACCAGGGCGTTTATAGAATTTCGGCCAATGGCAAAATTACCCTGCTTACCGATACACTTACACGACCAAATGGCATCGCTTTTTTCCCCGGAGGGAAAACCATACTGATCTCCAATTCTGATCAGGGAAAAGCCTACTGGTATGCTTATGATCTGGATAAAAATGGCTTGTTTACCCATGGCCGGATATTTTACAGCGCTAATGCGGCCACCAAAAAAGCCGCAGGCATGCCCGATGGGATGAAGATTGATAAAAAAGGCAACGTATTTGCTTCCGGGCCCGGAGGTCTATGGATATTTAACAGGAACGGTAAATTACTTGGCAAAATGATATTTAATGATGTAGTATCCAATTGCAGTCTTTCTGCTGATGAAAAAAACCTTTATCTGACGTCCAATCACCGTGTTCTGAAAGTAGATTTAAGATAGGTAAAACTTCAATTGGAATCATGAATTAAGGTGGAAGAAAAAGCCCAAAAGACCTATCAGGATGCATTGACTGAATGAGAATTGTCGGCGTCAGCGCCGTCGAGATCGTTTCGGCAAACATAATGCAGCCAAAAAACGGCCGGGAAATGATAGGGATCGCCCCCGTCACTTTCCGGTTACCTTACAATTAATTGCAGTCAGACGAGCAATTATTAGCTTCCATATCTCGTACAAACTTCTATAATATAAGTGTCAAATTATAAAAACATCTTCCAAACATCTGATGTTTAAATTAAAACATCGTATGTTTGTACCATAATTGACATCAATGAAAAATCAAAAATTATCAGATCAGGTTTCCGCAAAGATCAGGCAGGATATACTTGACGGAAAATATAAGGCTGGAGAAAAAATACCGGCCGAGCCTGAGTTGATGAAAGTTTATGAAGTTGGCCGGTCAAGTATCCGCGAGGCGATCAAAAGCCTGGCAATGGCCGGTATTCTGAAAGTTCGGCAAGGTTCAGGCACTTTTGTTAACGAAGTACTGCCGGAAGAGAACATGGCCGAGAAGTTACGCGTGGCCGATTTCGACGAGATCAATGCCGTGAGGAAATTACTGGAGGAAGAGATTGTGAGGCTTGCGGTAGAAAATCATACACAGGCAGAGTTGGAAGAAATTGAAAAACACCTTACGCTCAGGAAACTGGCAATCATCGCAGAGGACAGGCCGGCCTGCACCAATGCCGATATCGCCTTCCACCTGGCTATAGCCAATGCATCCCATAATAAGGTGCTGGCTTCTCTCTATCAAAATTTCACCCATACTATCCGTACCTTTTTTTCCAAACGCGAAGCACAGGGCATCGGGCATTTTGCTATGAGCCATCACCTGCATGCAGAACTTTTACATGCCATTAAAACCAAAAGAAAAAAACAAGCCCAGGAACTCATCCGGAATATCCTGGATCATAATTATTAATTCAACTATCATGACTATTCTCACATTCACTTTAATATTATTGGCCGGCGCTTACCTTGCCGGCCTGGTGGGCTCCCTTACCGGATTAGGCGGAGGCGTAGTGGTAATACCACTGCTTACACTTGTTTTTCAAGTTGATATCCGGTACGCCATTGGCGCGGCCTTGCTGGCCTCTATTGCTAATTCATCGGGTGCAGCCAGTGCCTATGTAAAGGAAGGCATAACCAATATCCGCCTGGGCATGTTCCTGGAAATTGCGACTACCGTAGGCGCAGTTGCAGGTGCGGTGATCGCCGTATATACGCCTACCAATACCATAGCTATTCTTTTCGGCGCGATCCTGCTTTTTTCGGCAGCAATGACCATCCGTAAAAAGAACCAGCAAGCATTGACCAGCGGAAGCGCCCTATCCCTGAAACTTAAGCTTAACAGCAGTTATCCTACTAAAGAGGGAGAAGTGAAATACCAGTTAAAAAATGTAGGCGCCGGCTTCTCGATCATGACGCTTGCGGGCATCATGTCCGGTTTACTGGGCATTGGCTCCGGCGCTCTTAAAGTATTGGCTATGGATTCAACTATGCACATCCCCTTTAAAGTTAGCACCACCACCAGTAATTTCATGATCGGCGTAACTGCTGCTGCGAGCGCGGTGGTTTACCTGCAACGTGGTTATATGGACCCCGGCATTGCATTCCCGGTTGTACTGGGTGTTTTGGGCGGCGCATTTACCGGCTCAAAGCTATTAACCCGCCTGGACCCCAAAGTATTAAAATACATTTTTTGCCTGGCCATCTCCTTTGTTGCCATCGAGATGATCTACAACGGCTACAATCACCAGTTTTAAAAATTCAACCGGTCAATCATGAAAAATTTAATTTCAAAACATTTCCTTGCCGATAAGGATATCGAACAGCTTATCGGCTTACAGTTAAGATACGGCGTGATCATTTCCAGCCTGATCGTACTGGCTGGCGGGGTACTTTACTTAAGCCAATCCGGGCAGTTGCCCTTGCCCCCCTACCACCATTTTGCAGGCACAAAGGGCGGTTTTACCAGTTTAGGAGAGATCTTGTCCGGAATGGCAGCGATGCGCGCCGGGGGGATCATCCAGTTTGGTGTTGTAGTATTGGTTGCCACCCCTATTTTACGGATTGCATTTTCCCTGCTCGGATTTGTGCTGGAAAAAGACAAGATGTATATCCTGATCACAGCAATCGTCCTTACAGTGATGATGCTGAGCATATTCGGCGGACTTAAGATTTAAAGCGCGGGCCTTATTACAAACCTGTTCAAAATGTATTTTTTAATTTAAGAACTGTTATCATGAAAAATTCAATCTTTAAAAACAGGATCTGCTTGTTTTATGCAATCCTCTTTCTTTCAGTTTGCTATTGCGGCAATACGGTTGCCCAGCAACCTGCAGGCATCAAAAACATCGTACTCGTACACGGCGCTTTTGTTGACGGCTCCGGCTGGAAACCCGTTTACGACATCCTTGTAAAAAAGGGGTATCACGTTAGCGTGACCCAGCAGCCATTAACATCCTTCGACATTGATGTGGCAGCGGTTAAAAGGGTGCTCAGTATGCAGGATGGCCCATGTATCCTGGTAGGCCATAGTTATGGTGGGGCTATTATCACCGTAGCCGGAAATGATGACCATGTAGCCGGGCTGGTCTACATTGCAGCCCACGCACCCGACAACGGCGAGAGCGAAGGAGGTAACGGTAAACTATACCCATCGGCCTATAAATCTTTGCAGAAAGGCACCGATGGATTTGACTATATCGCACCGGAAAGCTTTTATCCCGATTTTGCTGCCGACCTGCCCAAAGCGGTAGCTGAGTTTACAGCCAATGCCCAAATGCCCGCAGCTGATGCCGTATTCCACGCAGTTATTCAAAACCCGGCCTGGAGGGTAAAACCCAGCTGGTATATGGTAGCCAAATCAGACCGTATCATCAACCCGGACTTGGAACGCATGTACGCCAAACGCGCAAAGAGCACCGTTGTAGAGGTTGAAGGAGCCAGTCATTCTGTTTATGAATCTCATCCGGAAGAGGTGGCAAGGCTGATCATTGATGCAGCAACACATAGCCCGGTTAAATAAATGTAAGTATCGAAAATATATCTCAACATTCCCATCCGGAATGGTCGCCGTACAAAGAGAGGCTGTCGCCTGCAGTATGGTAGCAAATGTGAGCTTAGCTCAATTAGCCCGGACTTAAGCTATCAACATCTCTTTGCATATTACATGAAGCGCCGGTATCTTTGACCGGCGCTTCATGTAATATGAGAAAGCTTTACAAACGCTTTATCTTGATATTTTTCAGCCACACTTTTTGCCCATGATGCTGAAACATAATGTGCCCGCTGGTTGATTTGGCAAAATTGGGATTGCTCTTATATTTACTGCGGCCAATCAAATCATTCAGGGCTGCAGAGCCAAGCTCATACTCAACCACTTTCCGGCCATTGATCCATTGCTCCACATGGCCATGATCAACCAATAACCTCGCCGTATTAAATTCACCAACGGGTTTAAGCTGTTTATTTTGCGGCGCTATCAAATCATATAATGATCCGGCAGAGCGCCTTGGTTCATGATCATTAAAATCAATATCGTCCAATAGCTGCATCTCAAAATTATCCAGCCAGTTAGGGCTGTTGCCATTGCCTGATTCATGGCTGGAGTTTTCGAGCACATTATAAAAAATGCCGCTATTGCCGGCTTTAGATACCGCCCACTCCAATGTAAGGTCGAAATTGGTATAGGTTTCTTTTGTCAGGAAATCAACATTGGGCACACCGGTTTGAGCCACCAAAGCTCCATTCTCAATTTTCCATGCTTCAGATGGAAATGTATCCATCTTGTAACCACGTAGTTCAGTTACTGATTTACCGTCAAAAAGATAATGCCATTTATTAGTTTGCTGTCCATAGCTCATGCCTGTAACGGCACTTAATAGCATGAGTAAAAAAAATATTTTTTTCATAAGCGTTTAAACCAGGTTCTTTTTAATATAAGTTATACTTTGGGTAATGCTGTCATAAGGATCGGCCGGACATTTATCCTGTTCCACAAAAAAGTATTTTAAGCCTGCTTTACCGGCATGTTTAAATATCTTTTTAAAATCAATAGTACCATTACCAACCTCCGTAAACATCTTGCTTGCCGTATTATCCATGTCCTTGATATGCCATAAAGGGAAACGGCCCGGGTGCTCACTGATAAGTTCTATAGGATCCTGGTTGGCTTTAGTTACCCAGTACAGGTCCATTTCCATTTTTACCAATTGTTTATCGGTATTTGCCAGCAGCGTTTCATAAGGATACTTACCATCCTCATGGATAAATTCAAAATCATGATTATGGTAGCAAAGCTGGATACCTGCTTTTTTACAGGTTTCGCCTGCTTTATTAAAATCATCGGCTATTTTTTTATAATGATCTAATGTTCCGCGTTCAGGTACCGAAAGAAAGGCACAAACCATGTACTTGACACCTGCAGCAGCTGCATCATCTACTGCCCTGCCCCAATCGTTCAGGATAGTGCCTTTTTGTGATGATCCGTTTACCTGCTCTTCGCCCAAACGATAATGACAGCTTGGCATTGCCAATCCATTTTGTTTTAACAGCGCGGCAAAACCCGCGGGATCCAAACCATAAAATTTTTCGCTGCCGGTATATGTAGCACCCTCAACTGTGGTGTAACCAATTTGGGCTACCCTGGCTAAAGTTGCAGCTGCATCTTTCTGCATATAATCACGTACAGTGTATAACTGCAGGCCAATATATTTTTTATCGTAAGCAAATAATTGCGGGCTTATCAGCAAGCCTGCCGAAAGCGCCGCCGAAGTTTTTATAAATGAACGCCTGTTGATCATGTTTTTATAAATTAGGTTTGTTGAATTAATTGGTTTACTTAAAATTTATCATCATTTACTTCTATCCAGAAATTATCCGGATCCTGTAAATAAACTTGTTTAATACCATCGGGCCTCAGCTGCGGCGATTTGGAATCGCCCTTCCAGTTGCCATACTTTACATGCAGCTCATCAAGATGTTTGGCAAATACGGCAATGTCAGGTACCGAATAAGCGTAATGTGTATTGATATCATGCTCAAAAACTTCGGCCGCCCCTTGTATAACATGCAGCTGGCTGTGTGCGCCCGTCCGGAACCAAACATGTTTTCCATCATGAAAAGGCTCGGGAATTTCCTGCAATTGCATCACGTTGCGATAAAATGCGGCACTTTTGGCAAGGTCTTTAACATACAGCGCGTTATGATCTGCATGAGGGCTATTTTGAGCAAATGCCCGGCTTACTGTTATGAACAGTATCAGTAGTGTAAAGGAGTTTATCTTTTTTATCATGGCTTATTTTACTTTGGTTTTACTAAAAGCACCCCAAACGGGGTGCTTTCCCAATTAGTCAACTAAATCTCAATCAGGGAACTAAAAGTTTCATTAAACAAGTATCGCATTTCGTTTCTAATCAAAATATTTTAATTTTTTAAGGTAATCCAGATCATACCTGCTGCTTTCCAGGGCCGAACTGCTGTATTCTTCCTGTTCTACAAAAAAGTGTTTCAGTCCTGATTGCTTTACATGATCAAACAAGCCGTTGATATTTACACTCCCCTTTCCAAACTCGGTGCTTTGTTTGGTTTTGGCATCCATATCTTTCAAATGCCACAAAGGGAAACGTCCCGGATATTTGTTAAAATAATATTGAGGATCGGCCCCTGCCGCGATTACCCAACCCAGATCAAGCTCCATTTTTACCAGGTTAGGGTCGGTATGGTCAAGCAATACATCATACAAAGTTTGCTGGCCATCCTTTTCAAACTCCGACGAGTGGTTGTGATAACCGAATGTAATGCCTGATTTTTTACAAACCTCGGCGGCCTTTAAAAATGCATCACCGCTACGCTGATAATTAGCAACCGTTTGGCCGTTTTTTGGCAGAACGGAACAGATCAGATACGGCTGGCCGGCCTCTGCTGCTTCATCAACAGATTGCTGCCAATCGCCGTCAATACGTACATGGCCGCTGATGAGGCTTATACCCAGATCAGCAGTAATACTTTTTATCTCTTTAGGTTTTAAGCCGTAATAATTTCCTTTTTCGCTTTTGGCCGATTCTATTTCGTTATAACCCATTTTTGCAAGCATCGTTAAAGTACCCGTTGCATCTGCCATCATTTCTTTTCGCAGGGTATAAAGCTGAATACCTATTTTACGGGTTGGCTTACCGGCGGCTTTAAGTAACTGCGGTATTAAAAATATCCCGGCCGCTGCTGCGCCCGAAGTCATAAGAAATTTGCGCCTGTTATAATTATTTGATATCATAAACTTATCTTTATTTAATGGTATTACTGATAAAGGCGATATGCTTACCATCCGGCGACCATGAAGGAGTATTGATAGAACCCTGCCCGCCATAAACATAAGCGAGCACCTTTGGTTTACCGCCTGCAACCGGCATCAGCCTGATATAAACATGCTTATACGGAGGGTGGATCCCGGGCTCAACTTCATCTTTAAGGAATGAAAGGAATACCATCCATTTGCCATCGGGCGAGATATGGGCAAACCAGTTATTAAAATCATCTGTGGTTACCTGCTCCTGTTCGCTTCCATCAGGTTTCATCCTCCAGATCTGCATTAAGCCAGATCGTACGGAGTTAAAATAGATATACTTGCCGTCGGGAGTATATTCCGGGCCATCGTCAAGGCCTTTGGTAGTTGTAAGGCGGATCTCTTTTCCACCATTCACCGGCACCTTATATACATCAAACTCGCCATCCCGTTCGCCGCAAAAAACAAGGCTTTTGCCATCGGGCGACCAGCCGTGCAGATAAGAAGGGCCTTTAGGCGTAATTTGTTTCGGCGTTCCACCGGTAACCGGAACGGTATAAACAATTGAACCGCCCAGTTCCTTTACATTGCTGCTTAAACCTATCATCTTGCCATCAAAAGATAGCACATGATCGTTATTGTTATTTTTAATATCACCCGTGTTTAATAAAATCGGGGTACGCGAAGCCAGATCAAAATTATACAACAGCCCTTTACTGTCATTAAAAATAAGGCTTTTATTATCGGGTAACCAGTTTGGTGCTTGTATGGAGTAAGGTACCGAATAAATAACTTCGCGGTTACCGGTAGCAACTTCCATCAGCTCAAGGTCGCTGCCCAGGGTCATTTGCGTCCGCTGATCGGCTATGCCTGCAAAAGGCACCGTAATCTTCACATCCCTGAAAACGCCGGTTTCGGCAACATCCGGGTTGTGTGATCCCACAAAAAGCCCCACATACACCTCTTCGCCCAGGTCAAGGTCCGTTACCTGTTCGGTAACAAAAGGCTCGCCGTATTTGGCCATACGCATCGTGTAAGTGTTCCCTTTTCTTTCCAGCTGGATAATATTGGCATGGGTTATTTTTGACCTGATCTCCTCCGTTGTTGCACCCGCGGTTCTCCTGAACTGCAATGAAGTAAGCCCGTCACCGTGTTCAACTGCATTTACCTGGGCCGAATTTCCATCTAAGGATTTGCGTACCATCCAGCCCACCTTACGGTGTTCTTCCACACCGTTCCAGCCAACAAATTCGGCCCGGGTATATAGTATAAAGTCACCTTTTATTTTTTTGTACACATAATGAAACTCATCATGATCAAACCAAATGTTATAGCCCGCGCCTGATATAATGTACTGCCGGCTTCCAGGCAGATAAGCGCCAGAGCCTGGTTTGGTGTTGGCACCCACATCAAGCTGCCCTTCAAAAATCCCTATGGATTGTTGTTGGGCCATGGCACACAAGCCTGCTAATGAAAGGCAAATTGTAGTAATAGTTTTACGTAAATTGGTTTTTCTCATTGTGTATGTTGTTTCGTGTTTTTAAATTTCATTCACTGCCCCGGTAATTGCATTGGGTTTGTATGCGCTGCAATAACTTTTTAGGCTTTACTATTCAGGCTGTATTTATCGTTTGGTAATGGCTCAAAATTAATTTCCGGAACACATCCTGTTTAATTTAGACTTACTTCATTACTACATCATCAGGCTATTAAATACGTTATCACCTGTTTTTTGCCAACAACAAGCGCCATTAAGCTTCAATGACACAAACCGAAAAATGACAAGGCCTCAATATTTGATATCATTCGGATCCCCCAATGAGATCGTCCCGGGGCGTTCGTAAATTTCCCTTACTGCAGATTTTGAATTATTTGTCCATATAAAATTGGTCCATACCATAAACCATGACCACAAAGGCTGCGCTTTCAATACACTGGCGTTTGGCAGTTCTCCAACTTCACTCAGCGTAATTAATTTGCCCCTGGCCAGCTTCAGCAATTCGTTGTAATCTTTCTGTTCGTAATCAGCATGATAAATATCTGTTCCCAGAATATCGACAAATGCTGCACCCGGATAGAATGCTTTATAGGCATATGCTTCGTCCTCCGGCAAATCCCTGGGCCCGTTAGCTCCCCAAACCCATATCAGGTTATCTAAATGGTAATAATTGACATATCGGTCATACATCATTTTCCAAAGTTTCGCTATCCCGTTTTTACCAGGCCTGTTCCCCCACCAAAACCAAACGCCGTTCATTTCATGATATGGCCTCCACAATACGGGGATATGGGCATCCTTCAATTGCTTCAAATAAATAGCGATCGTATCAATCTGGGCAAGCCATTTTTTGTTCAGCCCGGTATTAGGTGTGGTTATCTGTGTCCATTCTTCATTGGTTATTTTTGCCTGAACACTTTGTTTAAAACCATAGGGTGGGCTATCCATTGGGCGCCCCTGGTGCCACATCAGGGCTATGATATAACCCTTTTTATAATTCACGATGGCCTGGTCAACCACACGCTGGCCGCCACCGGCAGGGCCCGACCAAATAAAATCACTCCCCCAAAGTGCAGGGTATTTTCCTGACAATGACTTTACACTATCTAAAAAACGGTTCCCGCCGCCGTGCTCGCCCGATAAAATATACTTGCCATTAATGCTATATAAATAGCTCAAAAGCTTTCTGGCTTCCGGAGATGTATTTTTGTTGACCGGCTCAAACGGTTGGCAAAAACATTTGAATGAGAATAGAAGAGATAGAAACAGTGTCGTTTTTTTCATTTTTTTGAATTATAGATAGTTTTAGTTCAACAGGCCGCATCCTTATTTCGTGTTACCGGAACATGCATACGAGCCCATGATCAGAATTAAATTGTATTAATAGTTTTACCTGAATTGGCCTTTCTCATTAGGTATATTGTTTCGTGTTTTAAAAACTTTATTTAACTTCCACGATAAATGCATAAGGCATATCAGCCCCAGCAAACCAATTGTTTTAATTATTATTCAGGCTTAATTTGCCGTTTGACTATGGGTCAAAATTAATTTTTGCGTCAGCAGCGGTATAATTTTGGCATACTTCATTACTACATCATGAAGGCTGTTTAAATGGAAAACCTTATTTAAAAGCATATTTTTTACATTATTTGAGAAAAATGGGAACTTGTTTTAAAAAGAAATGGTTATTATTTTTTATACTGCTTAAATTCAGCTTTGCATACAGCCAGAACCCGATCGGGCTGCCAAATATTATTTCCTATTACAGGAGCGACTACAATGGCGGCTTACAAAACAGGGGGATCGTACAGGATAAAAATGGCATCATTTATTTTGCCAACAGCGAGGGCTTATTAAGTTTTGACGGTACCTACTGGAAACTTAACCCTTTACCCAACAAAACCATTATCAGGTCAATCGCGCTTGGCGAAAATGGGAAGATCTACGCAGGCGGGCAAAATGAGATGGGCTATTTCCTCCCCGACAAAGATGGCAACCTGGCATTTACTTCATTAAAGGACCTGCTGCCGGAAAAAATCACGTCATTTAAGGATATCTGGGATATTGTATCCTTCGATGACAAAATGTTTTTCCGTTCACAAAACAATATTTTTCAGTTTGACGGCAAATCGGTCACCGCCTACCAGCCTGTTTCACAATGGCAGTTTTTAGGGGCCTGTAATAACCAGCTCATAGCTCAGGATGCCAAAAGAGGCCTGTTTCAATTTTCAAATGGCGAATGGGCACCGCTGACTATAAATAAATCGCTGCCGCAGGACCTGGCCGTCACCGGCCTGCTGTATTTAGGCAAAGACAGTACCTTAATAACCACGCTAAAAAAAGGACTGTTTCTTTTAGCGCATGAAACGGTTAGTCGTTTTAAATTTAAAGATACCAACCCTTTCCTTGATCAGCAGATCATGTGCGCCAGGATGATAGATGACGGGCATATCGCCATCGGTACGCATATGGGAGGCTTATACATTATTGATAAACACGGGCGGGTACTTCAAAATTTCACCCGTAAAGAGGGCCTGCAGAATAACACAGTATTAAGTTTGTTTTTAGATAAAGACCGTAACCTGTGGATGGGCCTTGATGACGGAATTGATTTTAATTCTTATAACAGTGCGATCAAACATATCTATCCCGAAAAATTAAATGAAGGAGCCGGTTACAGTTCTATTGTGTTTGATCATACCTTATATGTAGGCACCTCAAACTGGCTATACCAGTTACCCGTCGATGGCAATACCGACCTGAGTAATATCAACGGCGCTTTTAAAACAGTTCCCGGAACTAAGGCATCTGCATGGGGACTTTTTAAGGTGAACGACAATTTGTTACTGGCACATCATGAAGGCGCTTTTCAAATAAAAAACAAAAAAGCCTATCCCATAAGCACCCGCTTCGGTTACTGGAACTTTACTCCTTACGATAAGGTATTACCATCATCAACCATTGTTGCGGGTGGCTATAACGGGCTCGACCTGATCAGGTATAACAACAATGCTTTTACACAGGACAGGTTAATAAATTTCAATGAATCATCCCGTTTTGTTATCGTGCAAAACCACACCGCATGGGTGGCGCATACTTATAAGGGGATCTATAAAATAGATCTTAGCCTGCCCAACCAACCTAATACTAAATTATACAGCCATAAGAACGGTTTACCATCCGATCTGAGGAACCGTCTTTTTCATATCAGGAATCGAATGGTTGTGGCTACTGAAAAAGGTATCTATGAATACAACGCCCGCACTGACAGCTTTGACCCCTCGGCCTATTTTGAACCCATTTTTAAAAATAAAACATTGTGTTATCTGAAAGAAGATACCGGTGGCAATATTTGGTTTATCGAAGAAAAGAAGCTGGGCGTAGTTGATTTTTCAGGGCACACCCCTCGTTTAATCTATTTCCCTGAACTTAACGGCAAATTGGTGAGCGACTTTGAGAATATCTATCCTTTAAACGACGAGAACATATTCGTGGGCGCCGAAAAGGGGTTTTACCATATAAATTATAAAAAATACAAGAGTAATAAAAGCCAGGTGCGGGTATTGCTACGGCAGGTAAAGGCATCGGGCGATATTGACAGTGTTTTAAACGGCGGCTATCACATAACAACCTTTAACAACCAGGTCAAAAAATTACGCATCAAACAAAATACCCTGCATTTTGAGTACTCATCACCTTCGTTCCAAAAACAATCAAATATTGAATACAGTTGTTTATTAAAGAACTTTGATCATGAATGGTCAGCCTGGTCAAGACGAACGGAAAGGGATTATACCAACCTGACTGAGGGCACGTATACCTTTCAAATTAAGGCAAGGAGCAACCTGGGCGACGAATCAGAGCTTACAAGCTACACATTTATCATATTACCACCATGGTATCGCAGCACCTGGGCCTACGGCACATACGGCATATTGTTTATTGTGTTTAATTATTTGTTTTACAAATGGCTTAAAAGAAAATTCGTTCGCCAGAAACAAAAGTATGAAGAAGAACAAAAACGATTAAAATACCTGCACCAGCTTGAAATGGAAAAGTCAGAGAAAGAGATCATCGCCCTCAAAAATGAAAAGCTGGAATCAGAAATATTAGGTAAAAACTCCGAGCTGGCATCTGTAGCTATGCACCTGCTGCAAAAAAGCGAATTGTTAGGCAAAATAAGGGAAGAGCTGGTACACCTGCGCAAATCAAGTGATGATATGCCATCCGAAGAATTAAAAAAGATGATCAGGATCCTGAACCAGGAAAGTAAAATGGATAAAGAATGGGATCAGTTCGCCGAGTATTTTGATAACACACACAGCGATTTCTTAAAGGCTGTCAAAGAGGCCCACCCGGCATTAAGCGCCCATGAGCTTAAGCTTTGCGCCTATTTAAGAATGAACCTATCCAGTAAGGAAATAGCACAGCTCATGAACATATCTGTACGGGGAGTTGAAATAAGCAGGTACCGGCTGCGTAAAAAGCTGCAGGTGCCCACCGAAATAAACCTTGGCAACTATTTTTCCGAAATGTCTTCGTTAAAAAAAGATCCGGTTGGTTAGCATTAAGCAACATTTCACTACGTCACCTATACTTCATTTGCACAAATAGGATATAGCTGTATTTGGAATTTGCAGTATCATGTTAATTTTACTTAACTAATTACCAGGAAACCTTTTATCTCATTAAACTATAAATCATTATGATGAAGTTAAGCTATCTCTCTGTTGTGTTTTTGCTGCTTGTAGGCGCAGTTATGAGTGCATTCAGATCGCCGGACGGCGATCATCCGACGCTGGCTATTGGAGCGGCGGCACCGGCTTTCAATTTGCCTGGCGTCGATGGCAAGGCTTACACCCTGAACTCATTTAAAAATGCGTCTGTATTGGTTATAATTTTCACTTGTAACCACTGCCCAACCGCGCAGGCTTATGAAGACAGGATCATTCAGCTCACCAAAGACTATAGTACTAAAGGCGTTGCCGTAGTAGCTATTATGCCAAACGATCCCAATGCCATCAGCCTTGATGAACTCGGCTACACCGATATGAGCGACTCATTTGCCGAGATGAAAAAACGGGCAGCGGACAAACATTATAATTTCCCCTATTTATATGATGGCGCTACCCAGGCAGTTACCAAAGCCTATGGCCCTATTGCCACTCCACACGTATTTATATTCGATAAAGCCCGAAAACTTTGCTTTTCGGGCAGGATAGATGATGTGGAAAAGCCCTCCAAAACACCCAATACCCAGGATACCCGTAATGCCATCAATCAGCTCCTGAACAATAAAATGCCAGATGTTAGTACTACCAAGGTTTTTGGCTGCTCCATCAAATGGGCCGAAAAAGAAAACTGGCAGCAGCGGGCCAAAGATGAGTGGGCTAAAGAACCCGTAAAAATTGACACCATTGGTGTTGCCGGCATTAAAGAGCTGATAAGTAACAAAACTGACAAATTAAGGCTTATCAATGTATGGGCAACCTGGTGCGGCCCCTGTACTACCGAGTTTCCGGAATTTATCACCATGAACAGGATGTACCGTAAACGTGATTTTGAGCTGATAACCATCAGCGCCGATGACCCGGCGAAAATGAACAAAGCATTAAAATTCCTTCAGCAATCGCAAGCTTCAGCAACCAATTTTATATTCAACAAGGATGATAAATATAAACTCATTGAGGCTATCGATCCCAAATGGCAGGGAGCCCTGCCCTATACCATGCTGGTAGAACCAAACGGCAAAATTGTTTACGCTAAAGAAGGTATTATTGACCCTGCGGCCTTGAAAAAACTCATCGTTGACAATCAATATATAGGCCGGTATTACTAACACGCTGCTGTTTTACATTAAACAGGAAGAGGCAGCCTCTTCCTGTTTTGAATCGCTTACTAAGCTATTAATTATAACCAGGGTTTTGTTTAAGATTAACTTGCCCGGTTGAGTTTTCAACGTCAATTTGTTTTTGCGGTATAGGGAAATACTCATTGATCCCTTTATGGAATTGCGCTGTGGGGTTGGTATAATAAAACGAGTTCCGGTTTTTTTCCACCTGCTGATAGGCGTTTAAAATTTGCGCCATAGTTCCGGTACCATTATCCCAGCGCTGCAGATCAAAAAAGCGGTGCCCTTCCATTGCCAGCTCAAGGCGGCGTTCAAACTGTACCGCTTTACGGGCGTAGGCCTGACCTTGTGTAGCGAAAGTGCCTGTCGGATAAGCCGACACCTTGTACTTATCTGCCGGTTTGGTTTGCGAAGAATACTTTGAATTACCTGCGTTATAGGTTCCGCTGGCGTATACCCAGCCCGCAGGATCGGCAGCCCGGTTCCTGATCTGGTTTACATATACTTCGGCCTGGTTAAGACTCCCGATTTCCACCTCACATTCGGCGTCCCATAGTATGATGTCAGCAAATCTTATAAAATTTACATTGTTGGCATCGATACTGGTAGCGCCCCAAAAAGCTGTTTCGGTTGAGGAATATGTACCGGCCTGGCTTTGGGCGTATACGTTTTTCTTAGGGCTGAACACGCCATTTGTGGCCGGGTCACGGATCCACTGTTTGCTATCTGGGCCCCAGTCAAAATAGGGTACTCCGGGCCTGCCCATAGTCCAGTCAATCCTGGGGTCGAGATTGCCGGTATATAAATTGGTAGAATCGCTCACTACGGCACCATTATTCCATGTATCCAGCAGCGGCAAACCATTGGCATCCGTTTTAAATGCATTGGCGAGGTTAAATGAAGGATTATTGAATCCGCAGCAGCCACCCGGCGCTCCGGGTCCGTTCGGGAAATTTAACACATCGCCATAATTGCCGTTTAGCTGTGAACCATCGTTAACCGAGGCCTGGTAAGCGAAAACGGATTCCGCACTGTTTTTGGTCGCAGCATTGAAATTATCCTCAAAGTTTACCAGCGCGTATTTTTGGCCGCCGGCTGTCTGCCCGCTGCTAATAAGCTGATCAAGCAGGGGTTTGGCATCGGCATAGCGATGCTCGAACATATACACCTTGGCCAGGAACGCCTTAGCTGCTGATTTATTGGCCCTTCCCCGCTGCGGCTGCACTTCGGGCAAATTATCAATGGCAAATTTCAGATCATTTTCAATATTAGGCCATATATCAATGAATTTGCCACTTTTATCTACGTTGGGCACATTCAGATTATTGTTAGCCACAGAGATGCTTTCATCCACATACGGAAAATTATTGAATACTATTTTGCCGCCAAAGTGGTAAAACGCCCTCAAAAAACGCGCCTCGCCGGCAATTACTTTACCATCAGCATCAGAAACATCCTTAACATTGGGCAAAACCCGCAATACTTCATTGCTGCGTTGTATGCCGTCAAAAAGCATTTGCCATTTTTGCTGCACATAGCTGGTATTAGCCGATGATACCGACCAGGTTTGCAGTAAAACCAGGTCGGGCTGATCTGTAGGCGTCGAGCCTTTGTAGGAATCATCGGCACAAACGCTGCCGTAAACCCAGTTTGAGCCGGCGCTGCCATAGGCGAAACCCGTAGAATTTGCAAGGCCAATCTCACCATCCAGAACAGAGTAAGCGCCGATTAACAGTCCCTGGACGCCTGTTAAACTGGTTACGTTTTCAGAGCTCAGGGAGCCCAGAGGCTGCTTATCCAGGAAACTTTTTTTACAACCATAAATAATGATCAGACCGATAAAGCAGAACGGTAAAATAATTTTATATCTCGTTTTCATATCCTGTTTTTTTATTGTTATCGCACCGGTTAAAATGACATATTAACACCGGCCGTATATGTTTTTTGATTTGCCGGATAAGCCCCGCCGTCAATGCCGAATAAGGTACTGGATGTATTGCTGCCCGGCAGTTCGGGATCAAGACCCGAATACTTGGTTATGGTGAACAAATTAGTGCCCTGAATAAAGAACCTGAGCTTTTCGATCCCTATCCTTTTTAACTTAAGGGCCGGGATAGTATAACCGAGCACCATGGTTTTAAACCGCAGGTATGAACCGTTTTCGTCATAATAAGATGAAAACGTGGTGTTACTAAAGTTTGAGGAACGTTCAAGCATAGGTACTTTGGCATTGGGCCGGTCAGGTGTCCAGGAGTTATACACCGCATCTTTACTGATAGCTACATCAAACTGCTGCGGAAAATCGGTAGAGGAGCGGACGATGTTCAGTACATCATTACCTACAGATGCATACAGGAACAGCAGGAAATCGAAGTTTTTATAGGATGCGCCGATATTCAGGCCACTGGTAAACTTAGGGTTGGGATTACCAAAAAAAGTCCTGTCGCTGGCATCGATCTTACCATCGCCGTTAACATCCTGGTACCTGAAACGACCGGGAGCAGCGGCATCCTGCGTAGGAGCCGAACTAACCTCGGCGGCATTTTGAAAAATGCCGATAACCTTGTAACCAAAAAATGCCCCGACTGGGTGGCCCGGCTGTAATCTGGAATAGGTGGTTGAGCTGCCACCCGAACCTATGTCAAGATAGGCCGTTCCTTTTGGCAGGCTAACCACTTTATTATCGTAAGTAGTGAAGGTGCCTGTAATATCCATTTTGAAATCGGTGCCGATAGAACCATGATAGGTAACTGCCGCATCAATCCCTTTATTTTCAATATTCCCGGCATTGATGAAGGGTGCTGCCGCCCCTCCTGCCGTTGATGGCAAGGCGGCAGGGAACAACAAACCATTGATGGATTTTTTATAAACCTCGAAAGACATATCCACCTTGTTTTTAATGATAGTCGCGTCGAAGCCTATATTGGTAATGATATCCTCTTCCCAGCTCGTATTGGGATTGCCAAACTGGCTGATGTAAAGCCCCTGGGTGGAGTGATTGCTGCTCCCTGCAATATCATAATAGGATAGTACAGCGCCCTGCCCGTATAAGGTAAATGCATTGGTAGAGTTGATATTGCTGATAGAACCCAGTTTTCCCCAGCCCGCACGGATTTTCAGGTCGTTGATCCAGTCAACCTTTTTCATAAACTGTTCGCCGGAGATGCGCCAGCCGCCGGTAACAGACGGAAAAACCCCGTACCTGTTATTGGTCGCAAATACAGAAGCGCCGTCACGGCGCAGGGTTCCGCTTAACAGGTATTTATCATTATAATTATAATCAAACCGCCCGAATAAAGAATATAAAGCCAGCTGATACGGCGTTTGCTGTCCGGCCGGGTTGATAATATTCGCATTGGTTTGCGTACCCGATTCGCCAAAATTCAGCGTCCATAAATTAGGGTCGACCGTAAGGTTATTAGGATTGGTTAAATAATAATTACCCCTTGAAGCCCCAACCGCATTGCCCAGATTTTTGATAGCCTCAGAGCCAATGAGCACATTAATGCTGTGTTTGCCAAAGGTATCTTTGTAATTGAGGGTATTTGTCCATGTCCAACTGGTACTGAAACCGTAGTTTTCAATATAGCTATTGGGGTTAGTGCTGTTTTCGGCATTTTCGTAGCCCGTAAATACAAAGGCATTGTTATAAAAATAATCTACAGTACCGCCAAAGCTGCTGCGGACCGTAAATTTCTTTAAAAAGTCAACCTCGGCATAGGCATTGCCCGAAATCTGCCAGTCGTCATTTTTGTAATCTCTGGTACGCTGCTGAATGGCCACCGGATTGGGCGCGTTCCCTAAACTTTGCGAACCGGCTCCCGCATAATTACCCATAATATCATAAACCGGAATGATGTTAGGGATCCTGTAAGATGCGTTGATAGCATTGGTACTGTTAACACCGGGCAAATTAGTATAGCCCGGATTTTGCTTGTAAAACGCGTAAAGGTTTTCGCCGAGGCGGATATGATCTTTTACCTTATAGCTGGTATTTACCCGGAGGGAGTAACGTTTCAGCATGGTTTCAATTAAAGTACCCTGCTGATCAAGATAACCCAGCGAGAATAAATATGCTGACTTATCGGTACCGCCACTTACCGACAGGCTATGGCTTTGCATAGGCGCGGGCTTAAATATTTCATGAAACCAGTCCGTCCCCTGCTTATTGGCTTTGGTAATCTGGTTGGAATACAGGGCATAGGTATCGGGATTGGTATTCGGATCACCATTTTTGCCGGCGGTTGGTGTAATATAATCAGGTATCACAGGCTCCGGACCGCTGCCATATTGCTTATGTACAGGCGCAAGCCCGTCATTTTTGTACTCCTGCCAAATGGCATTTGCCGTTTCAGTAGGGTTGGCCAAATTCCAACCTTTTGAATTGGGGCGCTGGGTGCCATAATAAGCATCATAGGTAATCACAGGCGTACCAACTTTCCCTTTTTTGGTGGTAACAATAACCACACCGTTTGACCCGCGCACACCGTATATTGCTGCCGAGCCGGCATCCTTTAATACCTGTATGGACTGAATGTCATTAACGTTGAGATCATGAAGGCTACCCGGTGTGCCGTCAACAATCACCAACGGATCTGTACTGCCTACCGAAGTAATACCCCTGATCTTGATATTGCTGGCACTGCCCGGTGCTCCCGAACTAACAACGGTAACACCCGATGCCTGCCCCTGTAAAAGAGATTCTGTTGAACCCGAGGGCACGGCCTTCAGGTTAGTTACATTAACTACCGCAACTGCGCCGGTAATATCCTTTTTCCGTTGCGAGCTATAGCCTGTAACCACAACTTCATTTAATGACCGCGATGCCGGGTGCAGATTGATCACAGGAGTTGCGGCTTCTCCTACGGTAAACTCCTGCGTATCATAACCAATATATGACACCACCAGGACATCGGTAGCTTTAAGCGTAAGGGTAAAACTGCCCTTAATATCCGTTACCGTGCCAAGGCTTGAGCCCTTGATCGCGACAGAAGCACCGATGACCGGCGATTTATCATCAAAGCTGAGCACTTTGCCAGTTCTTTTGCTTTGGGCAAAAACAGCAGCGCTCAAAAACAATCCGAGGAAAATAAAACACATTCTCCATGCTGAGTAAAATAGTTTATCATACATAAAATAAAATGACAATGGTTAATAATTGATTTCTTCAAACCGGGATATCCGGCTTATTGATGCTTAGCGGCATTATTGTCCAGGTGTACATCCCAGGCGGTTGCCTCCTCGGTGACTTCAGGATCATGCGAACAAATGAACAGGCCAATCAAAGCCTCATCGGGCATATTGGGCATGATATGCGACCCTACCGTTTTAAGTGGCTCACCAACATGGCCTACCCTCATAATCACCCGTTTACCGATACGCTGCAGCTGCACTACCTCAAACTTTTTTTCGGGAAAAAAGATCTCTTCCTGGGGGTCGAGCATATTAGCACCTGTTTTCGACCTCCATTGTAAAACGGTTAAACCATCGCCATGGGTAACGGCGCTCAGGTGTATAGACTTTTCATCCGTGGATGCCCTAAGCATCCAGCCCGTTTTACGGTGCCCGTTGCCTTTGTCGCCTTTAAAAGTAAAGTTCGCGGTGGCTGTAAAGTCTCCTTTGATTGTCTTATACACGTATTGGAACTCATCGCGGTTAAACCAGATGTTATAACCGCCACCCCGGAGCATATAGCTATGCGTTACCTTGTCATATTGGGTATTGCCCGGGTTTTTCGGGTTGCCGATGTCCCGGTGGGCTGTAAATACGCCAAGTGTGTCGCTTTGGGCACGGACAAGCGCACCATGAAGCATAAGTGCAACAAATAATGTGCAGAACACGCTTAATTTCAATGGTGGATTTTGGCCATAGGAATGGCCGTCAGAAATTTTTTCTTTCATAAAAATCAATGTTTAAAAGGTTTGAACTGGCGAGCCGGGAGGTCATCTTCCGGACATCACAAACCTATACAGAAAGAAGAGAAAACACTGATCTACAGTTGCTTCATCAGTACATCAACTGATAGTATTTTAACATGATGTAGTTTTTTGAGGTACATCATCACTACATCACATGATGATTTAACGTCAGAATAGTTCAGAGCCATGACCTGACACCAAGGCTTGTAACATGCGTAAATCATTGGTTTTCAAAGCACCTAAATATGTGCTTCTCGAACCACTTTATAGATGATTTGAGGAGAATCGCAGCTTTAAATATTAAAACTTGAACCGCATTCAAAAACGTTAATCGGTTCGATTGCTGAAATGGCACAATTTATTTATTGTACCTCTTAACCAACGAGCATGAGATTATGGTTGATTAATTATATCCACGACGTACTTTACATTAAAGGTACCGTCGGCTTTTTCATGGTGCGAATAAATTTTTGCACTTACGGTCGTAGCCATAATTTACAGTAATTATGACGCCAAATCCCGTTACGTATTTGTTACATGGGGGCGTCAAGTTCACCAAAAAATTATGTAAATCCCGTAACAAATATGTAACAGCCACGGTGCCGCAGGTGATCCTAACCCGCATGTGTAAGACGAAAAAACCCGCTCTACGTATGTAAAAAGCGGGTTTTGTACTCTGTGCGCCCACCTGGGCTCGAACCAGGGACCAAAAGATTATGAGTCTTTTGGGTACCAATTTTATATTGGGCGAAAATCTGCGTTTCTGATTTACAGAGGCCAATTTACGGGAAAATTTCTGGAAAATCAAAATTGGCTGTAACACATTTGTAACACATTTACAGATGGTTGTGATCTTTTGGTCTATGCAAAATCCAACAGTTTCGTTTTTCCGAACTGTTGAATAATTGAAAAGTATATAACACTGTATTTATATAATAATCGTATTAAGTTCAGATTCTAATTTGCAGTTGTCAAGTTTTCCTTGATTACTCAAATAACTTTAATAAATCTTAGGAATCTATCACCCATTATATATGCCTATCTCATTTAGTAGAAATTAGACGCATTTTTAACCTTGTGTTTTACTATCGAACAAAATTGTATTTTACTAACAAACAGTTTGGTGTTTTACTTATCAAATGAGGCATCATGATATTTCAATCTACATTGCCAATTCATAAAAGTAACATTCTAACTCTCCTTTATACAAAATCTGAATGTTCACTTGAGAATTTTCTTCTTCGAATTGAATTGATAGATAATGATGCGGGTTCCCCGATAGTTGCACTTGCATACCGGATTCCTTTATCAAGTAACGCTTAGACAAGTACTTTTGGGCTTTTTATCTAATTATAAAATGGCTACAGTCGCACTCACAATTCTTAAAAATCACAAAAAGAAAGACGGAACTTACAATGTTAAGATAAGGATAAGTCACAAAGGTCGGAGCGTTTTTCTTCGTACTTACTATTTCCTCTCTGGTAATCAACTATCGTCAGACCGACATATAACAGATGCTTCGGTATATAAACATTTTGAACCGAGACTTCGGAAATACAGAGCTGCAATAGGTCAATTAAGCTCAACATTAGATTTTTACACAGTCGAAGATTTAAAAAATGCTTTGATTGATCTTGATCAAGACGTTGATTTCATCAAATTTGGTAAAGAATACATCGAAAACCTTTTAGAAAACGGACGAAAGGGATCAGCACGAACATTAAAAACTGTTATTTTTAGTCTCATCGATTATTTTGAAAGGGAGAAGGTGTCTGCTTTGGAAATTACTGAACGGAAATTAATGGAGTACGAAAAATACCTTCGAAAAGAAAGGGTTATAACCAGGCTAAACAAAGAAAAATTGATTACTAGGACAGTTGCTGGCATGCAAGATGGAGGTATTCACAATCACATGAGAGATTTGCGGATCTTATTTAAAGCTGCAATGAAGCATTTTAATAATCCCCAATTAGAAGATATAAAAATACCCCATTGTCCTTTCGATAACTATAAGATAATTGACTCGCCTGTCACCAAAAAAAGAAATTTGAAAATAGAACAAATCAAATTGATAAGCGAAAGTAAAGTGGAGCCCAATAGCACATCTGAACTTGGTAGAGATTTGTTTTTGTTATCCTTTTACTTGTGTGGGATGAATGCTGCTGATATTTATCATCTTAAACCAGAAAACATTGTTGATGGTCGTGTAGAATATAATAGATTAAAAACACAAAGCAGAAGAAAAGATAGAGCCTTTATTAGTATTAAAATCATTGACGAAGCATTACCTATTTTGAAAAAATATATCGGTAAATTGAGTAAACGATATACCAATAGTGAAAATCTGGATCGAGCCATTAACCGGGGATTAAAAGAGATATCACGCAATATTGAAAAGTTACCAGAAATTACTTTTTATTGGGCCAGACACAGCTTTGGAAATATCGCCAGAAATAAATGCCGAAAGAGTAAAGACGATGTAGCTTTGGCCTTAAACCATGTTGACAACTATCATAAGACCGTCGATATATACTTGGATAAAGATTGGACTATTGTGGACGAGGTGCAAGAAGCGGTAGTGAGTTTACTATAAAAGCATCCTACCAAATAACTAAAAATCCTCATCAATAAATATAAATCAACTCGACAGGGGTTTATATCTAATTAATTGAAGAAAAAATAAGAAGTTGAAAGGAACGAATTTTTATAATAATTACAACTAATTGACACATAGGTTTTATTATAAAAAATCAGATAACTAACAAGGCAAGGATTTTCAGTCCTTTGCTCGCTTCAATTTTATTTATCTGAAAATTGGATAGCGGTATTTCTTTTTGAGTAAATACAAAAGATTGACAAATAAAATTAGGAAGTCGCAGATATTATTCATAAATAATTGATTTACAAATACTTATTTATGTCTGATGTTTGCCTGAAAATCCTTGTGTCAGAAATCATTTTTTAAATTGTATAATTAACTGATAATCAAAAACTTTAAATTATTCTATTTCTTCTATTTTTCGACTACTTTTTCTACTCTCTTTTCAATTCAACAAATTTTCTTGTCGAATTGTGCCAAAAAAAATCTACTAATAGTATACACCGTTATTAGGGGTGTGTATTATTTGATGTTTGGTAGAACTAAAGCTGTTTAAGGTCAAATTTAGTTGCAGATTTACAATATCAGGACCTCAGAGATTGTACCACCTCTTACGGTCTTGAACAAATCCTCGGTTTGGGATCGGGGTTTTATTTGTTCTAATTCACTCTTGATAAATATCATTATCTCCTTAAATTATTAGATTTAAGCGTTCTTAATAAATCTTATTGGGAATTAACGCACTGGTCTAATAGGAACTTTGCGAATATGACCGCTCATTTGCATAATAAATCGCTGAACAAAAAAAGGTTGTTCGCTAAAAGCGCGTGCTGCGTTATGGTTGTCCGTGCATAAGTCATCGATTAGTAGAGACGTCAAAAGGATTGCCTGTCGCAGCAAAGGTTGCGCATACTCATCTTTTACCATCTTTCCACGCATCTGACGGAATTTGTCCACGCTAATATAATTGGAATGGGTATACATAGAAGAATATCGGTAAAGATTTAAAAACGCCTCAGTTCGTGTGATCATTTGCACCAACTCCGTAATTTTAAGCTGTCTAAGCTTAGATCCAGCCTGTAATTCATACCGCCAAATTGCTTTATGTTTAATCGGATTGAAGACTTTAGCCAATTCTTCAGGCGGTAAAGATTGACAAAAGCTATTTTGTATTAATCTTGTGGAGACATCCACTGTTTCCGAGAAATCATGTGCCAGGACATCTGCTGACTCTAATTTGACGTCTTCGCTAAGTTCGAACTTACGTTTATCATAAAGTCCGTCGAGCTTCCAAAGCAAAAAGCGAAATTCTTTTTCCGCTAAAGTATTAGGGGCAATAAACACCCAATGAAAGGCCATATAGGTTTCCATCATCGCCCGAAATAGTGCGTTGACGCTAAACACATCGTAACCTTTACCCATCCGCACCGTATCATCCATTTTGCGTTCTACAATACCCTGCGAAAGATGAAAAAAAGACAGCGAGTGAATCGCGAACTTATCAATCAATAAATTGGAATAATTTTGCCAACCCTCATAACCACTTTCTTTACGCGCTGAATAAATTACTGTCATCGGTCCCAACAATATTTGTTCATAAAAATTATCCGGATATTTCATGAAATATTCCGAGATTAATGCATCCGCTTCGGTTGGATTTTCAGTCATAACGATATATTAGAGCCGTTTTAGCCTTAAGCTTCGACTAAGTCTAGAGAGCAAATCAGAAACAATTTCATAAGTAAATATTTATTTCGATTGAAATTTACTAAGATCTAAAGATTTTCATTTTAATGTATTAAAATGAATTTTTCAAAGCAAGCCTGCCGGTTTCTGTGATAAAGTAGATGTATTCGGAACTTTTATATTTGGTGCGTATCAAAATTTGTGCTAATAAATAATCGATGTCATCTTTGTTTAACCCATCGACTGCTGAAAACAATTCAGCGTCACTCAGGGGTTCATCCATTAATTTTTCTAATAGCCTTTGCTGCATATTGGTTAAATGTATAGGGATGAATTCAGCAACATCTTTTTTACTTTCAACTGGTGTGTCGGGGTGAATATGAAAGACCACCAAAAAATGCGACCTTTCTGCATCTGTGGACAGTAATGGCCTAGGTGAGCCGTTATCGTACAAAGCATCTACAATAGTTGGTATTCCGGTTGCAAATTTTTCGGCAAGCTTGATATTTTTTAGCCAATCGCCCAATTTTACGTTCCGATAATTTCTGGCTGTGATTTTTAATGCTGCCAACGCGTTTTCATCTATCGGCGGCAGTGGCCCCGGATAACTTAATATCTCTATTCGGCGGCCATCGTTAGTGACAAATCCGGTTTGGTGCTTAGCTGGTTGCTTATATATTCTGATTTCATTCGGATTTTCGTTTTCATAACTTCTATGATAAAGCGCATTTACGATGGCCTCTTCTAACGCTGCATAAGGATAATTGTAAAATCTAATTGATTCTGCTCTCGAAGCATCCTTTTTTAAATATTGTTTGATCACCGCAGTATTTAAATACTCAAGGATATTTCGAATTTGAATATGTATAGGTCCTTTAAACTGTTTTTCCGAAATTTGAGTTCCAGCTTCGTCATCAAATTCGACCAAATTTGTTACGCAACCTGCAAAAAAAGTTTCAGGCTGTTTATTGAATAGTAGTAAGCCAACGTTAAGAGGCTTTAGATTTTCTTTCGGCCCTCGGATTATTTGCATTTTTAAGCACAAATCTTCCAAACTCATGCCGTGCGCTTCTGTAAACAATTGGCTATTAATATCCTGCAAATAAGCTAAGATTAATCCGATATCAATGTCCCCGATTGATGCTTTCAGATTGACCCTGTCGTCGAAATGTTTATGAACAGCTAATTCTCTCAACCTAATTTCCTGATCGCGGTTGGCTTCCTTGGTGATCGCGCCGTGCCTGACAAACATTTTCATTCGGGCATTTCTCCCCGCTGAATCAGCAGCATAATACGGACGCTGTTCTCCTGTAGTTACCCTTATGACAACTATCCATTTATCTTGAAAGTAGATTGGTTCTATTACAGGAAATAAATTTTCTTTAAGATCATCTTGACATAGTTTGAAGAATTCTCGTTGAATCGTATCTATTGCATTCTGGCTTAAACCAGTAGGTGGTAAAATTGGACTCCCATCTTTTTCTTCAATGCCGATAACGATAAATCCGCCACCATATTCGTCGATATCATTGGCGAACGCACATACTGATTTTAGAATGCTGTAAGGATTCCAGCCTTTTTTAAACTCGATCCTAACTGATTCAACGGTCCGGACGTTGATCAGGCCGTCAATGTCGATTGGTAATGCCATTAGTTTTGATTTGGATATGCTCTATAAACTTTGTTATCAATCATACAACCTCCCTTTGCATAAAAAGGATGATCTTTATGTGTGGAGGGATCGTATATATCAGGATTAAATTCTCGTTTTCCCCATTGTTTAAAAAAGAACGGCACATTATACTGCTTACAATTCTTTTGAATGCTTATAACCCATTCTTTTTCTACTTTCCTAGCTCTGCCGCCTGATTCACCGCCCACAAGCACCCAATCAATGCCCTCATAGTTTGAATAAATTATAGGGGCGATCAGCGGTTCGAATGATATGAATTTAGTTTTTGCCGGTGCTTGCTTTAACTGCTCGACCCGATTAATAAATTCACTGCTTTCTACTGATACGCCTAACCAAATATTCTCAGTCCAGTTCAATTGGCCTGCTAGTAATCTAATACGCTCGATTCTTTTGGTCAGCACTTGAAATGTGTGTATTGTAGCTTGGTTCATGATCTTAAACACCGCTGAAATATAACTGTCAGGCACCCTTTCATGAAACAAATCACTCATCGAATTAACGAAAACCAATTGTGGTTTTTTCCAACCAAGCGGATCTGTTAACCGGCTGGGTGACAAAGTAAGTTCGAAGTTATTGCGGTATTGTATGATACCGCGTTTATACTGCATATTGGCCCAGCGTTCAGCATAACAGTTTTTACAGCCGGCGGAGATCTTTGTGCATCCAGTGGTCGGATTCCAAGTCACCTCTGTCCATTCTATATTTGATCTATTCACGGCTCATTAAACTCGAAAGCTCATTAATACAATCTGCGGTTGCTGTCGGTTTTGATACTTTGTAGTAGCGCCGCAGCATACCGTGGAACCTCCCACCGAGCCAGGTCTCGTCTTTCAGATTTAGCCAAAAGGAATCCGAAGTTTCATTATGCGCTCTCAAAGCAGCGATTTTTACAGCTTTGTCGAGTTCAAAACTCATCTGATCCACATCCATGGGCAGTGGGTTGGAGCCAATATCTCGGTGCATAAATAGTCGTCTTAAAACATCTTCCCGCTTAAATCGCATAGAATGGAACTCACCATGCGTAATGACCAAATGTTTCGGTCGCAGCAAGACCAGCAACGTGGGTAGGGTCGGTAGCGTTGACCCGCAGGTATCCAAATCTATTAAGTCAATATTGACCCGGTTCACTTTCAAATCGGCGGCAGCAGATACGGCATCGCCTATAAATAAAAAGATCCTTTTATCATCTTTTTGATAAAGGTTCCAAACACAATCCTGCGTATCAGCCTTGATAAAAAAATGTTCCTGGGCCATTTTCTCAAATTGCTTGAGTTTTGATTTCATGAGCTCCGAAGCATATACCGTCTCAGCCCTAGCGATCCATTTAAACGTTTGATGTCCAGCACCGGCATAAGCGTCAAATACTATTTTGGGTTTGACCTGATCGGCGATTTTTGAGGTGAATTTTTCTTTTTCATCACGATAAGAGGCACCGAACAGATCGTGTTTAATCCTTAGTTTTCGCACCTTACTTCTTATGCCGGGCAGGGTTCTGTTGGGAAATAATTCCTGGAGTAATTTAGCATCAAATGATTCATTTTCAAGAAAAGTTAAAAGCATAGCTTCATCGCCCGCGCTCCAGGCGGTAGGTATCGTATTCGCTTTTCGTCTTTCAAGTATCATTATAAAATGGTTGTTTGGGCTTGTGTGACACCCGCTCTGAAAACTTCCATAGAAACATGTGGCACCGGTGGCGCTATGCTATGCACTCTCACCCAGTCAGGCGTCCCGTTAAAAGGGCTCTGTATCCAAAACTGCCCTTGGCTGAAACTATTGGCAACGTGGGCTAATTCTTTATCGAGAAAGGCGTACTGCGCATTTTTTGGATTGATCTTCATCACTACACGGGTAGGGCATTGCTCAGGTACAATAGGATGTAAATCTTGCGGATTTTGTGTACTCAAGACCAAATTCAGCCTGAACTTACGGCCTTCACGTGCTAGCCTTTCAAAGTTGGACCTCAACCTTGCGAATACTTCGGCACTGCTACTTGATCCGCCCGATTTATTGGCGGGTATGATTTGATGTGCTTCATCGAAAAAAACATAGGTATTTTGCATGGCCTTCTTTTTTCTATAAAGCCAGCTGACCAACTGCATTTCCCACATTAACCGTTCGTCTTGATTTAAATGGTCCAAATACAAAATTGTTGTACCGTCGAAATCGAAATCATCCAGTGGGTTTTGATCCGCCTGCAAACCGTTAATATCCATATCAAAGTACTCTTCCAGTCCGCGTAGTGCTCTCCTTGCGGCCTCAAATGTGCTCCGATAGTATGATACACCGTTTGTTGGAATAGTTATCTGTGGAGTAGTGTTCCTAGTTAACAACCTTGATATGCCTGTTTGAAGTCTTGATAACGACGCTGGTTCACCGCTTGATTTTAGCCCCTCTGCTAAATCCTCAATTAATAGCACGGCTTGGTCTGAACTTGTTCTAAACAAATATTCAGCATCTCTCGGCGAATCTAAATCTTGAAAACGTAAGCTGATCCGTCGAACATCAACCGATCTTTTTCTAGCCAAATCCACGATGGCATTAACTTCCGTTTCGGCATAAGAATCTTTTGTCCACGGCACGATCAAACGAAATTTCCCAAAAACACCCTTCGCTGCTTTATAATCATCCTCGCTAATTGAAGGTTGCCAACCAGAGGTTGGGATGTGGTTTACAAAATCCCAGAATAACAGTTGAGAAATGTCACCTTGTACATCAGTCATGATGATTTTATTTTTCGGATCGTGTTTTCTTATCTCATAAGCGAGGTTTTTTAAGAAAACAGTTTTTCCGGAGCCACTTTCGCCAACAATAAATATGTGTTTGTTATCTAATTTATCGATATCCCACATGTATTCTATAAAATCACCAGTATTCCAGCCATATGGCTTATTCCCGAAACCAATCATCCCCAGGTTAAGGCCCTGATCTTTAACCCTTAAAATATCTTTGAGCGTTGGTGAGGGGTCGTTGGGCGACCGTTCCAGCTTGGGAAAAAACAATCTGCTGTAACCTGAAGGTGGTCTTTGAATAGCGGACTCCGTAAATTCGCCTTGCTGATTATCGCGCTGTGAAAGTTCGCGGGTCAGGGCGACTTGAATCACCATGGGCTGGTGCGTATGAGGGCCGTTAATATTATCCAGCGGTATCGTCGGATCCATTAAGCTGTCTTGCTGGTATAACATGCTCGTACGTTCAGGGTTGAACGGAGAAACAGACTTGAGCCCGATGATCCTCCCCGCATACCAAAAGTCTTTATAATCATTTGAAGATAAGCCTTCGGTTTTCCGGTCTCTGATTAGAATAGACGCACCTAACGCTATCTGCGGCATTTTTTCCGGATCATTGATGATATATTCCGCTAAAGCGCCGTTTTCATCAATAGAAAAAGGCGTATTAATGTCATGATAGGGTTTAGCGACCTCCACGTTAATATCTATAGTTTTAGTTTCTTCCATGAATTCAAGTGTTTAAAATTCGATTAGCCCCAGATTCTTTTTTTCAAATGCCGCTTTCATTTGCTGATCAATGATCCAGTGTTCGTGATCTAAAGTACAGCGTTCGCCTGCCGCTTTGATCACGAGCGGTCTATCGCCGCCTAGTTCATATTGCCAAATGGCAGCAGAAATTGCAAATTCTATTCGTTCGGGGCTTTCATCCCACATAAATTTAGGTATCTCGATCCGGATAAAATTGTAGGGTTTGGTGCGTTTATGGTAATAACAGGTCAGTGGTTTTAAACCTTCTAAGCCCGGCTGTTTAATGATCGGCTCCCGGGTGATCTCGATGTATTCAATTAATGGCGTCCGAAATCCAGGCTTAAGTATTTTTTTTAAAAGCAGGGAATCGGTACCAAATGAATTGATAATGCCGACGGTAATATTTTGGTTAGGGAAATAATCTTCGATCAAATGCGGAAATTTGTTAAGCGCGTTAATCAGCACTCTGGACTCAGCGATCTTTGAAGACAAAGCGATATAGGTCTTTTTTTTATTGGACCAGGAGAAAAGCTTCTGAAGGCCGTTTTGAATATCGATCGGTTGGCTGCTGTTTGAAAACAATGCGCCGTCTTTGATACAAACCAAAGGGCTGTCATTATCGATCTCAATATCTTCAATGGATAACAGTTCCAGTGAGTGCTGAAATTTGACAGCCAGGCCTAATGACTGCGATCCAGGCGCCTTTTTAAATTTTTCGTAATTATATTTAAAGATGAACGGTCTGCCCTTGCATTTAGTTAAATGATCATAAATCGGGCTATCGGTTCTATTGATCAGTTCATTGTAGGTATGCAGGGTATATGCGCTATTAAATATATTATTATCTAACACCAATAATGCGGATGCATCCCGGTTCTTAGTGTAAAAATAGGGCTTCTCGAATCCTCGTGTGTATTTAAAATTAACGATGGATGATCTCGCCAAGATCATATGAAATGATGTTGTCAGCAACCTGCTATTTGATCCGCAGATACCGATAATGTTCAGGCCATCCAGTTGATCTTCGGTGGGCAGCAGCACTTCTTTAATTGGAGAGGTTTCCACCAGCTTGATCCGGTCATCAGCAATCGGCAAACCAATGTTTTCTTCTTCATCCTGTCCGTAAATATCCTGATCCAAGGATTTAAGCTCTCCGTCGGAAACCGAGGAAAATGCTAAATCAACCGGCCCTCTGGGTGGCAAAGCGTCATATTCCTGACCTTCGACCAAATTATCCAAAATTCCGTCAAAAGCGTTTAATATATCTTTTGGGGCTTTTTCCATCATTGTTTTGTTGGCCATAAAAGATCCCTTATATCCGTACCCAATACGTTTGCAACGTCAAGTAGCGTTTCTAAGGAAGGTTGCATGTCGTTATTGCACCAGCGGGAAACCGTCGTCGCATTCTTATTGGTTTTCTCCGCAAGCCATTTATTGGTCAAGCCCTTTTCCGCTAACACAACCCGAATTCTGTTAATTCCGTTTTTCGTCATATATATAGCCTAATACGCAAATTTATTGACTAAAATCGGTAAAAAATAATAGAATTACAATATTCTTCCAAAAAGCCTAAGACTTTTGAATATGAACTAATGTCTCTTCCCAATGTACTGTTTCCACGCGGATATTGTATTTACGTTTTATATGATGTCAATCATTGGCAGATCAATCCCCAATCTAAAAAAACGTTCGAACTGTTTAATGGGATGATCATACAAACTGCTAAAGTCTGAAGGTGTTTTTTTTGCATTTGGATAAACGATTAGGCAAGGCAATACCGTTTTTTGCCATTCCGATTCCGGTATTCGTAATTGGTTTAATAACCCCCGGTCTCGTGCGTAAGCGCTAAGTTGACGGATATCTTCGATATCGTAGCCGTTCTGATTATAAATATATTTATATTTTGCATCGATAATCATCTCTTCACCCTGGCTAGTGCGTAAAAAGTCAAGGTAGCCAAATTCGCCATCTGCCTGAAAAATCAATTCTCCTGGACCTAAATTATCTTGAAGTTTACTTAAGACGTAAAGCTCGAAAAGCTTAGACATATCGATCCAAAATGGCGGAACATCTGTATAATCATCCGAGCGCACAGCATTAAGCTGGTAACCGAACCGCTTCAATAACAGCCGTGCCAAAGCAATCGCTTCTGTATATTCTGCATAAAATGGATTCGGCCGGTAATGCTCAATATCCATAAACGCTACTTCAGTTCCCACGCGGTTAAAAGCGGGTGTTAAGAAGCGTAGTTTTTCGCCGAGCTGTAATACGCTAACGGACATTAATTGTGCATACCGCTGAATGAACCGCAGGGTTTTATTCAGGATACGGTTGGGCGGTGTGTCAATCCCAAATTCTTGATATTTGCATTCGGTTGTCAGGAAATCATTCCGATAATGATGCTGGCGGATGGTTTCAGAAACCAGTATACGGCCCTTTACTTTACCAGTCATACTTTCCGTTTTTTTATAATAACCTTTTTGCAGCCCTTTTTTTACGACCCGTTCGGTTGCCCGTAAAAACTGAACGATCAGCAAGGGGGTCAGCAGATCATCCTGTTGGCGAATACGGATCGGCTGTTTTTCAAATCGGATATCAAAAAGTTCTTCGATGTGCGGATGTACACCCGGATGAAAAAGACAGGTACGCAGCATGGTCATGTAATCCAGCTTACGGGTGGCATCCCGTTTGGGCCCGACAAAGATCGGACGGTCAATAGCGCTAAGATGATCTACACCGATAAAGTATCCGGTACACAATGCGCTCTGCTGAAAGTCAAGTTTTTCCACCAGCTTAGGCAAAGTCCGCTGTGCTATCATTAGCAGCTCATCAGGCGATAATTGTTCCGCACTGTGCTCAGAAGTATAGATTGTGGTATCAAACATCTAAAGAATTAATCGAAGTTTCCGCTGCGGGCAGCAAAATGCCGTCACGTAGGTATTCCAATAAAATGGGTTTGATCTCATAACGCCAGCGTAGTTTCATGCCCTGGTCGTGCCCCAAAAAATAACTATGACCAATGCGCACATCGCCTGGGTCAAATTCCTGGGAAGTGTAGGCATCAAAGATGGATTGAACATCATTGTACCACTGCCGGGCAAAAACAGAACTGATAGCGGCTGGGTCCGGTGGTACAGGGACAAAGGCAAAGCGCCTCCTGATCGCGTAATCGATATGCCCGATACTGCGGTCGGCAGTGTTCATGGTGCCAATGATGTAGAGATTCTCCGGCAGCATCAGCCCGTTATCCCCATTGTAAGCATACACGGTCTCTACGATTTTGCCCCGGTATTCCAGCGCATAAATGAGTTCTCCCAGTACACTGGAAAGATTGGCACGATTGATCTCATCAATGATCAGTATGTAGGCTTTGTCACTGTTTTCTGGTTTGGAAGCTTCGGCGGCCATTTTGGCGAGTACTCGGTTCTCCACCCGGTAGCTTAGTTTTTCGTTTTCCGTAACCGTCACGATTCCGCGGATAAAATCCTCATAGCTATAGGAAGGATGAAACTGAATCAGTTCGACTTCCGGAATCTGCTCGATATTCGGATCCGTATCAGGGATTAACTGCTCGTCAATCGCCTGAAGTAAGCCGACCGTAGCTGCTTCGGAGCCGGTCAGCCATTGCGCAATCTGGAGTGCTTTTCGGGTCTTGCCGGTCCCTGGTGGCCCAGTCAATATAATATTTTTTTGCTTGTTCAAACGATGATTCATGATTTTTCCTTGTTTTTGGCGGATAAGGTCGATGATTTGAAAGGTTTCGGGATAGACGCTGCGGAAACAAGCCAAAGTCTTTTCACTGGCTTCGTCGAAACCCACCCATTGACCCAAACGGGTGTCTTTAATGTTTCTGTCTTGTTTGACAAGCCAAAGAATTTGAATATGCTTGTCTTCGTGCCAGCCTCCATCAATGTACTTGTTATTCAATACTACACCGATTCCTCCTAAACGAACCGTACCCCGGCGAACCAAAACGATATCTCCACGGTCAAAATCGGCTAAAGGATATGAGCGGTGTCCCGTTTTACTTGCCGGACCACCTGTCCAAACGGCATTCTCTTCCACGAAATCAGTAAAAAAATCATCGCTTTCCTGGCCGTCAGCATTACTGCTGACCTGACAGAACTTAGGTTCAAGTACAAGCTTATCTGCTTCGGTCGTATTGATCAGCCAGTTCAAGAGGTTGATCTCATACATTTTGCAGCCGGGAAACTGTTTGTGCAGCAAATCGATAGCTGAGCGGTAGGCGCTTACACCTTCTGTGCTGATCTTTGCGACCGTCGCTTTCAGATTAACCAGGTCAGGCACCGGCAATGAATTCATCCGGGTATCCAAAGGAATATAATGCTGCGGATCAACCAAAAAGATGACTTGGGTCAATTTAACAACCGCAACGTTTTTCAGGTTAAGTACGTTGTTGAATACCGTTGCATCAATTTCTTCTTGGCGGCGAATTACGCTAAAAAGCTTCCATATGGCATCGCTTCCTACAACGGTACCGGCTTTATCGACATAACTACCCTGGTCATAAAACAGGCTTAGGGAATTGGGCTGCGGTGTCGGGAATATCAGGTCAGTCGGTATCGGCAGATCAATGTTAAATGCCTGCCTGGCACGTTCAAAATAAACATCTGACTGTTTGGTCGTATTCCGCTGCGCTAAAGCATACAAGTAAGAAAATGGATCAATGTAAGGAAACCGTAATATCGGATTGCCGGCTTCAAACGTTTGAACCGCTTTTTCAAACAGCAGCTCGTCCCGGTTGTCCAAGCCTTGTAAGGCGTCAATTTCCGTACATATGGCATTAAAAAAAGGAACCCAGTCGTAGTAATTGATTTGTTTATTCATTGCGTGATGAGGAGAGGTACACATTCAAACATACAAAAAAAACAACATAAGGATTCGCCGAATAATATTATATATATATTGCTTTCAATTGTTAGTAAACCATACCATGAAAAATCTTGATGATGACGATAGGATATGCTGTGACTGTATAGGCGATGTCTATCTACGGCAGGAAATCTTAAGCGGGGGCAAGAGACGCAAATGCGCCGTTTGCAACAACACTACGAGAACTTATTCGCTATCAGAATTGACTGACCGGGTACATGACGCATTTCTGGCCCACTATGAGCGAACCACTGATCAAATGACCGACTGGCAATATTACAAGCAATTCGTTGATAAAGAATCTGATTATAGCTGGGATCGTGAAGGACAAACCTTTGAGAAAATACTGAACGATGAACTCAGCTTCGATGTGACAGTAGCGGGTAATATCATTCAAAGACTACAGGCCAGGCATTATGACCAGGATCAGGCTGCGATGGGGGAAGAATCCGAGTTTGACGATGAGGCTAAATACGAACTCAAGGATATTGATGATGAAAAATGGGCGGATATCTGGCGTCGTTTTGGTGAAATCCTGAAAAATCGGTCCCGGTATTTCAGTCCAGAAGCAATCGACATCCTTGATTCGATATTTAAAGGCATTGATCTATTCCAGACCTGGCGTGGCAGAACAGTCATCGCAACCATTGGCCCTGGCAAGAAAATTGACAGTCTATACCGTGCGCGAGTGTTTCAGTCTCGGAAAAAATTACTCGAAGCCCTTTGCAGGCCAGATCTCGAAATTGGACCACCGCCGGCTGCTTATGCAATGAGCGGCCGCATGAATGCACGTGGAATAGCCGTGTTCTACGGCACTACCGAACCGCAGGTCGCCATGGCAGAAGTGCGACCTCCAGTAGGCAGCAATGTAGCTATTGCGCGATTCAAAATTGACCGGCATTTAAAGGTCCTCGATCTCCGAGCACTCAGCAACATCGTGATGGATGTTAGTATTTTTGATCCGCTCTATACTTATCAAATGGGTAAAGCCAAGTTCCTACGCAAACTTGGGGCAAGGATTACGGCCCCGGTCATGCCAGATGATGAGCTGTTCGATTATTTGCCCACCCAAGCCGTAGCAGATTATCTGGGAGCGCAGACAGGTATTATTTTAGACGGTATCATTTATCCTTCTGCCCAAGTCGCGGGTGAAGAAATTAATATAGTCCTTTTTCATAAAGCTGCACGTGTTAACGAATTAGTCCTCCCTGAGGCGATTGAGATTAATGCTACTGATGTCAATTATGACGATGATGGGCCTTACCTGCATTATCAAGTGACCGAACTCTTGACCCGCAGGAAAAAAGCATTAACTCCATTAATCGAGGATAACGAACCAATTGACGACAGATACCCTGCCTTGACAATCGATATAGAATCGCTCTGTGTCCACGCGGTTAATTCTGTTAACTATAACACGCAAGAGTATTATGTGAGCCGACAAAGAATCAAAAAGCCCGGCAAAATGAAACCGATAGATTTCGACTTTTAAAATAATTTAGCCGATCGAAAAGCAAATATTGTCAACATCTATCTAGTCAGCTGTAAAATTTGAAAATGCACTTCAAGATTACGCATTTTTTGCACCAATTCGTTAAGAGAAAATTTGGCAATATTTGAGTCAAAATCAGCCATGTTTTTTTCGAATGTCCTTGTAGTTACTGCTGTATCCAACACCGCTAGTACGAAGATGATTTTTCGGTCTGTAAATAGATTTATAAAATCAGCTCTGGTAATTTTCCCCAGCTCAGCTTTCGCCTTGATTATGTAAGCGGAAGTACCATTATTAGAATACAGCGCATCATATAAACTGCCCAAAAAATCAAATTTGCTCTTTTTATCTTCTAATACTTTTCTAGCTGCTATAGCGACTTGGCCGCATAAGTCTCGCATCGAATTATTAAACCCTTTTTTAACATGATACAAGTAGATATTGTTCTTATCCCATCTTAAAATGTCACAAACCTCAATATTCGATGGCGTAACTTTATCAAAGACCAAGGAATCTGTTTTTCCGATAAATGACGCATTAAAATCATTTTCCGAGGAAAAAGTGGTATCCCATTTGTGCATGGATGGACCTATATATTTTTTTTCCACGACAAAATTGGTACAAGTAACATTGATTTTGTCAATCATGGTTTTACTGATCTCATACCAATCTTTTTCAATTAGAAAATAACTTTTCAGCCCCTGTTTAATCTCAGTACAATAATGATGTCTGATAGTATCTTCTGTTAAAATAATGCCGTCTGCGTCGAAAGTCCGTATGATGCCGGTTTCCATGATAATTTCCAATTCGGCTTTTGTCAATTTGGAATTGACTGTTCTTATTTCGTCAAGTATTGTTTGTATCTCGCGGATGGGGGTATCATAAAATTGTTCGTGTAGTTTGCGGGATACCCGGAACGATAGTTTCGTCTGTTCCGACTGATAATATTTTTCAAACTCTTTATGGCTGATTTCTACGCTGAAAAATTCGGCTACTTTTTTGTAATTGGCAAACACCAGTTGATCTAAATCACTATCGAGGCTGTTGACGAGCGAGGTGTTCTTTCGATCGATCTTCACTACGGAGTTAATTTCAACGACAGGGGACATTTTTAATATCTTTTCACAAGATTGGATAATACGCAATAATTCTTTAAACGATACCGATTTCTTGATGGAAAATGAGTTTTTCGCGATACATAGATTATCAGATCTGAGATCAGTGATAGAAAAACCAAAAAGAGTTACCAGCTTTTGTTTATCCAGTAAGGCACGTAATTCATTGTAAACGGTGCCAAAGCTTTCATTATCATAGAAATTATATTCGTTTCTAAAAAACTTGATAGAGCCTTGTATACCGCCTGTAAAGCTCCTTTCTTTTATAGACCGTAAGGCCTTGTCTTCCGCTTTAACTATCCGTGATAGTATCTCAATGCCAAGATCGTTAGTAGCTACATCTTGAACATCAATATGGCCATATCCGCCTGTGGAGGTAAAATATTGTTTAGTAGTCTTATTGAATAATAGCAAGATATAACTTTCGGAATGTCCGTTTTGATGCTTAAGAATGTCTGCACTGGCATTAGCGATCGTGGCGATAAATTCTTTCCATTTGACAGGCGTTGTGTTACGCTTATAAAAAAGCTTCACATCGTAGTTTTGACTTAGATTATTCTTAAGCGGTTGCTCTTTATATTTTCGTGCTTTAAATATCTTTTTTAGGTGAGTCAAGTCAACAACCTGCGGTATGTATTTACGTGAGCTCTTAGTAAAAACATTTACCTCTTCTTTAAGTAGGTAAAAACTGTTTTGAATTTTTTCGGTCATGATGATAAGAGAGAGGTTTATTCCCATCTAATGTACAACATATTTACAAACTCATTTTGTCGACGACCCAAGAGGACGGCTTGTGGTGATTTGTTAAAGAAGACAGACTACTTTTTTGTGGTTGGTAATTAATGTGGGATCAAATTATTTCGATGGTATTTCAAAGTAAACTCAATAAAACAAAAACCACTTAGGATTTTCTTAAGTGGTTTATTATCGATTTAATAACGGAAGATTCGAACAAATGAGTTCTTGCGAGCCATGCAAAAACTTTATCCAAGTGTCTCTACCACTTTCTCCTGCACCTCATCCACAATCTTCCAATCCCTAGCAATGTAAATATCTGTAGTACGATGACCTTCATCAATATGATTGAGTGCCAACGCCACGTCGTCCATGCTCATACGACAATCGTTGCGAGCAGTGTTTGCAAAAGTATGTCTGGCCCAGTAAAATGTGATATCTTCTATTTTTGTAAGTTTGCGCAATTGTTGCATTCCGGCACTTAATGCTGTGTCTAGGCCATCGTAGTTTTTATATCTTTCGGCAAGGCTCCCTATGTACTTTCTTAAAATTGGTTTTGCCTCATCAATCAGTTTAATGCTGATAAAGGCGTCGTCTTTTCTCCGTGTACGTGTTTTAGCTCGGTTATATTCTATGCGACCTCGTTTAGTAATATTTTTTTGTCGTAAATAATAAAAATCTACAGCATTCATACCGCATAGATAAAAAGAGAGTATAAATAAGTCCCGTGCTAATTCAGCGCGACTGCCGGATTTAACTCGACAATCCCTAATCTGCTTAACCTGTTCAATCGTAATATTTCGTTTCTTAGTTAACGGAGCTGAGCCAATTTTGTATCTCTTAAAAGGATAATGCTTGACCCGGTATAATCCAAGATCTTCATTATTGAAATGCGTACAAGCCGCATTAAATAATGTACGTAAATCGCGCATATGATTGTGTACTCCGCTTTCTGACAAACCCTTCTCTTGAGTTTTAACTTCCTTTCCGAATTGGTTTTTACGTAGGATGGTTCTTTCAGATCTTAAAAACCGTGCATAAGAAAAAAGCGTTTTTGAAGTTATCTCATTAATTGAAACTGAATCACTTCCGAAGAAATCGATCAAACTGTTACGGACGGTTCTATGTGTATTTGCTGTACCTTTTCTATTTTCCCTTTTAAGTTGCTCAATGTGATTTGTACAGAATTTAATAAAGTCTATTTCCTTTTCTTCCAAGTACTTTAATAAGTCATCGCACGAAAAGAACTGGGTCTTATAGTCCAATTGACTGATCGTTGCTCGGTATTTGTCCAAGGAAATTTCGATAATACCATTCAGGAACTTGTCCGTGATTTTATATTTCCTATCTAATTGCCTTTTAGATACATAGTGAACGGTATCTATATACCTTCTGACACGTTTATGGTAAAGACAAATCTTAACATTGAATGTACCATCTAATTTTTGGTGATGCGCAAATACTTTGGCACTAACGGTAGCCATTAATTTTTAATTTATGCGACACATGCAGTTGCAAAAATGCATTAAGTCGAATGCAATAAAGACACCAAAAATTCATTACACGGACGAACGTCGGTAATGCTATTGACTGGTTACCATTGAAGTCAGAAATAAGAAGGTGTTTTCTCGGATTGAACCACCTTTTTAAATCCAACACTAATTTACGAAGATGTCTTTGTTTTTACAAAATCTAATGACAGAATAATCCTCGCATTTATAATAAATTCAAATTGCACAATAAATCAGTTAAGTTTATTGTGCAATTTCGATTATCGAACATAATTTAAATAAGGGTTGCGATTCAATAGATGTTAACTTATATTCAGCATTTTTCCTTAAGCATATTAACTACCTTCTCCTGAACCTCATCCACAATTTTCCAATCTTTAGCAATATAAATATCTGTGGTACGATGTCCTTCATCTATATGATTAAGTGCTAACGCTACATCATCCTTACTCATTCTGCATGCATTTCGCGCTGTATTGGCAAAGGTGTGTCTGGCCCAATAAAAGGTGATGGCGTCTACCTCAGTTATTTCACGGAGCTTTTGCATTCCTGCACTTAATGCTGTATCTAAACCATCATAGGTTTTGTACCGTTCAGGTAGTTTTCCTATATACTTAGCCAAAATTGGTTTTGCGTCATCAATAAGTTTTATACTTATAAATGCTTTGTCTTTTCTCCGACTTTTGGTTTTTGCGCGATTATAATCTATCCGGTCGTGTTTAATATCTTTTTCATGCAAATGATAAAAATCGACGGCATTCATTCCACATAGATAAAAAGACAGCATAAATAAATCCTTAGCTAACTCTGCCCGGCTGCCGGATTGAACCTGGCTGTCTCTTATTAGTTTGACTTGTTCGATGGTAATGTTACGTTTCTTGGTCAAAGGGGCAGAACCTATTTTATATTTCTTAAAAGGATAGTGCTTGATCTTATAAAGCCCGAGGTCTTCGTTGTTATAATGACGGCAGGCTGCATTAAAAAGGGTGCGCAAATCGCGCATGTGATTGTGAAGTCCGCTATCGGACAAACCGTTCTCAACCGTATTTATTTCCTTGCCGAATTGATTAATGCGGGTTATTTTTCTTTCAGATCGCAGATACCGCTCGTAAGAATAAAGCATATTGGAATGAATTTCATTAATGGAAACTGACTCTCTTCCGAAATAGTCGATCAGGCTGTTGCGGATTACTCTGTGGGTATTAGCAGTTCCGCCGCGGTTTTCCTTTCTTAGCTGGTCGATGTGTTCGCCGCAGAATTTAATGAAGTCGATTTCCGTGTCATCTAAATACTCCAATAATGATTCACAGGTAAAAAAATCAATTTTACTCCCTAACAAGCTGATCATCTCCCGGTACTTGTCTAAGGAATCTTCAACAGCTCTATTAAGTATCCTGTCCTTAATATTGAAGTTTCCATCCAACTGCCTTTTACTCACAAAATGTGAGGTGTCCAAATACCTGCGAAGGCCCTTGTGATAAAGGCAAATTTTAACATTAAACGTACCATCCATTTTCTGATGGTGTTCGAATACTTTGGCGCTAATTGTAGCCATCGATTTACAATTTGTGCTACGCGGGCTGTAACACAGTTGTAACACACCCGAGTGCAATTCAACAAAAAAACGTGTAAATCCTGTTACAAAAGTGTTACAGCAACAGTGCGGCGAAGGATCCTATTTCGCGTTTAGAGACAAAAAAAGGCCGTTTCTGATGCAGAAACGGCCTTTTTTAGAAGTGCGCCCACCTGGGCTCGAACCAGGGACCAAAAGATTATGAGTCTTCTACTCTAACCGACTGAGCTATAGGCGCGGTTATTTTGTTTTTGTTTGCGGGTGCAATTTTACATATTTGCGGCCATATCTCAAACTCTTTTTATGGAAAATATTAAAAATATCATCTTCGATTACGGTAACGTTATTTTCAGCCTCAGCTTTGCAAGGGTACAACAAGCATGGAATCAGTTAGGTATAAGCAACCCTGAAACGTTTTTCGGACACAAAACCCAGGATGAAATTTTTGACAAATTTGACCGCGGCGAGGTTACAGCGGCCCGCTTCAGGGAGTACGTAAGGGAAAAAACAAACAATCCTTCCCTTACCGATGACCAGATCGATGCTGCATGGAACAGTATTTTGGTTGGTATTGCCGAGGGTAACCATGAATTGCTGTTAAAGCTAAAAGATAAATACCGCACCTTTTTGCTGAGTAACATCAATGCTATCCATTATGATTATATCATGAATTATCTTAAAACCGATTTCGGTTTTGATGGCAACGATCACCTGTTCGAAAAAACATATTATTCGCACCTTACCGGTAAACGCAAACCCGAACCGGCCATTTTTGAACAGGTGTTAAAGGAGAATAATTTAAAGCCCGAGGAGACTTTATTTATTGATGATAGTCCGCAGCATTTGGAGGCTGCTAAAAAACTGGGCATCCAAACTTTTTTGATGACAGCGCCGGACACCATACAGCTATTTGCAAAAAGGGAGCATTTAATTTAATAAATGCTCCCTTTTTTCTGGTCTTTATGAGTTAAGCGCTTCGGCGCTTTCTTTCTTTCGTTATTAAGCTTAGCTCACGGCTCATTTGCCCGGCTATAGCCGTATTTTCCTGTGCTCTACGGAACAGATATGGCAACACAGCCTTAACCGGCCCGTAAGGCACGTATTTAGCTACATTATAATCAGCATCGGCCAGGTTAAAGCTCAGGTTATCACTCATGCCCAGTAATTGGGAAAAATAAACATGAGGGTGCTTATGATCAATATTTTTGTTATCCAGCAACTCGGCCAGCAGGCGGCAGCTTTCTTCATTATGTGTGCCCGCTATAAAAGCTATCTGCTCAATATGACTTGTACAATAATCAAGCGCCGAATCATAATCAAGGTCGGCCGATTTTTTATCGGGCTGAATTGGGGAAGGGTATCCTTTTTCTTCAGCGCGCTTACGCTCTTTTTCCATGTAAGCACCGCGTACAATTTTTGCACCCAGTATAAACCCTTCGCTTTGGCCAATAGTGTGGTCATTTAATAACGATGCCAGTTTATCATGCCTGTACATCTGGTAGGTATTATATACTATAGGCTTTTGCTTATTAAACCTGGTCATCATGGTGAGCGCCAAAAGGTCAATAGTATCCTGGATCCAGCTTTCCTCAGCATCTATCATTACAGGCACATTGTTTTTATAGGCCTTGTCGCAAATGGCCAGCACACGGTTTTGTACCCTTCTCCACTCCTCTTCCTCGGTATCGTTTAATTTAAGGCGGGCGTCAAGCTTTTCCAGCAAGCCAAAACGGCCTACGCCAGTCACTTTAAATACGGTAAGCGGAATGGCTTTATCTTTGGCGGCACGCTCAATGGTACAGATGATCTCGTCGCGGGTATTATCAAATACAGTTTCTTCTTCTTCACCCTCTACCGAATAATCCAATATAGTGCCTACCCTACCGCTGTAAAGATTTTTAATGGTATTATCACATTCGGCAATGGTTTCGCCGCCGCAAAAATGTTTAAATATGGTAGCTTTGATGATACTCTTTATAGGTAAACCGATCTTCATAGCAAAATTGGTAACCGGCGGGCCTATCTTTACTAAAAAGTTAACATTGATCATCCTGAACAGCCAGTAAGCCCGGTTCAGATCTGCGTTGGATGAATGGCGAAAAGCTATTTCTGTATTTTCAAACGAGGGCGTATTTCGCCCTTGATTATTGTTAGTTTCAAAAGAGGTCATCTGCAAAATTATAAAATGATAACTCATAATTGCATGAATAGTTTAATTTTGCCATCCCATGATCGAATTTAAGTTAGAAGGGGATTTTATCCCAATGATCCAGCTACTCAAAGCTGCGAACTTAGTGCAAACCGGCGGCGAAGCGCAAATAGTTGTAACTGAGGGCCTCGTGAAGTACAATGGCTCGGTTGATTACCGTAAACGTCTCAAAGTAAAAAGAGGTGATACAGTTGAGTTCGATGGAAATAAAATTATAGTAATATAATAATGAACACTATTCAAAGCGATAATTACGCGGTTTATTTTGATAACAGTCTTGATGAGTTAGTTGATTTTATTAAAAAAGGTAACTACTCAAAGTTTTTTATTTTAACCGACGAAAATACAGGCGAACATTGCCTGCCCTTGCTTACAAGCAAACTTACAGACTTTAATAATTACGACCTGATCGAGATCTCATCGGGCGAGGAAAGCAAAAACATCGATTTTTGTGTAGGTGTTTGGAAAATGCTGATTGATTTTGGCGCCGATCGTAAAAGCCTCATGATTAATTTAGGTGGCGGTGTTATTACAGATATGGGCGGCTTTGCGGCTTCTACCTATAAAAGAGGGATAGATTTTGTACAGGTGCCTACTACCCTCCTTTCGCAGGTTGATGCATCGGTTGGTGGCAAAACAGGTATTGACGTAGATGGCATCAAAAACATCATCGGTACATTCACTATGCCCAAAGCGGTATTTATAGCCCACGAGTTTTTACAAAGCCTTCCGCCACGCCAGATCCTTTCAGGCCTGGCCGAGATGCTTAAACATGGTTTGATTGTTGATGCCGGTTACTGGAATAAGCTTAAAAACAGCGACCTGAAAAATCCAACTATTGAGCTTGTTCACCGTTCGGTAGAGATCAAGAATGAAATCACCATCGAGGATCCGCACGAGAAAGGAATCCGCAAGGCGCTCAATTTTGGGCATACTATCGGTCACGCTGTTGAAACTTATTCGTTACTGCATGATAAAGATAGCCTTTCGCATGGTGAAGCGGTAGCTATCGGCATGATCTGTGAATCATACCTCGCCCATAAAAAAACAGGACTGTCTTCAGACGAACTTCATGAAATTGTTAAGGTATTGACCGATCTTTATCCAAAATATACAATTAAGGAAGAAAGCTTTGACGAGTTGTTCCTGAATATGAAAAAGGATAAAAAGAACGTGGGCGATGAAATTAATTGCACCTTATTAACACATATAGGTAAGTTTAGTATTGATAATGTGTGTACTGCCGACGAACTTTGTGAAAGTTTGAGATATTACATTAACCTGTAACATGCTGCAACAGTTAGATCCGCGAAATAAGGCTGCCCTTGTATTAATGGGCTTACTGGTTGTTTTAACCCTGGTTGAAATGGCCTTGAGCTATTGGGAAGACCGTAAGTATTATGAAACCCGCGATACGCTAACCAATATCTACCTTACCTCGCTGGCTGTTGTTATCAACCTTTGTGTTAAGGTATTTACATTTTTCATACTTGATTATACCTACCAGCATTACCGGATCTTTCAAATCCAGAACATTTTTTGGTATTGGTTTGTATTGGTAGTAGTTCAGGATTTTTTATACTGGGTGCTGCATTATACAGGGCATTATTGCCGCATGTTTTGGGCTATGCACGTTACCCACCACTCGTCTGAGCATTTTAACTTTACAACCGGTTTCCGCTCTACAGTTTTTGAACCGCTTTACAGGGTGTTCTTTTACCTGCCACTGGCCGTAATGGGCTTTACAGCTTTGGATATTTTATATGCTTATTTAATAACCCAGCTTTACGGTAACCTGGTACATACACAGTATAAAATTCCGCTGCCTAAATGGTACGGATGGATCTTTGTAACACCTGCGCATCACCGGGTACATCATGCCTCAAACATTCCTTATCTTGATAAAAACATGGGCATGATGCTCATTATCTGGGATAGGTTGTTTGGCACATTCCGTGATGAGGATTTGCCGGAACCTGTTAAATATGGCTTAACAAAACAGCCTGAAGATATGGGGCCGGTCAATGTTTTATTCCATGAATGGAAAGCTTTACTGCATGATGCAAAAAATGCGCCCGACTTCAAATCGAAAATTGGTTACTTTATTCATCCGCCGGGATGGAGCCATGATGGCAGCACGCAAACCGCACGCGTATTGCAACGAGAATATAAGGAAATGGAAGAGGCACATAAAAAGCACGAAACTGCCGCCTAACAATATTATATTTGTCGGCGGCTTTTTTAACCTTGCCTAAACCCATGCTACAATTAATATCCAAACTTCAGCACAACACTTACGAAAAAGGCGAGTTTTCTGACGAGCAGCCGCGTGATTTGGATGAAACTATTCAGCTTATAAAAGATTTCCCCTGGGATGCTGAAAGAACGTTGACTGATATCCAGTTAACAGGTCCTTCAATTACTATTCAGGACGCTGACCTGAACTACCTTAAACTGGGGCTCTATTTTAATGGCAAGTTTTGTATTTATTATCTCGATAGGGATAATCACTTATATGAGTATCATGCAAAAACCATTGACGAAGCCTGCGATTTAGTTGCAGATTTTTTTAATCAAACGCTCGATTTAAGTTTGTTTGAAAAACATTTTTTTAATATTGGTAATAAACCTCACTTTATAACTAACGATTTTATATACCGGTTTAACTCCGTCAAGGTATTCGCGATAGGATTATTGGTTTCAGTTTACTTGTTGTTTCTTTTCAGCACGCTTTTTTTTACGGCTATTGGAAAAGAAAAATCTATGCCTGTGGGCCTAATTTTAACGCTGGTCATAACAGTGGGAATATTAATTGGCTATATTGCTGCAACAACTATGAAGGGAAGGCATCAATATTTACAGATATCAAAGGGAAAAGCCCAATTTTCATATGGATACGACGAAGAGCATATTGTTGTATATGATAAAGCAGATATAAAAGAAATTTCCTATGCTCTTGGCAGTAAAGGATCAGTAGGTAATATTAAAATAATATTTAAGAATGGTGAATTTATTCAACCTGCTAATTTACTTGACGGAATGACACTGCTCGAAAAATTCCCAAAAACGCCTAAAATTGTTACGAAACAAAGGTTTGCGTCTTTTGGCGGAAGGTAAAAACGGCCATCTATCCAAATTTAATTTGGTTGACCCAACTTATTTTATAAAAAATAAAATTTTCTATTGACAAACTCTTTTTTTACCGTACATTTACGTCGTAATAAAAAACAACGAATGAAATTAACAGGTGCATACTTCTTTGGTTACTACTTTTACTTTAACAGTGAGAGCCGGGACTAATATGTACTAAACAAACATATAAAGAAACTAAAAAGTCCCGGCCCATCAGCCGGGACTTTTTGCTTTAAGCAGGTTTATGAAAATAGAAATACCAAAAGTTGCAATTCAGGGTATCCGCGCCTCTTTTCACGAAGAAGCCGCATTGAAATACTTCGGCGAAAACACCGAGACCATTGAATGCAACTCTTTTAAACAAACATTTGAAAGTTTAAAAAACCGTGAGGCCGATTACGTGGTAATGGCTATCGAAAACAGCATTGCCGGCAGCATCCTGCCAAACTACACCTTGCTGCTTGATTATGGCTTCCCGGTGGTTGGTGAAATTTATCTGCCTATCCAGCTGCACCTGATGGCTTTGCCCGGGGTGAAATTCGAGGACATTAAATATGTAACCTCCCACCCTATTGCCTTACGCCAGTGTGTTGATTTTTTCGACGAATATCCGCACCTTAAAATTGTGGAAAGCAGCGATACCGCCGCCTGTGCCAAACGCATCAGGGACGAGCAACTGACCGATACTGTAGCTATTGCCAATGCTTTAGCAGCTAAACTTTATGGCCTGGATGTTTTGGAACGCCGCATTGAATCGAACAAAAGAAACTTTACCCGTTTCCTGATTCTTACGCACCATGATAATATCGAGAAAAAACCTGCTAATAAAGCCTCATTATGTTTCCAGGTGAGTAACAAAGTTGGTGCATTGGCTAAAGTGCTTAACATTTTTGCCGAAGAAGGTATAAATATGAGCAAAATTCAGTCGATGCCGATTTTGGGTAAACGCAACGAGTATAATTTTTATGTAGATGTAGAATGGGAAGAGCAAAAGCAATATGATGCTTCCATAAGGCAGATTCTTAAGTACACCCATAATTTCAATATCCTTGGTGAGTACGAAAGACATGATGATGAACACCCGGTTACGCCCAAACCTCATCGCGCCGAGCGCAGTATCCGCAAGTATATCAACATCAGGCGTAACGCATAAGCTAAAGGCGACAGATCAAACAGAAACCAAAAAAAATTAACATAATTAAAATTATTAACTAACATTCCCGGTTACCACCGGACAAACAACAAAAAAGATGAAACTAAATTTAAACATACAGCCGCTTAACACCTGGATCAAAACAGGTAAGGAACCCCTGGTTATTTCAGGTCCTTGCAGCGCTGAAACCGAAGAACAATTAGTAGCTACAGCTCATTTATTAGCCCAAACAGGTAAAATTTCAGCGCTGCGTGCAGGCATCTGGAAACCACGTACCCGTCCGGGTGAGTTTGAAGGTATCGGCAGCATTGGTTTGGAGTGGTTAAAACGCGCCAAAGAAGAAACCGGCTTGCCTACCGCTGTTGAAGTTGCAACAGCAAAACACGTTGAAGAAGCTTTAAAAGCAGGTGTTGATATCCTTTGGGTAGGTGCACGTTCAACAGCTAACCCTTTTACCGTTCAGGAAATTGCCGACGCTTTGAAAGGTGTTGATGTGCCTGTAATGGTTAAAAACCCGGTAAATCCTGATCTTTCATTATGGGTAGGTGCTTTAGAGCGTATCAACAATGCAGGGATCACTAAATTAGCAGCCATTCACCGCGGCTTCTCATCTTACGAAAAATCTGCTTTCCGTAACGAGCCGATGTGGGATGTTGCTATCGCTTTAAAAACATTAGCTCCGGAGTTGCCTATCATCAATGATCCAAGCCATATCACCGGTAACCGCGACCTGATCGGCTACATTTCACAAAAAGCGTTAGATCTTGATATGCAAGGCTTAATGATCGAATCACACATCGATCCGAGCGTGGCCTGGACAGATGCTAAACAACAGGTTACCCCTGCTGCCCTTGCCGATATCATTGACCACTTAACTTTACGCAAACCGGAAGTTAGAAATGCTGAAGTAAACGATAAACTGACCGAACTGCGTAACCAGATCGATAAAATCGACGACCTGGTGATCCAGAAAATTGCTGAACGTATGCAGATTGCTGAAAAGATAGGTCAGTACAAAAAAGATAATAACATTACCATTTTGCAAGTTGGCCGTTGGGATGAAATCCTTCAAAAACGTACAACCTATGGTAAAGCATTAAAATTAAGTGCTGAGTTTACCGAAAAATTGCTTGAGCTGGTTCACAACGAATCTATCCGCAGGCAAACAGAAGTAATGAACGCAGACGCAGCTCAGGGCCAGGCAGCAGAAAAACTTACACACGCCTAATTTTTTAATGATGCATAACATCATCCTTAAAAGAAACAACAAGCTCATTAACGGTACGGTTAACCTCACTGGTTCAAAAAGTGAGTGTAACCGTGCCCTCATCATCGAAGCGCTAAGCCAGGGCAAAGTAAAGGTAGAAAACGTATCTGATGCCGCTGATGCCGTTTTATTAGCAGGCATTTTGAGAGCGGCAGTTGGCAGCGGTCAGTTGGCAGTTGCCAGTGAGTCCTCAGCCGAGTGTCCGCAAATCGTCGATATCGGCCCAGCGGGTACGGCCATGCGTTTTTTAACGGCTTATTATGCCATACAGGATGACGAAGTAATTTTAACCGGCAGCAAACGCATGAAGGAACGGCCAATAGGGATATTGGTTGATGCATTACGGGTGCTGGGCGCCAATATTGATTATGAAGAGAATGATGGCTATCCTCCTGTCAAACTAAAAGGAGGCTTTAAGCAGCAAACCGGCAAAATCAGTATCAAAGGCAATATCAGCAGCCAGTATATTACTGCGTTGTTACTTATTGCTGCCCGGTTACCTTTAGGTCTGGAGTTGCATATTGAGGGTGAGTTAACTTCACGCCCTTATGTTGAAATGACTTTGGCCATGCTGGAAACAGCCGGTATCAAGCATACATGGCAGGGCAATGTTATCGCAATTGCAAACCAGGAGTTTACAACGACATCATTACACGTTGAACCGGACTGGAGTGCTGCTTCATACTGGTACGCTATTGCTGCACTTGCCGATGAGGCCGAGTTGTTTTTAACTGGTCTTACGCCGTACAGCTTACAGGGCGATAGCGTGATCACCGAGATCATGGCTAACTTTGGTATCACTTCGCAATTCAGGGATGGTGGCGTTCATCTTAAAAAAGAGAACAAGCCTATCTCCCGCCGCGAATTTGATTTGAAGGAATGTCCTGATCTGGCACAAACCGTAATTGTTGTTTGCGCAGCACTTAATCATGAAGCATCGTTTACTGGCCTGGAAACTTTAAAGATCAAGGAAACCGACCGCATCCTGGCGCTGCAAACCGAGCTTGGCAAAATGGGCGTTAAGCTGATTGAAAAAGACGAAGTTTACACGCTTGATTGCAGCGGTAAATTTATCCCTGACAGCATCTTCATCAACACTTATCACGACCACCGCATGGCTATGGCCTTTGCACCGCTGGCCCTCATCCTTCCGCAAATGGAATTTGAAAACGGCCCGGTAGTTGATAAATCATATCCCGCTTTCTGGAATGATCTGGAAAAGCAGGGGTTTGAAGTTGAGGAAGCTTAAAGCTGAAAGCCGAAGGCTTAAAGCAAAAACATAACCCACCACGTCATTGCGAGGTACGAAGCAATCCCCTATTAGCAGGTTCGCCCTGTATAGTTTGCGATTGCTTCGTACCTCGCAATGACGGTTCTTTATAATATAAAACAATCAATTAAAGATATTCAGATAAGATTCTCTCATATCTCATATCTAACATCTCATATCTAAAAATAACTATGGCAGGCAATTCATTCGGGCAATTATTCAGGATAACTACTTTTGGCGAATCACATGGCGAAGCCATTGGTGTAATTATTGACGGATGCCCGGCCGGCTTACAGGTTGATCTTGATTATATCCAGGGCGAACTGGATAAACGCAAACCAGGTCAATCAAAAATAACTACACAACGCAAGGAAAGCGATACGGTAAAGATCATTTCGGGCGTATTTGAAGATAAAACTACAGGTACCCCTATCGCTATGCTGATCCCTAATGAAGATCAGCGTTCAAAGGATTACAGCCATAATGTAGATGTTTTCCGCCCCTCACATGCCGACTATACTTACCAAACCAAATACGGGATCCGCGACCACCGCGGCGGCGGCCGCTCATCAGCCCGCGAAACCGCTGCCCGTGTTGCTGCAGGTGCTTTAGCCAAACTATTGCTTAAAACGCAGGGAATTGAAATTGTTGCTCACGTAAGCAGCGTAGGCAAGATCAACGCGCCCAATGTATTCATCAATGATCCGATGGAGTTTATTGAGGAACGTGAAAAAAACATTGTACGTTGTGCCGATCCTGCCACTGCCGAAGAAATGATCGAATTTATTGACAGCGTACGTAAAGATGGCGATACAGTTGGCGGCAAGATCAGCTGTTATGTAAAAAACTGCCCGGTTGGCCTTGGCGAACCGGTATTTGACAAGCTGCATGCCGATTTAGGCAAAGCGATGTTAAGCATCAATGCAGTTCATGGTTTTGAGTTTGGCTCGGGCTTTGACGGCAGCGAAATGCGCGGATCGGAGCATAACGACATTTTTGTAAAATCGCACCTGGGTGATATACAAACCATCACCAATTTCTCGGGCGGCATCCAGGGCGGTATCAGTAATGGTATGCCAATTGAATTTAAAGTAGCCTTTAAACCGGTAGCCACCATCATGAAAAACCAGGCTACCATTGATAGCGAAGGTAACGCTGCTGAAATATCAGGCAAAGGTCGTCACGATCCTTGCGTGGTTCCGCGTGCGGTACCTATTGTTGAAGCTATGGCAGCCTTGGTTCTGGCCGATCACTGGCTCAGGAACAGGAACGCCCGCTTAATTTAACGATGTGCAAATATGCAGATGTGCAGATTATTATATTAATTCGCACATCTGTATTGATTTCATAATTTGCACATTTGCATATCCGCACATTTGCACATCATCCTCATGCCTACTTCAATTATCCAATTATACAAACAAGCCTATAGCGGACTTTCAAAAAACAGCTGGTACCTGAGCATCGTAATGCTTATTAACCGCAGTGGTACCATGGTTGTGCCTTTCATGACCATTTACACCATCAGGCAGCTGCATTTTACCATCGAACAATCGGGCTATATCATGGCTATTTTTGGTGTAGGCGCAGTATCCGGCGGCTTTATTGGCGGTAAACTGATCAATAAAATAGGCTTTTATGATTTGCAGGTGGGCGCATTGCTTACCGGTGGATTGCTATTTTTGATACTGGGTTACCAAACCAGTTTTATCAGCATGGCTCTCTTCACACTGGTACTGAGCATCTGTAACGAATCATTCAGGCCTGCAAACTCAACAGCTATAGCCCACTATAGTACCGAAGAAAACAAAACGCGCTCCTATTCGCTTAACCGGCTGGCTACCAACTTAGGCTGGGCTTTCGGTGGTGGTTTGGGGGGATTATTGGCCTCAATAAATTATCATTTGCTTTTTTGGGTAGATGGCTGTACCAATATTGCGGCAGGCATATTACTTCTTACCCTAATGCCGCGTTCAAAAGTGGCCAAAACTATCAAAGATGCTGTCGCCGGTTTTGACGAGGTGGTTTCATCAGCTTATAAAGATGGTATTTACCTGCTGTTTATTTTACTGGCTACATTGTTTGCAACCTGCTTTTTCCAGTTCTTTATTATGCAACCGGTATTTTATAAAATACAGTGGCATTTTAATGAGCGCTTTATCGGCTTCCTGCTGGCGTTAAACGGGATACTTATCGTGTTAATTGAAATGATCCTGATCAACTGGCTTGAAGGGAAACGTCATGCTTTAACTTATATCATTTCCGGCATTTTGGTTACAGGAAGCGGTTTTGTATTACTCAACCTGATGCCGCATGTACCTTCGGTAGCCATATTGATTGTGTGCATGGTAACCTTAGGCGAAATGCTTTGCATGCCCTTTATGAACACCTTTTGGATCAGCCGCTCAAATGCCCGTAACCGCGGCGAATATGCCGCTTTATACAGTATGTCGTGGGCCGGGGCGCAGATCATAGCACCATTTTTGGGCAGCCAGGTCATCGCCTATGGTGGTTTTGAAATGCTTTGGTGGTTATTAGGTGGTGTTTGCCTGTTTGTGGCCTGTGGCTATTTCATCATGAAGCGGTCGATCCATATCAATAAACAAGTTCCTGTTTTACCTTAAGCTGCTGTTATGAAAAAAGCTATCATATTAGACCTTGATAATACCATATATCCGGTTAGCTCTATTGCCGATCATTTGTTCAATGAACTTTTCAGCTTCCTTGATCAGCATATCGCCGGCGAGGGCATTGATCATATCAACAGTGCAAAGGAGGATCTGAAACGGATCCCTTATCAAAAGGTAGCAGACAAATACCAGTTTAGCGAGCGCGTTAAAAACAAAGGCCTCGAGCTGCTGAATAACATTGAGTATAAGCTGCCAATGCAGCCTTTCGACGACTACCGGCATATCCGCGAAGCAAACATCACCAAATTTCTGGTTACAACAGGCTTTACCAAACTGCAATGGAGCAAGGTAAAAATGCTGGATATCGAAGCAGACTTTGAAGCCATCCATATTGTCGACCCGGAGCTTTCACCCCTAACCAAAAAAGATATTTTCGCAGGGATATTGGAGCAATATAATTACAAGCCCGAAGATGTACTCATTATTGGCGATGACCCTGAATCGGAAATAAAAGCAGCAAGTGATTTAGGGATTGATACTTTCCTTTATGACCCCGAAAATAAACATCCGGATGCCAAAGTAACCCATCATTCACAAAATTTGAAAGATGCAGCGGTTATTGCAAATCAATAATCAGGAGGCGCCTACGGAGCCTTAATATTGTTTTTATTTTGCTATAAACATGGTACTCCTACGGAGTTGGGGCTGTAGCAATGAAACTCCGTAGGAGTACCATGTTTGTAGATGAAAGTCAGAGACTTAAGGCTCCGCAGGTGCCTCCTTTTCAGAGCGATTTCTACTATTGCCCGTGCTTAAGCACCTTTACTGTAACAATAAGCTGCCCCAAATGCCGCATCGTATGCTCTGCCGAATGGGTGTATAAACCGATCACAGTTGATGGTAATTGCGCCCTTCCCACTCCTCTCCAATCGGTTAAGGTAGTTTCATCAGTAACCTTGAGTTGATTAATAGCGTTATCTACTTCAGCATTAAATGCGTTTACCAAATCAGCAACAGTAATTTTATGCTCTCCGGGTTTACCTTCGGCTGCAAGATAATTTAGCTGAGCCTCACTAAGCCCCTCTCCTTTTGCATAAGTAAAAAGCCTGTTAAGCACCCCGGTTAGGTGCTGCAAATGAAAACCGGGCGATGCCATGCCTGCTACCTTTTCCCACAATAACGCATCAGGAAAACCGGCCATCAACTCATTAAGCTCTTCCCTTGCCTGTAAAAGCGCATGTGCAATTGGCTGAAGCAAGGCGGGCATATCAGTTAGTGGACCACGGAGCCAAACCTCGGGTAATTTTTGAGTAGTCATTATTTTTTATTTAGCAAGGCTTTTACTTCATCATGGTTAAGGGTTTGAGGCAGACCATATATGGTTTTTACCCTTTCATGCGTATTATCAGTCCAAAGCCAGCTTGTCCACACCATAAACCAGGCCCATTCCGGCTGTGCTGCCAGAATTTCGGGTTTTGGCAGTTCGCCGGTTTCTGTCAAGGCGATGATCTTGCCATTGGCCACCTTAAGCAAATCATTATAATCCCGTTGTTCATAGTCAAAGTGATAGATATCGGCACCTAAAATATCTACATAATCGGCACCCGGATAAAAGTCCTTATAATCATAAGCTTCATCTAAAGGCAGGTCGCGCAAACCGTTTGGCCCCCATACCCAAATCAAATTATTTAAGTGGTGATAATTGGTATAGCGGTCGTACATCATTTTCCAAAGCTTGATGATGCCATCATTACCTTTTTTGTTTCCCCACCAAAACCACACACCGTTCATTTCGTGGTAAGGGCGCCACAAAACAGGTACGTGGGCATCCTTAAGTTGTTTCAGGTAACCGGCAATCACATCAATCTGGGCCAGCCATTTTTTGTTCAGGTCGGTATTGGGCGTTGTCAGCTCTTTCCATTGCGCATCGGTGAGTTTCCCCTGGATGCTTTGTTTCCAATCATACGGCGGGTTATCCAACGGTCGGCCCTGGTGCCACATAAGTGTTACAAGGTAGCCATCCTGCCATTTCTGTTCAGCTTCTTTTACAAGATCTGGCCCCAGGTCTTTATCTCCCCAAAGCATGAAATCTGAACCCCACACAGCGGGATAGTGTCCGGTAATTGCCTTAGCACTGTCTGAAAAAACGTCACGGTCGCTGTTGTAATTTTGCTGGCCCGACAAAATATGTTTGCCTTTTATGCTATAAAGGAAACCGAGCAATTTATTTACTTCAGGCGATGCTTCTTTATTTACGGGTTTAAAACTCTGTGCAAAAACCATATAGGGCATGGCAATTATCAAAGCAAGCAAAAGGCGTTTTTTCATTTTAATTAAATACAAATTGGAGTTAACGGTGCAAAATGGCTATGTTCAAAAATAAATAAAAAGCACATGGCTTTATGGTATGGCTATTGCTATTCATATGCAATATTTAACTATCTTTCGTGTATATGATACCTATCCCTTTTAAAAAACACTTTATCCCGATTATACTTTCCACGTGTTTTGTTTTGCCGCTGGTGCTTCAAAGCTGTAAAAAAAAGCATGAGATGATTGCTGAAGATATGTTCAGGGTCACTCAAAATGAGATTTTCAAAAAAGCCGATACTGAAGAATACATCCCCGTATTTAAAAGAGTATTTGCAAAATACAGATCAAAAACAGCCAACCCGCTGGTTATCGAATCATTTTTTAAAAAGAACGAATACCAGCCAATTTTAGTTATAAACCACTTAAATAACGGCGACCTTGAAGCTTTACCGGAATATCTTGACAAGATCAATGAACATGGCCTTGACCCAACCGTATACCCATCGGCAGAGATCAAAGCGCTTGTTGCCAAACTCAAAGATAAAACGGCAATAAAAACCATTGATGAAGCCTACGAAACTGTTGCTAAACTTGAAATTTTAACAGCGGGGGCCTTTGTAAAATACTCCAATGTATTGCAATATGGGGTCATTAACCCTAAAAAAATCTATTCGCGGTATTTTATGGCTACCCGCCGGCCCGACAGCACTACCATGCTTGCCACTTTAAACAGGACAGATTTTAAAACGTTCCTCGACAGTATTCAGCCAAAAAACCCGCAATATTTAGCCTTACAAAAGGCTTATAGAGATAGCGCCACCATAGAGGGCCTTTCGAAAGAGGAAAGCAAGCGTTATTTCCTGGTTAGTCTTGAGCGTTTACGCTGGAGGAACAAGCCTTATGAACCTAAATACGTTATTGTTAATATCCCCGATTACAGGCTTGATGTTATGGAGGATGGCAAATCGGTATTAAACATGAAGGTTTGCGTTGGCCAGGGCCGCAACATGGAAAATCAAAACACATTGGAGCATTTTGACGATACCGCCCGGGCAGATAAACCGTTCCCGCGCGAAACGCCGATATTGAACAGTGTGATCCATAGCGTTGAAGTAAACCCGGTCTGGAACATTCCGCGTAGTATCGCTACCAAAGAAATCATTGTTGAAGCTGCAGACGACCGTTTTTACCTGGCGAATAAAAACATCGATGTGTTTAAAGATGGCAAAAGGATAGCCGATCCGGAAACGATAGATTGGACACAGGTAACCCCTGATAACCTCGAATACGAATTTAAACAGCGCCCCGGCGAAGATAACTCGTTAGGTAAGATCAAATTCCTGTTCAAAAACCGCAGCAGCGTTTACCTGCACGATACGCCCAATAAAGCGGCATTCCGTAAAACGATGAGAGCGGTGAGCCATGGATGCGTGCGCCTGGGCGATCCCCTCGGCCTGGCAAAGAATTTATTTGGCGAAGGTGCCGATATCGACACCATAGCAAATGATATGATAGTGAATAAACCGGAGCCTACTAATATCGGTTTGCCTAAAAAAACGCCTATTTACATTACCTACGTAACCTGCTGGGCAGATGAAAACGGCGCTATCCAATACCGCCCTGATGTTTACGGTTTAGATATTGTGCTTTACGCACACCTGCAAAACTTTTTAGCGAAATAAAAAAATAGCCCGGCAAACTTTTGAGTAAGCCGGGCTTCATGATTTGGTTTATAGTTGGGTTGGATTTAAAACTTTGCAAAACTGAATGATGTATCAGCGCTCGCCATTAAGTTAAGCGGCCCTGCTTCATCCAGGTATTTTGAATAGTACGACTCATCGTTTCCGTTAATAAAGAAAACGGTTTTGCCTGCAATGGTATTGATCACCTTATTAACCACTTTGGGTGATACCGCCGGGCAGCCAAAGCTCCTGCCGATATATCCCTGCTCATTGATGGCCGCCGGACCAACATAATTAGCGCCATGTACAACAATGCTGCGCATCCGCGCATTTCCGTTAAAGCCTTCGTCCATCCCGTCAAGATATAGTGAGCGACCGTGTTTACCATTATAAACCTTATCGGTTATGTAAAAGCCAACACTGCTTTGGTGCGAGTCATTAGCATCTGAAAAGCGACTTGCCATTTCTTCGCCGCTGCCCGATCCATGAGCAACCCAGGTGTTAAGTACCAATTCCCTGTTCAACAGGTTAACGATCCACATACGTTTTTCGCGGCTCGATTTGGTAAAATCAACCACTGTAAGTACATCGCTGTTTTGAGGTACCTGGTGCGATAGCTTCAGGTTGGTATAACCTGTTACGGCTTTTTCAAACACGCTAAAAGCTAAGCCGGCTTCCTCAAGGTGGGCTGCTACATATAAATTATTAACGTATTGCTCAAATAGCTCCTTTGTTGTAAACGCTGCATTTTTTTTCTTTGCACTCACCGATCTGTTTGCACCATCCGATCTCCAGCTTAAAATTGTTGCTGAAAGGAAAAAAATCGACATAGTAACCCACAAAAAATGTTTCCTCATACGCTTGCCTGAGTTTAATTTAATTTTAATTAATTAGGGTGTAGTAACAGGGTTTGGATAGCAGGTTAACTTGCTGTTAACAAGCCAACACAAAAATATACTTTAAAACTTAAAATCCAAATCGGTAAGACAGTATTCTTTACTAAAATGAAAATAAGTTTAAAACTAAGCAATATTTTGGACTGTTATACGGAGCGAAAAAAGGAAAGGTTATGGGTTAAATTATTTAACCCATTTAATTTTGTCTTCAAGCGGAATAGTACGTTTCCCTTCGGGATACTGATCGGCGTAACCCAGGTATAATACGCCCATCACATTATCCTCATCCCTTAAATTCAGGAATTCCTTAAAAGTTGGTTTTAGGATAGCACCACCCGTACTCCAGAATGAAGCCATATTTAAGGCTGTAGCTCCTAAAAGAATATTCTGAATAGCGCTTGATACAGCTGCCACTTCTTCAAACGGCGGTATTTTAGGCAGATCGCCACGCTGCATTACAGAAATAATAACGTGCGAAACTTTGTTACCAAGTGTTTTCAGGTTATTGTATGTAGCCTCATTAAAATCTTCGGCAGATACGCTCTTTTTATAAACCTCCGCATGCTCGGCACAAAACTGTTCAGGATTTTCATAAACAATGAAGCGCCAGGGTTCGGTGAAACCGTGGGTAGGTGCCCAGTCCGCAAGCTCCAATAGCGCTGCAATATGTCCGTTTGGCGCTTTATGACCATTCATCATGGCCGGTTTTACGCTACGGCGGGTTTTGATATTTTCGGCGACGGTTAAAAAAGTATTGTCCATAGTAGATTAAACAAATGGTTGGTGAACTACTGATTTTATAATCACTAATTCACCAACCTATAATTACAATTAATTAATAAATAGCGGGATATTTTGAAGGGTTAGCCTCATTCATCATAGCGTAAACGGTTTCGATAACATCGTCAACAGATGGCTTGCTGAAGTAATCGCCGTCGGAGCCATAAGGAGGCCTGTGTTCTTTAGCTGTAAGTGTTTTGGGCTGGGCATCAAGCGAGTAATAACCATTTTGCCCTTCCAGTATTTTTTGAAGGATATAGGAAGACCCGGCACCTGGTAAATCTTCGTCAACAACTAACAACTTGCTGGTTTTCTTTAAAGAAACACCGCAAACATTCTCTGTATCAAAAGGATAAAGCGTTTGAGGATCTATCACTTCAATATGGATCCCCATGCTTTCAAGCTCAACTGCAGCTTCCTGTACTATCCTCAGTGTTGATCCGTACGATACTACTGTAATATCGTTACCCTCTTTTAAAATTTCGGCTTTACCAAGCGGCACAGTAAAATCGCCAACGTTGGCCGGCAATTTTTCTTTTAAACGGTAGCCGTTCAGGCACTCAATCACCAATGCTGGCTCATCGCCCCTTAATAGTGTATTGTACATGCCTGCAGCCTGGGTCATATTACGGGGTACACAAATATGGAAACCACGCATCGATCCTAAAATAACACTCATTGGTGAGCCGGAATGCCAGATCCCTTCTAATCTATGACCACGGGTACGAATAATTAGCGGAGCTTTTTGCCCGCCCATAGTACGATAACTTAAGCTGGCAATATCATCGCTTATGATGGTTATTGCATAAATCAGGTAATCAAGGTACTGGATCTCTGCTATCGGTCTTAAACCGCGCATAGCCAGGCCCATGCCCTGTCCTATTATACTTGTTTCGCGGATCCCGGTATCGCTGATCCTGATGTCGCCATATTTAGCCTGCAAACCGGCAAAGCCCTGGTTAACATCGCCTATAGCGCCAAGGTCTTCGCCAAAGGCAACAATACTTTTATCTCTTGCAAAGTTGGCATCGAAAGCTGCATTCAATACCTCCCTTCCGTCCAGCACCTTTGCATCATCACTATAAACAGCAGGCACAACGGGCACATACAGAGGTGATTCCGGAGTTCCGGTAAAAAGCTTTGAATTGTAACGTTCGGCATTTTTTACGCCTTCAGCCTTTAGCCAGTCTGACAAAACCTTGCGTTCGGCATTATTCTCGGTAACTGTTAACCGCAATGCTTTACGGATAGCTGTAAAGATCTCACGCCTTCCGGCATCTATACTGGAGTGCAAATCGGCTGATAAAGCTGCTATTGTTTCCTTTTGCGCCGGCACTGTTTCGGCAAAAGCGTTTATCAATCCCGCAGCTTCTTCTATTTCACCTTTAATAACAACGGCCAGCTCATTAGCTGCCTCACGCTGGCATTCGCGCACAAATCTTTTTGCTTCGGCTTCAAGCTCTTCCAGTTCTATTTCGGTAGTGATAGCCGAGGTGATCATCCACTCACGCATTTTAAGCAAACAATCGTGCTCATCCTCCCAGGCCAACCGATCTTTACTTTTGTAACGTTCGTGCGAGCCCGAAGTTGAGTGCCCCTGTGGCTGTGTCATTTCGGTAACGTGGATCAGTACAGGTACATGCTCCTCACGGCAAATATTAATAGCACGTTCGTAGGTTTCACAAAGGGCAATATAGTCCCAGCCACGAACTTTAAAGATCTCGTAACCGTTACTACCATTTTCACGCTGAAAGCCTTTTAGTATCTCAGAAATATCTTCTTTAGTTGTTTGCAGATTTGCCGGCACCGAAATGGCATAGGCATCATCCCAAATAGAGATGGCCATAGGCACCTGCAGTACACCACCGGCATTGAAAGTTTCAAAAAATGAACCTTCGGACGTAGCACCATTACCAACACTGCCAAAAGCCACCTCATTACCATTAATGGAAAACTGTTTCAGGTAATCCAGCTCTTTATTTTGGCGGTATAGTTTTGAAGCATAGGCTAAACCTAATAAACGGGGGATCTGACCGGCAGTTGTAGAGATATCCGACGAGCTGTTCATCGTTTCGACCTGGTTAACCCAGCTACCGTCGGTATTTACAAAACGGGTAGCATAATGACAATTCATTTGCCTGCCGCCTGAGGCAGGGTCTTTTTCGATATCGGGGTTAGCATATAATTGAGCAAAAAACTCTTTCATATTGCTCATCCCGGTAGCAAACATAAAAGTTTGGTCGCGGTAGTAGCCCGCGCGCCAGTCACCGGCACGAAAAGCCTTGGCCATTGCCAGTTGTGCAACCTCTTTGCCGTCGCCAAAAATACCGAACTTTGCCTTGCCCGTTAGTACTTCCCTGCGACCTATTAAACTGGCCTGACGGCTCTCATAACCAATGCGGTAATCATCAATAACAATCTTCTTGAAATCATCAAAACTGAGCTCGGCAGTATTAAATTTACTGGTAGCGCGTGTTGTAGTTTCAGGCATATAAAATTTTGTTTAGACGGTAAAAGTATAAAATTCTATTCTGTATTAAGCAAACTAACAGATAAAACCCGGAGTTTGAGTAATAGTTTTGTAATTACATTAAACCTTTTATATTTGTAATAATCAAATATAACGTATGAAAAAGATATTAATGATTTGCGCGGTAATATTAGGCTTTGCCTTCACCGCATCGGCACAAGATAGTGGAAAAGCTGAGTTTAAATTTAACGAAGAAAAGCATGACTTCGGTAAAATACCACAAGGCACTCCCGTTACTACTGTGTTTGAATTTACCAATATTGGTAAAGAGCCACTTATTTTAACAGAAGTAAGGCCAACCTGCGGCTGTACCATTGCCGATTACACTAAAACCCCAGTAAAAAGCGGTGATAAAGGCACCATCAAAATCACTTACAATGCTGCTGCTGCTGCTCCGTTTAACAAAACAATTGTAGTTAAATCAAACGCAGTAACACCTGAGAAATATTTGAACATTGTTGGTGAAGTTGTAGCTAAACCCGCGGCAAGCAAGTAATTTATACATGCTTGATATATCCCCTATATCAACCGGGGATATGAAATGATATTTTAAAGACCCCTAACAGGGTCTTTTTTCGTTTACAAAGGTTTTACAAACTATATTTTCATTTTACTAATTTTGCAGGATGCCAAAAATATCTGAAAAGGGCCAGCGAATGCCCGCATCACCGATACGTAAATTAACACCTTTTGCTGATAAAGTTAAGCAGGATGGGAAAAAGGTGTATCATCTCAACATCGGCCAGCCCGATATAGCAACACCCGATGGCATGCTGAATGCCATTAAAAATATTGATTTTAAAGTTTGGGCCTATACGCCAAGTGAGGGCACTTTAAGTTATCGTAAAAAGCTTACCGAATATTATAACAAACTGGATTATAATATTACCACAGAAGATATTATAGTTACCACAGGTGGTTCGGAAGCTATTAGCATAGCGTTAATGGCCTGCCTTGATCCGGGCGATGAAGTGATCATTCCAGAGCCTTTTTATGCCAACTATAATGGTTTTACCAGCCAAAGCGATATTGTTGTTAAACCCATCCTTTCGTTCATAGATAATGGCTTTGCACTGCCCCCTATCAGCGAATTTGAAAAGCTGATAACCGATAAAACCAAGGCTATCATCATCTGCAACCCCAATAACCCTACCGGTTATCTGTATTCTAAAGATGAGATGGAAGCGCTGAAGCAATTGGTTTTAAAGTATGACCTGTACCTGTTTTCGGACGAGGCATACCGCGAATTTTGCTATGATGGCCGCTCATTTATATCACCAATGCATATGGACGGGCTTGAGGAAAATGTAGTAGTGATGGATACCGTAAGCAAACGTTACAGCGCCTGCGGTGCCCGTTTGGGTTGTATGATCACTAAAAACAAGGAATTACGCACAGCAGCATTGAAATTTGCCCAGGCCCGTTTAAGCGCAGGCATGGTTGAACAAATTGCCGGCGAGGCAGCTGTTGATACCCCCGACAGCTACTTTGAAGGCGTAAATAAAGAGTATACCAGCAGGCGCAACACCCTTGTAAATGCATTGAACAAAATGAATGGCGTTTATTGCCCTAATCCGGGTGGTGCATTTTACGTGGTTGCCAAGCTGCCTATTGACAATGCCGACAAGTTTTGCCAGTGGATGCTGGAAACCTTCAGCCTTAATAACGAAACAGTGATGATGGCCCCTGCTACCGGCTTTTACAGCACACCAGGTGCAGGTGTCAACGAAGTACGCATGGCTTATGTTTTAAACAATGACGATCTTAAACAAGCCATGGTTTGTTTAGATGAAGCATTAAAAGTTTATCCGGGCAGGACAGTTACCAGTGAACAGTTAGTAGTTGGCAATTAGTTCATTTTACCCATTTTATCTAACACAAAGCCCGGTTCAAAAACGGGTTTTGTTGTTTTTTGCCCTAACCAATCAATCGCATACAAAATATCTTAAGTTTATTCAATGAAATTTAGCCAAACAATTAGCCCTGGCAAACATCAAAATATTAACTGGGTAAATAATTTAAGGCTGATAGCTATGTTTGCTGTTGTAGTGCTGCATACTGCATCTCCCCTGTTATTTCGCGTTAAAGATGCATCCATTAACGATTGGCTTGCTGCCGATGCTTACAATGCCGTGGTGCGTTTTTGTGTACCCGTTTTTGTTATGATAACCGGAGCTTTACTATTACAACGGGAGTATGAACTTAGCGATTTTTTAAAAAGGCGGCTTGGCAGGCTCATACCCCCATTCATTTTTTGGAGTTTGATATACATTGGTTATAAGCTTTACGATGGAGAGTTAGAATTATCAGACAATATATGGCCCAATATAAAACTTGTATTACAGCAACTTCAAACCGGCAGTTATTATCATTTATGGTACGTATATCTTTTAATAGGCCTTTACCTGATTATACCCGTAATAAGCAAGTTTGTACGTAACGCTACAGAAAAAGAGCTATTGTATTTCTTAGGCATCTGGTTTTTAACCATGATTTTAGGCAGGCCATATTTAACCGTATTTGATCCCGGTATCGATCTGCACAACTTTACCGGCTATATTGGGTACCTTGTACTTGGCTATTACCTCGCCTATAAGCCTTTTACATTTAAAAACATGGCTTCAGTTGCAGCATTGGTGTTTATACTTTGCGCTTTACTGATAGCCTCGGGCACGTACTTCTTACTATTAAAAACCAGGAACTTAAGCACTTTCTTTTACGAACCAATTAGCCCTTTTATACTCATACTATCGGCAAGCGCATTTTTAATGGCACGGTTTATTAAAATTAATTTAAACCCGGTTGTAAATAACGTCATAAGCAATATAGGTAAGTATACGTTGGGCTTATACCTTAGCCATGCTTTAATCTTAAACCTGCTTGAGCTTGGGGGTATCACCTACACCATTTTTAATCCTGTTTTCAGCATTCCGCTGATTGCGTTTTTGTGCTTTTCGTTATCGTACCTAATGATATACGTGATGAACAAATTGCCGTTGCTAAAGTATGTTACCGGGTAAAACTTTAGTGTAATGATGATTAAAATCCATGAACTATTCCCTGAAACTGCAAACTATTTCCGTATATTTGTACCCTTAACTGCAAACTGCCCACCGGCAATTGCGAACTCAAAAAAATGGGGTCGACCGGAATTGACAGGATGGAGATAAGTAGGTAAGCATGCAGCGCGTTGGGTGAATTAGCGCTTAAATCTGAACGCTCAAACTTACAAATGGCGAAAATAACTACGCCTTAGCTGCCTAATTTAGAATTAGCATAGCTTTTGTCCCGCCGGTTTTCCGTTCTGTTGAATCGGCAATCGGGGCATCGAAAAACGGAACTGGTTTGCTTAAGGTGTGCATAGCGAACGAGATAAAGCACCTAAGGAAGACGGTACAGGTAAGCGACTGACCTTCCCCTTCCCTACAATTAAACAGAAGCTAAGCATGTAGAAAGCTTACCTTATACCATGTTTGGACGAGGGTTCGAATCCCTCCGGCTCCACCCGCGGGGATTTTCGCAAGAAAATCCCCTTTTTTTTCAAAAATCAACAAGTTTTTCTCCCTCATTTTCAGGTGGTTATGTGAAAATATTTCAAGCATCGTAGGGGTTCGATAGACCCCATTTTCGTAGTACAAGTTGCTATCGAACCCCTGAGCTATAAATTCCCGTTTTTGTATTGTATCGGCCTGGGTAAACACATGCCTGAGGTCAGTAAGCAGGTGCAGGTGCTTGTTTAAAATAGCCAGAGCCGGAGATTGATCTTTATTGAGTTTGCCGATCTCAGCTTGTAACTGCACTATATCGGTGTTATAATTCCCTGTCCAGCGGTCGTAAGTATCCTTTGAGATCTGATCGTTTATCCATTTTTCTTCGACCGCCATCAGTTTATCCTGTAACTGATCCAGCTGTGATTTTTTTTCGGCCGCCACCTTTTTATTTTTTGACAATTCCTGCTGAATGGTTTTTTCGGCATTATCCTTTATGAATTTAGCCTGGCTTTTGCTTAAACTCATGAGATCGCAGATCTGCAGGAACTGATCGTGCGCCTTTACGGCATTGATGTTATTATGGCCGGGGATTTTGCATTTATAGTAATAGTAGTATTTCTTATGACGGCCACGAGAAGCTGCACCGGTCAATGGTAATCCGCAATGACATTTTACGGCCACACGTAAAGGGATTTCGTCATTGATCACCGTTCTTACACCGTCGTTGCCTTTCATCTTATTCTGAATGAACTGCCAGGTTGTCTTATCAATAATCGGTTCATGAATGGCCGGAAAAAGGCCACCAGGATGATCCTTGAATGCCTTTGCCCTAACCATACCTGCGTAAGCCGGGTTTTTCAATACTTTTTCAATAGCATTATTTCCTTTCCGGTTAAAACCCATGGCAAATGCCTGCTCCTTGATTTTGAAAAGGGGAATATTGCGGATAAAGGCATCGAATATATACCGGATTATTTTGGCGTCATCTTCAACGACTTCCAAAGTGCGCTTCTTTCCCTCTCCCACTTTCCGATAACCGAATGGAGCTAGGTTACTTAGGTACCGCCCTTCTTTCGCTCGGGCCGTATAGTTGCCGCCACGAATCTTAATGCTGCGGTTAATATTATCTTCCTCAGCCAGCAACAACTGCAGGCCAGCCCTGAAAAAGCTGCCTGGCGTGTCATAATCAAAGGTGATGCCCTCGGTAACGCTTACTATCTGAATGTTGTATCGTTTTTGCAGCTGTTTAACCAGGCTCATCGCTTCACCTGCGTCACGGCTAAAACGGTCCATCTGATCGACCAGCAGATAATCTACATGTTTATGATGCTTACTGATAAATTCCTGCAGTTTGATAAAGTCCGGTCGGTCGAAGGTTTTCGCGCTCTTGCCCCGGTCGATAAAAGTATCGACCAGCAATACCTTATTGTATTCCAGCCATTGGTCCGTATATAATTCCTGTCGTTCTATAGAACCGTTACTTTGCCCCAACTGGCTAAACCTTAAATATCTGATCGCACGTTTCATAGTATTCCCTTAAAGTCGCTTTTACTATAATTTCTACTATTAAATTTAGCATTTTTTTCTCTTTTTCACGCTCGATGTCCTCAAAATTCTCATCATTTTTATTGGCGGCCAACTTAAACTTTCTTTCCTCTCTTTTCATCTCACTTCCATTTAAGGTCAAATTGCATTAATAAAAAAAGGCGAAACCTGAATTCCGCCTTGTTATGATCAATCACAGTAAAGCAGGAAAACCCTGCTCCTGACGTTTCGCTTATAGGATCGTTCGTACCGGATATAACCCAGGTCGTTCAGATCATTCAGGCATTTAAAATAGGTCGCTCTCGCCGACATTCTTGCGGCGATCATGACCTCGTGACTAAAGGCCGCTACCGGATTTTGAAAATCCTGCTCCTGCCAGAGCTGGAGCAAGACCGCATACAAACCGATATGGTTTATACCGATGCGGCCGTCGTTCCTGATGGCTTCAAAAAATCCTGATAACGGCCTGAATGGTTCCAATACGACGACCTTTAAGCGACTTTTAAACCTTTTCTTTTTTCAGCAGCGACCGCGTTGCTCGGCTTGGTAGTCGTTTTTTTGTACTGGCTTTGGGTTTTGTTTTTTTCCTGTTTCTGCTCTTTGGCTGTCGCCTTATCGACGCTCTGTGATTGATCCAGCCCGACACGTTCTTTTGGCCTGATGTCCAGCTTTTGCCCGTTTTGATCATAGAAGTCCAACTTACCTAAGCGTGGATTGGCCGCCACACGGACTTCGACCTGTTGACCGTCCTGCGTTACCGTCGCTTTTACGCTGTTGCCCTTTTGTAGCTGTTGCAGGAACTGTCGCCTGTCGTAATCATCTGCCATTTGCTTGATATCGAATTTGCCGAGTTCACGCTGGTGATCCCAGTTCATAGACTTGGTGAGGAAGTTACCATAGCTGTCCGTCTCCTTGAAATTGACGCCGCGCCAGGCCAGGTAAGTTTCACCGTTAGGGCGCATCCTGGTATCGCCGTTAACCTGCGTCGGTACTAGGCGCGGCTGCTCGCGGTAAACGTAACGTCCGTCCAGCATGTTATAGCGTTCCTGGAGCGTATAATTATGCTTGGTGCCCACAAAATAAGTTTGCTTCAGGTCTTCTTTGCCCGGTTGTTTCAGGGTCATATCAAATTTATTAAAGAACATGATGTCCTTTTCCGTGCCTTTGGCGAAATGCAGCACCGATTCCACGGTGTCCGGCCCGAATTGTTTTTTATGTTCCAGGGTAAATTTGGTCAGCCCCTGTTCCATCTTGTCGCGTAATGGTTTGGCCAGGTCCTCACCGAAACCGGTGTACAGCAACATGTCTTTCGCATAGGAATAGCTTTCTTCGTTGATCTTCATAACTTTTTCGTTTTTGGTGTTAAACTGTTCATAAGTAAATTGCACGGGATAGGCCGATGTCTTCAATTGTTCCGGGTCGGCTGGTTTGAGGCTGTCATCATAAAGTTTCAGTATACCATCCGCCTCAACGCGGGCATACAGGAAATGCCGGATGATCGCCGGATTGCCCAGCGTATTCATCTGCTGGAGTTCGTAAATATTTCGATTTTGTAGCGGGTCATAAACGGGTGCCGTGAGGGCCAAAGTGATCCCACAATAACTTTCCGGCCTGCCTTCCACGTTTAGTTCCAGCGCTTTGTCCCGGTATCGTCCGATGATCAGATGTTCGTCAATACTGCTGTCCGGGCGTTTATCTTTCAGTTCCTCCTTCAGCCATCGGGCCGCATTTTCATAGTTGTCAAATGAAGGCCCCTGGCTGACCTCATGCCCGATTTCATAAACGTGGTGCCCCAGATGCGTATGATGAATTACCTGGTATTCCACGACTTCTTTGACCGGCTGGATGATCTTTGTCCATTGCACCGGGAAGAATGAACCACTTATGGCTAATTCGGAAGCCCGCACATGGTCGGAACCAGCTAACGGCTGTACTGACGCCAGTTGCAGCAGCGTTTCCACCTGGTCTTTATTAAAGATGGCAGCGGAACTATCTTGCCGCAACACCTGTTGCAGATTGGCCACAGGCAGGTTACGGTAATCGCTTGGATTAAAAGATTCCCCGCCCAGGTCAATGGCATAATTGCGCGCTATGCAGAAATCATTGGCGTGTTTGGCGGAAGTGAAAAACTCCATATTGACATGAGATAAGCCCTCCGCAGTATCGTTGAAAGCCACCCAGGGCAAGTTGTGCTTCAGCGCATTTTCCAGCCGTTCTGCGATATCAACCCATTTATGTTCCCTGATTTCCATATTAGTGTCCATTTTTATTTTCATTATTATCACGGAGCAGCAGCAGGTGCCCGTCCCTGATTTTTCCTTTCACCCGTTTCACTTTTTTGCCAAAAGCGTCTTTGACAGTATTGATGCCTGCCGTTGTCAGCTGCGCACCAACCGAAGGGTCGAAACTCATGAGATCCATGCCCTGTACACCGCTGACCGTACCGTCACGGATCGCTTCATTAGTAATCGCCTCGGGAACGTTGATCCCTTCCATCCCGTCGGTTTTATCAAATACTGTCAAGTCTACCGGGTAAAAATCAGCTCCCACATGGATACTTTTGACGTTCAGCGTATAGCGCTGGCTGGCCAGCGTGCCGCTGCCATAGATTTTTTGTCCCCTTGGAAACAGCTGCCCGCCGATGGTTACGGTATCCAGCAGCTTCATACAGATGACCGTTCCCTGTACGATCTTTTGATTGCCCTCGATCACAGCGGGGATTGCCCGGAATTTCCGGACTGCTGTTTTCTCCGTAGCGGGAACTGCCGGTTGTTTTACCCGTTCGGGATGCTGGATGTCGAGGATCTTTTCCAGCAGGCCGTTCATTTGTTTCAGTTCGGGGTCTTCCTCCTCCCTCGGGTGCAACAGAGAATCCGGCAACACGGACGCCTCCCGTTTGAGCGGCGGGTTCAACGGGACATCCGGTTGTTTATTCAATACCGCCTGTAATTGGGTCAGCCGTTGACTGATCCGGGCTGCGTTCAGCGCCGGGCCGTTATTCCCGCCCGGTCCGTCCGGTGTACCGAAAGGAGGCTGTTGAGGGGAAAAAACACCGCCGGGGAACACGCCGGGTTGGGTTGCGTTGGAGTCGGCTGCTCTTTTAAAAAACGGATCGGCTTTGCGCAGCTGTTCTTTTTTCTCGGAATCGGCACGCGCTTTTTCATAAAAACTCAGTTTGTCGCCCAGGTCTTTATCCGAAAAGATCGCGCCAGGCAGTTTCATGCTCAGCCCTTTGGCCTGTGTGGCGGTTGCGCTTTCAGCTGCACCACCACCAAGGGTCCAGAAGATCAGCGTGGTAAACGGCAGGATGAGCAGGGGCATCACCACGAGCATTTTTCTTTTGCGCCGCTGCTGCGGCGTGGCTTGATTGGTTTCCATAATTTTAATGATTGCTTACGGTTAAAACTTTGTTTTCTGTGGTATTCCAGTGGCGGATGAGCAGGCCCAGGAGGTTATTATCGCTGCGCTGGGCTTCATACAGGTCACCCTCGGTAACGAGGTTTTGCACAACTTCGCTCGTCGCGCGGGTGATCTGCAAACGGGCGAAGCAGCGGAAATGGTAAGGTTCCTGCCTGGTATCGACCTCCACGCTGTCGATGAGGATCCGCTGGTGAATATTGCCGGCCACAACGGCGGTATAATATCCGCTTACGGAAAGGCTGTCGTACACTTTTCTGGCCGATTCATCGGCGAGATCCAGTGCGCGGCTCAGGTTCCGGCGGTTCAGCTTTTCGTCCGGGTCGAGGTTGAAAAACAGGTCGTGGAAGGCACGAACCTGCCCTTTGGCTTCATAAGGCAGGTAAACGCTTTTCTCGGCCGCGGTGGCCGCCCAGGCAGTGTTCCCAGCGAGGATGTAGACACGTTTTTGCAGGACGAGGGACAGTATCCTGTTCTGCCAGTGCATAAAGCCGATGGTGGCGAAAGCAGCGATCACGATCACGATGCAGAACGTGCGCACATGCTGAAAGGCCGTTTCGAGGTTTTTGATTTTAGGGAACATGATCATTGTTTTTTAGGCGGGTTGCCGCTGAGTTTACTTTCCTTGAAATGATGGGTATCGCCGTTCTTTTGCTGGTGCTGGCTATGTTGGACGGAGCGGTACTGGTTACCGGCGATAAAGCTTTGCATCACCGAGCCGCTGAACCAGGATACCGCCATCGAGGCCAGCCCGCTGGTTTTGGCAAAGAGCGCGTGCCCGCCGACGTTCATGATATAATTGGCGATGCTGGGCACGGTAAAATAACCGATGATGCCGATGAGCAGAAAGATCAGATAAACAGTGCTCGTATTGCCGAACTCGTTGCCGCCGAGGTTGCCGCTCTGCATGGCAAGCAGCATATTCACCTGGATCTTGGCGATGATCGCCCCAAAAATATTAGCAACGGGCAGCCACATGAACACATTGACGTAACGGGCGATCCACTGCTTGAGCGAATGCTGGAAGCCGTCAAAAATGCTCAAGCCGAAACACAGCGGCCCGAGGATCGCCAGGACGATCAGCTTGAAGGTCCGGATCGTATCGAGGCAGAGCGCCGCGGCCTGAAAAAGCACGTTCAGCACTTCATAGATGAATTTCCTTGCCCAGTTCTTGATGTTCCAGCCGGAAAAGGCATCAGAAATGGGGTTACCGGCCGACTGATTACTGCCGTCCGGGTGGCTATACTGGTACCATTTGTCGGGATCGGCATCCGGGTTGGCGGATGCCTGCCCCTCCCCGCTTTCCGGCTTATCGCTGAGCAGTTGCTCGATGGCCTGGTTGGAACGCGCGACCATGCCTTCGGTCGCGGTCACCACGGGCTGCAGCACGCCGTTCATCAGGCGTAAGACCAAGGGGAAAAAGGCCACGCAGAAACCGATAGCGAAAGGCCGCAACAAGGGATAGATATCGATAGGCTCCGCCGCTGCCAGGTGTTTCCAGACGCGTGCGCCAATAAACCACAGCGCGGCGAAACCGCCGATGGCGCGGGAAACGCCGATCAGGCCGCTGGACAAGGGCAGCATCTGGTCATAAAGCTGGCTGAGTACGCCCTGCAGGCTGTGCAGGTCGTCGGCGACGCCTTCCGTATGGGCAGCTGCGGGCCAGTTGCATAACAGCAAAAGGGCCGTTGAAAGGAAAAATAATGATTTGAATTTCTTTTTCATGGTGGTTGATTTAAGCGGTGCAGGCGCAGGAATAAGCCGGTTCGGCATCTTCGAGGCTGTAGTTCGTTTTTTGTGCCAGGGCGATCTCCAGCAGTTCGGCATAAGTGGTATCCTTAAAGAAAGTGCCGGAAGGTTTGTCCCGGCCGGCAGCCGACCGGCGTTCGTCTTCGATCCATTTTTCCGCCAGCTCCGGGTATTGCGCCATGATCTTGATGATATTGCTCTTCCCTTTCAAAAAGCACAGGTCGCAGTTACCGAGGATCGGCGGAATCTCCAGGTTGTAAGGCCTGGTTTCCCAATAGGCGTTGATCATCGCTTTGGTAATGCCCTGTTCGTAAAGCGGGAAGCGGGTGACGGTATGTTTGTAAGTTCCCTTGAAATTCTTCACCCGCTGCGGCTCGTCCGCGCGAAAGCCAATGAACTGCTCGAAGCGCGTCCCGATCAGCGGGCGCAAGTAGCGGCGGGCCGTCATGATCTTTAATTCCACCGTGCAGATCCGTTTCACCCGGTTGGGTAAATAGTGTTTCCAGTGGGTCAGCGCGTCGAAACCTGTTTTGCCGGGGCTGCGCGGGTGCGTATAGGTCACCCGGTGAATTTTAAAACCTTCGTGCCGTTCGATCTCGTCGAGAAAACGGTAAGTCGCCGGATGCTCCCGGCCGGTATCCGTGAACAGCACGATATCTTCCGGCCCCGGTTTTTCGGCAATAGTCATGTAGGCGGAAGTTTTCCCGCCGGAAAGATTGAATACCCGTGTCATGATTGCCTCATTACCTGATACCGTACATAGATTTCACGCTCTGCTGATCGGCAGCGGTTGCAGCCCTTTGCCTGGACATCGCCGAAGCCTGGCCGTTGAAGCGCCGCAAATAACCGAGCTGGCTGCGGCTTTCAAGGTAAATACGGTCGATAGCCGTCAGCCGCTCGGCATCACTCATCCGGAGCTGACTGTCGGTGACGATCATCGCCAGGTCGTCGAGGTTTTGCAGGCTACTGCTGACGAGGTGGTTATAAACCTTTAGCATATAATCCAGTTCATCCGGGCTGAAATGTCCGCTTCGTTGAAAAGTACCGGAGGCGTTCCGATATTCGCTGACGAGCGTGGCCTGGTCGCTGATGATATCCGCGATCCGCGGGTATTTGCGAACGGTTGGGCTGACGAGGTAAAGCCCGCCGAGAAATGCTTCATGCAGGCTGAAGTTGCCCTGGGCCACGCTTTTTACGGCACTATAGCCTTTGCTCAGCACCTCGTAGCCCGTATACATCTGGCCGAGCATGTTTTTGAGGCTGGCCAGTTTCTCATAATCGAGCACGAGCTGCTCGATGCAGTCTTCGACGGACTGCGCCTGGGATCGCTGCGGACAAATGCCGCCCAGTCCTGCTGCAAACAGCAGGCTTACTAATAACTTTTTCATCACTTTCACTAATCTCCTTTCACCTGTTGATTATAATTATTGTATGCCGTAGAGCTTTTTTATTTGCGCCCTGTCTTTTTGCGGTCTCTGCCGTTGCAGGGCCAGCTTCCGGCATTTGGCGGTGAAATAACCGGCAAAGGCATATTTGTCCTTCATTGCTTCGTAAAGCTTGTCCAGCCTGGCGAGTCTTTCGGCGTCGGTTAGCTGGAGCCTGCCGGGCGTGAGCACCTGCGCGAGTTCCTCCAGGTCCAGTTTAGCTTTCGCCAGCAGGCTGTTTTCGACTTTGCCGAGGTACCCGGTTTCCGTAGCGTCCAGCAGCTTTTGTTGCTGCTGCCATTGTTTCTCGTTTGCGAATAGCGAACAGATTTGCCGGTACAGACTGTCGATGGCGCGGCCTTTCGGGTTGTTTTTGATCGCCGGGGCGACCTGCTGCAGGGAACTGAAATAATCCGAATGCAGCCTGAAAGTGCCGTTCTTCAGGCCGTGGGCTGTTGTCCAGCCTTTTTCGGCGATGCTGTAGCCGGTTTTGATCGCGCCCAGGTAGAGCTGGTAAGCGGCGATCTGTTCCGTCATCAGTTTTTTCTTCTGAGCCTGCTGGCTGAAGAAGTCGCCGAGGAACTGCGCGGATGCCCGGTCAGCCAGGAGGCCGATGAGGGAAAAAATCAGGAAGGTTAAAATTTTTGTTTTCATGGTTTCGTGTTTAATGGATGCCGTAGAGTTGTCTGACAGATGCCCGGTCGCGGGCGTCCTTCGCCCGGAGGAGGCTCAGGCCGGCGTTCTGCCGGTTGAACTGCCGCAGGTGGTCGAGGTTGAGCTGCATGGCTTTGGCTGCCTGCCCGATCCGTTCCAGCCTTTCGGCATCATCCATCTGCGTGGCCTGGTCGCTGACGATGGTCAGGAGTTCGTCGAGGTTGCGGAGGCTTTCCTGCAAAATGCCGCCGTAGATATTGTCCATGTATTTCAGTTCGGCGGGACTGAAATGCGGGTCGCCGTGCGACAGCGCGCTGGCCTGCCGGTATTCGCCGACAAGCTGGCTTTGCCGGCTGATGATGCGTTTAACGGCATCGTAATCCGCGATCAGCCGCCTGACTTTGCTGAGTTCCTGGTAATAACCGGCATACAGCGTTTTTTCCTTATCCAGCCAGCCGGATATGCCGTTGAGGTTGTTCAGATGCAGGGAATTTTCCAGCTGTTGCTCGGCATTTTGCAGGGCGATGGTTTGGTTCTGCAGGCGCTGTACGTTCAAGTCGATGGCGACGATCACTTTCTTGATCAGCCCGGTGGCAATGTTGACCACGGGTACCTGGGCTTTTGCCCGGATGCCGGTGAGGGAAAAAATAAACCAAGCCAGGATCGGGGTTACTGTTTTTATACTTTTCATGCGGCTTTGGTTTTTGCGGTTTGTTCCTGTACCAGGGCGGCGATACCTTTTTCCATGCTGCCATAGTGTTCGGCGTAGTCGCGGACTTTGATCCGTTCTTTTCCCTCGGTGGTATAGGCGTAGTATTCCTCGGGGCAGAGTTCGTTGCGGTAGACTTTCATAATCTGCCCGCCGATATCGATAAAGATCTCGCGGTCGTCCTTGTTGACGGAAAGCAGGATGGTTTTGCCTTTATCCGAAAGGCCGAGCGCCTGCTGCAGTTTGTCGAATTTGCCCTGGAACTTGCGCATGTCCATCAACACCTTGATATCGGCGTTGTTGATGATGGCTTCCCGGATGATGGGCGAGCTGATCAGGTCGTCCAGCTCCTGGGTGACCACGCTTGGTACGCCGTTGAACTTGCGAATGGTTTTGAACGCGTAGCGGATAAATTCCGCCATGCCGGCTTTAGCAATGGCCTTCCAGGCTTCATCGATGGTCAGCACCTTGCGGACGCCGGGCAGCCTGCGCATTTTAGAGATAAAAAGCTCCATGATAACGAGCGTCACTACGGGAAATAGGATAGGGTGGTCTTTGATCTGGTCCAGCTCGATAACGACGAAACGCTGCCCGAGCAGGTCGAGCTTCTCCCTAGCGTTGAGCAGGTAATCGAACTCGCCGCCGGTATAGTAAGGCCGCAATACGTACAGGAAATTATCCATATCGAAATCCCTTTCCTTTACCCGGTGGTTTTCCAGCAGTTTCCGGTAATCGCGTTCAAGATATTCGTAGAAGGAATCGAAACAGGGGAATACTGGCGCGTTTTTTGCCCAATATTCATAGTAACCCTGCAGGGCGTTGGACAGCGCTACGTATTCCGCCCGGTTGAAGGTTTCGTTCTCCCCTTTCCAAAGCGATACCAGCAGAGCTTTCAGGCTTTCTTTTTTCTCGGTATCCAGCGTCTCGCCTGGCGACAGGAAAAACGGGTTGAATCGGATCGGGTTGCTTTCTTCATAAGTAAAATAATAGCCACCCAGCATTTCGCAGAGGCTTTTATAGCTGCCGCCGATGTCCACGGTTACGCAATGCGCCCCCATCGCGTATAGGGAATGCAGGATGTGGTTGCTGGTCATCGATTTGCCGCCGCCGCTGCTCCCGCAGATCAGCATGCCCATATTGCTGGTGATTCCGGCCGCACGCGGCGCATCGAAAAGGTCGACGTATACCGGGCGGCGGCTGAGCCGGTCGCAAAAGCGGATCCCCTGACCCGGCGGGTCGCTGTGGTAATTGCTTTCCTGGCTGATGAAGCAGGCCGCCTGCTCCGCGAAGGTGTCGAAAGTGTCGTTGACCGGGAAATCGCCGGCGTTACCGGGGATCCCCGCCCACCAGATCTGAGGGGCGCCGCGGGTTTCTTCCTTGCCGCTGGCATCCATCACGGCCAGGGAGGAAACCACCTGGTTGCCCAGGGTTTTCAGCTCATCTCCCTTATCCGCCCAGACCATCACGTTAAAATGTGCTTTAACCGGCAGGCGCTGCTGGCCGATGGCCTCGTTGAGAAAAGCGTTAGTCGCTTCCAACGCGATGGCGTTCTCCCGCGAATAGACCGACAGCGACTGCAGGCGCAGGCGTTTCTTTTCCAGCCGCCGAAGCGTTTCCTGCGCATCCCCTATAAAAATATACTGGTTATAAATATGGCTGCAATCCAGTAGCAGCCCCAGCCCGGCGGCGAAGCTGACCGGGAACCTGGTCTGATCAGTCGAATAGCGGTCATAAGTGATCCGCGGGCCACAGAGCGATGGCAGGTCTTCGGCATCGCCCAGTGTATAAACGGCCAGCTGCTTGCTGCCGATGCGGATGTTATCCTCAAAGGCGATATCGCGCATGAGGTTCTGCCGGTCATTTTCGGGCAGGTAGCAATACCGTTCGATCAGGCCGGATCGTCCGGGCTGGCTTTGCAGTTCCGCCGCTTTCAATTTTTCTAAACGGATGAGCCCAGTATCTTCTAGTAGCCGCTGAAAACGGGCGCAGGCATCGAGAAATTCGAGGCGCGACCGCTCCTGTAATAACTCTTTGGGAAACAGGTTCGGACGGAGAAGCGTCGAGAACAGGGAACTGCTGACCGGGCGGCCCGACGGCTTCTTCGTCAGATACAGCAGGCTGTCGTGCCGCAGGTACGGCCGCCCCTTAAAATGGCGGGCTGCTGCTTTCTCCAGGAAACCTTCGGCGGTTTCAGCGGGTTGCAGCACATCGCGCATAAACCAGTCCTGCTTGTGCAGCACGCTGTTTTTGGGCAATACGCGGATTGCCTTGATCCAGGTCTGGTGCAGGTTTTCGTACTGATCGTCGGACAGCGTAAAAATTTCGGGCAGGCTAAGCCGGTAGGCCACGGTGAACTCGCCCTGCTTGCTCAGGATACAGTCGTTCTCGATGCCGAGGATGGGTAGTATATCGCTTAATCTTTTTTCCATGGTTGGGGTTAAAAAGGGCCGGTGAGGGATAACAACGAGGGTATTTTTTCCCCTCACTGGCAAATTCTCAAAAATGCATGCGTTGGCGCGGCCGGATCTTCCGGGCATTCTCCTGATGGTCCTGCTGCAGCTTTTCCCGGTTCTGCCGGATCAGCGTGGGAACGTTCGTTTCGGCCAGGGGAATGAGCTCCGCTTTTAAATCTTTTTGGATCGGGTGCCGGCGCAATAACTCGCGTTCGTCCATCCCGTAGATCCAGGCCGTACCTACCGGGTCGAGCCCGGGTTCATTCGGGAGTCGGATGCGGATGATATGGTCCGGCAGTTCGGTCAGGCCGGGATCGATCTCCACGGTTTGTTTGAGCAGCGGCTGGTAATAGGCCTCGAAAGCGTTACCATCATCGGTGATAGTGAAACTGAGGAGGCTGATGACCGGCGCGAAATCCCGGCCATGGCGCAGTTCATGCAGGCGCAGGTCCACGGTAAAAGGTTCGCCGGCGATATCGATCTGCGGCAGCACGCCGCTCCGGCGCAGGCCGAGGGCCTGCTGATCGACGATGACCTCGAAGTCGCTTTTGCCTTTGAGTTGTTCCGCCGTCCCGCCATACCTGGCGGCCATGCCTTCCGGGTGCAACTCGGTCATCTGCGGTACCTCTACCAGGCGGTAACGCTGGCCGTCCGGCTCCCGGAAGGATGCAATATCCAGCAGGGTATCATAAATCAAGCGGTAATGCGTGCCCCGGTCCTGCATGTCGCGGATAAAAGATATTTCATTGGCCTGGCGGTTGGTTTGCCGCAGTACCTGTTTGCCGATATCCACTTCATAACCGGTTTCGTTGATCCTGTGGATGACGGGTTGTTTCATAGTGTTCATCATGCTCCTCCTTATCGTGCTAATTGCCGGAATACTTTGCGGCTGTATGATTTCAGTATTTTGGGCGCCCTTTTCCCCGCGGCGGCTTTCATCAGGCCGTGCTCGCCGTATTTCCGGCTCAGGCGGAAGATGCTGATGCTGCCGTAAGCCGCAGCCGAACCGGTCAGCGCCAGGCAGACCAGCGTCCCCGCCCCGCAGATGTAGAGCGCCGCAAAAACGATCATCAGCCCGGTGATCAGCCCGCCGAAATACCAGATATATTGCGCGCGCAGACCTTTGAACTCGATACTTTTGTTGATGCCTTTATTGACCTCGTAAATGCTGTTTTTCATCATGTAGGGTTTCTCATTAGTTTTTCCTTTCACCAGCGTAGTTTGCGGTGAGGGGAAAAAGGATGGTTTGGTTTTGCATTACCGCCGGGATTCCGGGCGGCGTGTAGCGTTCCACTGTAGCGAGTGTATCATGGATAGCCCCGCCGTGGCTGAAGACGGCCAGTTTTTCCAGCTGAAAACCACGGGCGCGTCCCATGACCACGGAGTGATAGCCGAAGGTGATCACGATCCCGCCTGGTTCGAGGCAGGCCGGAATCGCATCTTTTAGTTGCCGGAAAGGGCTGCACACGATGCCTCTATAAAGTTCCATGGACTTCCGGTAGGCATAAGGCGGATCCAGCAGGATGGTGCGGAACGCTGCGCCGCGCCACTCGCGCAGGAATGCCAGCGCGTCGAGGTGCTGATCGGCGGGCATCGTGGTGTCCAGGTCGTTGCGCAGCTCATCGACAGCCAGTTTCGTACGGCCCGCGAACAGGTTGAGCACCCGGCCCTCGCATTGCTGTTCCACCCATTCCCGTATTTGGCGCACGGAGAAGGTGTAGCGGTGCAGCGGGCAGCGGATATGTTCGATCAGCAGCGTTTTCATGGGCGCAATCCTTTCTTCCGCTCATGCAATCCCGGCTGCGGAGGGGAAAAATCAGGCGAGCCGTTCACGGTCAGGCGGGTATCCGTTTTGTCCCCCGGGGCAGGCATTTTAACTACTACAGCTTCCGGCTGTACTTCTTTTTGCTGTTCCTGCTCTTTTGCTTCATCCGCGCCGCCCTGTTGCAATTTCTGTTTGGCAGCAATGCTGGCGGCGATCTCCCGCTCCAGGCGGGTCAGTTCCGTTTTCATGCCCTGCAATTCCCCTTCGCGCTCGAATTTCTTGCCGAGCAGGTTTTCCAGCTGCGGGATCTGCTGATCGAGTTCTTTGAACTGGCCGCTGAGCTTTTCGGCCTGTCCTCCTACCCGGTCGATGGCATGGAGATAGTATCGGGCGGCGGTTTTCGGGTTATCAGTGTTCGGCGCGCCGGAATTGTACAGGTATTTGTTCCCGGTTTCGGGGCGCCAGGCGTACAGCGTATTATAATGGTTGGCCGGTTTATCCGAATCGAAAGCGCCCAGGTGCCGTTCGATCATCAGGTCGAAACCGTACAGGCTGCCTAATTTCGCTTTACCCGTAGTGCCGTTTTCCGGCATCCAGTTGCGGTACTTGGAAACCAGGAACTTGCCAATGGCCACGGGATCGGCGCTTTGCAGTTTGTCCAGGCTGATCGCGTTAACTTTGGTGCCCTCTTTATCCAGCTTCAGCTGCGCCTGGTAAATCTTTAAATCCGAAGATATCCCTACCAATTCTTTGCTCAGTTTTTCTTTTTCCTTCAGCTTATCTTCCAGCGTGTAGCGGGAGCGGTTAATATCCCGGTAATGAGCTGTCTTCAGGCTCTCGAGCGCGGCAATTTTTTTCTCCAGCTTGGATTTCTCCAGCAGGGAGATGTCGCCGGACAGGATGGCGATGTATTCGGAAAAATTCATGCCGCTCTTTTCGTCCACGGAACCTTCATCGATACTGCGTACGTTCAGCTCGCAGTTTTTCATCTGGCTGATAAAGGTCTGCTTGTTCTTCAGGAGATTGAACTTATAATTGTCCAGCGATTGTTCGACGGCATAAATAAAATTGAGCACCTGGTTGCCATAGTGCTGTTTGGCCAACAGGTTGCCCTGCCTCGCCCCTCTGCCGTTCCGTTGTTCCAGTTCCGATGGCTTCCAGGGGATATCGAGGTGGTGCATGGCGATTACCCGTTGTTGTACGTTCAAGCCGGTGCCGGCTTTCTCGGTGCTGCCGATCAGTACACGGATTTCGCCGCGGTTCATTTTCTTGAACAGCTCCGGTTTCTGCTTGTCGGTCCAGCTGTGGATGAACGTGATTTCGTTCGCCTTTACATTCAGATCGTTCACCAGTTTATCCTTCAGCGCATCATAGAGGTTGAATTCACCGGCTTTCGGCGTGCCAATGTCGCAGAAAACGATCTGCGTTCCTTTATGCGGCGTGGAAGAATGGTACAGCTCGGCCAGTTTGCGGGCGCAGGTATTCACCTTGTTGTCCGGGTGGTCGCCGTATGCCGGATTGATCAGCCGCATATCAGCGGCCATTTTCTTGGCGTAATTCGTGGCGATCAGCATCCGGCCTTTATCTTCGTCCTCGCTCAATGGTGCCCGCCCGATCAGGGTGGCGTCGCCGTTTTCGGCGAACTGCATCAGGCGCGTGATAAAATCGTTTTGCTCCGGTGTCGGGGTGATATTGACGAGCTGTTCGTCCAGCGCGGGTTTATCGAGGTTGATATGCGCCGCCGTCTTGTAATCGGTGATCTCGTTATAGAAAAGCGCCAGCTCGGGCACCTTGATAAAATGCCGGAAGCGCTCCTTGTTGATGATCTGGTTGGTCACCGAGAACTCGAAGTCGGTGGTTTTCCTGGCGAATACCGCCGCCCAGCCGTCGAAATTGTCGATATACTGGCGCTCCATTTCTTTCGGCCGGAGGTATTTGAAAATGAGGTACATTTCCGTCAGGCTATTGGAGATGGGCGTACCGCTCAGGAATGTCACGCAAAGGTCGCGGTCGAACTGCTGCTGGAGCGTCCGGACTGCGAACAGCATGTTGAGCGCTTTCTGGCTGCCTTCAGTATTGCCGAGGCCGGCCACGCGGTCATGACGGGTGGTGAACGTCAGGTTCTTAAATTTATGCGATTCGTCGATAAAGAGGTGGTCGATGCCCATTTCCCGGAAGGTGATGCCGGTATCCTTCTTCTCGGCGATATCCTCTGCCAGCGTCTTTAGCTTCGCCACCAGGTTATTTTTACGGATCTCCAGCCCTTTGAGCATCCGCCGGGAAATATCTCCCCCCTCCGATTTGAGCATCATCAGGTCTTCGGTAACCGCGGCGAGTTCTTTGGCAAAAATCTGCGACTGGATTTCCGGCGACTGCGGAATTTTGCCGAACTGGTCATGCGTCAGGATGATACAGTCCCAGTTATTGTTTTTGATCTCGTGGAAAATGCGCAGGCGCTTTTCCGGTGTAAAATCATGCTCGCCGGGAAACAGGATGCGCGCATGGGGATAGGCCTTGCGGTAGGTATCGGCGATCTGGTTGACATTGGCTTTCAGGGCGAGTATCATCGGCTTCTGCACGATGCCGAGGCGCTTCATTTCATGACCGGCGACGATCATGGTCAGCGTTTTGCCCAGGCCGACTTCGTGGTCGATCAGGCCGCCGCGGTTCTGGATGACCCGCCAGGCGGCGTTCTTCTGCGAGCTGTAGAGGTCACCGATGCCCAGCGCATTTTTATCAAGGCCGGGAAAACGCAGGTGATCCCCGTTGAACTCGCGGAGCACGTAGCAGTTGAACGTCCGGTTATAGAGCCCGGTAATATCCTGTTTTTGCTCATCGGGCAGTTCCTGCAGCCAGTTGGTAAAACCGCTGCGGATCTGCTCGATCTTTTCATGCGCCAGCTGGATCGCCTCGTTGTCGGGATAGCGTTTGGTCGTGTCCCCCATTTTGACCTCGTAGCTGAAATACGGCGTGGTATTTTCCAGCGCGTGCTCCAGCAGCGTATAGCCGTAGGTCGTGCGGCTGCTGTCCTTCGGGCGGATAGCGAACTCCCTGGTCAGCTTCAGGTTGCTCCCGCTCACCGATACTTTAAAATTATCGCTCGAAGCCAGGTAACTGATCGTTACCGGCAGCTCGAAAAAATCGCTGGCAAAGCGTTCATAATAACGATTGGGAAACCAGCGTTCGCCCAGGTTGAAATCCAGCAGTTCAAAAGGAATCTGTTCGGGTTGCGCCTTGCGAATCGCATCGAGGCTGCGCTGCAGTTCGTCATCTGCCGGATCAGCGTCCGCCACTTTCTGCGCTGCCTCCAGCTTTTGCACGACATTACCACTCAGGTAGGCGTCGCGGGTTTCCCATTCCCGGTTTTCGGGGTTCAGGAAAATATGGCTGTGCAGGCCGATGATCGTTTCATCGGCGCTGAGGCCGGTCGCGGCGGCGATAAAGCCCAGGTCTACCATCCCGTAGTCGTTCAGGCAACGGGCCAGCGCGGATACGGGATCGTCCGTTTTAAAAACCTCCGCCCGTTGGAAGACCGGCCCAGCCAGAATATCGGCCGGGCGGAAAATATGTTGCTCTCTGGTTTCGATGGAAGCCAGCATTTTAAAGCCGTCTTTTTCATCGGCCAGGATTAGGCGGCGGTTGGCCGGGCGGTTTAGCTCACCGTATTGCTGTTTAAAAGCATGATAAGCCTGGTTCAGCGATTCCCGGATGAGGGGAAAAGGCTGCAGGGCTTCAGCCTCTTTGGCAGACAGCTCGTAATAACGGTCCCGTAACAGGATATAAGCCCGATAGAAAGCAGCGTCCTTCTGATCGGGCAGGGGTTCGAAGAGGGCGCGGTTCCTTGCGGGATCGAGTTCTTTGATCCTGCCGGTTTTCAGGCCTTCGGTCACGAGGCTTCCTTCCTGGTGATGGGGCTGCAAGCCGTTGAACCAGGTCTTTTCTTCCTGGCTGAAGTTAAAAGATCCTTTCAGACCCAGGTCGCCTTCGAAGAAAAATTCATGGCCGTATCTCGTGAGCTTTTCCGGGAGCGCGGCGGTTTCCCGGCTAAAAGCTCCGGCGTTGAGCCAGGCCAGCGGGAAGGTAATTTCGTTTACATTGCTATAGAGCTTATAGGCGAAAGTCTTGTTCTGGCGCAGGCGGGCTGCGACCAGGACGATGCTTTCGTGCGCGGCATGGTCACGTGTCCGGATGATGCCGGCCGTCCGCGCGGTTTCGGTCAGCACGGTGGCCTGGTCGGTTTCCGTGAGGTAATCGGCCGCGCGGCTGAGGGTTTCGGCGGTCTGGGTATCGAATAGGCCGAGTTGCACAGAGGCGGCCACAGCCTTGCTTTCGGGCATGGGTTTATAAGTAAGTGGCGGTAACTCGTCCGTGTTTTGCACCGTAACCTGGCTGAGGCCGTTACTGGCTTTGATAAAAGCCCCCCTATCGAAATATTGGTCAAAGCCTGCGGTGATATTGGCTTTCAGCTTACCGGCGATGGCCCCGATATCGCCATTCTGCCAGAACTCCGTGGCGGCCTGTCCGTATTGCGTTTTGCCGGGCCGGATGGTTTCAGCCATAACAATACTATCCCCCCGTTCCCGGATATAGCTGTTGACCGTGTACCGTCCGAATCTGTTCTCCCGCCATTCGGTTTCAAGCAGGAGCTTTTCTTCGCTGCTCAGTGTGGCTTTATCGCCGGCTTTCTGCACGATCAGCAAATGGCTGGGCGCTTCGGTATTGCCGGTTTCCTTCATCAGGTTATCCGGCATAATGGCCAGGCTGACCAGATTGGCGCGGCTGAACAGATGTTCCCGCGCTGCTTTGTTCGAGGGTGAATTCAAAAAGGCATCGGTTGTGATATAAGCCATGATCCCGCCCTCGGCCAGTTTGTCCAGCCCCTTGGCAAAGAAATAGGTATGAATTTTGGCAGATAGGCTATTTCCCTGGTAAGCCGGGTCAAAAATCTGGAAATTACCAAAGGGGATATTGTTGGCCACGAGGTCGTATTTGCCATCTTCGGCACCGGGTGTTTCCTCAAAACCTTTGATCTGTACGACCACCTCCATGGGCAGGGTGCTGCACAGCGCGGTCAGTACTTTACCCGTCGGGAGATCTTTTTCCACGGCGCTGACCCGAAGAGCGGGGAAAGCTTTGGCGGCTTGGGTAATGAATATGCCCGCACCAGCGCTGGGTTCATAGAGCATGGTAGGCCGGATGCCCTTTTCCTGTAAAACCCCGTACAATACCTGCGGGACGATAGCGGGTGTATAAAACGCGGTCACGACGCTGGCGCGGATGGAATCGATAGCCGTCTGATAACCATCTCCCAGTTCCTTTCGCAGCACTTCGTGCAGTTCCATCATCGATGGGTAAAGCTTCAGGTCGTTCTGCGAGGCGTTCATTTCCCGCCAGCCGGAAATCTCGGTACGGGGATACAGCACGGCTTTGAGCCCGCCGAAGCCGGCATAGCCGCGCAGGGTTTCGGCCTGCTGTTCGTTCAGGCGGTCGCCGGGCCGATAGGCCAGGGCGATTTTGATCGCCTCGATATTCGTTCGCAGTTGCTTTAAAGGGTTATAAGCCATGGTTCCGCTGTTTTCGTTGATTGCTTATCTGTTCAGGTATTCGGCGATCATGCCCATGACCGCGTGTTGGAGGTCGCGGCTGTATTCGTCTTCCTCGGAGAAGTGGTAGACCTCGAAAATGGGTTCGCAGGCCCCGATCAGGTTGATGATCTCGTAAGTAAGGATGCTGCTGTCGCGCATCCGCCGGTAATCGGCTGCGAATTCTTCTTCCAGCAGGTCGCGCAGGTAGCTGAAGCGCGAGGGCCGCAGGTCGCGGGTTAGTTCTTCGAGGCAAAGCGCTTCGATAACGTAGGGCGGGCGCTGTTCATCCTGCAATTGCAGGATCAGGTCATCGACCGAATCGGCCTTGCTATTGAGATAATGGTCGAGGCGGTGGTCTTCCTGCAGCGCGATGAGCAGGTCGGTATGGTGCTCCAGCAGATAGTCGTGCAGCCTTTTGATGAGTTGTGTTTTCATGAGCTTTTTATGCATGGGTGGTTAAGGTGGCTGGTGAGGGGAAAAAGGAAGCCGGGCGGATTGGCCATCGGGTATCTTTTTTCCCTCTCGGGCACCTGTTATTCAGATCCCGAAAAAAGATTTGATGATGGTGGCCACCACGACAAGGAAGATGCAGCTGCCAAACCAGGCGGCAGCGACTTTGGAGGTGTCCTGGTCGCCGGAGTTCCATTTCTGGTAGACCTTGACAGCGCCGATGAGGCCGACGATGGCCCCGATGCCGTACATCAGGTTGGTGCCGCTTTCAAAATAACTGCGGACCTGGGTGTTGGCTTCCTGGATGCCGGCGTTGCCGTCCTGGGCCCGGCTGCTTACATAACCCAGGGTGATCAATACCGCGCATAAGGCGGCCTTGGGGAGTATTTTGCCCCACGATTTTCTCTTGCACTTTTCCATTTCACTATCGTTTGCTTATAAAATTTCGGGCATGGGTTTCCCTTACCCACTCCCGAAGCTGTTCGGGAGGGGCGGAAAATCGGCTGCGTCCGGTACCCACCGTTTCGGTCATGGCCCTGCGGCACCGGGCCGGGCAGCGGTATCCTGGTTTTCAGGGGATCCCTTTACCGTCCCCGCGGGATTACGGGATCGGGAGGATCGGGCACGGCGGCTAAGCGCTCCACCATATATCCACCTCGCTTTCGCTCAGCAGGGCCGTGCCGGTTTTTTCGCATTCCCGGACGATGAACGCATTGATCTGTTCGCGTTCGGGTGTCGCGGAGATGTCGGGGAAGTCGTTGAGTACTTTTTTGATTTGCTTGATGAGCGGCGTCGGCGCATAGGGTTGGGCGGCTGCGTCGCGGATGATTTCTTTGAGGGTTTCGGCGAGGTCTTCCGCCTGGTCGCTGAGGTTTTCCCCGCTTCCGGCCGGGAGGTCGGGGTGCTGATCATAAACAGCCGGGTAGTCTATCAGGACTTCTGCCTGCTGCTGAATCGCAGGCGGCAGGCTTTCGTTGCCTTGTTGGCGAGGACTGAACCTGGCGATGAGGCGGTTGATATCCCCACGATAATATCTCCACGCGATCCAGGCGTAATAACCAACGGTTAAAACGAGAACCGTGATAAAGTAATGCTGCCATGTGATGTGTTGCAAAAGGTTTTTCATATTTTAAAACTTGATTTGTCTATAGCGGACTTGCTGCCCTTTGTTGATACAAAGCAAGCGGATCGCGCAATGCGCATAAACTTCAACATGAAACTGAATCCTTCTTGCAGTTCTTGAAGCCAATTGAAAATGAGCGTAATACAAAGAATTCGTATTATCTGACCAGGAAGTTTTTAAGATTAGAAAATTTCAGAAACGAGGCGACGAGAAAAATAAGCGCGGGGAAAACACAGGACGGCGAAAAGGCATAAAATAATAAAATCTCCTGTTCGGGAGGCTTTGTATCATAATTGGGAGAGACAAAATCAATACTGCTGCTGGCTCGTACTGCGGCTGCTAAAAAACTTAAGTATGCTGAAAGGATACTAATATCATTGAGGGCTAATGAGAGCAATACGCTGAGTCAGTCCAAAGCCCTGGCATTTCCCTGACCAGGAGGGGGCTGTTATTATTAAGTCCTGGGCGCCAGACAGTTTTTTTCTTTAAAGTCCCGCTCTTTTTTTATTGGTGGAAATTCTTTAACCAATAAAAAAAGAGGAATCAACCAACTCCCCTTTTTCCTGGCAATTATTATCTGTTATTTGCCTTATCCTATAAAGAACTCCGGGTTGATTATCTTCCGGGCCCGCGATTCAGGTTTCCCTGAACCCGTCTCCAAAAAAAGTCGTCTCGTCTATTTCCAATAATTTCAATAAAAGGTGGAGTGTCTTAAGGTTCAGGTTCCTTCCGGTTTCATAAGCCCCGTATTGTGAACGGTTGAGATCGTGCGCGTAGGCAAATTTGTCGTAGTCACTGAAATTTTTAAGTTTCCGGAAATGCTTGAGCCTTCGGCCTACCTTTTCATAAAAAGCCTTTAGTTCTTCATCATCGTCATTTCCTGTTTTCCGGGCGCACATACGGCAAAATAACCGAATTGCGGGTTCGGATATTACCTATTATAATATACCCATTATAATAGGTATTTTTAAAAAAAACCTTAAATTCGGATAGAAACAGTAACGATGAGCACCGAGCAAATTCTTCACACGGCATTAAACGACCTGGGGTTTAGCAGCAATTTCGTGGAAAAATCAAAAAAGATGGGATTTACGACGATTGGGGAGATGACCGCCGCCGGCCTGACAGCCATACAGGAGCAGGAAGGCTTTACCTACCACTGGCTTACAGAACTCAGTGCCTTTCTCAGCGAAAAAGAAATGTTATACCTATTGCAGCCACTACCGGGAAGTAGGTCGTTCTAAGCTGACGGATCATATTTTCAAGCAGCTCGAGCACCCGGGCCGCGGTGATTTGTGAGGCATCATAATATTCATTGGACAAGCTTTTGGGGGAAATGGCCTGCTGTCGCTTGGATTCAAAGTTTGCCGAAAAAAATTGAAATATCACGGATAAATTATCTTCGGCGAAAAAGCGCAACTGGTAAAACAACCGGATGATCAGGGCCAGCTGGGCTACCGGGATATTCAGCTTTATCTTCGGAACTAAATTCATGGGTAATGACCTGGTAATTTCCGCTTCCAGCAAAACCAGCTCCTCAGTTATCCAATACCGGAGCATTTGCTCCAGGGAGGGCAGGCGCCGATCATACGCCAAATCAGCCGCAGAACTTATAGCAAGCGGCAAGCCGGCACGTTCCTTCAGAACAGCGATTTTTCCTGCAGAGGACAGGTGACGGACCGATAATGACAATTTATCCTTTTCGTATACAAAGAAAGCCAGTTGATTAAAATTAATTCCAATCAGTTTTTCCGCCAACTCCAGTTCATCAATACCATCGTTACTGACAATGCCGGACAGCGCCATGATGAAGTCCACGTAATATAACAGTTCGCCCACACTAAATGTCCTTGCCCCGGTTGCGAACCGTCCCAAATATGTACACAATATATCAGCCAGCCCTGCTGAAGGCAACCGGGCAGCGATCAAACCGGCAATCCGGAAATTTTCCGCCGCCATCTTTAAAATAACATGCTCCTGCCAACAAACCGGGGCTTTTTGATTGGGTTCAATATGTTTTCTAAAAAAGAAGCAAAGATGATCAGCCAAACGGCACAGCTCCTCTTCAAAAATCCGAAAAAGCTCATTTCTTTGGGGGCAGCCCATGCGGTCAGACTGAGCGTCCATTAAATTCCGAAGCAAGTCTGAACAAGAAGCGATCACCATGAAGTGATAAGAATAATACCGGGAAAGACAAAGGTCATTCGTCAGGGTAAAAGCGGCGCCTGCCCAGGACTCCCGGGCGAGCAGGCCGATTCCTAAAAACCTCTTTTTGATCAGCATACCCACTTCCGGCAAAATGCAGACAGCCTCCCCGGAAGAACCAGATAATTCTTCGAGGAGGCTGTTCATACCGTCCAGTTCATTTTTGGGCCGGGCCTGCAACATGATCAATGTTAATGACGGTCAAAATGAGTCGTTGTCAGGATCGTGGTACAGGTAGTGGTCGGATCACCATGATCGGAGGTCGTAGTCGTTTCCAGTTTCGAAGCCTGGGCCGCGTTCCTGAAATTGTACAGCGTCTTCGTTTTTTGTTGTGGTAGTTTTAACTTTTTCATTTTACTTATTTATTTTTACGATATTAAGCTTATTAGATATTATTTTATAATCCAGGCACGAACAACCGGTTCCGGCACACAAATTACAAGTATGGAAGCCACAACAGCAATTAGGCCGATCAACAATCCCTCGCGGAAAGTACTTATCCATGCCGGTTGCTGGAGCCTTTTCATCGGCTACGAGCTGTTTTATATCCATTATACCGTCGGCAGCTTCGGTGCCCCAATGCGGTATTTTTTTTACTACCCGGTCAATATCTGCCTGTTTTACCTTGTCGTTCATGTTTTAAAACAAAACTTCAGTGCGAAAAGACCAGCCTACCTGGCCGGGCTGATACAGCTGCCGGCCCTGCTCCTGTTTTTCCTCTTCCTGAAATTCGCCTTCGATCAGTATACCTCGCTGCCCTTAACCGGCCCGCCCGGGACACAGGCCTTGGCCGTCCGGCAGATCCTGATTCTTGACCTCCAGCGTATTTTATATTTCGCAGGCGCCGCGGGCCTTTACTGGGCGGGCGGCACTATCTCCGGCCTGCAAAAACAGGCTGCCGAAACACGCATCCGGGAGCTGACTCATCTCGCTGACCAGGCAGTCCTTGAATCCCAGCTGGCCAGGGCGGGAAACGCTTATCTGCAGCAACAGATCAACCCGCATTTATTTTTCAATACCCTCAACTTCATTTACAGCGAGGTCATGGACTGTTCCGCCGGGGCCGCTGAATCCGTCATGCTGTTGTCGGAACTCGCCCGGTACGGTCTTGAAGAAAAAGACGAACTGGGCAGGACCCCGCTTGATCTCGAAATAACCCAGGTAGGCCACCTGGTCCGGATCAACCGGCTTCGCTTCAGCAACAGCACCCTCCTTGATTTTGTACTGGAAGGCGAGTTTGGCAGCCACCGCATCATTCCCCTGATCCTGCTGACATTCACGGAGAACATTTTCAAACACGGAGACCTCAAAACAGCGCAGGCATCCCTTAAAATTAAGATCAGTTCGTCCGGCAGGCTCCAGTACTTCAGCAAAAACGCCAAAAAACCATGGGCCAACCAGGACCGGCACCAGGGCATAGGAATAAAAAATACCCGGACCAGGCTCGATTACAGCTACCCCGATAAATATTCGCTCGATGTCACCGAAACGGAAACAGCGTATGAACTGCATTTTACGATTGACCTATGATAACAAACATCTATATCATCGATGATGAGGCGCATGCGATAAAGGTCATCGCCAGCCATATCCGAAAAACGCCGGGACTCGCCCTCGCAGGATCCAGCACCGATCCTCTGCTTGCCCTCGATGAAATCAGCCGCCAGCGTCCCGACATCACCTTCCTTGATATCGATATGCCCGAAATATCGGGCATAACCATGGCGCAGCTCCTCAACGGCCTGACCACGGTGGTATTCAGTACTTCTTTCCGTAATTATGGCCCTGAAGCATTTCAGTCCGGAGTTGCCGATTACCTACTGAAACCAGTAGGATATGACCTGTTCCTGCGCTGTGTCCAGAAAATCAAAAACAACCTGCCCGCGGCACCTGCGTCCACGGATATAAGCCCAAATTCGTTTTTTGTAAAAGGCCAGGCCAGGGGCAAATATCACCGGATCAGCCCGGCCCAGGTCATCCTCATCGAAAGCGAGCAGCATCATTGCCGCATCACCCTGCCGGGGGAAAAGATCACCGTCCCGTATAGTATCAGCACGATCATGGAAAAGTTGCCCGCTCCTATTTTCCAGCGGGTACACCGGGCCTTCATTATCAATATTGAAAAGATCCGATTTATCGATACCGGTGCGATCCATATGGAAAACAATGAAACGGTGCCGATCGGCCGTAATTACAGGGAAAGTTTCCTGCAAAAAATAAACGGCTCATAGCCGGTTCGCAGATCGCAGCTCGGCGCAAATGAGCAATGACATTTTCACCCTTGTATTATTGCCTTAATCCTGGCTGATAACCGCGTTACGCGGGACATCATCCACTTCCGCCTGCCTGCGCAGCCGCTCCTGCCGGGAATGTTCATATTTATACAGGCAGAAATAAATGAGCGCCTCGTATTCACGCTGCCGGGCGGGATACATCCGGTTTACCTGCATGTGGACCACATCCGCCAGCAGTGAAGCACGCCGCGCCTCCGGTCTAGCGGCCTGGAAAAGCAAATCCAGCTTTTCGAGTAACATGTCCGGCGTTTTCTTTAGCGCCCCGGTCGCCCAATCCTCTCCGGCCAGCAAGCCGACCAGCTTTTTACGGAGCGAACGATAACTTCCGTCCATACCCACCCGCAGCTCCTTTTCCCCGCCGAACTCAGTGAGGAACTTTTCCGTCATATTGCCCAGGAAGGCCGCCAGCTTCCCGGGCGTATCCAAAGCCCGCCTGCAGAGTTCATGAACGACCTTAAAGGGCCACAATTCCCCCTCTGCTCCATCCGGCATCGCCAAAAACAATTCACTGCCCGCCCAAAAAACATCTTCCGTCAGATGGATCAGGTCAGCGCCATAGCGCTCGATCTCCCTTTCATAGGTTTCCGTCTGTAAGCCCCTGACCAGTGAACCATAACCACCCTTCGACAAAGCCCCCTTTAAAGTCGCCAATAATACCGGCGTATCCTGTTCCGCGGCCCTGATGCGCAACCTGATGTGCGGGGCAGGGTCCTGGTAACGGACAAAGAACCAACAGCGGATCCGCGCCCGGTACCTCCTGAGCGCGCCGCTCACCGGGCCGGAAAGCAACCGGTCCGCGACACCCGCGCTGCAGTAGATCTTCAGGTACAGCCATTCACCACCCGGCATAAAGCGCCGTTCCGCGCCTGCGCCCGGTAGCCCTGAGGGACCAGTCGAACGGTAAACCCTGTCTTTTCCCGAAAAAAAAGCGACCAGCTGGCCTGCCAGCGGCTTATTCCCTGCCAGCAGCGACCGGTCCGGCACAAGGTATTCCTGTAACTGCACATTGCGCTGCCCCTGCAGGCATTCCAGAAAAAAAAGGCCCTGCCGGTCATCGGCCAGGTCAAAAACCAGCAGGCGGTCGCCCAGACCGAAGGACACCCAGGGCGGGACGCCACGCTTTTCACGAAAAAGATGAAGCCTTCCCAGCGAAAAGGGCTTCTGCGCCAGCCGGGCCACTTCCGCATCAGAGAGGTACCATTTAGCCGGGCTGACCACCGTATTATTCAGGCAAACCCGGGGGTAAAAAGGCAGGCCGGGAAACAGCTTCCGCATCTCCAGCGTCAGGTTCGCCTGTACGCCCTGGAACTGCAGGTCACAGAGCAGCCTGAAAACCGCCAGCTCGTTATGCCGGAAATTGTAGGCTGTTGGCAGGCGCGGAATAACCCGCTCCCCTGTAAGCGCCAACTCCAGGACCAGCTCGGCACCTCGTACAGAAAGCAGCAAATCGGACAAAGCGATCTCCGCAAGGCCCCCGTCCGCGAAGGTGTTCAAGGATATGACCCGGCCATAGACCTGCCCCCGCCGGTTAATATTATCCACATGCCGGTGAGAACGCTGATGAAGCTCGGCGAAGACCACATCAGGATTAGCCTGCGCCTCCGCCGCCGTGATATCGCGGCACAGTTCACCCACCTCTTCACTGAACACCGAAAAACGGCCGATAATCGCTGCGGCCGTCACGCCCCCCGCACTCTCCACAATCATTTTACCCTCCCCAAAGCGGAACATCACCGGGAAGGAAGGCGGCAGGGGCTCCAGGGGTTCCTCCAGCCCGGCCAGATCTTGCTCGGTGATCTGTATAGGGTCAAAAGGAGACCGCTCCCGGTCCAGCATCCACAAGCGGAAAAGCAAGCGGTGTCCGGGTGTCCATTCCAGCTGCTCATCCTTTTCCGCAGGGTGCCCGAAAGGCAGGTCTCCCAACAACTGCGGCCCGGCCTTTTCCGGCACCAGGTCCGCATAGGCGATCCCCGCTTCCGGGTCCAGCGCCAGCAGCAGGGGTACTTTCTGCCGGTCAAAGCGTTCACTGAAATCCGCTATGAACTGCTTCAGGGCCGGTGATCCTACCGGCCGGAGCAGTTTCCGGAGCGAATTCACAGCCTCCCAAAGGCCCTCCTGGTAGTGGCGGGCTACCCCGCCCTTTCCGGCAGTACGCTCCAGCCCGGCATAAAACCCGCTCTCGCCCCTGTTATTTTCCGGAGCCGCTTCATCCATCCCGAACCCGGCGGGAAAAACGACCTGCCGTACTTTACCGCCTTCATTTCCTTCACTCCCAGCCGGCAGTTGATCCCTTCCCGGCTGGCCGATCAGCCCCGCCCCCCTGTCAGCAAGCAGGACCTGTTCCGTCAGCAGGAAATCCATGTACTGCGCGGCCTCTGCTGCCGTACAACCGCTCTTTTCCACCAGCAAAGCGGCAAGGTCCGCGTACCGGATGCCTTCCCCTGCCGCCCTGATCAGCAGGCTGTTCAGCCTTTCTGCAGCGATAGCCTTCATCGAAAAGCCATACTTTCCGGAAGGTTGCTCCAGCCAGCCCGTATACCTGAACTCCGCCGAAAACCGGTACAGCGTCCGGTTCACCTGGACGACAGGATTAACCGCCCGTGCTTCAGTACCCTGCCCCTCTCTGCACCACAGCGCGGGGGCCAGGTGGAGCACAGTACCGGCATCGGTACTGAACCGCAGACCCTGTACATCGGACCATTCCGTCAGTGAAAAAGAAGCAAAGGCGCCAAAGGGTGTGGGCCTGAAACACATCCTGTTATAATATTTCAGCAGGCTGAACCGCTCCTTCGCGTCCAGCAGCTCAAAGCCGAATCCTTTTTTTTCCAGCGCCCGGTAAAACTGCGGACTCGCCAGATAAAGCGCCTTGCGAAAGGCATCATCCCCAAGCACCTCCGCCAGCCTGTCCGGACCATAATCCGTGAAACTGTAATAAGGCGCCCGCACAAACACCTTATTTAATAAATCATACCGCTCCCTGTCAAACATATGCATCCAGTCAAAAGGTTTTTCCTGTATTTATCATCAATTTAAACAGCTCTTCTCAAAACAAAGCACACCGAAACGCCTCACAGAACGGCCAGTAGCTAATTGCCGTCTCCCTTACCGCCCAATACCTGAGCGGCAGCCGCATAGCCGGCAACAGCATTCATCGCCCGCACACTGCGCCTCGACTGCTTTCACCAGTACAACCAGTTCATCAAAAAGAGCGGCGATATCAGCCAGATCCAAACCCGGCTCTTCTGCAGCGCAACCGCTCCCCGCGGCCAACGCTGCATAAACCTTCAAAAGCGCTAGCTCAACAGCGGCCGAACCGTAATTAAAGGGAAACGCCCCCCCAGCCTGCCGGGATGAGCCCGAACCTGCGCTTAACCTTCCCATGCCCTGCAAAAAGTAAAAACCACAGCCATATGGCCGGGAGCGGGCATACCCCTCCCCGTAGTCATTAAAACAATGACCATAAAAACCATCAGCATGAAAAAAAAGGAAATAAACATCCCCAGTTTCGCCCGCAGGATCCGCAGCGCGTTACTCAGTTGCTTCGACACGTTCGCCTGCGAGGTTCCCAGTTCCTCGGCGATCTCCCGGTGCGAAAGAAAATCCTTCCGGCTCAGCTCAAATATCCGCCGCATCTTCGGCGGAAGCGCGGCAACCTGCTTTTCAATATAAGCCGCCATCTCCCGCTCCCGGACCTGGTAATCCGCGGGTACCCCACGGCAATTATCCATAAAATCCCCCAGCGACTCCACATACTTCCCCTTTACCCGCTCGTGCGCAAACAGATCAAAAATCCTGTTCCTCACGGCTGTAAATAAGTAACCCGCCAGGTTAGAACCAATCTGCATCGATTCCCTTTTAAACCACAAACCAGCAAATACCTCCTGGACAACATCTTTTGCAAGCTGTTCATCCCTTACTTTTTTATAGGCATGAACAAAGATTAATTGGAAGTAACGGCGGAAAATCTCGTTATAGGCGAGATGGTCTGAATCTTGAAGCAATTCGAATAACAGATTATCGTTATGGATTTTGTAATTGGCCATTAGCTAACATACCGAAATGTAGCCTCTGACGAATGGGCGGTCATCAAAAGGGCCGGAACCCACCTGTCATGTCGCGAGGCTCTGGTAAGCCAACCTCTTTCAAGGTAATCTCCATGACATAAGCGAGCCCCGGCCCTATTGTTATAGGGAACGGAAGCCACACTTACACTCGCAGATTAATTTACCAGATTTCGCGGCGAGGCTCGTTAGCAGTCCTTATATGTTATTTTATTGACTGCAAAAGTAACTTATTTATCATTCATTCATGATGCGATAAAGGTACAGTGATTGATAGTTATACCTACGATCCATTCGGAACGATAATCTTCCATCATGGCAACACCAAACAACCATTCCGTTTTATGGGGGAATTAGGTGTTGAAAGCGAAAACTCCTCCCTGTATTATGTACGCGCCAGATACTACGATGCGGCAAACGGTCGGTTTTTAAGCAAAGATACCTATCCTTACTCTTTGTCGAATCCCCAGACACTCAATAGGTATGTGTATGCGACAAATAACCCGGTATTGAGATTTGATCAGACCGGCAATTACCAGCACCAGGATGACAACCGTGAAGGAAATAAAGGTGAGATTATAGAAAAATTCATTTCGACCCTCTTAGATATATTGGATAAAACACTTGATGACAGCAAAGATTTAAAATATCAACTTTTGTCGAATCAACAAGTACAGGAAACCATTGGGAAAATCGTGAAGAATGCGCCTTTCGTGTTAACTGCCAAAGAGTTGATAGAGCTTTACATATCCTACAAAAACAAGGATATAACAAGCCAAGTGGCAATAGAAAAAGGGGTGTTCGTGATTTCGTCGTCGTTAATTGGGCGGTTCTTCGGGCCCTACGTGGGCATAGCTGCCGACTTTGTTAATCCAACCGTTGCTGAATAAATTCTCATGAAAAAGATATTAATCATTATATTGTGCTGTTGGGTTAAAGAACTGTCAGCCCAAACTATAAACTATTCCTATGATAAACTCGGCAGGCTAATATCGGCAACCTATCCGGATAGCAGTTCATTGTCTTATAGTTATGACGCATCTGGAAACAGAATAACCAGCAAAACAAGCAATAGGCATTATCATCAACCCCAAGTGATCCTGTTTAAATTACCTAAAGCAGTGGTATATGGCGCCGCTGACTTTTTCCCAGGCGCAACGGCCAGTTCCGCACTGTCGGTAAGTTATCTTATCCAAGATACCACTTTAATCAAGTTCGTTAACGGCAAACTACATCCGCTTAGGGTTGGAAAAACGACAATTGCAGCTACGCAAAAGGGAAATGCCAGTTACCTTGCCGCTGATACCGTCATAGATACTATTGCTGTGACTGCAGCAACTTTATTTATTACTGCTAAGGATACAAGTAAAATTACCGGGCAGCCTAATCCACAATTGACTGTGACTTATACCGGTTTTGTTAATGGCGATGATGCCTCAAAATTGCTTGCAGTACCGATAATAACCACAACAGCTAAGAGTAATTCCCCAATTGGTACTTATCCGATTAACATCAATGGTGCTAAAGCTCTAAACTATACAATGATTTATGTGCCCGGCAAGTTAACCGTCAAGGCTATTCCTGTACCAGTTATCATTTCCTTTACACCGACCGCTGTTATTACTGGTAGTACGATTATTATTACCGGCACCGGTTTGGATAATGCGACGGAGGTTAAAATTGGTAATACCACAGCAAAATCGTATAAGATAATTTCTCCCAGCGAGATTGATGCAATTGTAGGAACTGGGTCATCCGGATCTATTTCCGTCACAACTCCAGGAGGAACAGCGACGCTTAAGGGAGTTGACTTTAAGTTTACACTGCCCAACAATAATTTCAAACTTTCCATCAATAGCGCAACCTGTAAAGGAAGTAATAATGGAACTGTCAGCATTTCGGCAGTACAATCAATGACTTATACAGCAACTCTTTCAGGGCAAGGGTTAAATAATTCCTATCCTTTCAAAAACACAGTAATGATCAGCAATCTTGCAGCAGGCACTTATTCTCTATGTATAACGGCAAGTGAGCAATCAGATTTTAAACAATGCTATAACGTCGTAATAACAGAACCTCAAGACCTATCTGTCTATCAATCTCTTAACAAATCAAAGAATTACGTTGACCTTTTACTTGATGGCGGCTCACAATATCATATCGTTTTAAATGGCACAAGTTATAATACCACTGCAAGCAATATCAGTCTACCTGTCCAGCCTGGAGTCAATATACTTTCCGTTAATACGGATATTATCTGTCAGGGAACGATCAACAAACAATTTACTGTTTTGAGCAAGGTTATACCATATCCCAATCCCTTTAAAAACGTACTACGTATCAACTTGGGACCAATACCTTTAAAGAACATTCGGGTTATTATAAGTCATTTACCGGACGGCAAACAAGTGTTTACACAATACACGGGCACACAGGCGGGCGTATTGGAGCTTGACCTGCATAGTCTCGGTTCCGGCCTATATGTGCTTGAACTTGCCGCTGATAACGAAGATCAACTATTTAAAATACAAAAACTATGAAAAAGCTGTTCACCATTATTCCGGCTTTGCTAGTTTGTGCAGCCTGTGGAGGGAAAAAGAACACACCTGATCCAGGAGGAAACGCGCCACCGCCGTCAATGGCAATCCTTAAATTCCCTGACAAAAGTGCGGTCTGCACAAACGGCACTATAATTTCTGATACAACCAGCAGTGTGGTATTTACCTGGAATAACGCAGCGAACACTGATAGTTATACGCTGCATCTAAAAAACCTGTTCAATGGTATCAATAGTGTCCAAACTACTTCACAAACTCAGCTATCAATTCTGCTTCGTCGAAATACACCTTATTCCTGGTTTATCGTATCAGGTTCAAAAAATTCCGCAGTAACTGCTGAAAGTGAGATTTGGAAATTTTATAATGCTGGGAAAGGTACTGTTACCTATGCTCCTTTCCCGGCTGAGATCAGTGCACCAGGTTACGGGCAACACATTACTGTAACCAGCGGGGTAGTCAAACTGAGCTGGAAGGGAAGTACTGTGCTCGCAGGAACGATAAGCGACTATGATGTTTACTTTGGAAGTATCAGCAACCCGCCTGCTTTTAAAAAAGGAATAACTACAAATTATCTCGAAAACGTCAGTGTACTGAGGGGTAATACTTACTACTGGAAAATCATAACAAGGGATATCCTCGGCGATACATCTGATTCGGGAACTTACATCTTTACCGTCGATTAAAACAAGAACGTATGAGCACCTTCACCAGTCGAAATTTAGCAATAACGTAACCTCGACCTAAATTAATGCCCCCGGCTATAGCATTTTTTCAATAATATATTAACCTATCAATCATCAGCATGTTTATAAGGCCTAAACGCTCCCTCCGGCATCAAACTCAATTTAAGATCTATCAAAAATATCCTGAGTTAAAACCTGGCCGTTTATCATTTTTAAAAAGCTATTTGAATTTCTTGTCGGATAAAAAAAGCTGGTGGGCTGTTTTTCTTAATGTACTCGTAATTTTTCTGTTACTGGTATATGGGCATATACCACATCTTGACTTTATTGAACTGACAACTAAGACAGCAGAAACGATCGTTGACCAACGTACTTCAAATGTAGCCACAATCATTAGTATGACATTGGCGGTAATCGGACTACTATTAAGTAACCTGGCCATTAAGGACTCCCAAACTTACAAATTATTGTTTTTAAAATCCCGTTTGTACTTTATTATCTACTATATACTTAGCGCGATCTTTTGCCTTATTGTAGGATCAACCTTACGTGACACCCTTTCGCCGGAGCGATTTAAGGATCTGGTACTAGCAGGAACTTACCTTGCTTTATCCATTTTATTGCTTATTGGGTTTTTATTTAGCGCTATCATAAATTTCGCAAATTCAGGCAACATCCAGAAGATTTTGAAAGCAGAACTGATCCGGGAAACAAAAAACAACATCGGCAAAAATTTAGTCATTGAATACAGCAGGGAAATCTTTTTAAAGATCATGAAGGATCACAAAATTGATGAATATTCCCTGGATATATCCTTCAGTAAATGGCATGGAACAACTATGGGTGCAGACAATTCAGAAGATAAACCATTGGTGTATGAGTTAGATCCATTCAAAAGACTGAGCAAGTGGATAACTAACCTGTTTCCCAAATTCAGCAAAAGAAACACAAACCACGGAAACACGATAATTGAAATCGAAAAACAAGGAGTAGAATTTGAGCGATCATATAAAAAGCAAATTAGTAAACTTGAAAAGAGAGCAGGCAAAAAGAGTCGATTAAGATTATGGAATTACCTTCTTAATATTGGTAAACAAATAAAGTGGGGTGTCAGAAACTTGTTTATTGCCCGACATTATTTCCCCTCTCCCGAAAAGGAACTGAAGGAAAAACTAATCGTGGACTTAGATACAAAAAGATTGACAAGATACTTAAAGAAAGATCCCTCAACTATGCAAAAATACTATACAGAGCGAATCTCATTAGATATGGCCACAAAATCTTACACAAATTTTATCTATCCGAATGTCCTATCAAGGAATAAGGGCATCGTTGACATACAAAAATGTCTAAAATTAAAAAACGCTGACACATTGATGTCAAGCATAAATGAATATCAACAGTATTTTGATACCAAGATGGAAGAATATTCAGTAGAAGGGAAACACAAGAATATTGCACAAATCCTGGACATTTACCTTGAGGTTTATCAACTTCAGATGAAATTCCAATCATGAAGGAATTCGATGTAACCGACGGGCTTGATACCAATGTGTGGGGTACATTGAACAAAGCTATTGAGCGCAATGACAAAGATTCAATCAGCGTCTTGCTGAGTTTCTTTAGAAAGATATGTCGTGCAAGTCTGAGCAACAGGAAGATCAAGTATTTTCAGCAATATATCGGCTTTGCATCGCGCGTGTATAGACAGGTCTACGCGAGGGTTAAAGAAGATACAAGCTATTTGCCTTTAGTACATTTATTTTCCCTCGAGCTTTCCCTACATCTGAAAGAAATAATTTGGTTTAATATTGGCTTGGAAGGAAAAACTGCCAAAACAATTGCAGAGAAAAAGATCATCAATCTGTTTTATTACGAAGCTTTTAAGAGTTTTAACGACCTGTTTTACTTGTCCATGCGCTATCAGGACTGGCCGATGTTTCACGAGGCATTAAAGGATTTTAACCAGTTAGCAGAAGGTGCTTTCGATATTGATATACAGGATAAACTAAAGCTTGCTTCCTTAAGCCGGGAGAATAAAGATGGGAAGAATGATGCTGCAATTGCCGAACTTGATCAACAACAACAGATCGCCTATCAATATGAAAATTATAAGCGGCAGGTATTGTCAGGCCTTAAATGCTGGTGTTACCTGCTATTTGAACAAAACATCATTGCAGAAGACAGTTTAACCAAAATTTTAACAAAAATCATTAACTATCCCTATGAACCCCAAAACGAGATTAAGGATATCTTATTTTTCAGAAGCGGCGATCTCAAATATTATATGAATTGGGAAAACTGGGATTATATGGATCGTCCAGAACATGAGACGTATTATCCTCCGATGCCGGGAAGCTGGATGACAAAAGGCTTTTTCTTGGATAGGATAAGAAACAATAACGCTTATTTTAACACGGATAAGATCAATCCTCTAAGTTTAAAGGATATTCCCTTTCTTTATGATTCTTTACTAGAAAGTTTAAATTCCATTCGTCCAGAATTTGAGAAATGGAAATCGATCTTAAAAACCGAAAGTATTGAAGAGTTTGATCAAAGAGCAAGGAACCTTCTTGCGTCTGTGTCCCAAGCTAAAAGAATTACTATCGGTAATAAAGAACACGTTATAGCAAATTCCGAATTAAGCAATAATAAGATTCAAGAATTTAAAGAACTGGTGGGTAAGGCATGGAAAGGGCAAACCCGGATTCGAAAAGTATTTGATCATTTCGATAATAAAGAAAATGTTACCGGTCAGGATATAAAATTAAAGCGGGTTGGACAAAATTCATTTCTTGAAAAAGGCAAAATGGTCTTCATTGAAGGGGAATATCATTCACCCATTTACGGAATTGAACAATTTGGAGGCAATGTAGGACGATGGGAAGATGAATTGTTTTTTGAGGTAATTCAAAAATCGGTCCCGGGAACCACCACAGGGGCAACAGTCATGGAAACACTGGATAAAGCTATTCAGAAGCTCAAATCCAATAAGGTGACCCCAAACGTGATATTGATAGAAGCTCAATATTTGTATAAAGACGAAGAGTTTTTAAAATCAGAGCGGTATTCCGGATTTTATGATCCACGACTAAACCCTGATGATATCCAATTTTTTGTATTGGGTACATTTGATAATATTCCGTTATTTAGCTCAATGAGTCCGTTGTTAAAGAACAAAGTTGTCGTTGCAGAATTTAACATGGCTTTTTCAATGAAATATAAAACCAATAACAACTGGTTTGAAAATGAATTATCCATCAATGTTGAACTCGTCACAACGCAGCAAGCGAATGAACGGTTGATTAAAGAGCCTCGTAAATGGAAGATCACAAACGATGGCATCGAAATATCTGATGAGGATGCTATTACTTTAATCAAAACCTCCATTGTGATCGATATGGAAACCATTATTGATTACACAGTGAAAGATATCAATAAGTTTATTGTAGGATATATTACTGAACCTAACGCTGATTAATCATTTACTGTTTATGAGAATCACACTGGCCGAAGTTACGTTATTGCTAAATTCCGACCTAAAATAACGATTCAACACAAAAGTTCATCGGTAAATGGGTCTTGGTTTTTTTCAATAATAATAGCAACTTATTATTAACGATACTTACATACATTTTTCTGTAAAATAGAATAGCTTCATCGCGGAATTATCGGTAACCTAATGGATGGGGCCGGTCAAGTTGAGATTATACTTTATTTATATTTTCAGGTAAATTACTCCGAATTTAGTCATCATCGATAATTACAAGTTCTTGTCGGGTATATGTTTGTCTGTATACCATTGTAATATTTCATCTTTACGGCTTGTTTGCAAGCCGGTAGTAGTTTGCCAGCGTTATTGGGAAGATTGAATATCCCGCGCTGCCGTCATTGTTACATGGTTGAAATCGAATGTACGAAAAGATTATCCCACAAAATTAAAAGCCATTGTAAATAAGCCGTTAAGCTCCAGCGGGTTGTTCGTTTTTATTTGGTCATTTTCCCTGCTTTTTGATAGTTGTTCTGGCGTTTTAGCTGTTTGAGCAGGTGTGGTTTGAATTTATTTAGAAAAAACGTGTTTTTACGGTATTATATATTTAGAATAATATTTAACTTAGCCACCAGCACGCTCATTCAGAGCGTATTAGACATTCCTTAAACCTTCACAACATGAAGAATATCCTTATTCTTCCCTTAGTGGTGCTAACTTTAAGTCTCATCTCGTGGGGGCCTGAAGGTCACAGTATCGTGGCCACCGTTGCTGATAAACATTTAACCCCGCATGCCAAAACCGCAGTCACCTCTATCTTAGGCGGACAAAGCATGGCCTCGGTGAGTTCCTGGGCGGATGCGACCCGAAACACAACGACCGCGCCATGGCACTTTCTGAACTTAAGCATTGGACTGAACTACCAGCAATTCTGGCAGGCAGCGACCAATCTTGCCACGCCGAGTGTGTACAGCGAACTGAGGAAACTGGAAGTAGACATCGTCAACCCGGCCACTCCGGCTTTGCAGAAAACGAACGACCTAAAGTATATCAGCCATTTTATCAGCGACGCGCATCAGCCGATGCATACCAGCCGGGCCTCCGACCGGGGCGGCAATGATATCAAATTATCTCTTGAGGGCATCCATACGGACCTCCATGCCTTGTGGGAAGGCGTACTGATTAAACATAAAAACAGTGATTATGTCAGCTTCGCCGCCCACATCGATACGGCTACCCTGCAGCAGATCAGGCAATGGCAAAGTGATGGTATGCTTCAATGGCTTTACGAAAGCTACCAGGCCAGCAGCAAGCTTTACACCGAGGTACAGAACGGCGGTACGGTAAACGAAGCTTATTATACCTCGCATACCGGGATCGTGGAGAACCGGCTGAAGATGGGTGGGATCCGCTTGGCCGGAGTTTTAAATAAATTATTCGCAGCTGCTCATTAAAGAATGTTATGCCAATACTAACCGACCAGGAATTTATTATTGATATAGGGCCGCAGGGCACCTTTCGCAATTCAGGCAACTACCAGACCGTCCCGGCGGACGTTGACGCTATCTTCGCTAAGTTCGAAGCGGAGGGTATTCAAAAGATCGCGCTTTATTTTCACGGCGGCCTAGTCAGCGAAACGTCCGGGTTAAAAGGGGCCAGGGATATCCGGCAACACATCGAAAACGGCGGCTGTTATCCGGTCTGCTTTGTTTGGGAAACAGGCCTGTTAGAAACGATCGGGACTAATTTGGCGAAGATCTCTGAAACTAAGCTGTTCAACAAGCTGCTCAAGCTGCTGCTGAAAAAGGTCACCGAAAAGCTGGGCTATGATACGCCTTTAGGGCGGGGTGTGCCCCGGGGGGGCTTGACCGATGCGCAGATCAATCTGGAATTATCCAAGCCGGTCCCGTTCGCGGATTATACAAAGACCGCGCCCCCTGAAAATTCCCGTACGGCCATTAATACTGAAGCTTTGGCCGCCCGGAGATTCATGCTGCAGACAGAATTATCAGCGGAGCTTTCCGGCACGATCACGGTCGATCCCGACTTCCAGGCGTTGATCCGGGATACCCGGCTTACGGTGGCAAACGATGACGGCGGTGGTTCGCGCGGCATCATCAGTTCTGTAAACTTCATCAGCCATGTCGTTAAGGTGGCCTACCGGATCATTACGCGCTTTCTCGACCACCGGGACCATGACCTTTACCCGACGATCGTGGAAGAGATCCTGCGTGAATTCTACGTTGCCGAACTCGGCGCCTGGGTCTGGAAAATGATGAAGGATAAATCCGACGGCATGTGGACAGACAATACGGACCGCAGCGGGCCCGACCAGTACGCCGGCCGGTATTTCCTGGACAAACTGGCGGCTTACAAAGCTACTCATCCGGAGGTCACCGTCGACCTGATCGGGCACAGCGCCGGTTCGATCGCGATCTGTAACCTGTTCAAACATACGGCGGCACACACTCAGCCTTTCGCTTATAACCATGTGATCTTTATGGCGCCTGCTGTCCGCATCGATCTTTTCAAAACCGAAATGCTGGCCTTTCCGGGTCGGTACAGGGATATCAGGATATTTACGATGAATGACTACTATGAATGCCGCGATATTATGGTGCCGTTTTTTTATACCCATTCTTTGCTGTACCTGATCTCCGGCGCGCTCGAAGATGAGGGTATCTCCTATGACGCCTATATCCTTGGCCTGGAAAGACATATCGGCTACTTGGTACCTTATGCGATACCAGACTTGCAAGGCACACATGATTATTTGTATATGGCCGCTCTGAACCGGGTATCGTTCTCTGTTTTCGGCGGCACGGACCAGGGACTGGAAACCCAGGCACGGAAGCATGGGGAATTTCATGGAGACGCTGCGACGCTGCGCAGTATGACCTTTATCTTAAATAAGTAAACCATGGCTAACTACGCGATCATCATCGGCATCAACGATTATATACCTCCGGAAAGATTGGGGCTGAAAGCTCTGCAGGGCGCCATTCGGGACGCCGAAAGCGTACACGAATGGGTGATCACGCACGGCGGCGTAACTCCGGAAAGGGCGCGCCTGATCACTTCCGTACTAAACCCGCTCGCGCCGCTCAAACAGCAGGTGGATGCCGCCATCGTCGAAATGATGCAGGATATCCTGGTCAACGGCGCAAGTGCGGACCGCCTTTATTTTTATTTTGCAGGGCATGGGATTGGCGTGGAACGTGACCTGGAAAACAATGGCCTGTGCACCGCCGGCTGGAACGAACTGTTCAGGAACTCAGAAGCGCTTTCCTCTAAGGAATACAAACAGAAGTTCATGAACGAAGGCCTGTTTAAAGAGGTCGTGATCTGGCTGGATTGTTGCCGGAATACCAAGGTTTATCTTGACCCGGCGGGTGGCCCGGGTATCATACCCAACATGGGGCCGAACCAAAACCCCCAATATTTCCTGGGCTATGCGACGCAATTTCAGAACCAGGCCTTCGAGACCGCAGCGGCGGCGAACGGGGAACACCGGGGGGTATTCACCGAAGTGCTTTTGGAGGGACTGGCCGGAGCGGCCAACGAGAACGGTCAAACGCCCGTAACCGCCGACGAACTGCGTGACCACCTGGCCTATTATGTGCCGCACCGTGCCGAAGCAGCAGGTTATATCCAAATACCCGAGATCTCCCATAATGCTACCAGATACAGTCAAATGACCTTTTGATCATGGAAGAAGCACAGAATCCACCAACCCTCGAGTTCGACCTGCATATCAGGCTGGCCGATACTTTCGCCTTTGCGACCAAGATCTGGATATTTAACCGGAAAAAGCGGATGATCGCCGGACCGGACCAGCAAAGCCGGCCCTCCCGGCATTACCGCCTGCCTGCCGGAGATTATATCATCCGTTTCGATATTAACGGGCAGATCCAGGACAACGATATCACCCTGGATGCCAATAAAAATTACAGCGTAGGCCTTACGGACGGGGAACAATTGCAACCACCCAAATTGTATTCAGCCGCACTTATCAAGGGCATCGCGAATTATGAATCTTCGCACGAATACTATACCGAGCCGGCGATCGGAATCAGCAAGTTGGAGACCTTTAAAGATGCTCGTTTAAAACATAAAAATTCGGGAATCTTCATTTTCCTGCGCTTCCCAGATCAGCAAGCCTTCGGGACCAATTTTAAAAAAACAGCCTACTGGGAAAAATTCAGCCTGACCACGGAACGTGGTCGGGTCATTGCGTCCTTTCCCGGAGGCTGCATCGGGGATGATAACACCTTTCCGTTCAATTACCGGCCAGGTTCCGGTTACATCGGCCTGAGCGGTTATCTTAACCCCGGCCTGTATTTTCTGAACTATAGCGGAGCCGATGAGCGGGTCATCCCGATCTATGTTTACGAAAGCTGGTATACCCAGTTCTTCATGACCGTTGGTGCCGAACCGCTGTTTGGCTCGGTCCGGATCTTTATTTCAAAGCAACGGGAGTTCGATCCGTCCGACCGCAATAACCTGTACATCGATTATTGCCTCAGCAAAATACAGAATAATGACCTGACGCTGGATAATGAACTTTTAAAGAGCATCGCTGACCAGAAATACCAGTCGCCCATGCTGGGTTTGCTGGGAGCCTACATCTACTTGTCCAGCACCGAAACCAAAAATGATGAACTATTCCGGACGATCGTCCGGAACCTGCAAAGGGAAATACTGAAGAACAGCCGCAGTTCGCCTGACATTTGGGCGCTGAACCTGTTGAGTTATGACCATTTTCAAAAGACCCTCCCGGAAAAACAGCAGACGGGCATTAAAGGCACGCCAATGTTAAGGATCGCCTTTGACACCATCCGACGGGCGGCGTTCAAATACCCCTGGCTCGTACCGGAGGACAGCATCAATGACCATATCGCCGAGAACCAGGTATTCGATTCCCCCTATAATACGTTCCGGCCATTCAGGCCGAAGTACGAATTTGTCTGGACGGGAGCCGTTACCGCCGCCTCACCGGTCAAAAAGGTACTGAATAGCGGGAAAAGGAAACCGGTAAAGACCGGTACGGGGCTGGACATTATCCAAAACCACAGCGACAAGATCACCGTCGGTGTCGGCGATGAAGCGCTCAGGTTCTTATTCGATACCGGGCAGCAGCCCCGCAATAACCGTTCGCTGCAGCGAAACCTCGAACGCAGCATGTCTTCGGGCCCCGGTATACAGGGCAGCCAGCCGGAGTACGACCCCATCAAATATTACGGCAGTTTCGCAGAACAGGTGAAACTGAACAGGGTAATCGAAGAATCCAGCAAAACCAGCCAGCTCGGCAGCTTTATCGCCGCTGCCATCCTCGAAGGTAACAACCTGACGCCGTCTGAGATCGCTGAACGCATGAATCTGCCGCTGAACACCGTGCTCCGGATTTTCAAGGAACTGCATATCGAGACATCCGATATCAACAGTAAGAATACCCGTAAACAGATCAACATCGACGAAGATTACGAAGTACAGGCCTGGTCCGGCAAATTCGGTGTTACGCCGGATGAACTGAAAACAGCTGTCAAAAAAGCCGGTAAAACAGAAAAAGCGGTTACCGGCTATTTAAAGAAAAACCATCAATCAAACTTTATCACCATGGACGATTCAATCACACTCCAAAAGATCCTGTCATCATTCTGCACGCTCCGCTTCGACCAGATCGACCTTAGCTTAGCTATCAAAGACCGATATTGCCCGGCTGATGAAAAAGATGACTTGGCCAACAGCATCTGCGATACCTGGACGGATATCGACTGCACCGGGCTCCATAACCAATTGTTTGCTACTTTGAAAACCGGTAACGATATCTTAGCCTTTATCCATTCCTGATGAAAAACATATCAAAGATCCTCACCAGTATGGTCGGGATCATGCTGGTCACTTTGGTAAGCTATGGCCAGAACTACGTAAAAACAGACCTCGGCGTATCGTTCTTAAGCGGCAAGAAATTCATCCAGTCCTTCGACTTTAACCTCAACCGGACTAACGAAGTGCAGAACAATAATGGTGGCATTTATTTCCTGTACACCGCAACGACGCATTATTATATCATCCCGACCGTGGATGCCAGTATCGGGGAATCTGTATCGGCGGCCAATAATAATATCGTTACCCAGATCGTTTTTGGCAAGGTGTTCAAAAGTACGCGTCACCGCGACGGGTCCAGCGTGAGCGAATTCAAAAGCTCGCTGGAGATCAGCCCCACCTATAATGCCGACAAGACCTTCGCCGAGAAACTGTATTATGTGCAGCTCAAACTGACGATTAACCCGATCACTTCAACGTTTACCGGTAAAGGCTCTAAATATTTCGCTAAACAGGTTTTCTCTTTCGCCATTGATCCGGTATTGAATTTGGGCACCCATGACAGCCAAACCTATAAAATGGAAAAGGCGTATAGTGCAGGCGGCTTTAACACCTCCCTTTCGCTGCGCCTCAATAAGCTCGACAACAAGGATGCACCCTACACCGACTGGTCGTTCAAGCTTTCCGGTGATGGCTACCGGCTGTTTTCCGAGATCCCCGCCCTGTATGCCAAAGACTATTACGGGCAGCTGGCCGCTTCTGTCGACAAAGCAGTCAACAGCAAAATATCACTGAGCCTGGCCTACAAGTACGGCAACGAGAACGCGAAATATTCTGATGTTCATTCCCTGACCCTTGGCTTTAAATATAAATACTAAACGGATCAACTATGGCAAAGAACAGCAGATCGGTTTACTGGGGCATCCTGCCCGCGCCCATCAGCATGGTAGCTGCTGTTCACTGCCGGAAGCCAGCCCTATGGAGAGATTACCCTGGGCAACAAGACCGAACTTGCCCAAAAGATATTGAACGCTGCCGCAGGCACTACTTATAAAACTTTGTAAATCTTAATTAATCCTACTTAGTGATCACATAGTTTGCTACATAACCTAAACAAACCAAACCAAAAATGTATTCGAAAATTAAAAGGGCTATAACAAATTTATATTTTAGAGTTATTTCTTTCATATCAAGTTTAACCCCCCAAAAAAGAAAACCTGTATATAAAAACATAGCACTCGCCTTTTTGAGTAAACAGTTGAGCTTAGATACCATATTTGTGTTAGCATCAATTGCGGGAAGTGATAGATCATATTCCTGAAATTTCACCGGCCAATAAACTTGTTTTAAAAACCTGTAAAAAAACAAATTATTTATAAAAAAAACCAAAAACGCTACAAAGCTTATATAAAAAACTCTCGCCTTATCGTATCCGTAATCCCACCAGTATTTATCGATGAAATTTAAAACGATATGATTAGAATGCAGATATTTGAGTTCCTTAAATTGCTTATCGTAAATTTCGAATTTTCCATTCTGCTCCTCGTCTAAACATAATCGCATTACTGCCGGGTAGGTTTTAGCCTTCCAATCATAGGACTGTGTAGTCGACAACTATATCAATTTTTTCCAGATCAATTTTAAGGTTCTCCAAATTTGATTCAAACAGCTTCAAGAAATGTACATTTACGTTATTAAGGTCGATTAAATTTTTCTCGGAAAGATTATCGTTCGAGATGAATGATATAGTATCTATTTCGGAATGCAGTTCGGTTTTGAATAGCCCCACGAGCGAATCAAGTTTGCAATTTCTTATTTTTAAATTATGAATTAAAATACCTTCATCCCCCCAAAAGCCTTTTATTACTGAATTTATTATTTCTATAGTCCTAAAGTTTTGTGTGTTTCCAATTATTAGATTGTTTATGTTAACGGTATTTAATTTCAACACGCCATCATCGGAAGAATTTGAATTAAATGTACTTAAAGATAAATCAGCATTATTAAAACGGCCGTACAACTGAAGACCATATTTAAATTTAATGTCAATATCAAACTTCTTGTAAACCGAAGAATACAAAAAACTTCTCAGCGATTTATTGAAATCAATTTTCAGGGGTTTCAATATTGAAACCTCAACGACTTCGGATTGATCCTGTTTACCTGATTCGGTTTCGAAAACCGCATTAATCGAGTTAAAGCTTTGTGTTACAAGGGTTAATTCATTAAAACCATTCAACGGGATGGCATTTCTTGTAAATACTGTTATTGTTGTTCCGTTTTGTTCCGTTTTAAAAGAAATGGAATCGATTTGAGCAAAACAGAAAGTGCTAGGGACGAAAATCAGGAAAAATCCAAGATAAATTCTAATCATTTCACTTATAGTTATTTACAACTAAATATAACTGATAAATCATCATAAATCAATTGTAAATCCTTTTCAATTTTAAGATTCAAATCGTTTAGAACGGCGACTTATTCAGTCACTAAACTAACCAGGCTCACACGCAGTTATGAACAATATTTATTTGAAATGCGTTACTTGACAACATCGATACGAGGTTAAGAAAAGCGCTGACGAGTCAATGAGCCTGACGGTTAACTCGTAATCATGAACAAATGTCCCCGGCCCGAAGCGTTCATCGCGATAAAAGCCTTCAATAATAACATGATGCCACCTGACTTTAAGTGTGTCTGAATGGCCTTCCACTTCGTCGGCATCGAAAAAAGTGCCTGACAACAACAAGCGGATCGACAACCTCCGATTGACGCATGAATTTAGGGGCATGAACATAGGAAGCATATATGCCACAATACATTAAAATACCAGGTTTAATACCGTCCTGCATTAATCGGCATTACAAATCTGGCCATCCCGTAAATCCTAAATTATTCAGCTTTCTATCCTATACCAGCGGTGGGATATTTTAAACAGCGTTTTATTGCTTTAGAAAACTTAGGCCTTTATATTATTAGGGAATATAGCTCTAAATCGCCCCCATGAGCACTGCTACCGATACTCCTAAAATAAAATATCCATCAAGACCGTAATGTTAAATGTTTCCGCGAAATGCTGGGCTTAAAACAGAAAGCGCTTGCGCTTGAATTGGGGAACGATTGGAGCCAGAAAAGGGTGTCGCTTTTGGAATCCAAAGAAGTATTAGAACCCGATTACTATCAAAAATAGCTCAAGCATTGAAAGTACCGAAGACGCTATTAAGAATTTCGAAGAGGAAAAAGCAATGAATTATATCAAATACTTTTACAGATAATGCCTCTTGAATTAATTACAATTGTGATTTGATATTCAACTCTCTCAAAAAGATATTTGAACTGTACGATCAAAAAGTAGTTTTGCTTGAACGTTTATTAAAAAGCGAACAAGACAAAGTGGAAATACTAAAAGTTTTTAAAAGTTAATACAATAACGGGGTATTTTCCAATTTCAAAGCGTTAACCTTCTTATATGTAGAGTAGACTCATGGAATTAAACGACCCAATAAAAATTTTTATAATATTCCATTAAATTCTCAAACTCAAATTGTTTTTCTTTCAGAGTAAGAAAAAGTATTCTGCCGAAATTATCTGTATCGAAATCTGGAAAAAGACTTTGCGGTGTCAAGCCTGAGGTTATATAATTTTCGTCAAAATAAACTGCAGCAATAATGTTTCTGGCATTGTCATTTAGATTCATGCCCCAACCCTTATACATAAAGTAAGCATCTTGGAACGATGGCCGAGATTTGAAAAGCTCTCCAAAATTAATATTTTGGAAATCGATTTTATCGTATTGATTTTTAACTCCATAGACATAAATTACTGAAGGTTTCTCCCAGTTTCCTTTAAGTTTATAACTCATCAAGTGATCTTGATCCAACCAATGAGATTCACGCGACGCAAAAAACTCTGCGATATCGAAGTTACCTGTGACATCAAGACCATTGGAGGGTAATCCATAGTGCTGTGCTGTTGCAAAGGCAAACTGTACAAATTCGTAGCTGGTTATCCAGCGAAAAAATTTGGATCTTAAACCCGAATCTTTACCAGCGTAGACGTCAAGACTAAATTTTAGTAATCCACACCATTCAGGCATAACATCGTTAATATTAATTTTCGCTCTATAACTGCTTGGCAATAGAGAAGGTTCCAACGTCGTTCCATCACCATATAAATTTTGGAGCGTTGTTTCGCTTCGATTAAGAAAATATTCCTTAGTTTGTCCCCGGTAGTAAAACTGATAACTTTTGTACTTCGATTTTAATTCAGAAACAAGCAGATCCACTTGCTGCCGGTTCTTGACGAAGATCCTTGGAATTTTGACAAAAGGAATTCTTAGAAATCCTAAGTTAGCTTTATCATCTAATGTAAAATCAGGCATCTTAGAAGTTATCCCATAAAATGCCCCCCCTTGCCTTATCCAATCGTCGTAAACTAATCCATAGTATTGATCGACAAAAAAGTTCTGATTCTCGCTTTTATGGTGTTCTATTCCGGTTATAGTTGAATATGGCGAAAAAAGATTGGCGAGCGGATTTATATTATGTACCGAGCAATCTTTATCTATAGAAAATTCAGGGTTTACAAATCCATCCATTATGACTGATTTTTATTAATCATAATTTGAGCATTAAAAATAAGAGAAGATAATATATTAGACTCAACAGGTATCTTGCCTTGACAGCTAATTTCTCTTTGTTGAACATCCAGAGCGTAATCCATGCCGAGAGGAGATACCCTCAAATCCGCTATTCCGTCGAAACCGTACGCCTTGGCCACATAAATGTCTATAAAAGATAAAAACGCCCATTCGCTGAGATGCTGATGGTGAACTGTATTTTTCGAATGCGTGATTTTTAGGTTACTCCAATATTTTGCGAGATTAGTCACTGCGTCAATCAGCATAATCAATGGGTATCGAATAAGCTGCATTTCCTTGGCCGGGCAAGTGACTCGGATGATATGATAAGTACCGTCGATATTTAAAACATTATCGAGATAATCAATAGTACCTGTGAAATGGATGTTTTTCATCTCCGTCTCTTCAGGCGTATCGGCTATGTTTTTCAGGTACATCGGTACAAATTTAAATAGTTCGATAGGTACGTGAAATCCTTCCAAAAATAACGTGACTAAAAACGGAAGATTGGCGGACTGTCCACTATTAAAATAACGTGAATTAATATCAAGGTCAACAACGCTATTCATTATATCTGGCCGCTCTATTGTTTTTCTTATGGCTTCTGCGAGCACACTGGGTGAAATCCAGGATGATAAAATATAGCCAAATTGCCGACTGTTCATTCTCGTAAGTATTTGAAAATGAAATTAATAATAAAAATCAATTAATTATTATACAGATTGCATTTTTTAACTTCTGTTGCTACGAGACATTGCATTACTACGACGATTCCTACCAAGTATAGCCTCATCGTCAATATCATCGGTTATTTCAATGACAGGAGAATCATAATCGTTATTATATTTATGATCTCTCCTTATTTTTTAATAGCTGCTCGTTATGAGTTGTTACAATTAATTGAGCCCCATTAGCTGCTGAGTGATTCGGTGAGTTTATATCTGATAAATAATGAAGGTATGATGTGGCCTTAAAGCAATAACCCGTCAGACATTATGTCCTGATCCATTAAAAAGAAACCTGTGTCTTTGCGGAACATTTGGGATGTTTTACTCAAACAGAATGCCTCGATTTATTAAAAAGCCTATCCGTCGTTTTTTTCGCTAATCCATTATTAATTAAGTGAATATGTTTAAATTGATATTAAATAATTATTATATTTAACTAATTATAAATACCCTTTTATCTAAACCTAAATGCTGCATTTTGATCTGTTCGATAATCAGTTTGCTTCTGAGAACTACTACAAGCTACTCGGGTTCATTTTTGCAACCACAGAGGAGGATTTAGATACGGATTCCCGTTATGTGCTGTTTGCATTGAATGTAAATGAGCTATTGACCGGGGAATACGATTTTGCATTCTTAACGAAAAAAATAAATGCCGAAGTAAATCGATTAATCTCTGCATATCCTAAAATGGAGGTTTTCATCCCGGTACTGGATTTTAATCATGTTCATCAAAGGTATTCTGAAGAAAAGGTAACTGAATATCTCAGTAATCAGATTTTACTGTTGGACTCCGATTCAATTATTTTTTCTAATGTTCCAACTGCGATTGTAAAAACACTTATCGGTAGAATTCCCCGTGGCGATAAGGATAGGATGTTTTGGAGGCGAAAGCAATTCTGTCTTTTCTACACTTACGAAACTGATAAAGCGAATAACAGGATTTACTACACGGAAATTTTCGGCGGAGTGAACAGAAATGAATATAAGCTATTGATGGTCAAATTAATATCCACTCATCTAACATTTGAAGATTATCAGACATCTGGTCCGAATAAAATCTTTTCTGTCGGAACCATAGAAAATCTGTCAGCATCGCCTTTATTCATTAATACTGCCGGCATAGTTCAAAACTTCGAGGTCATCATTTTATCCGCAGATAAAACGCTGTTTGAGCACTCAATGGAATATATCCTTAACACCGATATATACGAATTGAAAAATGATTTTGCGGGATACATGATAAAAAACAGTCATTTCCGGTTAGGGTCAAAAGTTCATATCCGTGATTTCGTCTACGCAAAACGTATATTCCAAAACAGCTTTTTCACTAATCGATTTGCCTTTTTAATTGCAAAGTATATTGTAGCCCGTTACCCTTCAGTTTACTCTCTGACAATTATTGGGTACGGGATGTATTCGCAATTGTTAATCAATAGGGTTTCAAGCATTTTATTAAAGCACATTAAAAATCCCGGCGTCACCATCAATTATGATATGGTAAGTGATGCGGAGGACCCTCATCTGATCAGAAACGTTCAATTTAATAAGTGGGTTTTAGCCATAGTTCCGATCAATACAACGTTTTCTACAACTGTTAAAATAGAAAATCTGATTAAGGCTAAAATAGGGAATGATAAAGAAATAAAACCTCTCTATCCTTCTGTAAATGCCATTTTAGTAACGCATGGCAACTTTAATGATCCAAACTATATCAGAAAACTCAACCTGACTTTTTCCCGAAAAAGCGTTCAATCTGGTGATAAATTGATATCAACCAGCCCTTATCAAATCTTAAAGTGGAAAAAAATACGTCCCTTAAAACAACTCGTCACTGTAACTACTAATCCACCAGATTCTGAAGAAAGAATCCAAAAATATCTTATTTCAATCCCTTCCGTACTGTATCTGCCTGAAAGCTGCCCATTATGTTTTCCTGATAACGACCTGGAAGAAAGGAAGCAGCAGGAACTTCATGAGGAGGTTTTGTTGGAAACGGATAAGACTTCAGTAACCCCGGATCTATTGCTTAACCTGCCTGAGAGTTTCAAAATAAGCCTTGACCTCGTAGACAATGATATTTTTCTAAATGAAGAAGCATTAATACAGGGCCACGTTATCTACAAAGGGAACCATTTTACACATTTTATTAAGCCGGAAGCTTTTTTTCATACTTACATCAACCAAATTGAGCAATGGGCCGCGACTTTGCGATTACAAATGCTTAGGATGAGTCCCGAGCTTCATAGTTCGGGCGTATTACTCATCTCAGCTGGAGATAGGAATAACACATATTTCACAGATTTTATCAACCGCCAGATATTTGATGACTCTGGGGTTATTATTCATTATGATATTGCCTTGCAATCGACCGAAAATTTTGTGAAGTTTTTTAGCCCTCATATCTGGCAGGCCACTTATATTTTCTACGTCGACGATATCTTACAGGGGGGTAAAACGCTTTTAAAGATCAATGACCTCGTTAATTATTGTAATGCCAATAATCCCAAAAAGAAAAAGATTAATCGTGGGCTCGACGGGGTTTTCACAATTATCAGTAAGACACCCTCGTACACCAGGGATAATATCTCAGCTCATTTAACAGATGTATTTAAACTGCCGGATAAAGAAACGCCCAATAAAATCAGATATAGCGCATTTTTCTATTTGAATATTGATACAGTCTCACGTGGCCAATGTCCTGAATGTAAGACCAGGACTAAGAACATTTCTTTATCTGAAAGTTGTGTTCTTGATTCGGTGAAGCATTACTTTTTGGATAAAGCGGCCAAACTGACAGCTATAAATATCGCTGATGTATTTCAGTCTGCGGAAATAGAAAATACTTCCAGCTGGTACAGATATAACCCGCTCGTAAGTGAATTCAAAAAGTTTCCATGGAACAGTGATTCATCGGATGAAACAAAGACGTTTTGGAGACATTTTGAGACGGGAAGACTCCCCAAAAAAGGGTATTTACGACTGTTGGTCACCCATCAGTTAAATTACATTTTCTCGAATGTTGGTGATATTAGAAAAGGTTTTAGCAAATTACTAAAGTACGATCGCCCACGTTCTGCTGTTGAAATAAATATGTTATTTACCAGATTATTGAATGAAGTAAAAATTCGCGCTCCTTTTGACAACTGGTATAAATCCTTCGATATGTATCTTACGTTGCTCTACGATGAAATTATCGAAGAGTTAATTGTAAAGATTCTAACAGAAGCACCTCTTAATAATATTAAAGAGATCAAGGAAAAGATTTTCCTGAAGATCAATCTCGATCTGGACCAGCTTTTGTCGGAGTATGAGTCTAAACCATTCAGTTTTAAGGATTTTCGAAAAATTAAATTTTTAATCAAACGATCTGCTTTATTGGGTTCGAATTATCCGATTCATATTAAGACACTAAAAAAAATAAAGCGGATTTATGATGAATATTTACCTAATGTACCAGCGTTTGAGAAGCGTCGAAAAGCATGGCATTACATACATTCCGATTTTTTAAAGAAAAATAGCACAGCAATACATAAGGATGCTGAAGCGAAAAGCAGGATAGCATACGTTTCTCAGGCCATAAGAAATATTCTTTATGTTGAAGCAACAGTAAGAGAGTTTAGTTATTTCTTTGTCTCTGTAGTAAAAGAAATAACTACAAATAATGACGCTAAAATTTTAAGGTTAGAAAAAAACATGGATACATTGTTCTCTGACGAACCAGTTTCTGAGTACAATATCAATTACAAAAAGACTGAGAATACCCGCGACTTCATGTATTTGCTGAGACTGGTGAAATATGAGAATGTTTCTGTGGTGAGAAAAGGAGTTGAATTGATTTACGGCGTCTTTCTAACCAAAAAGTTTCATACGTTCCGCCTGGAAGATGAAACAAAGGATTCATTCTCAGAATTCAGAACACAAATAGAAATTGTTCTGGAAACAGCTTTCAAGGATTACCGTTTGATTCATTTGAAAAACTATTTGAAGGTTGAAAGCCTCGAACAATGGAAAAGGTCTAACTTCCTGGACTTTATCAACTTTATTCAGTTTTTATATACATATACGCTGCTTCTTAATGAACAGGAGCACGCGCGTACCGAGGAAAACCTGGAAGTTAAAACTAAAAATATATTAAATAACTTTTTTCGGACTGCAGGTGATCCCGAATTCACGACTGATGGCGAAAACTATTTCCAGTTTAAAGAAAATAATGAAAAAGCAGGCGCTTTTATGGTTTTAAAGTATGATGACCGGGAAGCCGATGTTATCAGGGAAAAGAAAATGCTCATTGCTCAGGCTACCGAACCGACTAATCAAAGAAACCACATTATCAATTCTACCATCGATTCAAATTCTCTGAGTTATATCATGATCAATGGGGTGAGTAACAAGGACTTTTCCATAAGTTATGATACTTATAATGACGACGGTAACCGTGCTGCAAGGAAAAAGAAACCCTGGATCATCTGGGAATTACAACGATCGATTGTTAACGAGGAGGTAATCTGGAAGTCAGTCCGTGGAAATATCTACTCCATTGAAGATAAAATTCAGAGCCAGTCGGATCTGTTAAAGAGTATAGACCGAAACGGCTTTTTGCCAAATGAATTTACGGAGGCTATTTATCTTCCAAGTGATACAAATTATTTGACCTTTATTCGGTTAAGTGATGTCAATTTAAACCGGGAGAATTTTGAGAGCAATGGAAAGGCGGTAATCTGTCTTTATACTGATCATCAAAATGAAAATGGCACTAACAACGCAGAGGAAATACATCGGCTAAGACTTTCTTTTTGTTTACTTCCTCTTATTACACGGTTTATAAACAAAAATTACGACAGTAGTGCAATCCTAAATTCATTGATTAGTGTTCGGCAGCAATTAGTAGAAAGAGAGCGACACCATCATGGACATAAACACTTGCTGCAGGAGCTTGTGACACTTTCTAAAAAAACTGGTAACAAAAACCATAGAAGGATCGTTATTGATGTAATGCACAATCTGTTAGCATCCGCCGAAGACATCGATGAGTCCATTGATCTGTACAATGGCTGGGGCAGGGAACGATCTAACGCTGGGCTCCTATATTCAGTTGAAATTGACGAATTGGGTATAATTGAGATTTCTATAGAGAAACTGTTCGAACAGATCAAATTTTTGTACGAAGTGATTTTAGTTAATGTCATAGAAGGTACGCCTGTTATCAAAGACCCCGTTAGGATCGAATCTTCATTTTTGGTTGATGAAAACAAGGTCGTTATCATACCCTTTAAATTGTTTACAGTAGTTATATCTGAAGCATTAGTGAATGCAAAAAAACATTGTCGTATAGAGAATCGGGATCTGACTATGATTTTCAGTCAGGAAGATGGGTTACTGATGTTGTCATTAGTCAATGAATCAAGGGAAATTCCTGATGTGAAAATGAAACGATTAAACAGGTCTAACAAAGGAGATGTCCATGGGCTGGGTCTGATTGACAAAATCTCATTTGGTCAATACGAAAAAGTATCTAAAAAATATTGTAACAGGAAAACTGATTCAAGCAGCCAAACTACATATCAATACGAAATAAAAATACCAATCGCGATCTATAATACATGAAAAAGAACTACAACATTTATTACTTAGAAGATAAAGAGGAACATTACAAGACAATCTCACAAAATTTAAAGACTTATTTAAATATTACGATATTGCCAACTCCGGAGAATCGGACAGCTGACCTTGAAAAATTTCAGGCATATGCTGATATGCCGAATGCGACCCACCGCAATGTCGTTCGTCTGTTGCTCCTTGAATATAAATTAGATCTTATCATTCTTGATCAACAAATTGGCGATGAAAACAATGTGGGTTCAAGAGTATATTCGGACATAATCATAGATAAACCCGGTTTCGAAGAGCTTAATGTAATCTCGTATTCCGGAGCAAAATATAACAGGCAGCCCATTAGAACGCGTACGGCTAAATACTATCAATTCCCGAAAGGCGACATCGCTACATCTGCAATAACGCTATGTGAGGACATCAGAAAGATACTGAAAATGCCAAATGATTCTATTCTTGAGAAACTGGCTAAGAAACTTAAACAAACAAGACAAAACACAAATAAAAAATGGTTATGGAAGCGATAGAGGACTTTTTTGAAATAGTTTTTAAAAACGGATTTACGATTGTCCTTTATCTGATGATCCTCCTGGCGATTCCAATATTGGGGGTGGGTTTTTTTGGTATTCTTTTCGCAGTGATACATTATTTCCAAGGCGAAGGAGATCAAAATAAACTTCTTTTCGAGTCGCTCCATTTTTTAGAGTTTTTCTTTATTGCGCCGTTGCCTGCTTTGATATTTTTTTCATTCAAGGACTATATAAGGTCCATTTTTTTCAATCTTGAAAGAGCTGAGGAAGCCGAAAAAGAAAATGAAGAGACCACGGATAGCTTAAAAGACCATGAGGAAAGACGCTCTAAAGCAATATTAAACAGTATAAATCCAGAAGTCGCAGAAAAAGCCCTCGTTTCATCCTTAACTGGTGTAACCTCATCATTCATCTTAAGTAAATTAGTTGAATCCTTCGGAAAGGATTTTTTAATGGATGGACCTAAAATCGTAACCTTTGCAATTTGCTTTGCTTTCCTGACAGCACAGATACTATATTTGAAAATGTTATCCACTCATGAAAGTCATAAATAAATTTTTCACAACTAAGCCATCTTAAAAGCAATTCACATGCATAAATTTCACCCATTAACATAAAAATCAATAACGCCCCGGCAATTATCTTGACTGACTACTCTCTGTCAGTTGTCAACGATGGCTGATTATCTAATTAAATCAAGGCTATAACAATTCGCCTTTCTTATCTTTTATACTAATTATGAGTAGGCAATTTTCCTTGCCGAAAAATTAAGTTCCTTAACTCTTTCACAGCGTTGTCCTGCGCTGGCTAATTTTGATGACTCAGCGGATCGCTGAGCAAATACCAACTATAGATATCCTGTCAACCAGCTTAAGTGTTCAACGCGATATAATCCGCGAATACCCATTGGTTGTCCCCTATCCGGTCCCAGTCATCATTGGTTTCCAAGATGATCACTTGAGCTTCCCGTTTAAGCTGGCCGACAGCTGGGAAATCCTTGCCGGGACCGCTTCTTATATTTAGCAGGTCAGCGTTGACTGTACCGCTTTTAAACGGCTGCGTCCCGGCCACCATATTCTGCTTGTATTGGTCATAGGCCAGCTGCACAGGCGGCAGAAAATTCTTCGTCGCATCGTCTACCGTATTACCGCCAAAAAAAGCGGTTCCAGGGCAGGTTTTATGGTTAAGGTATTTCGGATCATTTTCCCCGTTATCCCGGAAACCGTCGGTTTGCCGGAACCAATGATGGTACACCAGGCTGGTCGTATTAATGTCGAGGCCGAATTTCAGGCATAACAAGGCGTTCATTTTAACAATGGTATCGCTTTGCTCCGCGGTCATCGTATCCTGGTTCTTATCGAAGTTTCCGAGGTTTTCGATACACACGCCACCGGTGTTGTGTCCTTTGATACAGGTCGGGATGAGGGACAGGCTTCTGCCGACGACAATCATACCGTCCGGAAAGGTGGTATAATGCTGGGCGATCTGTCCGAATCCCCGGGTGATATGATCTTCTTCCATGCTTTCCATTTTTTCAAAATAATTACTGTTCCTGAAATTACGGTAGGAAGGGCTCCAGGTATGATGCGTCTGGATGTGCGTGATCTTTCTCAGTGTCGAAATATCCATTCCCTGCAGGTATCCCTCGAATTCGGGCAAGGTCATCAGTACAAATTTTCCTTTGGTTTGCATAACTTTTATTGTTTAACCGACTGCGGTTGGTGTTGCAGGCAGGGGTTGTTCAGGAGTGGTAGTAGCAGTGTTTGGTTTTGCAGCTGCCTGCGTGGCGCTTTCTTCTCCCTCACCGGTCTGCTGTTTTTTCAGGACATCATTTTCGGGTCCCTTTGTAGTGATATAAGCGGCGGAGGTGATGCCCGCAAGGAACAGCAAGGTGGATGAAAAAGTCGGCATGCTGAAGTTTAAGATGGTAAAGCCTATAAAATAAAGTCCCAGCACCAGGTTCCAGGCAAAGGCCTGAACACGCTGAACACTATAGCTGGTACCATCCGAGGTCAGGATATCTTTCAGGAAGTTTCCGGTAGGTTTTTTTATGACCTCTGAATTTGCTTGTTTAAATCGGGCATCGATGAAGGTGGCCGCCCCTGTCGTTGTGACGCTGATACCAAGCATCAGCAGCACGGAGGGGTTAAATCCGGTTGGCAGGTCCGTCAGCACTAAAATATAGATAAAACCACCGATAACCATGATCGTCCAGAACATCAACTGGGTAAGAGAAAAGCTGAAGGCGCTGTCATCCCCGCTTTCACGCATAACGTTGGTGCCAAGCGCCAGATATAAAAATATGGCCAGAATAACAATAAACAGGGCGATCCATGGAATCAATACCCATTGCAGATAAAAAACTACCTTTACATTGGGCGCGGATGTTTTGCTCACTTTTTGCAGGGCAGACATCCCTTCCCAGCCGATGGAGGCGTCGATGTCCGCGTTGCTTTTCCAGATACTCTGTTTGTTGTTATACAGGTAGTTCCATGCAGCCTGGGTCGTATCGTTTCTTTTCAGGGAGATATAAATATCCCCGAAATCCCCGAGCTTAACAGGTTTGGTTTTCAGGATATCCGTAGTCAACGCGGATTGCCAGCTGGTGAAAAAACCTTTCATTTCCATCCCATGAACAAAAATCACGACTTTAGCCTGATCTTTTGGCCGGTCAGCGAGAAAAGCGATGGGATTGGAAATTCTGAAATGCAGGATTGTTCCGGGATAAGCAATGCAGACCCTTCTTGCAGAATCCAGGCCGATCTCCTTTTTGATCTTCGCGATATCACTGGCCTGGTTTTCTGAAAGCCGGTCAGTGCTGATACTGACCACCTGGGCAACCATTTTTTTTACGGTATCCGCCGATATCAGCAAGGCAACGGCCGGTTTAGGGGCCGGAGCGGGTACAGGCGGGACTGTTTTCTTTTCAGCAACTACCAGCTTTGCCTGCACAGCAGGCTTGCCCGTCTGCGCGCGTACAGCGGAAAAAGCGAACATTAAGACAATAGCCAGTTTAAGGAGATTTTTCATGATGAAGATTTTGGTTATTGATGATGACAACGGTAACTGGCCAGTAGAGAGAACAGCGGCGTCTGGGAAATATCTACCCGGTCTACTTCAAAATCACTTTCGGTCCGGAGATTGCCGGGTTTAACACGGATGACATAACCGGCTTTATGGCCGTTATTGTTACCATAATCGAAACTAATACCGGGCTTTCCTGCAAACAGGTTCTTTGCTTTCGTCAGCGAGTTCATGCCAGTGCCCCAGTCATACAAATTGGTAAAATAGAGCCCACGGCCGGGATTACCTGTCGTTTCGGAAGCGGCGTGGACATCAACGAGCCTGGTCAGGAAAAGTTCATTCGGCAGATGCCAGCCTTTTTTATTTCCGGCAGAAGTCACCACAATCGATGGCGTCATTGCCTGCATGAAGGTCGCGACATTGCTGGTTTTGCTGCCATGATGATCCGCCTTGAACCCGCAGATATGCCCGGTGAGGTTCCCCTGTCCGGAGATTGGATGCGCCAGAGGTACCGCAATGGCAAAGTAGCCGGACAAGGGCTCTTCCTGATCAATATATTGGCTGTTGGTCACCCCGGCAAGATCTCCGCCGATAAAATAACGGAATTCACCGCAGCGAAGCAGGAAGGACAATGTAAAATTATTTTCGCTGGAATCACCCGGCATCGGGTTGATGGCGTTCGCCCGGCCTGTTCTCGTGTTTCCCCAGCCCGCCACGCATTCCAGCGTAACCGGTAAGTCACCGATTTTGCCTAATACCAGTTGATGACCGATCCCGCTCTGCTCATTATTCGTAAAGGAAACCATGAGCTGGCTATGTCCCCTGATCGCTGCGGGCTGAAGGGCCATGGCGGCACTGAGCATGTTTGTCCAGTTTTTCGGGATGAGCATTACATCGGGGTGCGCAGCGGTCAATTGCTGCAGGGCTGGTTGATTGGGAAAATAGCGTTGAAAGTCATAACCTCCCGGATCTACGAGGCTGTCTGCCGTAAGTTCCCCGGTTTTCATTGCCAGTAAACCGTTGTAATGATCCGTATGATAATGGGTCAGGATAATATAATTAAAATGTGTGCCGCTGGTGTCGGCGCCGGCCACCTTGTGCAGATAGGGCAATAAGAGGTCTCCGGGCTTGGACATACCGCCATCGATCAGTGTTTTGGATATATACCGGTGGGAAGGGATATCATAAATACCGATCATGGTCGCGTCCCCGTTCTCAATATTGATGTGGTGGACCTGGAGTTCCTGCTGCGCGAATGCGTTTCCGGAGAGCAGCGTCAGTAAAATAAACAGGCAGCTGTTTTTGACAAAGGAGGCCAGGGGATCCTGGAAAGCCGCCCGGGTTTGATCGATTGATAATTTCATGGTTAAGGTTTGGAAGAGGTGAATATTAAACTTGAGCGTATCGTTTCTTAATTAATTATTTTTCTTAACTCTTATTTTAAATAAAGCACACAATAAATAATTATTAATTAATTGATATTCAGTAAAATATATCCATAAAAATAAGCAGCAAAATCGAGAAAAACAACTTGTGGGAATAATATATTTTTTTTATAAATATTTTATAAAATCTACCGGAAGCAATTTGAGCGGTTGCTGAATTCAGCCTATCTTTAAGGTAATGAACAATCTTAATCTTAACAACCGAAACAACACCATTCCGCTGCTGCAATTAGGCATAGCTGCTGTTGGGCTCTATGCTATAAACAAGCTTATTTCTACTTCTAATAATACGGTAAATTACACGCTGTGGCACAGAAACCGCCTGGTTTACCACGGGATCTGTTATGCTGACCGGATCCAACTACGTTTAAATGAACACAAAAGACACGGTCTGATCTATGATGAATATGATCACGACTACGCCAAGCCGAGGGAAAAGGCTGCGCTATTGGAGAAATGGCTGATCCAAAAAGACCGCCCGAGATACAACTACCAGCATAATTATTAGTTAGGGCCAGGGGATGCTGCTTTAATGAAAGTCAGGCTACCGTTGCCGCAAGACCTGTCTCGCGCAGGGGGGAGGCGTAATTCGCTAAATTCAAAATTGCCCTCTGAATATTGAAACAGGCGGCAGCATTGAATTTAGTACAAACCCTCCTTTTCGCAAATTTGTATCGACCAGTCTGAATCGGCATCAAGCAGTCAATAGCCCCAGGATGTAAGATAAAACTTGCTTTAAAGCTCTTATAGGGATGCCTGGGCCTGAAGTTATTTCACATTGTTCAGCAGCAATATAAAGTTCCAGGAGTACTTGAAGCTTATGCTTTTTTAATTACATACCGGTTAAAAAACGCCAAAAGGCCCTGCTTCTGCCTTGGCCGGTACCGGAAATCAGCGTTTTCAGATTTTTTGTAGAAAGAACTCCCACCCTTTTCCCACTGTTTCCGCTTCATTAAATGCTGTTGCTTTGCTTACAAGGAGTTAATTCCCGGTAAAAGCGACGAAAATGCAACAGCCTGATTTAAAAGATAGCACAGACCTGCCGGATACAGGTCCATCAGCTTCCAACAAACGGAGCACCCATGGAGGAGTCAATTATTCCTGTTACCTGGAGCAGCAGGGAATCCCTTTTTCATACAAGCCGCCTTATATTTGGTCCGGCAATCCCGATGAAAATCCTGCCTGGCTCATCCATGTTTCCGTCGTCCGGCAACAATTTCAGGATCTGATCGAACCGGTAATCGATTATTTAAGATCAGGCTTGATTAGCTTTGCCATTCCTATTGATGCCGACCATCATAGCGCTATCCTGGATGGGCGGAAGGGCTTTAACCTTACCGGCAAGGCAATCAATCTTCGCGTTTGTAAAGATGACGAAGCATTGGTAATTGTTAAACGGCTAATTACCCTTACCAGGTATTTTAACGGGCCGGCGATACCCTGCGCATACGCCCTTTCGTCCTGCCTTGCTGTGAGTTACGGAACGTTATTCCCGGAACCTCAGGCATTCCCTGAAAAACAGGCCATTTTTTATGATAGCTTTTATGCAGACGTTCTGCGCCAGACACTGAGCTCGGCGGGAAAGGCCTGGCCGTTCCGGAGTATCAAACCCATTAAATCCCAAAAACAACCGCATTTATTGAAATGGCAATATATTCCTGTAACGCCTTTAAAAAGCGAACCGAAAGGAAATGTCATCAAGGCGTTGAAAGTAAACGTGGTATACAACATGCAATGGTGCATTCTGAAGCAGGGGAGGCTGTCTCAAAGCTTTGACAATACCGCGCGGGACCAGAAGGACCGTTTAAAATGGCAAATGCATGTACACAGGCTATTGGAACCAAAATCGGTTCTGCCAAAAGTAATTGAATATTTTGAGCTTCATGGTGACGGTTTCCTGGCAATGGAGTATCTAGAAGCTATGTCACTAAGTGAAAAAGCTGTTTGCCTGAGCGAAGGGACTATCTGGAGGTTCATGTCGGTCGACAGGAAAAGGGAACTCATTGATCATGCCTTGCAGGTTGTTCGGACCTTATCCGCTTTCCACGAAGCCGGCATCGTCCACCGCGACGTAACGCCGGCGAATTTCCTGGTTAACGGGGAAAACAAAGTTTATGCGATCGACATTGAACTGTCCTGTGATATCCGGTCAGGTCAACCCGCCCCTCCTTTCACTCTGGGTACGCCAGGGTACCTGTCCCCGGAACAGTACCAGGGATATGCACCATCCTTCAAAGACGACATTTATGGACTGGGTGCCTTGCTCATCAACCTTTTCACAGGAATCCTGCCGAATAAATTCAATACTGGTTCAACTACGATACTGGCAGAGGCCCTTGGCTATTTCATCGAATCCGGTTCCCTGGTCACTATGATCGCCTCCTGCGTGCATCCGGATCCGCAATTGAGACCGGACATAAATGACATAGAATGTGCCCTTTCCATTTACGACGCCCTCTTGTTAACAGGCACCCAGGCTCCGGAACATATGCATGATGGTCCATTCACCTATGAGCAGTCGTATGAAATTATCAGCGGCGCCTGCCATACGCTGATCGATCAGTTGGTCCCGGACAAGGCTAATTCCCGGGGATATACAATAAACTCCGGCAAAACAGGATGTATAACGCAATGGATTGGTTCGGCTACCCTGCCAAACGATCTGGCAGCTATTACAACAATCCTCACCTGCGCAAAAACACTTGGCTTTTCAATACCAAACCTGGACCGGCTGATCACACCATTTAACAATTATCCATTCAGCAGACGAACAAACGCTGAAGAGCGAACAGAAGAAACAGATGATCCGTGCTTAGCAATCGTACTGCGCCGTCTTAAGGGAACATTACTAAAAGAATCAGTATCGAAATTCGGTGATGAGATTTTCGTTGCCGGTTCAATACATAACGAGACGCTGAGTATTACCGGCGGATTAACCGGAACAGGACTTGCCATATTGGCTTGTACCAATGATACCGGGACCGTTTTGTATAACCGGCAGCTCGCCGGCATAATTAAAACGCTAATGGAAAAGCAGCAGCCGGATGGATCATGGTTAACGGCTACAGACCCGGCGAACAGAAAGCCACTGAAAGTTACCGGATTTATGCATGGTGTTGCAGGGATCACCTATTGCCTTTTGGAGTATTATTCCCGATTCAAATCGCCGGACCTAAGCGCGTGTATTATGGCTGCGCTGGAATGGCTCGAAGGACAACGGATACTGCAACACGGAAAACGGTTTTGGCCGGTGTGCCATGGTAATACTACTGTTGATCCCTGGCTCGAACATGGCTTTTCCGGTATTGCACTGACTTTCATCAAAGCCTACGAGGTACTGGGTATCAGTGAATACAGGCAGATCGCGTCGGAGGTACTGGGCTACCATCCGGTAGATATCACCAGTAACTACTTTTCATTTGGTAACGGGCTCAGCGGTTTGGGAGAAATTTACCTGGAAGCTTTCAAAATCTTTAAGGCCCCCGAATGGAAAACCCGGGCGGATACCATAGCCGCGGTGCTGCTGCGCAGTTCTTACCGTGACGATGAGGGCACTGCTTTCTGGCTCGACGGAACCCAGCTTCAACCCATACCGGATTTTTGGACAGGCAACAGCGGCATCATCCATTTCCTGCTTCGCTGCACCGCACCTGATAAAATAGATTTCCCTTTTCACCTGATTCATTAAGCAATGAAAAAAGATTTGATATTCGATTTCATTACCGCGCTGCTGGTATTATTGTTTCTCTACACCGGGTTAAGCAAACTACTGGATTTTAAAACGTTTGAACTCTCTATGAGATTTCAGCACCTGCCCGATTGGATTACATATCCGCTCATTTATATCCTTCCCCCGGCAGAACTGGCCGTCGCGGCGCTGCTGATCTCCGGCAAAAGCAGGATACCCGGATTATACGCATTCCTGGCGCTCATGATCAGCTTCACACTTTATGTGGGTGCGGTACTGCTGCATATGTTTCCCAAATCACCCTGTGCCTGCGGAGGGGTGATTAAATCACTGGGCTGGGGAGAACACTTTTTACTCAATCTATTATTTACCGGCCTTGCGGCAATCGCGTTAAGACATTACCGGTCACAGCGTCATTTAGCCATTAAACATAAGCCTTATGAGGCATAAGATATTTCACGCGCGAAATCAGGTTATTGCGGGTCCTGTGGTAAAACCCGTGCTCATTTCTAAACTAAATAAACCATGAAAAAGATCAGAATGGGCCTTATGGCCATTGCAGCCCTGTCAGGTGCAGGCAGCGCATTCGCATTCAGCCCTAAATCCAATGCGACTACTTATTATGCAAGGCAGACCAGCGGTACCGGTTTCCACTGGACCCAAACAGTTCCCAACCCGGCTACTGCTTCCTGTTCATCGCAGCCAAACCAGATCTGCCAGATCTCCACTAACGTGGCGCCCACTGACAACGTAGTTCCAACCGGCCATACGCCGACGAACCAGGTTTTCAAAAGCAAGTAATGCAACAGGCCTGCCGGGAAATCCGGCAGGCCAGTTTTGCTGTCAAAGGTAGCTGTCGATCAGCTTCGACATTTCCTCTTCTTCCAGCCCGGGTTTCGGGGCCAGCTTACCATCTTTATCGATCAGGACAAATGTGGGATAACCCCGCACATCGTAATCCCGGATCACGCGGTGCTCATTGCCCTTACCATCGGTATATAAGTTCAGGCTTAAAGGTGAGGTGTATTCGTTCGTTTTCAGGGTAGCCAGCCATTGCGCTCGCTTTTTGTCGATACAGATCGTTATAAAAACAACCGGGCGGTTTGCATACTTTTTTTCGATGGCCTGCATCCTTGGGGCCATCGCTTTGCAGGCCCCGCAGCCGGTGAACCAGAAATCCAACACGATTAATTTACCCCGGTAATCTTTCAGGTTAACCGGCGTATTCGCCGTGTCCGGGAGTGTAAAATCAGGCGCTGCGGCACCGGTCGTATTGGTCGCCCGGATCTTTTCCAGGACTTTGATGAAGTCCGGGTTTTTTACATAGTCAAGCGCCTGCGTGATATCTGCAACAGTGATCCCGGGACTGCTCCTCTTGGTGATAAAAAGGGCGGTTACCAATTGTTCCCGGATCTCCCCTTTGAAATGCCCGGATTCATAGGCGTAGCAATCGTGAATACTGAATCTTTTTTGTTGGAATACGCAGGAGTCTGCGAGATATTGCTGGTAGACCAGTTCTGCAGAGCACCCGGAAGCCGGTTTCCCGGAGGAATCGGCGGGCGAAAAAGAAGGAAAGCTGTTCAATGGTTTACCATATTGAACAAATGCGGTTTTAAAAGTTTCCTGTACCTCCGGCGGCTTGTTCATGCAGGTGTAGTTCAGGTACCCTAATTTGCTGCAGGTAGCGCCTGCTTTGACATCATTCGCTAATAAGCGAAAAGCTCTTAACCCTAATTGCTTTTTTTTCGTTTCGAGGTAATTTAACTGTGCTGCGGCGCCGGAATCGATATGATCGAAGATGCGCGGCAATGTTGCAGGCGTAAAACGCAGGCGCATTTGCTGGGAAAAGCGGATTGAGATCTCCCTTAACTTCTGCTGCGCGGAAAACCGCACAGCAGAAGATCCCTTAAACAGGAAAGAGCCGCTTTTCACTTCTATCACCATATCGTCCCCGGGAAAAAGGATGACCGGGCCGAGAAATGTCCTGCCCTTGTTGGGGAACAGCAGCTCGATGTATTGAGGTTGATCCCGGGCAGGGATGGAAAGCGCCAGGCGGTTCCCGCTCGCGTAAGCCGTATAGGTAGTGGCGATCTCGTCAAGTCTCCCGGTATATTGGCGGACGGTGACCAATACGGAATCCCCCGTCCGGAGGAAATCCGCAGTGCCGCCGATCCTGGCAGCTTTTTGCCCGGCGAAAAGCCGGGAAAAGACCAGCAGGCCGGTCAGTGTTACCAAAGTCATTTTTTTCATCTGCTTGTCCATGGCGTTTATCTTGGGTTTTGGGTCAGCCCCCCCAGTTGAACTTCAATATCAGGAATAGGGAACGCATACCTCGGGTCGTCCGGCGGTAAAGTATAGGTCAGGCCACCGACGGTACGCTGAAGCGTTTGGGCAAACCGGGGCTCCCTGTTTAACCTGCGCAGGTCAGTCCAGCGCAGGCCGCGGAACAGTAATTCTTTTTTCCGTTCCTGCAGTACCAGCAGCAGGGCATCATCCGCGCTTGCGGCCGTATAGGGCGCAAATGTGCCGGTCTTCCATCTTGTTTTCAGGAGTGTATTAAGGGAGGTCATCGCCCCTGTAACATCCCCTACCCTTGCCTGGCATTCTGCTTTGATCAGGTATATTTCATCCATCGCGAGGCCGTCATATTTTTGTCCTTTAAAATCATAGGACCCCACGAACCTCGGGAATTGCGGCAGCTTATCAAGGATGGCGAAAAACTTGGATTTCCGGAGATCATTGGCATCATAGCTATTGTAAAATGCCGGGTCGATATAGGTGTCCCGGCGTATATTATAGACCGTATGGCCTGTCATGTTCGAATGATAAATATCCTCTGATAAATAGCCAATGTCGATGGTGGTGGCTGTCGGTCTGTTCAGCGTATTATAGTCCGTCAATGTCGAAAACTGCGCGATGCAGGCGCTGGCATAAGACAATGCCGCCGGATACTCCCCCATAGCGAGGCTGATCCTGGCCAGCAGGGCATTTACTGCGGGCTGGGACGGGGCCGTCGGAGCAGCAGGCTTAACCGGCAATGCCGGCAATGCGGATTTCAGATCGGCCAGTACCTGCGCATAACCCTCGGCGATGCTTGAACGGCGGGGATGCGCATTAAGGTCCGAGGTCAGGCGCAGCGGGATGCCTGGCTGCCCGGCGGCCTTATCCTTGTCATATGGCAGGGCGAAAGTCTGCAGGAGCCCGTAGAATGCCCAGGCCCGGTAAAAAAGAGCCGTCGCCCTGACCTGTTCGTAGCCTGCCTTTTCATTGGCAGCCGGTTTTATACCGGGCAGCGCATCGAGCACAACATTGGCATAATAAACACTCTGGTACGGAAAATTCCAGTCGATGGCCTGCATGGTCGAGGCGTCAAAGATCTCCTTAGCCCAGGTGTAGGTATTCCGTTCATCGGATGAAAGACCGGGTAAAACCTCATCCTGGATGAGAAAATCGTCGGAGGCGATCTGGCCCAGTCCCGGATCGGGCTGGCTGTTGAAAACATCTTCGTTCTGCAGCAATCCGCGCAGGTCCGAAAGTGTGGTTGGTGTTTTCAGGGCCTGGTTAGGTTTGGTATCCAAAAAATCGTCCTGCTTTTTGCAGCTGTACATTTGAAGGCCCATGATGCAGACGATGCACCATAGCGGGCCGTTGATTGTATTTCTCATGGTTAAAATCTGGAATTAAAGCCTACGGATAAAGTTCGCGGCAGCGGAAAGGCTCCCGTATAGAGGTCAGGATCAAGATGGTCCCTGTTGGCGCGCCACAGGATACCTACGTTGTTCAGGTAGCCGAAAACTTCCAGCCTTTTGAACACCGGGCGCTGCCCGCCGAAAGGTTTAAAGGTATAGGACAGACGGATGTCCTGGAGCCGGATATGGTCGCCCTTATCCACCAGCGCCTGGGAATACTGGTAAAAAGTTTGACGGTCATAGTTCGCGGGTGGCATAAGGATAGCAGGGACATTTGTTTTTAGTTCATCACCCGGTTTTTGCCAGCGGTCCGCATAGTCCCTGTTTACGCCACCGTAGGCGATCTGGTCATAGGACAACGCTGTCGAACTCCGCCTGAAATAATAATTAAGCTTGAAGATCAGGTTGGCCGACAGCGTCCAGTTTTTGTAGCTGAACGTATTCCGGAGCGAGCCGAATGTGGCCGGCCTTGAGGGGCCATTATAATAGAGGTCTCCGACTTTCGTACCGGAGATGATCTGGTTAAAGTCCGTGCTGAGTTTGCCATCAATAAAGCCCTGCGGGTCTCCGGTATCATGCTTCAGCGGGCCGGACCTGAAACTATAGATCCCATAGATGGGCTGCCCTGCAAGGGGCGTGATGCTTCCGCCATTACCGTCGCCGGCCGCGAGATAGGTTAAGGTCGATGCCGGACTGTCGTATACGGTTACTTTGTCGATCACATGGCTGATCAACAGGTTACTTGTCCATTTAAAATCGCTTTTATAGATATTATGCGAATTCAAAACGAGATCGAAGCCCTGCCCGGATGTGCTGGCCGTGTTTCCAAAAAAGGAAACAAAGCCCGCCGATGGCGGCAAGGGTGAGCTGCCAAAAAGATCAATGCCTCTTTTCGTATAATATTCGAAGCTGCCGGAGAGCACATCATTCTTCAGGCTGTAGTCCAGCCCGAAGTTGGCGATCCGAACTTTTTCCCAGCGCAGTTCCGGGTTGCCGGGGCTGTTGATGATAAAATACGGCACCCCGGAATAGTAAGCATTACTTTGCTGCTGCAGGGTCGTCACTGCCGAAGCGCTTTTATTGACATTGGCATTGTAGCCGTACGTTGCCCTGAGTTTCAGGTACGGCAGCCAGGAGATCCGGTAAAACTGTTCTTTGCTGAGGTCCCAGGCCAGCCCCGTCGAATATAAGGGTACTGATTTCTGATTGGTTTCCACGCCAAACAAATTGGAGCGGTCGATCCTGCCGCTGATGGAAAAAGTATAGCGGTCGAGGTAAGTGTAGGCAGCATTGCCGAAATACGAAATATAGTTGTCGGTAAATTTTTCAAAGCCGAGGCTGGTCGGTACCTGGGCGGTAGCGCCTTCCGGGTTTAGGTTAAAATAGGTCGCGTAATCGACCTGGGCGAAGTTTGCCCGCGTATCCTTATCATACCCGTACACGGTCCCGCTGCGGCTTTCCGTTACGGCGGAGCTGACTTCGGCGCCCAGGATCGCGCTTATCCGGTGGCCTTTCGCGATCATCCGGTCAAAACTGATTTGTCCCCTGGCATGATGGGAGATGAGCAGCGCGTCTGATTGCTGCAGGATTCCCCCCTTGGGAACAGGATAAGTAAAGCTGCCGTCCGCGCCTGACTGCATATATTCGTTGACCAGGTTGCGCGTATAGAAAGTGGCGGGGCTGGAATAATTACCGGCATTGCTGGCCTGTTTTTCAAATTGGTATTTCAGCGAGGCTTCCAGGCCCGGGATGATCCGGTATTGCGCGCCGGCGTTGATCCGGTTTTCGACAGATGAACTGGTATTATCCGCATTCCGGAGTTCATCCAGCGGGCGGTAAAGCCAGTCCAGGTAGCCCTGTTGCTGCGCGTCTTTGGCGAATTCGTAGTTCAGGCCTTTTACGATAGGCAATGCGTTGCCATTCCCGTCGGCGAAAGATTCGTAAGGGAAACTAAAGTTGACGTAACGGCCGCCTGCGGAGATGTTCCCGGCCGTGCTGTTGGCTGCTGCATTCGTCTGTATATAATTGACCGCGGCGGAAAGCTGCAGGTTTTTTAAGGGGTAGAAATTATAGTTCGCGTTCAGCGTGATCCGGTTATTGTTATTACCGACCAGTGTTGCGCTGTTATGATCCTCCCCTGCCGAAAAATAATAATCGCTTTTATCACTGCCTCCCCGGAAATTCAGGCTGTACTGCTGCAGGAAACTTCGCCTGTAGAAATATTTATCCAGCTGGGCCCTGGTATCCTGTTTGCGCAGCGCGCTGATCTGCGCATCGGCCTGCGCTGTGGAAAGGCTGCCATCCCGTTGGGCGGTCAGGATATCGACTACCGGGGAAATGACCTGGAGCGGGTCGCCGGCCTGCCCGTCATAAAAGCCGGTCTTAAAGAGCCGCTGTTCGATATCGATATAATCTGATGCATTCAAAAAGCCTGGACTGTAAAACAGGTCGGGTTTTGCTGAAGCGCTTACGTTGGCGTTCAGTTCGACAGCGAGTTTTTCGTTTCGCTTCCCCTTCTTACTTGTCAGTACGATTACCCCATTCCCTGACCTGACGCCCCAGATGCTTGCGGCCGCAGCATCTTTTAGTATGGTGATGTTTTCGATGTCATTCGGATTGATATTGGTTATATCGCCGTCAAAGGGAAAACCATCCAGTACGACCAGGGGCTGGCTGTTTGAAAAAAGGGTGTTCGTCCCTCTGATGCTGATATCGCTGTTGCCCCTTGAAGAGCCGCTGGTATTCCGGTTGAAAAGCAAGCCTGGCACAAGGCCTTCGAGCCGGCTGACGATATCGGTGCCGGTACGGCGGTTGACCAGCTCGTTGTTCAGTTGGGCGAAGGAACCCGTTGCGCGTTCTTTGGGGATATTCTGGTAGCCTGTCGATACGACGCTGACCTCGGTAATGGCTGCTGTCGCCGGGGACAGCGTGACTTTCTGGTAAGGCATACCGGCTTTGACCATAAAGGTATAGGGTCTAAAACCGATGAAGGATATCGAAACCTCCTCGCCCGCTTCAGCGCTAAATGCAAATTTCCCGGCTTCATCGGTATAAAAATAACCGTCACGGCCCTTAATACGGATCGTCGCGGAATTCAAAGGCCTGCCGGAGGTATCCCGTACTTCCCCGGTTACGTTCACGGCTGCCTTGGAAGGCAATGGCTTTTGAGCTGCAGGCGCCTGGTTTTTCCTGGAGATAACCACCATCTTTTCCTGCAGTTCATAATCGAGGGGTTGTTCATCAAATATTTTTTTGAGCACCGGGGCCAGTTCCTCCTGGCGTACCGTGATGGTCACCGGTCTGGCATAGGGAATGACCCTTTCCGGCAATATGAAATCGAAGCCGGTCTGGTTGCTGATCTTTTCCATGACGGACAGCAGGGTGCTGTTCTTCTCTGCTAAAGTGACCTTCTGGGTCATTGGCATGGCGCTGGCCTGCATGTTGAGGATCGCCATTAAAAGGGCCACGAGCCGGAAGGTTTTCAGTACCGTTGAGGCACGACGGTGCTGCCTTGCCAATTTTTCTTTGTAAAAACTGTACATTCGTTGTTGGAGTTGGGAGCGTTGCAGCCGTTCAATTGAGACGGTTCGGCGGCAGCGCGGTTCGTTAATAGTTTAAAATTGTTAAGGGTGCCAGCTAAAGCCAGGTTACCGACTGGAATCGGTTTCCTGGCTTTCTTAACTAACTGATTCTTATCACAGAAATATTATCTCATTACGGTCACCCTCCTTCCTTCAACTTTAAAGCGGACTATTTTGGTTGCCTCGAGGGCGGTCAGCACCTTGCTGATATTTTTGGAGCGGGAAATTCTGCCGTTTAGCTTTTCTGCAGAGACCGGGCCTTCATACCGGACCTCGATATCGTACCAGCGGGCGAGCTCCCGCATCACCTGTTCGACAGGAGTATTATCAAATCTGAAATAACCGTTTTTCCAGGCCATCACCTGTTCCATGCTCGCATCTGCCAGCCTGAACGTGTGACCGGTGAACAATGCCTGTTCTCCGGGTATTAATATGTTGCTGCTGCTATGGTCAGCAGTACTGATCTTCACCTGGCCTTCGAGGAGTGTTGTGCGGATCACCTGTTCGTCTTTATATGCTCGGACATTGAAATGGGTACCCAGTACCTTTATCTCCTGCCCGCCGCTTTTCACGGTGAAGGGATGTTTTTTGTCTTTAGCCACCTCGAAATAGGCCTCCCCTTCGAGGGTGACATTTCGCTCGCGTTTGTTCCGGAAACTGGCGGGATAAGTAAGGGAGGAAGAATTGTTCAGCCAAACTTTTGTTCCGTCCTCCAGGCAAATATTCCATATCCCGCCTGCGGGCGTACTAATAGTATTGTAACCTGCCTGGTCGCCTCCCTTCCGGTCATCAACTGGCTGATAAACCACCTGACCGGAGCCGTTTTTCAGGATCCGGATGCCGGGTTGAACCGCGAGTCCTCCCGTCGCCGCATCGGCAAGGTCAATCTTTTTACCGCCGGCAAGCGTCAGTATGGCCTTATTGCCACCCGGGGGAATGTCCTGGGGCTTAAGGGCCGCGGTTGGCTCATTTTTATGAAAGATAAGCTGCACGATCAGCGAGATCACGAGCATAACGACTGCAGCTGCCGCCAGGAGCGTTCCCCGATTGATTTTGTTGTTTGAACCTCCGGGCAGTTTCCTGAATATTTTTTCCCCGGCTTCCTGCAATTGCCGGGGGGAAATATTCACCGGGTCTTCGTTATATCCGAGGTACCATGATTCCAGAAGCGCCTTTTCCGCTTCGCTGCATTTACCTTCGGCGTATTTATTTAAAAGATCTTTTATCGCTTTCTTTTCCATGTCCATTGGCGGGTGTATCCGGTTTTGAATACAAGACGGCCAGGCAGAGCTGAACAGGAAGATTTTTTTATTCTTTTTTTTGGATAAACTTTCTGTCGTAATTCCTAAATAATCATACACTTTCATTGCTGTATATCAGCAATTATAAAAAGATGCTAACAGCCAATTTGGAACCGAACACTGAGTGTCCGGTTCCGTTACACGAATTATCCGATAGTTTTAGTATAATAAGTTACCTTTCAATCGTTTAGAATTCTGGAATATAAATTGTCCCGATCAATCGATTTGAAAGCATACCTGTTTCCTGTTAATCTTTACGATGTCCTGCTGCTGGGCTCGGTTTTTACCGGGCTGGCTTTTGTGCTGTTATTAGGCTTTGTCAGCAATACGAATCGTACGGCGAACCGTTTGCTGAGCCTGCTTTTATTTGTTGTGAGCCTCTGGCTGGCCTGGGTGTTAGGCAGGGATATCAGGTTAGCGCGCTACTTCCCTGGCTGGGAACGCCTGCCGCTCAGGTTTTCACTGGCTGCCGGGCCGCTGCTTTACTTCTATGTACTTCAAACAACCCGGCCGGCATATAAAATGCGTTACCGGGACTGGCTCCATTTTATCCCCTTAAGCCTGGAATTGTACACGCAAATCTTTGCCCTCCATATGAATTTTGCAGTTCCGGCGCTGACGTTTTGCTCCGCGACGGTTTATTTATACTTATCGCACAGGGCCATAGCTCACTATTATGAAAACCTGAAGTTTAACGAAGGTGACCGGTACCGGCGTCATTTCAGGGGACTGCAAAATTCACTGACAGGTCTGAATTTGTTAGGATTATTGTGGCTGCTCTTTGCAGTCACGGGCTATATCTATGACCACCATCAATTAACCCTCCGGGCCTATTGTCCCTTTTATCTGCTATTGGCCGTATTGGTGATCCGTATGGCGGCTTTAGCCCTGGTAAGATCTGCGGCCGTCCCGTTAACCGTGGCCTCATCAAGGGCAGGCGTTTTAAAGCCGGCAGAATTGAAGCGAAAAGCTGCCTGGCTGAAGAAAACCATGCAAGCCGCCCGGCATTACCAGGATGCCGAACTCACCCTAAGCTCCCTCGCGGGGGCGCTTGGCCTGACCACGCATGAACTTTCCCGGATCATCAACCAGGGTCTGAAAAAAAGCTTCCATGACTTTGTCAATGAATACCGTGTGGCGGAAGTGATCCGAAAGATGCAGGAGCCCGCGTTCGACCGGCTGAACCTGATGGGCATTGCCTATGATTCCGGCTTCAATTCGAAAAGCACTTTTCACCGGATCTTTAAACAATTGACCGGCAGGAGCCCGGCGGATTACAAGGCCGAACAACAGAAAGAACTCCCAGTTTATAAAGTGAGACCCGTTTCTGCTCCGGAGGCGATAATATTGCGGCACAAAGCCATCCCGGTATGGGCTGGCGGTCCATTAAACCGCAATTATATGTTTAAGAATTATTTAAAGATCACCTTACGGAACTTCTGGAACAACAAGCTCTCCACGCTGATCAATGTGATCAGTTTGTCCGTTGGTACCACCGCCGCCCTGTTCATCTATTTACTGGTTCATTTTGACTTTAGTTTCGACCGCTTCCACAAAGACCGTGACCGGATCTACCGCGTGGTCACCAATGCTGCGGGTTCCGGTCAGACGAGCTATAACGCGGGCATATCCGGCGCGGCGATCGAAGTATTAAAAGATCAGCTGACCGGTATTGACGCAAGTGCCCGGCTGTTCAGCCTGTACCAGCCCAACGTTTCCATCCCCTCGGGCCAGTCCCAAACTGCTTTCAAAGCCCAGGATAATGTCAGCCTTGCCGACGCGGGTTATTTCCGGCTGTTTTCCTATCAATGGCTTGCAGGCAATGCCGCGCAGGCGCTGTCACAACCCAACCATGTGGTACTGACCGCCGGCCAGGCCAAAAAGTATTTTCCCACACTGAGCTATAGCGAAATGCTCGGGCGAACGGTGCTGTACGATTCTCTCAGAACGACGGTCAGCGGCGTGGTCGCAGATATCACAGAAAATACAGACCTGACCTTCCATGACTTCATTTCTTTTCCTACCGTACCGGTAACACCTGCCTTAAAGACACAAGTGTTGATCAATAGTTTCCAGGGCATAACCCCCGAGCAACAACTGTTTGTCAGGCTGCCTGAATCCTCCTCAGCCGAATGGGTGACCAGGCAATTCAACCAGTTGTACAAGCATACTTATCCACCCTCAGTAAAGCAGACCGGCACATCATCTTTCTATCTGCAACCGTTGTCAGACCTGCATTTCAACGCCAATTACGGCACTTATGGGAATGGCCGGGTGGCCAACAAGACGACACTTTACGAGTTATCAGCGATCGCGGTATTCCTGTTACTATTGGGCTGTATCAATTTCATCAACCTGACCACCGCGCATTCGGTTAAACGGGCCAGGGAGATCGGTATTCGTAAGACCATGGGCAGCCGGCGGGGCCAGCTGATCGCGCAATTCATCACCGAAACCCTGATGGTCACCTTGATCGCCGTAGGCCTTTCAGCGGTCCTGATGCCTTTGCTGCTCCACGAGTTTGCCGGCTTTATCCCGGCCGGCGTGAATGCCGGTTTGCTCCTCCGGCCGGTTATCCCCGTATTCCTGCTCCTGTTAGCTATTGTGGTAGCGCTCGCTGCCGGTTTTTACCCTGCTATGATTTTATCAGGCTATAACCCGGTCTTGGTATTAAAAGGCCAGGTGCAAAATGAAAGCAGCAAGACACGCGCCGCCACTTTGCGAAAATCACTGACGGTGGCACAGTTCGTCATCGCCCAGTTTTTCGTTATGGCAACGATCCTGGTCAGCAAACAAATCTATTATGCGCTCCATAAAGACCTGGGCTTTAAAAAAGAGGCGATCCTGATCATCAACTCACCGTGGAAGGACCGTCAGCTGGGCAAAGTGAAAGTGTTCATGGACAAACTGAACGCGATTCCGCAGGTGGAATGGGTCAGCGCCGGACGGGACGCACCTATGTCCAATGACCCGCATTTCGCCTCAGCGGTCTATCGTGACGGCAAAAAAGAGGTCAAGCTCGACCAGATCGGTGAAAAGTTCGGCGACCGGCATTACATCGATGTTTACCATATTCATTTGCTTGCCGGCCGAAATCTCCAACCGCAGGATACCGTTAATACCGTGCTGATCAACCAAACCCTGGTGCGCTTACTTGGATTTAAAGACCCGCACGAGGCCATTGGAAAATCGCTCCAAGGATTCAACGGTCAAATCCTAACCCGTATTATTGGTGTCGTCGCCGACTTTCACCAGGAATCCATACACGCACCGGTCATACCGCTGGTAATCCTGACCAGCACCAATCTTTACTTTAACGGTACGTTTCATATCGCTTTAAAATCAAATACCGCGGGCAATTGGGCAGCTGCTATCGGCAGCATGCAGGCCGCCTGGAAAGCGGTTTACCCGGAAGAGGATTTCAGCTACCAGTTTTTTGATCAGAGCATCGCCCAGCTTTACACCGGCGAACAAAACACTTCGAAATTATTGAACTGGGTGACCTGCTGTTCCGTATTGATCAGTTGCCTGGGTCTGCTTGGCTTAACGATATATACGGCTAACCAACGAAAGAAAGAGATCGGCATCCGTAAGGTTATGGGCGCGTCAGTGGCGCAAATGGTTGTACTTTTATCCTCTGAATTGACCATGCTTATTGTACTTGCTTTTGTAATCGCTACACCGCTGGCATGGTTGGCGATGAACAAATGGATGCAGGGCTTTGCGGACCGGACCACCATCAGCTGGTGGGTATTTATTGCCAGCGGGGCAGGGATGTTCATCCTGGCCATGTTAACTTCGGCTTCCCAGACCATAAAGGCGGCCCTAACGAACCCGGTCAAGAGTATCCGGAATCAGTAGCAAAATCTTATTTGTAAGTTCATGAAAATATGTATGATTACCTATGAATAAAGTGTATGATAGACTTGAATAATGACACTTTCAAATTCGAAACTCCCGATCGAAAATTCCGGATTTGGACGTACCGGTATATTTGATGCAGTTGGCTACCAGGCAGAAGGTCGCTTCGGTGATGATATTGCCTGGGGATTGTACAACTATCCCGGATATTCTCAGGTCGAATGTAACGAAAAGCACCAGGATCAAGATGTAGTACCATAAAATATCGTACTACATTTTGATCGTAAATAACAACTAATTATTTGAGAACACCCGGTAATTAGCATAACAAATCAAACCTGCTTTTAGTATTCAAAAATGTCAGGTTATTAAAGGATGCTGCGAGCCTCCTCCTAAATATGTAATTTCGCACCATGTCAGAACGCCTTGCAGCCCATTTCGAAAACCGCAGCTATTATTTCGTCATTGATTCCCGGAAAGAAAATGAGATCAAAATTACCATGTACGGGACACCCTACACCTTTATTAAAAATGGCGAAAGCTGGCGGAACAGCCAGTCCAACCTGATGGAGATGAAGTCAGGACTTATAGGTGCCGTGATGCTGGCCGCCGGGATCATTTGAGTGGCGAATGTTGCAAAACGGAGAGATGGCATCATTCTTATTAAATGAATCCATTTTATTTATTTAAAATGAATAATTTATCACCTGTTATTGAGGGTATTAAAACCCCAATAGGGATGGTATTTGACGAACCCTGTCCTCCCGAAGGACTCTTGTATTCTTGATATTGCAGCTAATGCCGCTTTTCGAAAAATTGATCAGAAAAGGACAGGAATCAAAAGACTTGCGATATGATCAGCACATAATAATCAGCTAAAAGTATACTGTTTCCAGGGGATTCTTGAGGGATGCACATTTGCCAAAAAAGCAACAATGTCTTTCCGCCCCTGGTAAGTTGGGCGGCCATTCTGGTCTTGTGCCATTAGGATAATCGGCATTTCCGGAAAATACCGCTGAAATGCGGCTCGCGCTTCGCTACATTCATTACTATTGTTAATGATATGTGGTTTTACGATAACAATAGCAAATGTTACCCCTTGTTCTTTGATGATTGCGCCTTCCATATTCATATTTTGATATTAATTTATTAAGCTTCTCGCGTTTGCATGGCCATTAGCCTCAATTTGCGTTTCTGTAATTCCATGTGATGCTGTATAGTCGCATCATAATCTGTTTCTCCATGCGTCATCTTGTTGACCATGATGAAAATCTCGATACCTAGCAAAAGTAAGGCCCACAACGCCCACACAAATAAAGCCGGCCCTGAATCCCGCAGGATGTGGTACATCAGCTGTAGTTCAAAAAGAAACCCGCTGTTTGCTTTAGCTTCTTGCTCCACTTCGCTCCGCAACTTCAAGACTCGGTTTTCCTGTCCGATCTTTATTGATCGGAGATCTTTAATTTGCTGATCCATCGGCGCCAGCATAGCTATCTTTGGATTTTGAATGGAGTTAACTGTGGATGTCGTTCTTTGCACGACCCTGTTTTGAGTTGTCGAAGTCTTATTGGTATCAACTCTTATAGTAGGAACCAGTATAGGGTTGGTTTGCTTCGTGACAATGTTAATCGTTGGATTTTTATTGACGTCATCGGCTATAGCTTTACGATCTATCTCTTTTTTATTTATCGTTGAATCCGTTTCCGCAAGTTGTCTCTTTAATTCTGCTTGCTTGGCCGGTAACAAAGAGTCAACCTGCGCATTTAGCTCAAATAATGCTTTGTGTTTGATATCCTCACGGAAAATGATTTGGTCAATGATAATCGAGCCGATGACCGCCATTACCAGAGCGATAAAAGCTCGCACGCCATATTTCCATTTGCTTTGCGAATCTGAAAGAATAATTTGTCTTTCTACCTGCAAAATGATCAGTACAAATAAAACCCCTCCAAGAATACTGTAGTACCATTCTGCTGCCAGGTATTTGCTAACAAAGGAATAGCCTATAAATGCCCATAGGATGCAAATGATCATTAGCGCAGCCGTGTAACGCTTGACTGCACGGTGGGCAATTTCACTGCAGCCTTGCAGTACTTCATATTTATAGCCTGTAAGAAAACACCCGAACTTGATCCAACGGTCTTTCATCGTTAAAATCTCCTTGATAAAATATGGTGGTGGGAAATGGCCGCCAGGCCGTTTTTGAAACCCCGTGTATAGCTGATCAGGATACCTTTGCAATCCCCTTCCTCGCGTGCCGTGTCAGCCTCGATGGCTTTTACCTTGTCGATATGCCCCTGTGCGATCTTTTTTTTCATCTCCAGCTCCTCGACCATATCTACCATACCGCTCCGGGACCTGCTCGTAATGTGAAATTCAGTTTCCTGGACAAAATCTTCGTAGAACGTTTTTACTTTATTGAGTGTCCGGATCAGTTCGCTTTTAAGCGCCTCCAGGTTTTGGTTCAGGTTGCTGACATCAGGGTTTACCAAAGCATCGTCATAACCTTTTACTTCATGATTTTTATCCATAAAGGAATACAGCACACCAATATGATGATCAACCTGCGTTTGCGTCGGAGCCTGTTCCTTTGGAGCAGATGTTTCAACAAATACACGCTCCTCAACTTCTGGCAGAGCTGGTGCAGGGTTCAGATAATGCCCGTTGAGGGGCGGAGTCTGTGCACCATTATTGTCGGCGCGTTTAAAAAAACTAAACATAAGTTCAAACTATTAGGACTGGTACTTTGAATTTACTGTGGCCTCGTTGGTGACAGCTTTTGCATAAGGTGATCATCAGAAAATCGGGATAATCCCAGGGGACTTTAAATCTTTTCATTTCCTTGATATATTGGTACTGGCGGTGATGCACCTGGATTTCGTCTGTGCCTTTGCAAATTAAGCAACACCCATTATCGCGGTTGATGATTTCATTTCGCTTAGCCTTCCAGCGCGGGTCTAATAGCAAATTGCCATAAGAGCCGTGCGGTGGCGGATCAATAGGCGGCGCACCGGGATCGGCTCCGGTCGGTTCGTCGTCACGCCGGTAGCGTCCAACCTGCTTTTGGTTCCCGATCCCCGGGGTGCTGTAACGATTGATTTGCATAATAAGGTTTAGGATAGCGTTCCGGTTAGCTGCATTCTTTGAGCTTTAGCAGATTATCAGATTTGACATCATCTGCTACTGTCTTTACATACTTTGTACCCTTATCAGTTGTCTTTGCTACAAGTTTTGCCTTGTTGCCGGCGGCATCTTTCACGTAGGCTTCGCCGCCATCTTTTACAAAATCGTGCATTTCAACGCGGGTGCTGGTTCCGTTTTTTTGATCGGCTTCATTTATCCAATTCATGCTCTTGATAGCAACATATGGATTTTCATGATTGCCGTTATCTTTTTTTATACAAGTGATTTTTACTGACATAATATTCTTTAATATGTCTCAAAAATACATCGCGTTGCAGGGGGATTTTTACGGAAAACCGTAAACGCTAATTTTTAATATGCAGCACGTATTTCTCAAAAATATGGAGCGTCATTGGTAGTACCCTTAGGTTGGTGTCCAATGGGTGGGGGCCGCTGTCGGTATAAAATTCCATCCTGCCTTTATAATTGCTATACCAAACTTTGCGCACAGATTGATAGGTAAGCGTATCCGGTCTGGTGATGCGTTTAAAATGATCAACCAGTTCATGTTTGATCGGATAATGGGGCGCGGCTGTGGACGGGTCCTTGCATTCGATGGGTTCATAATGGTCATCACTCCAAATCATACAGTCCTCTTTGCCATTATTGTATATTACTGTTTTTTTAGAAATCAGATACCAGCCCATTCCTACAATGATGACCGATGCAAAAAGCCACAAAAATTTATAGCTGTTTCCTTTTCCTGGTTGCGCGTCGCCTTCCGTCAAAGGCTGTGAGGTTTTTGGGCCTTCAACAGGTTGATCGGTCATAACTCCGGCCATAGGCGGGCCAATCTGCTTCAAACTGGGATGATAAGGACGAGCGGGAAACCCGATGAGCAAAGCCATTAAATTGACGTATTTAACATTTGTATTAACCGACCTGTCAACTAATAATTTTACCACTTGTCTGAAAGGATCGGCTTTCCCATTCTGAAATGCAATACGATAAGCGGCTGCATTTTCTCTCTCTCCGACAAAAGAGCGCAATATCTTTTCGTCACCAGCACTTAATGTTGAACCTTGCTCGCAAATCTTCACGATCTCGGCCTTGATATTCGCTGGTGTCGGCACTAACAACTCCGAAGGCAATAAGTGTTCTGCCATTTGCCTATCATAGTCCGCCAGGACCAACTCTTTATACTCAGACTCAGACATTTTCATTTTTTTCAAGGATAAATCTAAAACATTTTTTGGAATTCCATTCGCATTTCCGGAATCACACTGGAAATATTGTAAATACTGGAATCAACTGATTGTAAGCCGATTAAGCCACTCCATATTTGCTTCAGAAACCGAGTCGAATGGTTTTTACCAGGCAAAGAAAGCGGAGTGATAATCCGGCTTGGGAAGCGGTTAAAGCTTCCGCGATCAATGCCCAAAACTTCCCAAAAAAAGTAAGAGGCGCCTCTTACGCGGTTTGCAGCTATGTCCCTGGATAGTCCCGGGACTACCTGCTGGATTTATTCACCTTTTAAATTTTTTGAAAATGCTAAACATCTTTTTGGCGTTATGGCTGGCTTTTGCCTATCCTACGCAACATACAAACCGAAATAACAGTGGCACTACTGTTAACATCAATGCTGAAAGCGATCCGGGCGATAACGGACACGTACCACCACCGCCACCAGGCAGTTAATTTAAATAAGGCAAGTGAGAGCTTGCCTTATTTTTTTGCTACATTAGTACCTAAAACCTTGAATAGACGATCACATATATGGCTACTATTACTTGTCTTAACGGCTTGTCACAACAAGCCGTCCGTTCGTACCGATCAGTGGACTGATTACCGCAAAGGCTATCAATTTTTAAACTCGAACAGAGATTCTGCATTCTTTTATTTTAATAAGGGAGCGACCAACTCGGCGGATAGGGAGGTCGTATCCTTGTGTTACCGGCTTATGGCTACTATCCAGTCCGATGCAGGGGATAATTTCGGCGCCCAGGAAAGCCTGATCCAGTCGTTAAAGTATCTTGACGAGAACAAACCGGCCGACCGGGATTATCTTGCTACCGATTATGATGAACTGGGTTTGACGTTTGCAAATCTCGGAAATCCTAACCAGGCTATCGCTTACTATCAGCTAGCATTGCGCTTTGTCAAAGATCCTGAAACCAAATCCTACTTTTATAATCATCTGGGAAACGCTTATCAAGACAAAAAGGATTTTCCTCAGGCCCTTATTAATTATTACGCAGCGTTAAAACTTTATGGAAAAAACCGTATCACCCGCGCCCGCATATTGACGAATATTGCGGTTACCAAATGGATGCAGGATGACCGTTATAACCCGGTGAATGAATTACAGCACACACTCAATATAAGGATACGTGATACTGATAGGTGGGGCGAAACGTCCAGCTACGAACATCTTGCTGACGTTTACGGGAGCAGAAAGCCGGACTCGGCTATATTTTATGCAGAACGAATGTTATCCTTGTCGGGGACATTGCGCAGCGGAGAAGAGCAATTATCGGCTTTGCAGCGCTTGATCCCGCTGTCTGACCTGTCACATGCCAGGGTTTATTTTCATAGCTACCAGCGGCTTAACGACAGTATTCAAAGAAAACGGAACGTAGCAAAAAATCAATTTGCACTGATCCGGTACAATGTAGAAAAAGCCAAAGCCGAGAATATACAACTTCAGAAGAAAAATACCGAAAGTGAGTATCAGTTGCTTGTTGTAACACTGGTAGCGCTGGCTGGCGCTGCCTTTGGCTTTTGGCTGTATAAATGGCGTAAACGGCGGATGCAGCAGGAGGCAGATCGTAACCTCCAGGAGAGTAAACTCCGGTTGTCCCAAAAGGTACATGATAAAGTTGCGAACGGTATTTACCGGATCATGAGCGAAGTTGAGCACCTTCCGGAAATCGATCGTACAATCTTGCTCGATCAACTGGAAAACATGTATGATGTATCCAGAAACGTTGCACATGATGAGCCGGAATCAGTTACAGATTTTACGGAAAGGATTAGCACTATGTTGTACGCTTTTAAAAAACAATCCTTACGACTTGCGGTGAATGGGAATGAAGGGGAGTTGTGGCAAGCAGTTAGTTTGCGTGTAAAAGAAGAATTGTTGTTGGTTTTGCAGGAACTGATGGTTAATATGAGCAAACATAGTAAAGCAACGCAAGCTTATGTCGGGTTTTACGCTAAAGACGGGCGATTATGCCTGGAATATCGCGATGATGGTGTCGGACTGGCAGGAAAAGAGACTGCCGGGAAAGGAATGCATAATACGGTTTCCCGTATTGAAGCATTGAATGGCACTATTAGTTTTGATGGTGTGGAGGCGAAGGGGCTCCGGGTTTTAATTCAACTACCGATTATTCATTAATATAATATGCAGTTTGAAAATATTCTTATTGTTGAAGATCAGGACATTGCTAATTTGTCGCTCAGAATAACGCTGGAGCACCTGCAGTTACCACGTCCTTTACACAGTTATCATACCGGTCACGCGATATCTTTATTGACGAAGGCAGCTTCGGAACAGCGTCCATACGACTTGCTGGTCACGGACCTGTACTTTGAGGATGAAGGTACCGCAAAGCAGCTGCCAGATGGCATGGAACTAATTCGAAAAGCAAAAATTTTGCAGCCGGACCTTAAGGTGCTAGTGTTTTCTGCTGAAAGTAAAATTGTCATGATCCGTCGGTTGTATGAGGAATTGGGGATAGATGGATATGTGCGTAAATCGCGGGGCGATGCAAAACACTTAGAAGAGGCGCTGGAACAACTTGCGCAAAACCGGCGCTATTATCCACGCGAGTACCGCTCACTTGCTGCGCAGGAGAACAAGCATGATTTTACCGACCGTGACAAGGCAATCGTTCGCCTGCTTAACGAGGGGTATTCGCAAAAGGAAATCGCAGATTGGCTGGAGTTGAACGAGATGCCTCCCTTTGGTTTAAGCAGTGTGGAAAAACGTTTGAAATTGATGAGGCTAGCGATGAATTTTAGTAAAAATCAGCAGCTGATCGGCTTTTGCAAGGACTTGGGAATGATTTGACCAATATTACGGTTTTCCGTAAGATTGACGATGCCACACTGGTTATTTTTGATCTGATTCTTTTATCCTAATTAATTATATGAAGACACTATTGTTATTCCTGCTTTTGTCCCTGGATACAACGCGTAAATCTTCGACAACGGTTTACATTTGTAGCGGAGCAAAAGGAAAAAAATATCATTTGCGGTCTGATTGCCGAGGCTTAAGTCATTGCCAGCATCGTATCGTAAAAATGAAATTATCCGAGGCGGAAAAGGATGGCCGAGCACTTTGTGGATTTGAAAGATAGTAATTCTATGAAGTTCACAATAAAATTAGGCAGACCTGGGCGTTCAATTGCAGAATTGTTGAAAAAAAGGCACACTCTTGCCGGGCCGGTAAATAACTGGGGCAGTATTGTTGGGGCAGAACTTTATTATGGGCAAGCATATGAGAGTATGCCGCCATGGAAAGGCTTCATCGAAGAAGGGGCCGGTGAGCTTTTACCAGCTTTAACAAATCAAGGAGCCGCAGCATTACTTTTTATACCGGTCGGAAATCAGTACTTAATCTACATTTTCGGCTATGGCTTTTTGAGTATCAACGACGGTTTCACGGAATGGGATTTTGGGTTGAAAGTAGTACTTAATTCCATTGATTCAAATGGCATTAAAAGCTTAGACTCTCATACCATCAATCAAAAAGCAAAAAACAAAAGAGTACAGGTTGCTACACAGGCTGGTATCGACGAGTTCGACGTCGATATTTTGCAAGATCTCGTTAGCCAGATATCCGGAAAGGCAGTTGATGCATCATTTGCAAAAACTCTAACGGGAGGCTCCAGTTTGAGCATGACGGTAGATATGCAAGGCACCTCAGTTGTTCGAAAGAGCAGTCAAATAATGCATCGTTATGCAGCGACCAGCTATCAAACTAATTTTAAGTGGATTGATTTTATAGCTCCAGAAAAAGATCCTTTAATTATTGACGCATTGAATCTCTCACTTGAAAGTGCATTAAGCGATTTGGTTGCCCATAATGGGAATCACGAATTTGTATTGTCCTATCCATCTATCGTCGAACTGGAAAATCTTGATTACATAACATTTGGAGGCTTTGAGTCAACTCAAGAATTCGACGTGATTACCATATCAGATTGGGTTGCTGAATACCGAAGTTCGGGATACCAACAACTCGCCCACAATCCGACAGCAATCAGTCTTGATCTTCACGACGGCCATGGTAAGGTATTCAAAAGCTTTCCATTTTATAGATGTTTGACAACAGAAATTGATTATCAAGGTGCGGTTTATATCCTTACTAGCGGCACTTGGTTTAAACTTGACGCCGATCATTATGAAACTGTTTCTCGATTTTTCATACAGCTCAGTAATAGTAATGAATTTAAATCAGGCGAACAAACAAATGAGACAACAGAAGAAGGATATCTTAAAAATTCGCTACGCGCTGGAGATGAATTACTTGATAGAAAACTTTATAACAATCATGGTGTGAAGAACACCTTAGAATATGGCGACATCATAAATGATCAAGCCGAGGTAATCCATGTAAAGGATGGGGGTAGCTCTGCAAAGCTAAGTCACTTGTTTAATCAAGGCACTGTTTCTGCAAGATTATTATTAACTGATAAAACTTTCCGAAGCGGTTTTCGAAGCAAAATTACGAACACTACCACCAAAGCCTTGTTTCCTTTGGCGGCTGTAGTCCCAGCTAATACTACGATTGTTTTTAGAATATTGAAAAAAGGGCCTGAATTCACTTTACCTTTCTTTTCCAAGATTATTCTTTATGACACTTATCAAAAGATCAAGCGAATGGGTTATAACTTCCGGTTAGACTGGGTAGAATACGTATGATCGATTCTTGACAAAGGCTACGTCACCGCAAGCTATGCTTAGTTTGGCAACTCGGTCATCGTTTAATAGCCAACGTTCTTACGGAAGAGGCATCAGTTATGATCGGTGACCAGACACTACAAAATTGCACACTCATCTATATTAACTTGGTGAGAATCAGAAAGCCCGTCCCAAACAAACTCGAGTTAAATCGTGAATGATTTGATATACGAAGGGACGAACTTCTTGATTTAATAACCCTACTTACCTCTTGGTTTTGGCGGATTGTGAGGAGGCAGGGTTGGGTGTTTAGGCGCGTTAGGAGGATCAACATGACGTCTTCTATCATCTGAGCCATCTTCTTTCTTTGGCTTTGGCCCTGGTTTGATTGCTATAACTTGTTCCATAATTATTTTTTTTACAATTATCGCTCAGATTCATTACTTCAAATTACGGCTTTCCGTAAGCGAAAAATTCATCTATCTGTTGCGTTAATTTTCGGGCGGGAAAGGAAGCGTGTATGAAGGACGAATGCATTTCTGCAAGTGCGGCGGCGTATTGAAACCCAGGGTGAAGCCATGGTGTAATGCAGCCAACTTTCGCAGCCACATGGCCACTTTCTCCTAATTGTAAATAACCATCGGCTAATAACCGATCTGAGCCTGTCATTTTCCTGACCTCACCGTTTCCAAATTCTCTTTGGCAGCCCTTCGTTCTTTTTCAGCCCGTTCGGCAATCGCTTTTGCAGCAGCGATATGATATTTTATACCATGGCTCAGCCTTTAAAATATTTTCAGTTGTCAAGAGTATATACGAACTATAAAGCTTTGCAAATGAATTTGGCTACCCTCGCCCCATGTACGAAAGGGAACGAATAACACTTTACTGAACTTGAACAGGATGCTGGACGCGCTCGAAGTAAATTGGTTCACAGAAGTTGAACAAGCTTATCCGGGCCTGAACACCGCCGTAGAACCAACCGGAGTTCTTTATAGGATAAGGCAGTTAACAGATAATAATTGCCAATAAAAAAGAGGAGTTGGTTGACTCCTCTTTTTTTTACTAATTACCGGGCTGCTTATAAGGAAGCCGGTACCTTTCGCTGAATAACATTTCTGACCATTGCCAGAACCGCCAGGGTTTAATGGTGAATGTGCGGTAAAGGCGGTTGTCTCCCCTATCTCTTTCGGGATGCTCGCAAAGAAAATGTCCATATGACCTTATGCAGCCAATAAAGGATTTACCTTTCCCTGGTTCTTCTTTATAAAGGAATGATCCATCGAAATTTTGATATCTAAAATCTTCCTGAAGGAAAAAATTAAAAATTGGCAAATTGCTCAATGCTATTATCACTGATGCTATTAAGATTACTTTTTTCATGTATTACATTGTTAGTTACAAGGGCCTTTACTGAATGGTGTATTTCCGCCTGCTGTATTTACGTTTGAATTTCCTTTTAGTTTCTCGATGCTGTCGCCGAGTGCCCCGGGGGCAAGGACGGGGCTTTTCGGGTATAGGACAGAGTAGGTAATGGGATTAGGCAGGTTGATATTGCCTGCAAGGCATGCGCTGTTTACGAAGTTGGTGCAGTTAAAATCGGTGATGTCATACGTGGGCGGTGGCGAACTGATATAATTGACGATCTTATTAAAATTCTCAGCACTGACGTCATAGGTAATACTGACGCTGTAGTCAAGGTCACCGCCATTGTCAACGAGTTTCGAGGGGGCGTGCATTTTGTCGAAACCGGTCGCGTCCGGGTAAAACCCGAGGGTTTGGGTAATACTGGTGCTTCCGCTGGTTTTGGTCAGGCTGATAGCGGTATGGCCGACGCTGTTAGGGCCGGCATTAAAGGTTGTCCCGGGCCAGGGTTCCTGTACATATATGGTTATTTTCATGGTCGCGCCGTTGTCCGGTATGTTTTGAAAGCATTTCATAAAATCTTTGGGGTTTATGCCGTCTTTGCTCTCTCCGGGCAGGTTCGATACGGATGGTGCTGCCGCCGGGGCAGATCCGCCGGCGCCAACCGGCGGCGGACTGCCGAAAGGTGCGGCATCCCCGGAACTGCCGTCCCCTCCGCCGAGGTCAAGAAAGCCGGTCGCGCACAGCCGTTCCGAATAGATGACTGCGTTTCCGTCGCCATCCACATAATTACTGTCCGACCAGCCGCATTCAACAACGGGCTGGAGCATGTCTGTTTTCAGCGGCTTTTCGGCTGCCATGCGGGGTATGATCTGCCCGACCGGTTTACCATCGGCATAAATCTTTCCGGATAACAGGTGGTAATCCGGACCGTAAATAAAGATCCTCCCGGTAAAACCGGTTCCGGATGTGCTTCGCCTTCGCTGCAGGTAGGTTGCATCCGGAATAATTTCCAGGATCCGGCTTTTGATGTTCCTGCTGCTGTCGAGGTAAAACACCAGTTGCCGGTAGCCGAGGTCAAGGTTTTGAAAGCGCGGGCGGCCCCCGAGCCCGACGAGCCAGTAAGGCGATTTACCATTAGGGACATAAGTGGCTTTATCCCAGAAAATATTGGTACTTGTATCACTTTTGTAATAGGCCCGGACCTGGTCCAGGGTCAGTTTCAGGTCCGGGATGGGTTGCGGAACTGTCTTTTGCTGTTCTTTCCTGCAACCGAGAAACATCATGCATACGAGGAATGCGTACGTGGTTTTTCTTTTCATAGCGGGTGGTTTTATACAAAATTGGGTAGTGCCCGGGATGAATTATTTGATCCAAATCAAATTTCTTTCCTGGCCCGGATCCTGCTGAGGGTTTCCAGGGTTATCCCGAGAAAGGATGCGATCTGGCCCAGTGAGGCGCGCTGGGTAATATCCGGATGTTTCTGCAGGAGCAGTTTATAACGCTCGGCGGGATGTTTATTACGCAGCAGGATGGCGCGTTCTTCGGACATGATATAATATTTTTCAGTGACCAGCCTGCCGTGGAAATTGTATTCGGGGAATTCCGCATAGATGATCTGGAGCTGATCCCAGGTCATGGACAGTAAAACGGTGTCTTCGAGCAGCTCGATGTATTCCATAGCCGGCTGCTGGGTATAAAAGCTGTAAACGGAGATCATGAGATCATACTTTGTCATAAACCAGCTGGTATGTTCCCGTCCGTCACGATCCAGGTGGTAAGCCCGGGCTGAACCTGATGCGATAAAATAGATGCGCCGGGACACCTCCCCCTCCCGCAGCAGCAAATGTTTCTTTTTGTATTCTTTTTTGATGATAAAATCCTCGAAGCGTTTACGCAAGGCGCCGGAAAGGGGCGCGATCATGGTCAGGATCTGGAAGAGGATATCCAGTTCTGTCAGTTGGCTGTTATTATCCATAGCAGATTTGGTTACGGTCAAACCGGCATTCCATTACAGGATTTAGCTTTTGATTAACAGATAATAATCTGAAGTTAATAAATAACTATTTAAATTAATATATTTAATATCAGAAAATATCAACAATCCTATTAATTCATTGATAGTAAATAATTTATTTTAATAATTCACACTTATTTTCTATATATATATCGGAACGGCCTTAGCATAACTTTGGCCATCCGTCAATAGTCCCGGATCTTTTTGATCATTTGTTCCAGCGCGGCTATGGTCAGCTGCTTGTCCCTTTCTTCCATTTTCATGGTACTGCTCCTGGCGCTTTTCCAGGAAAAGTCCTGCATTCTTTCGGTGGAAAGGTAAGGCGTTATGCTGCGCAATACGAGGCTGAAGGAACGCGCTGCCAGTAACCTGGTATCGTCCGCTGCTTTCAGGATGATGGCGATCTGGTCTACGCTGAGCCGGCAGGTTACTTTGAAGAGCGGGGGCTGTGCCTCAGCGCCGGCCCGGGATATTTTACCTGCTCCTGTCCTGTTCAGGTAACCGGCATACCTGCGGAGAAATTGTGTTTGCAGCTTTTCGAGTTCCGACAATACCTGCCCGCAGAAATTGCCAAGAGGGTCATCTTCGGGGTAAGCCGCCATATTGACCATGGCCTGCCGCTTGAGTTCTTCCAGGCTTTCCTGGTATTGGATCAGCATGGTTTCGATCTTTTTCCGGCTCAGGAGCAGGAATGTTTGTGATTTGAGGCCCTTCCAGATATTGCTGGTCTCTAAGCCAAGCCGCTGCTGCCATCCGGCAAGTTTTTCCGGGCTGGCACGGATTTCCATCGCACATTCCGGGTTCAGGCTGGTCTCAATAATCTCATCAAGCCAGTCAAAGGGATAGTTTTGCAGGTCCTTTAATTCCATAGTTACTGCATTTAGCGGGTATTCACCGCGGTTCCTTTTTGAACGTCCGGGCTTAAGACGCGTGCTGTCTTACGCGCTGCTACCGGTATTCTGAAGTCAAAGTTAGACCGGTTTGCAGTTAGGGGCTTTGATCAAAATCAAAAATAATCTGAAGGATCAATTGATTAGCGGGGCTTATATAGTTCATGCCGGCGCTTATTTCTTTGAGACCAACAACTCTCATTTTGTCCTGCAACTATACATAAATTGATCAATAAACTTGGTTTGACTACAGATTCCGGGATGATCAGCTGACGGGCGGCCAAAGTTAAGAAGATGCAATTCCCGCAGGGCATTTGATCAATATCAAAAAAGCATGCATAATCGTCCGGAAACCGAAAAGCTGTAAATGATAAATGGTTTACTGCAAAATTAAAAAAGCTGGACCTTCAGCGCCTTAATATCAGCCACCCTATAAAAACATCATTGCCATTGAAACCATTCAGGGCAGGTTAGGGAACCGGATTACAGGCAAAAATAAGCACTGCCAGCTGAGACATTTATCAGAGGTTCAGATTGGGGCAGCCTGCATTGAGACCTTTTTTTAATCGTTGCCAATGGTGCAGGGTGTTATTTAACATGCTTGTCCAATCATATGCCCGGATAGCTTTCTTTGCAGCACGCATTGGTAAATAAAAATAAAAGTGGATTATGGGCTACTTGGTTATGGATTCCGTATTTAGCCCTATGTTTTACGCACACAAAAACGCCCACTCGTTTTTTATAAAAAAATGCACGTATCCTGATCCAAACAAAATATTTATTTTTTGGTTTTTGAATGGATTATGCATTTACAGGACAATGAGCAGTTATACAGCGTGGTACAAAGTGCCCCGATCGGCATTTGTATACTCGATGCCGCTACTTTCAAGGCGGAATTGCTCAATGACAAATTCATGGAGATCACAGGTAAACCCCAAGAGGCGATTATCGGCAAATGGTACTGGGATCCTTTCTCCGAAGCGCGGGAAGCTTATGAGGCCGCGCTTAACAATGTCGCCCAAACCGGCGAAACTTTTCACACCGATGAAGCGGAACTGATGCTGGTCCGCCACGGCCGCGAGGAGATGATCTTCGTGACTTTCGTTTATGCCGCGGTAATGAATACGGCAGGCAAAGTTACCAGGATCGCGGTTTGGGCGATCGAAAACACCTGGCAGGCTCAGAAGCGCCGGGCTATTATAGCGAGCGAGGAACGTCTCAGGGCCCTGATTACCGCCTCGTCCGATGTGATCTACAGCCTGAGCGCAGACTGGGAGGTAATGCGGGAACTGGACGGGCGCGGATTTCTGAAGGATACCCATGGGCCGATCACCGGCTGGCGCACACGGAACGTTCATCCGGATGATATGGAAATGGTCAACGCCACGATTGATGAGGCCGTCCGTAAGAAACAAATATTTCAACTGGAGCACCGGGTCCTGCGTGCCGACGGTTCCCCGGGCTGGACATTTTCACGCGCGGTCCCTGTTCTGGACGATCAGGGCGATATTGTGGAATGGTTCGGCACGGCCAGCGACATTACGGAACGCAAGCGGATAGAAAATGCCCTGCGTGAAGCCAGGGAACAGGCTGACCGGCAAAAACGGGTTTATGAAGCGATCACCTCTGGCACGCCTGACCTGATGTATGTCTGGGACCTTGATTACCATTTCACCTATGTGAACAGCGCGTTGCTGGCCATGTGGGGAAAAACCTGGGATACCGCGGTCGGGAAAGGTCTGCGGGAAAATGGCTATGAAGAATGGCATGCCGCGATGCACGAGCGGGAGATCGACCAGGTCAGGGCCACCAAAAAGCCTGTCAGGGGTGAAGTGGCTTTTCCGCACGCCACTTTGGGCAAACGGATCTATGATTATATCTTAATACCCGTGCTCAATGAGAGAGGAGAGGTTGAAGCGGTAGCCGGTACTACCCGGGATATCACTGAACGCAAACTATGGGAAGAAAAACTGGCGCAGGCTTCGGAAGAGTTGCAGGCGATCAACGAAGAGATGGTCGCCGTTAATGAAGAACAGGCTGCCTCTAACGAGGAACTGACCGTTACCAATGAAGAGCTGACCGCGATGCAGCAGCGCCTGGAAACCTCGAACCATGAACTGGAGGCCAGTTCCTCGCGTTTACGCATGGCTATCGAATCCACACGCCTGGGCACCTGGGATTACGATCCCCGGAGCGGGGCGCTCTACTGGTCGAAGGAATGCCGGGAGGTCTATGGTTTACCGGAGGATCAAAACCCGACATTTGCCACTTTTTCCGAGCATATCCACCCCGAAGACCACGACTGGGTGCAGCGGCGGATACAAAAAGCTATAGACCCCGAAACAGGCGGGCATTATGAGCTCAGTTTCCGTATCGTCCGCTTTGGTGACGGGGAAATCCGCTGGATCAAGGTCCAGGGTACGGTGTACTTCGACCAGGGGCAGGCGATCCGTTTCATCGGGACCGTGCTTGATATCACCGATATCAAAACCGCCGAGGAACAAAGCGCCAAGCTGGCCGCAATCATCCAGTCTTCTGATGACGCCATTATCAGTAAAACATTTGAAAGCGTGATCACCAGTTGGAACGCAGCCGCTGAACGTATTTTCGGCTATACAGCCGGGGAAATGATCGGCGAAAGTATTTATAAGCTCATCCCCGAAGAGCTGCATTACGAAGAACCGCAGATCCTGGCGCGTTTAAGGGCCGGCCAGCGTGTACAGCATTTTGAGACTAAGAGGCGTACCAGAGATGGCCGCCTGATCGATGTATCGCTGACGATCTCCCCGGTCAAAGATTCGCGGGGAAATATCATCGGGCTCTCCAAGATCGCTCGTGATATCACTGAAAAGAAACTGGACGAGACCCGCAAAAGTGATTTTATTGGCATGGTGAGCCACGAGCTCAAAACACCGCTTACTTCGCTCAGCGCGATCATCCAGGTGACCAACACCAAACTGAAGGCCAGCGGGGATAGTTTTCTGATGAATGCGATGGAAAAAGCCAATCAGCAGGTTAAGCGGATGACCACCATGATCAACGGATTCCTGAACATCTCCAGGTTAGAGTCAGGTAAGATCCATATCGAAAAGCAGTCTTTTGATATCGGAGAGCTGATCACGGATATGATAGATGAAGCCAGCCTGACTGTCGGCAGCAACCAGATCCGGTTTGAACGCTGTCCCCCGATCGAAGTAAATGCCGACCGGGATAAAATCGGCTCAGTGATCTCCAACCTGATCAGTAACGCCATCAAATATTCGCCAATGGCGGCAGCTGTGGAAATCACCTGCACCACCAGGGACGGACAAGTCATTGTCAGCGTCAAAGACGAAGGCATGGGGATCAAACCGGAAGACCTCGGTAAAATATTTGACAGATATTACCGGGTGGAAGCTGCTCAAACGCGGCATATTGCCGGCTTTGGCATCGGGCTGTATTTAAGCTCCGAAATCATTCAGCGTCATGGTGGAAAGGTCTGGGCGGAAAGCGAACCGGGTGCGGGCTCTACCTTCTATTTCAGCCTGCCGCTGGAAACTGATTAGTCGCCCGGATGTTGTCCTCTTATGGAGATCCGGGCAGTACAATATGGTCCGGAAACTCGCGCAATTTCGTTATGCTAACTACCTTTAACCGGCAGTGTAAACCAAAACGCACTGCCTTTTCCGGGTTCGCGCTCTACTCCTATTTCGCCGCCATGCTGTTTAACGATTGCAGCGCAGATATACAGTCCCGGGCCAAGACCAGTCTGTAAAGCGCCGTTTTTAGAACGGAATCAGTCTAAATAAAATGATAAAATCCTTACCTCCATCCGGAAACTGCAAGGTTCCGTTTCCTGCTTTCATTATTTCTTCTCCTATTCAGGCAAAATGCTTTTGCCCTGGATAAAAGTTTATTAAATCAGCGCCGGTATTGCTCAAAAAACCGCCAATTTCCGGCCCGCTGAAAGGCTGTCCGGATAAGCCCGGGGTAATGGACATCGGTACGAAACTTTTAGGGACCGGGAAATACCCTTCGGTCAGGGCCTGCCGGAGCCTATGCGGCCGGGTTTGGATTTATGCACGGCGGAGTACCGCGAACGGGGATCCTTGCAATTCTGACCGGCGCTAAAGATGGGTTTAATCAGTTCACCACCCCATATCTTGTTGCCCGCTCTTTTCGGATGTTCGAGATAATGCAGGTTTCTCCGCTCAAAATAACAGTCGATCGCGGCTTTACAGTCATTAGCATCCGCGTAATCACTGTTATGCAATACGGCTTTGGCCAAACCGCTGAATACCGATTCGATCACGTTCAGGAACTGCGCACAGCTCGGCAGCGGCGCCAGCTCTACCAGCGGCCCGGGATGCTTTTTTCCGTAAACTTTGCTGTTGAGCTGTTTCAAATGGGCCTTTAACTTTTTCGAAGTATGCCAGGGGGCTGCGTCCCAGGACAGGTAAAGCTTATCCATGTTCTGATATTGCGACACCAGCACATCCACCAGCCTGATCATTTCATCCGAATCCTTGCGCGGCGAGTAAAAATGCGTGACCTGGTTGGTCGAAAGCTCCAGCGCAGCCGTGCAGATCAGGTAGGCTTTCGCCCGTTGATGCGCTGGTATCTTCCTCTGCTCCCCGGGAGCTGTAAAAGCCCAGCCCCCCTTCATCCGGATCCCCCAGGGCCCGAGCTCATCGATCGAAAAGAAACGTTCTTTCGGTCCAAGGTCCCGCAGTACGGCCTGTATTTTTTCCACTTTTACGCAAAAATCAGGGTCCTGGCTGGTCAGTACCACACGTGCCTTGCGGAACCTGAAACCCTGATCATTCAAATACTGCCAGACTGTCGCGCTACTGATGGCGGTCTTATAAACCTGCCGATAGACTACTGCCAGATCAGCCGTGCGCCAGGCGGTCCTGGCAATACCGTAAAGCGCCGGCGATTGATGGATCAGCGCGTTCAGCTGGCGTTTCTTTTCCGCGATTTCGTCCTTCTTCCCATCGTTCAAGGTCCAGGGCTTACGATACAGCCCCTCCAGTTCCTGTAACTTAAAAATCGCTACCCACTGCTCCACCGTATCCAACTGCAGCTCGACTTTCTTAGCTACTTCGCGCAGGCATACACCTTCGTATGAACTGAGTATGACTACGGCATGCTGCCAGTCCCGGTGATTGACCGACTTTCGCCAGTCCTGCAAAATCTTCATTTCCTCAGGTCCAATCCGTTTCACCCTGCTGCTGGTAAACTCATTTACCTTGTTCTCTTCGGCCCACTGCCTGTAAATTTTATTGAACTGGTTTTCCGAAAACTTGCAGGTATAGCGTAATTGATACCGCCGGAACAAATTTGCCGGCGTCAGGCGTTTATACGGGTCCGCTGCCACCAATACCGGTAACAACGAACGTAATTCCAGCTGGCGGTCCGAAACAGCCCTTTTGTCAATATGCCGGGGCAGGCAGAACCGCGTATCACTCAGCTTAGCAGGGTACATTTCCCGGATCTGCTGAAACTCCATGCAGTAACTCCGCACGGTGTTATAGCAAAGGCCTGTCTCCAGGGAGATCCGGTGCGGGTTCAATCCGGCAATAAAAAGCCGCCTGATCGCGTTCACATTGCTTTTTGGAATGGTGTTGTATTGCATCACCCCCTCCTTTTATCAATTAAACGCTGTTCCTTTGCAAATCTTATAGGCCCCTGCACAGGACGCCCTGGTCACCTTTTACTTCCTGGAGAAGACAAGCTCGTCAAGACCCTTAAAATAGTACCCGGAAAAAAAAGTACTGCTTTCATAGCTGACCTTCAGGCTGTCACTTGTGAGCACTGAAACCATATAGGTTCCGGCATAAAAGGCAGGTGTATTCCTGCTGATTATCAGCCGTTCGCCCGTGAGCGTATAATTATACTCGATGATCGCTGTTTCACCTGCCGGCGTATTATTTGAAGTATAACCGCTGCCGTCGCCGTTAAACAACTCGAAATCATTTTCCATGAAATCCAGCCTTGAGGTATCCCGGACCACGAGATCGTTCCTGAATGTACGGGTACGGTATTTTTTCAGGTACCACTTGCCCAGTATTGTTGCTGCCGGGCTCCCCTCCCGCTCTTTTTTGCAGGCGGAAAAGCTAATCAGTGCAATGATTGCGATCAGGAAATATCTCATGGTTACACTGGTTTTTTGCTTGAATAAACTTAGCTAATTAATTGGTCACTTGCCAATTTATTAATCCCTATACAAAACACTAATATTTTCAGTGTTTTTAAATAAAGAAAAAAATGGCAGATCAAAGTACAATAATCGCGGCCAGCGCATTTCCGGGCTGGCAGGCGCATTGCTCAGCCAGGGGCTCACCGGTATGTTCACTTACATTGCTGACAAAAGAAAGTTCCGTTCGGATATTAAGAATCAATACCGCAATAAACAGGTCGAAACTGCAGAAAGTTATTATTTAGTTACTGATGGGATATGGATATCCTTAAAAAGAGCCTGCGCTTCTGGAAGAACCGCCATGACGGCAGGAGCGGCGCCAGTCTCCGTTTTATGGCCGGGGAAATGAAAGGACCGCCGCCGAGCTTGATAAGCTCAGGGCCGATAACCGGAAGCATAACCTGATCAGCCTCTATTTTAACGTATGACTGCCGCGCCAGGAGCCGATCGCCGCAAACACCAGTTCAAATGAACTTTACCCCAGGGTGCCGGATCTCGCCGGTCAGACCGGCCTGGCGCCGGAAGTTGAAAAGGACGCCCTTCACGGCCGCTGCAACCTGAGCATCTTTGACCAGTGCAGCCAGTATGACCGGATCCACGACTTGCCGGGTAAGTAAGATATTCTGCTATTTGTCTTCGTTTTGATTTTTTATGCAAAAGGGTGCTTGGTTTTTCTGACAGGAAGGGATCGTTGCAGCGGTCAGCTGCAATCTGGGCACGGGGCAGGTTCCTTTTGATCTCGGCCATCATCCGCAAAATCCAAAGGGCCTGGCAGCGGCAGGCGCCCTGCTTTTTCAGGCTGTCGCATGTCTGAACCAAAATCATCGTTTGAGGCCGATTAACGTCGGATAGGTTAACGGGCTTCAGAAATGTCAGCCCCTGATTGATATGATGGAATCAGTAAACCACAGGAAGACCTTTTTTTAAGCGCGCCGGCTTCTATCATCAACACCGCCGGTTTCAGGCTCATCCTCTGCGTAATGTCCCGCAATACTATAAAGGATATTATAAAGAATTATCAGCAGCAAAGCAATATGTAGCGGAACACTATGAATAAGATCTTTTTCACCGCCGATCGCGGGGATCGCGCCACAAACAACGCACAAAGCAATGAGCAGGATAAAAGGGTACCTGCCTCTCATAAACTTTACCAGAGCCTTCTTTTTGTTGATATTCATAGGGATAAAAAGAGAAAAGCACATTAACGGCTGTCACTTCCGAAGTAAAATTATAAAAAAATATCCGGCATTTTAATTTAAACGCACAGATGCCATTTATAAACAGCCCTGAACAGGTCGGATACGCTTCGTACATGTATTGGCGGCATAGAAGATGTACGGCAGGTACGGCATGGGTTCCAATAAGAAAACGGAAACCCGTATCCTATCTCCAGGGGCATTTTCACCATCACTTTTTCCAAACAAAAACAGCCCGCGCGGTACTTATAAATAAATCTCGCCATTAATTCATAATCACCGGCAGAACTGTTTTCCAGTTTATAGCAGCGGAATTTCCGGAACAATCTGAGCTTACAACAGCAGATTGCCTGCAGGGATATACTTCCCCTGTTAAAGGAATTATTTCCACATTTCCGGCCTATGCCGCTTCCTCCCTGCCCCTTCTGCGTTCTCACAATAGAAGTCACCCTGAACTATATCTGCATTGCCCGCCGAAAAGGACCATGCGACCGCCGGTAAGACAGCTTGATCAGCAAAAGCCGGCTGCATTAGGCCCACCGGCAATTTCACCAGGTACCGCGGCGATCTCTTTATTCATGGCATCATATAAGTCATGATCCTGCTCTTACTCGGTATATGGATAGGAGCCTTAAAATTACTTATGATTTCGGTCGTGCCGGCCGTCGGGCCCCGTCAATAACAATAAGCGCCAGATTCCAATATGATTGTGCGATGACCGGACTGATGCATTTTCCTGTTGTATCCCCGGCATGATAAACTAAGTGATGAGCGAAATCTTCAATCCACTGATTTTGGGAAAAACACCTTTTTTATAGCCGCAAAAAATGTAATTTTGGATTTGCTACCTATTTTATAATTAACATTAGAGCGAACTTCACAGCAAAATATGCGCATAAATATCCGCCTGAGTACCGGGATCTCTCTTTTTACAATTTCGGGTTCCGGAAAACAGGATCAGAACCCTTTTCAACGAACGGCCCCGGCTGACAGTACCGGTAACGGAAAACGGACTGCCGCTGTTGATTATCCTATAAAGTCACCGGATGTCCCGCAGAGCAGAAACCTGCAGAGCATCAACTATATGGCTGATGAGGCTCCGTCTGCCGGGGCGGGCGACAGCGGCACCAGTAATCAGGAACAGACATTCCAGGTGGAAAATGGCGCAACAGCGGTCATACCCGCGATCGGCCTCACAAAGCTTGCCGGTCCCGCGAGATCTGCAGCGGCGAAACAAACTGAAGGCCTTTACCGTAAAAATCTGCCGGACGGTCCTATAACGGGTATGGACAATTATACATTAACAAAAGACAGGACAACTTTGGTTGAATTGACAGGAGAGGCGGGCGGTTTGACCGATAAGCCAAATGAAGTAAACATAAAGATCATCCGGGGCGACCAGCAGCGCCCGCAGGTGACGGAGATCAACTTAAAGGATATCCGCCTCACCAACGTTCACCCTGCTTTCATTCCAAGCGGCGAGGCAGTCTATATCCCGCAAAGCAAAGGGGTAATACGGAATGATAAACTCCAAAACCGGTCAGTGATAACACGACCGGTACTATTATTGCTTACTACTGCCCTGATCATCTTCACGCTTTCTCATCGATAAATGGAAGAGTTAGAAAAAGTACAAAGAAAGCTGCCGAACCAGGAAATAGACTACTTCAAAATCGGCAAAATATTACTGAGCCGATGGTATTGGATAGCAGGCTCAGTGCTGATCGCCTGGATTATCTCGTATGCCTATCTTTGGTATACCCCTAAAACCTATGCGACTTCCGGCACGCTTAAAATTGAAGAAAAAAAATCGGAGATGTCTGACCTGATTACGGTCATGACCTCCCCGGAAAGAGGTCCTTCAAAAATACAATCGATCACCTCGGTACTGACCAGCCGCAACCTGATACTTTCGGCGATCAGGGACCTCGACTACCGCATTAGCTTTTACATTTCGGGGCGGGTACGCACCAGCGAATCCTACCCGCAAAAGCCGCTTGATATCACGCTTATAAAGTTCGACAGCCTGAACTTTTACCATGACCTGATCACTTTCAAACCCATAAACAGACAAACATTTGCGATCAGCTATAAACTGAACGGTAAGGACATGCAGAATACCGGCCGTTATGACGGTGCGGTGAACGTCGGGGCAACTACGTTCAGAATAAAATATCCGGGCGAGATCCAGTCCAACACCATCTTTCTTTTCAAGTTCAATATACCGGAAGACCTGGTTGGAAGAGTTCAGGGCGGCCTGTACGCAGGCGAAACTGCTAAAAACTCCAATATCATTTCCGTTCAGGAAACGGATTCCAACCCGCAGTTTGCGGCGGACATCCTGAACGCCATTCTGAATGAATACCTTGCGTTCGACAGGGCGCAAAAAGCCCAGTCGGCCTCTCAGATGATCGACTTCATCGACCGGCAGCTGGACTATCTTTCGTCTGAAGTCAAGGGTTCTGAAAATTCCATCGAGAAATACAAGAAAAAGTCCCGGATCCTTGATGTGGCCTCTGTATCTGCAAACTCAGCAACAAAGGCCGCTGAACTTGAATCCAATAAATCCCTGTTGAAGATACAACTTATAGCCCTTGATCAGCTGAACACAGAGATAACGAAGGAAAAAAACAATGTCACCCTAAACTTCAGCCTTGGCAATACAACCATGCCTTCGCTGGACGCCCTCGTTTCCAAGCTCGATAACCTGATTGCCGAAAGGAGCAGTTTATTAGCCACCTACAACACTGATTCGCCCCCTGTTCAGACGGTCAATCAGAATATCATCCAAATTAAAAATGCAGCGCTAAATAACATCAAACAGATACGTACCGGTATCGAAAAAAATATACAATACCTGAACGATCAGCTCGGTGCGATCAATGCGACCATCGAGGCCCTTCCTGCCGCTCAGCGGGAAATGGTCAGCCTGCAAAGGGATTTTGAGATCAACGATAAGGTTTATTCTTTTCTCTCTGAAAAAAAACTGGAAGCGCAGATCAGCCGTGCGGGAATACTTCCCGGCGCAACTATTATTGAACCTGCCCAGCCACATTTCAATGCGGTATCCCCGGATGAGCACAGTATACGCCGCACGGCTGTAATCCTGGGTCTGGCTGCCGGTCTCGGCCTGATCATCCTGATCAGGGTAATTAATCCTTACATCTATGATAAGGAGACCATAGAAAGCGTTACATCGATCCCCATATTGGGTGTTATCAGGAAATACCCCGGGGAAATCGATGAAAGCAGCAAACAAATATTGGCTATCAGTAAACCCAAATCTATTTTTGCCGAGTCGGTGCGTTCCGTGCGGACAAACCTGAGTTTTCTTTCTTCGGAAAAAGCCAACAAAGTGATCTGTATTACCTCCGAGGTTGCCGGAGAAGGGAAATCGTTTGTAGCGGTGAACCTGTCCAGCACCCTTTCCCTCATCGATAAAAAGGTTATACTGATCGGGGCGGATCTGAGACGGTCAAGGCTGCATAAGACTTTTCATGCAGCCAACGACATCGGCCTGACCAATTATCTCGCACATCAGGCCGACATAGCAGATATTATCTTAAATTCCGGCCAGCCTAACCTCGACTTTATTGTTTCCGGGCCTGTTCCCCCCAACCCTTCCGAACTGCTGCACAGCAGCAGAATGAAGGTATTGATTGATGAGCTGAAACTAAAATACGATATAGTCATGATAGATACAGCGCCGGTAGGCCTTGTATCGGACGCGATTCCGCTAATCAGAATAAGTGATATTAATGTTTTTGTCATCCGTTCAGGCAAATCGAAGTTTTACGCGGCTACTGTACCGCAGCGCCTGGCACATGAATACCACCTGGACAATACCGTCATCGTCCTGAACGCTTTTGAAGAGGACCTCCTTCACTCGCGTTATTACACGACTAAATTTACCGGTGAAAGTACTGGCTCCCGTTATTATTACTATTCTGATTATAGTGGCTATGAGGGCTCGGGCTATTACATTGACGATGAAAAGAAAAGATGGTGGAACTGGAAACGCTGGCTTAAATAAAACTGTTCTTTAATAAACGCTAACATTAAAATATGGCATTAAGCTTATGGTATCCGGTTTACACCAATCCGCGCGCTGAAAAAAGGGCTTACGAAGCTTTGATCGGTAAAGGCATTAGTGCTTACCTTCCCCTGCACCGTCAGCTTAAGCAATGGAGCGACCGCAAAAAATGGGTGGAGGAGCCGGTAATCAGGTCGTACCTGTTTGTAAACATAACCGAGCAGCAACGCGGCGAAGTATTGATGACCAAAGGAGTTTCACGCTTCCTTTATTTTTCAGGCAAGCCAGCAGTGATGCCGGACAAACAGATACACGAGCTTAAGCTGCTGATGGCCAGCCCATATGAACTGGAAGTAACGGAGGAGGAGCTGCAACCCGGCGAAAAGATCATCATAAGGGCTGGTGCCCTGAAGGGCCTGACCGGCGAAATTGTTTCTTACCGGTCGCAAAAACAGCTGATAGTACGGCTGGAAACCATCGGTCATTCGATTATCGTCAATGCGACGGCATCGCTCATCGAGCGGTTTTAAAATAAAAGGAATGTTTTGGGCAACAGATAATATTTTATTATTTGCGCCCGGAAACTCCATCAGGAAACGGTCTATGCACCTCAACATAAACCGCTAATAAATAATAAGTTACAATGAACAACTGTGACTTACGGGGCGAAGCTATGAAATTTAACAAAGTATGTGTCGCATAGCCGGGATCATTTCAGCCCGGCTGTCCCCGGCCGAAAGCCGGGATAAAGTACAATTGATGTGCCGGGCGCTCCAGCATGGCGGCCCTGACGACGAGGGTATATTTTCGGACGAAAAAGCAAATCTTGTTTTTGGACACCGGAGGCTATCCCTCATTGACCTTACCAGCAATGGGCACCAGCCCATGGCTGACGCAGATCAGCGCGCATGGCTCAGTTTTAATGGCGAAATCTATAATTATTCCGGGTTAAAAAACGAGCTGGCAAAAACAGGGGCCCGGTTCCAATCAGGAACAGATACGGAAGTCATCCTGCAGGCTTACCTAAACTGGGGCACCGCAGCCTTTTCCAAACTCAGGGGGATGTTCGCATTTGCCTTGTATGATGCCGGCAAAAGACTGACCTACCTGGTGCGCGACACGGCCGGCATAAAACCATTATATTATTCAGCGGACAACGACGAGCTTTGTTTCTCATCCGAAGTAAGGGCTTTTAAAGCGGCCGGTCTGGCCAAAGAAAATGACCCTGACTGGAAAGTAAGGTTCCTCGCATTCGGTCACATTCCGGAGCCCTATACGACTTTAAAGCGCGTTTTTAGTTTACCGAAAGGTCATTTTTTATGCTGGCAGCATGGGAATGCCAGTTATACCCTAAATAGTTACAGCATCGACCGGCCAACAGATGCAATAGCCGCTCAGCACGACGCCAGGCAGTTGATCCGGAATGCACTTAACTTAAGTGTGCATAGACAGCTGGTCGCCGACGCGCCTATTGGTGTGTTTTTAAGCGGGGGTATTGACTCAAGCCTGATTACGCTGCTGGCCAATGAACAAAAAAAAGAACAGCTGAAAACCATTTCCATATTTTTTGATGAAAAAAGTTATGATGAGCGCAGCTATCAGAACATTGTGAATGACAAAATCAAGGGCGAGAACTTTCCACATCTTGTAAAGCAAGCTGATTTTGAGGCTTTTCTTCCCCAGCTCCTGGATGCCATGGACATGCCGACAACTGATGGCACCAACAGCTGGTTCATCAGCAAATATGCCCATGAAGATGGTCTGAAAGCGGTATTATCCGGTGTAGGGGCCGATGAACTTTTTGGCGGCTACCCTTCCTTCGGCCGCATACAATACCTTGGGTATTTGCGTAGGCTGCCTTCCCGGGTAATCAGGGCAGCCGGCCGCTTCCTCCCAGATCACTATAAGCGTGTTGCATTTATGGCCATTGATCACCCCTCTGCCGATTATCTTGCCCTGCGCGGTTTTTTTTCATCAAAAGATATTTCCGGTTTACTAGACACCAGCGTCGGTCATATTAATGATATTTTGTTCGGGACGACGCTTTCCTCAGCCCCGCGCAGTTACGATAATGAACATGCTGAATGGTTTGAAACCAATTTTTACATGCAAAACCAGTTGCTCAGGGATACCGACGTCATGAGCATGAGCCACGGGCTTGAAGTAAGGGTTCCATTTCTTGACGAAGATTTCACACAAACTGTCCGAAGTATCGCCACCGATCTCCGTTTTAACAAAGAACAGCCTAAAAAACTATTGATTGACAGTTTTGAGAACCTTTTGCCGCGGGAAATTTGGAACAGGCCTAAAATGGGATTCACATTTCCCCTGCAAAAGTGGATGAGCGCCAGCACCCGTATAAGTGATGTAAACGGATATCAGGGCAAAGCGGCTAAAAACGTGATACAGCGATTCAATAACAATAAGCTGCACTGGTCAAAAGCATTCGCCTTATACCAGGTCCAAAACAATGCCTAAAAAGCTAATTCTCTTCACTTTACAAACGTTCAGTACGACCGGCGGCATCCAAAAGATGACGCGGACCCTGGGGCACGCCCTTCACCGGCTATCACTGAAAAACAATTGGCTTTTTGAGTTCTGGTCGGCTTACGATCAACCGGATGACCTGATGGACCAATATATACCCAAAGAAACTTTCCGCGGATTTGGTAAAAACCGGCTACGTTTTGTAATGAAGGCGGTTAGCCGCTCCCTCCAGCCGCAAATGGTCGTTTTGAGTCATATCAACCTTGCAGTCGTAGGCTTATTGATTAAGTTTATAAATCCGAGATGCAGTGTCTGGCTCATTGCCCATGGTATCGAAGTTTGGCGGCCGCTCTCTTTTTTTAAAAGGTCCCTGCTAAAAAGCTGCGATAAGATCATTTGTGTCAGTAACTATACCAAAGATCAGATGATCAGGCGTCATCACGTGCCCCCCGGTCTTTGCCACGTACTCAATAATGCCATTGACCCTTTTATGAAACCGCCGGAAATCTTTGAAAAGCCGCAGGCGCTGATCGACCGCTATGCGCTCCGGCAAAGCCATCCCATCCTTTTTACCCTGACCCGCCTGGCATCTACCGAACAATACAAAGGTTATGAGCAGGTCATCTCGCAGATAACCCACCTGAAAGAAAAATATCCTGCTGTCAAATATATCTTATCGGGTAAGTGGGACAAGGCGGAAGGGGCAAGGATAAAAAAGCTGATCGCTGCAAATGGGATCGGGGATCAGGTGATCATGACGGGCTTTATTGATGAAAGGGAATTAACCGACCACTTTTTACTCGCCGACCTGTTCGTATTACCAAGTAAAAAAGAAGGCTTTGGGATCGTGTTCATTGAAGCACTAACCTGCGGCCTGCCCGTGATCTGCGGTAATGCAGACGGAAGTGTTGACGCCATCCGGAACGGGGAGCTGGGATTGGCGATCAACCCGGACGATCCGGAGCAATTGCGCAATGCCATTATTGAAAACCTGGATAACGCACTGACAACCGATAAACGCAGGTATCTCCAGGCCCAGTGCATCCGGCATTTTAATGAACATAACTATATGCAGAAATTACAGTCTTTACTTACGGAATGAGCATGCAGGCAGAAGAAAAATGGGACATCGAGCTGAGTAACCAGAGCAGCCTGATGGACCTCAAACTAAAGGAGGTCTGGCAATACCGCGACCTCCTGATGCTGCTGGTCCGCCGCGATTTCGTATCCTTTTATAAACAAACGATCCTTGGCCCCGTCTGGTTCTTTATCCAGCCACTGTTTACAACGATCATTTACACCTTTATCTTCGGCAACCTTGCCGCTATACCGACGGACGGCCTGCCGCAGCCCCTGTTCTACCTTGCCGGTATCACCGCCTGGAATTACTTTGCCGATTGCCTCAATAAAACCTCCACCGTATTCACGGCGAATTCCGGCCTGTTCGGTAAAGTATACTTCCCAAGACTGATCGTACCTTTGAGTATCGTTGTCTCTAACCTGATCAGGTTCGGTGTACAGATGGTGCTTTTTTTGACGGTCATGGCTGTCTATGCGATAAAAGGCGCGCAGGTCCATCCAAATGCCTGCATTTTATTATTCCCGCTCCTGTTATTTTTAATGGGCATACTCGGCCTGGGCCTGGGCATGATTATCTCCGCGCTCACTACTAAATACCGCGACCTGAGCTTCCTGATCACATTCGGAATACAGCTGATGATGTACCTGACAACCGTCATTTACCCTTTGTCCGTTGTCAAATCGAAATTTCCGCATTATCAATGGCTGGTTGAATACAATCCCATGACGCCGGTCATAGAGGCATTCCGGTATGGCTTCCTGGGTCAGGGCAGCTTTACCATGACCGCCCTGGTGATCACCTCGCTGATTACCATGCTCATCCTGTTCGCCGGGATCATAATTTTTAATCGTGTTGAACGTACTTTTATTGATACTGTATAAATATGCCTCCTGTAATTAAAGTGGAAAACCTTTCAAAGGCGTACCAATTAGGCGAGATCGGGACCGGGACGATATCGCGCGACCTCGAACGCTACTGGGCCCGCCTGCGCGGAAAAGAAGATCCGTTTCTGAAAATAGGTGAGGTGAACATCCGTTCCCAAAAAGGGCAAAGCGATATTGTCTGGAGTTTAAAAGACCTCAATTTCAACATTGAACAGGGCGACGCCGTCGGTATAATAGGCAAAAACGGCGCAGGCAAGAGCACCCTGCTCAAGATCTTAAGCCGGGTAACGGCGCCAACCCGGGGCTCGGTCAAGGTAAAAGGACGGATCGCGAGCCTGCTCGAGGTCGGTACCGGCTTCCACCCGGAGCTGAGCGGAAAGGAGAATATCTACCTGAACGGGGCCATTTTAGGTATGCGCAAATCAGAGATCCGGAGAAAATTTGATGAAATAGTCGAATTTTCCGGTGTGGAACGATACATCGACACCCCTGTCAAAAGATATTCGTCGGGCATGTACGTGCGCCTGGCATTTGCAGTCGCGGCTCACCTCGAATCCGAAATACTGATTATTGACGAAGTGCTGGCTGTCGGCGATGCCGAATTTCAAAGGAAATGTCTTGGCAAAATGGGGCAGGTCAGCCAGGGGGAAGGCAGGACCGTCCTTTTTGTCAGTCACAATATGGACTCTATCACACGTTTGTGTAATGCCGCGATCTACCTCGACAACGGACAAATCAGGGAGACAGGAGAAAGCCTCAGCGTTATCAACTCCTATCTGTCCCAGGAAGGGCAAAAAGCCGGCTACAAAAAATGGGACCGGGATACTGCCCCGGGCAACCACCTGGTAAAGCTCAGGGCGGTACGCATCATCGATGAAAAGCACAACGATATATTCAATATCAGTATAAACAACAAGGTCGGCGTCGAGATCGTCTTCGAGGTTTTTGAAGAATCGGATAACTATGTATGCGGATTCAATCTTTTTAACGGCAAAGAAGTTCATATCCTGAGCTCCCATGACCTCAGCAACTCCCGGAACGCCTATGAAAAGGGAATTTATAAATCAACCGTTTGGATCCCTGAAAACTTCCTGCTGGAAGGCCCCCATTTGATCAGCGTCGCATTAATGTCTTACAACCCTTTTACCGTCATTGCCCATGAACTGGATGCAGCTCATTTCAACATCACTGACCAGGACAGCAATTTTTTGACCAGGGGAAATTACGGGGGCACTTACCCTGGTGTCGTCCACCCGGAACTGCACTGGTCCAAAGTCAACAAAATCAGCCATGAATGAATTAATATCGACACCTGAAAGATTGGATACCACGCAGCATGACCAGATCATGGCAGAACACCTGCACCGGTATGCGCTGGCCGCAGGTTATGTAAAAGACAAGACCGTACTTGATATTGCCAGCGGTGAGGGCTATGGGACCCATTTATTATCAGCCGGTGCGAAGATGGTCTATGGAGTCGATGTTTCAGAGCTGGCCGTTTCGCACGCGGCGCGTAAATATCAGAAAGGTAACCTGTTGTTCAAGCAGGGCTCTGCCGCCAGCATCCCGCTGGAAGACCACTGTGTAGACATCATCACCAGTTTTGAGACCATCGAACATCATGACCTGCATGATGAAATGATCACGGAATGCAGAAGGGTACTGAAACCGGGTGGCCTGCTGATCATTTCATCGCCTGAAAAAAAATACTACTCCGATCTGGCAAACTACAGGAACCCCTACCATGTAAAGGAATTGTATGGGCATGAATTCAGGGCTCTGCTGTTGAAATATTTTGGAAACGTCAGTTTCCTCAATCAAAAATACGTCACCGCTTCTGTTATTATCCCGGAACAGGGAACGGCTGATATCAGGCAATACCACGGCACTTATGAAAAACTGCTCAGCGAGGATACCTTCACACCTTTATACCACATTGCATTAGCTTCGGACGCAGCGCTCCCGGCCATCAGCAGCAGTTTTTATATGCATGACATCCCGCCGGACAATAAAGAGGCCCGTTTGGCCGCACTGTATACCGGAAGTACGACCTGGAAGATCGGGCGTGCCGTCCTGGGCCCGTTTTTACTGATAAAATCCCTGTTCAAACGATGACCGGTGCCGGGGAAAAACTGGTAGCCGTTGCCGTTCCTGTTTACAAACCGGCAATAAGTTCTAAAGAGAAGGCATCCCTGCTGCAGCTTTTTGATATTCTGGGCAACCATCCCATTTACCTGTTCACGTTCAGGGCACTCGATATCTCTGCATATCAAAAGTTGCTGACGGGTTTCCGATACAGGCTGGTGTACTTCGATGACAAATATTTTAAAAACATTGCCGGATATAATAAATTGTTGCTCAGCAGAAGGTTTTATAAAGCTTTTGAAGCATTTAATTTTTTACTGATCTACCAGTTGGACGCGTGGGTCTTTAAAAACGAACTGGTGCAATGGTGCCATTCCGGCTATGACTACATCGGCGCGCCATGGTTTTCGTCTGATAAACCCGAACACGGGCTGCCCCATTTCATGGGAGTAGGCAACGGGGGCCTGTCCCTGCGTAAAATAAAAAGCCATTTACAGATCTTAAATACGTTTAGCTATATCCAGTCCCCGGCCTATCTGCTGAACGGATTTATCCGTAACCGCAGCTTCGGCACCCTGTTTACTTTTTTAAACAGCCTGTTATTTAACAATAACACCTTTCATCTGCTGGGTAAGAACCAGCTGCACGAAGATGTATTCTGGAACCATGCCGCCCGGAAGAACGCATGGTTCAAAGTCCCCGACATGCTGACCGCATCCCGTTTTTCCCTGGAATCCAATGCGGAAAAGCTGTTTAATATAAACCATCAGACACTTCCGTTTGGCTGTCACGCATGGGAGCTGTATGATCCGCTGTTTTGGGATAAATTTATTGAAACAAACTGACCTTGCTTTATAACCCTAGTTATGAAAGTTATCAATAACCTATTAAAACACTTCGGGCTAAGGCTGCTCAGAGAAAACGGGCAACGCTCAGCGGAACGATCCCGGCTGAAAGCACTATATCTGAAATACAGGCAGCACACCATGGTCCCCGAAGCGATTTATATTGCCAACCTGGAGCTTGTGCTGAAAGCGGCCGGCATAACGGGGGATATCTATGAATGCGGCGTATGGAAAGGCGGAATGATCGCTGGGATTGCCGAATTATTGGGAAATAAAAGAAAATATTATCTTTTTGATAGCTTTGAGGGCCTGCCTGAGGCCAAAGAGATTGACGGTATGGCTGCTATCGGCTGGCAGCAAAATAAAGATGCCCCGGCCTATTTTGACAACTGCAGCGCCGCTGAGGACCAGGCCATAAAAGTGATGAATTTAACGCATACCGATTATACCATTGTAAAAGGCTGGTTCAGCCAGTCCCTGCCGCTGCATAAGGCAACCGGACCGATAGCGGTTTTGAGGTTGGACGGCGACTGGTATGAATCAACGCTGGACTGCTTAACTTTTTTATTCCCCATGGTAAGTTACGGCGGTATGATCATCATCGATGATTATTATGCATGGGATGGCTGCGCCAGGGCCGTTCATGATTATCTGTCATCCATAAAGTCTTCCAGCAGGATCTACAAAACAGCCGAAGATATCGCCTATATCATAAAAACGGATACCCATGGAAATTAATTATATACATTCAGAAGCTGTTCATAATTCAGATGCGGCCCATGAAGTGTTGCCATACCTGTTTGATCTGGTCCGACCGGAAAGTGTGATCGATATCGGGTGCGGGACCGGAAGCTGGCTGAAGGTCGCAAAGCAATTGGGAGTCGGGCGAATACGGGGAATTGACGGCATCCATGTGGACAGATCCATGCTTTGTATTACTGAAGAGGAATTCCTGCAGCATAACCTGACCCTTCCTTTGCCTGCCAGGGATAACTATGACCTGGCCATATGCCTGGAAGTTGCGGAGCATCTGCCGGAAGAAGCTGCCGATAATATCATTGAGATACTTTGCGGACATAGCGACCTCGTGTTGTTTTCGGCGGCCATACCCGGCCAGGGCGGGCAATTTCATATCAATGAACAATGGCCTGCCTATTGGCAAAAGAAATTCGGGACGCATGGCTTTCTGCCCTATGACATCCTGCGGGACCGGTTCTGGGATAACCTCAGCGTAAACTGGTGGTATAAGCAAAATATGTTCCTCTACATCAGGGAAGGATCAGGACAGCGCCTGAATATTAAAGCATCCGCAGCCCTGCCTGTATTCATTCATCCGGAGCTTTTTGACGACAAACTGCAAAAACTGCAGGTGGCTGAAAAGACGATCGTTTACCTGGAAGGCATCATCTTACAGCGGCTTACCCGGCCAAGGTTCCTGCCTTCGCTCAAACTGCTTCTCAAATCCATCATCAAGCGCTGATCATGTACGGGGACGGGCTTTCTGTTATCATTTGCTGCTACAACAGTGCGTGCCGGCTGCCAGCCACCTTAAAACACCTCGCCGGACAGCAGCTGAGCGCAGGAACCGCATGGGAGGTCATCGTAGTGGACAATGCCTCCACTGACGAGACCGCTGAGACCGCGAAGGCAGAGTGGGAAAAGTACGGTATCCCGGGCGTCAGCTTCCAGGTGGTGGCCGAAGAAAAACCGGGACTTAGCCATGCACGGGAAAAAGGTATCCGGGCTTCCGTGTTCCGGCTGGTCGTTTTCTGTGATGACGATAACTGGCTGAGCGAAGACTATCTGCAAATAGCTTACACAGCGATGTCCGGGGATCCGGCCATCGCAGCTGTCGGCGGACAGAGTACGGCCGCAGCAGATATCCCCCTCCCCGACTGGTTTGAAGCATCAAAAAATAATTATGCCGTTGGCAGGCAGGCAGAACAATCGGGTGATATATCCTGGAGAAAACATTTATGGGGAAGCGGCCTGGTGATACGTAAAGACCTGTATAACAAAGCATTTTCAAACTTTCCATCTATGCTGACCGGGAGAAACGGCAAAGTCCTCAGTTCGGGTGAAGATTCAGAAATATGCATGCGTTTCTTACTGATGGGTTATCGTTTACATTACCTGGAGGCACTGACTTTCAAACACTTCATTGCAGCAGACCGGCTCCGCTGCGACTATAATACGAAGCTGATGGAGGGCTTTATCAGGGCCCACGAGGTATTGCGTATATATGCCCGGTTTATCGACGCCCCTGGTCTGCCGCCGAAAGACAGGTTCCCTGCAACGCTCCGGTCTTTAATCAAGGTGCTTGCTGCCCGGCTTACGGGTACCAGGCGCTGGAATATATTTGATGAAAAACTTCAGATTTTCATGCTCACGGGCTACCCGTTTAAATCAATCCCGCCCCAGATCCGTTCGATCAGGCGTTTATCCGTCCACAGAAAAAAACACAGGCTGAATGACTGCTGAAGCATCTGTCAGATTCTCCATCATCATCCCGACTTATAATTCGGCCAAAACGCTGCCAAGATGCCTGGACAGTATCGTTAGCCAGGATTACCCGATTATTGAGGTATGCCTGATAGACGGTGTTTCTGCAGACGACACACTCGATATCATTAAACGATACGAGGCCGGATACCCCTTTGTTCATTTCCGTTATCTTTCAGAAAGGGACGCCGGGATATACGACGCCATGAACAAGGGAATAAGGCTGGCCAGTGGCAACTGGTTTTATTTTTTAGGCAGTGACGACTCTTTATACCATGATCAGGTGTTATCAGCCATTGCCGCTAAAATAAAAGAGACCGGCGCCGGCATTGTTTACGGCAGTGTCCTGATGCGGGGCCAGAATAAGTGGAACCTGGATAATGTGGTGTTTGACGGGGAATATACAATTGAAAAATTCATCGACCGGAATATCTGCCACCAGGCCATTTTCTATAACAAAACAGTGATCCAAAGAAACGGGGATTTCAGCTTACGCTATGTAACCAATGCCGATTTCGACTATAACCTCCGGTGCTACGCCAATACGGTTTTTACTTATGCGGACCTGACGATCGCCAACTTTTTCGTAGGCGGCCAGAGTTCGCATGTGGAAGACCATTTGTTTCACCGGGAAAGGGGCGCTTTATTGCTGAAGTATTTCGGCAGCCGGATTTATACCCGCTCTTTTATAGGTGCCCGGTTGTATTTACAGCAGGCGGCTTTGTCTACTGCTTCACCGCTCAATTTACAGGGACGCATATACTGCCTTTTCGCGTATATCAAATTGAAAATACAATCCATGCTCAGATCTTAATTTAAAGCCCTGCCGGCAATGCTCCATACACCTGTATTATTTCTTATTTTCAACCGGCCGGATACGACCGGGAAAGTATTTCAGGAACTGCGGAAACAACGTCCCAAACATCTTTACATTGCTGCGGACGGCCCCCGTGCTGACCATCCCGATGATGAAAGACTATGCCGGGAATGTAAAGGCATAGTTGCTGACATTGACTGGGATTGCGATATCAGGACCTTGTTCAGAACAGAAAATCTTGGCTGCGGGGCCGGGCCTGCAACCGCGATTACCTGGTTCTTTTCACAGGTTGACACGGGCATTATCCTTGAGGACGATTGTATACCGAACCCGAGTTTCTTCCGGTTTTGCGAAACGATGCTGATCAGGTACAAAGACAATCCCCGGATCATGATGGTTTGCGGGACCAGTTATCAGCCCCGCCCGCTGAACAACAACACTTATTATTTCTCAAAATATCCGCATGCCTGGGGCTGGGCCACCTGGAAACGGGCATGGCAGCATTACCAGTTTAACCTTGCCACGGAAAACGAAGCAACAAGGCAGGCGGTGGTCAACAGCACCTTCAGCCATGCCCGTGAACGCAAATTATGGATACACAACCTTCAACATATCACAAAGGGGCTTGACGCCTGGGACTACCAATGGATGTATTGGATCTGGAAAAACCAGGGGCTTTGCATCACGCCCTGGCGAAACATGGTATCAAACATTGGTTTTGGCCCGCAGGCCACCCATACGTTTGACCGTTCGTCCGCACAGGCAGCCATGCAGCAATACGAGATCGACGCCATTGTTCACCCCGAACACCTGGAGATCGGGCGGAAAGCCGACCAATACGAAAGGTTTAACATTCTGATAGACCCAAACCGGAAATATTTCCTGAACAGGTGCAGGGCAGCACTAAAACGCATCCGGAGAATTCTTTTGAAGAAATGACCCATCATATGGCAGCAGTATTGATCCCGGTTTACAAGGAGCAACCGGCCCCGCAGGAACTATTATCCTTAACCCGCTGCTTGGAAATACTCGGCGGTCATCCCATCATATTCGTCGCCCCTGTTCAATTGAACATGGCGCAGTACCGGGCGGCCTGCGACAGGTTCGGCCTGCACTTTAAAGCGGTCAGGTTCAAAGATCATTATTTTGAGGGCATCGCAGGCTATAATAAGCTGATGCTGTCGGCCGGTTTTTACAAAACCTTTCTTGATTATCAATATATCCTGATCTACCAACTGGATGCGTATGTATTCAGGGACGAACTTGCTTACTGGTGCAGTAAAGGGTACGATTTTATCGGCGCCCCCCATATGCCCCATGAGAATCATCAGGGTGAAATGCAGTTCTTAAAGGGCTACTCCAGATTGCTGGCCGCGGTCAACAGGGTACTAAGGACCGGTTACAAAGTCAGCAACGTCGGCAACGGCGGTCTTTCCTTAAGAAAAACAAAGACCTGTTACCGGCTGCTCAGCGCTTTGTCAAAAAAGGTAATAGCCTGGGGGACAAATAATGAAGACGGTTTTTTCAAATATTGGGGAAATTTACTCCGGCCCCTTTTTAGCCTCCCGCCTGATGACGTTGCCCTGCGTTTTTCCATTGAGCAATCCCCCTCAGCTTCCCTGAAGAAACTGGGAGGCAGGTTGCCTTTTGGCTGCCATGCATTTGAAAAATACGAGCCGGCAACCTGGGAAAAACATATCTATGGCGGGCCATCAATTAACCAGAGCACATGAACACAGCAAGTGAAAATTAATTTACCTTCCCTTCAAACCTACCGCTCTTCATTTGAAAAAGAAGGTGTGGCCTGGCCCCTGCCGGCGGCGACTTGTTCGGCAAGGGGCTTACTGGCGCAATTACCCGCGGCAGATAGCGTTAAAACCGGCTGGCCATGGACAGAAGAAGTAAGCCCGGCATCGTACAGCCCGGCCCTCGCCTGGCCGAAACTGACCATCGTGACGCCTTCCTACAACCAGGCTGCGTTCCTTGAACAGACCATCAGGTCAGTGATCCTGCAAAACTATCCCAACCTGGAATATATCGTGATCGATGGCGGCAGTACGGACGGCTCCGCCGGGATCATCAAAAAATATGCGCCATGGATAAGTTACTGGCAAAGTAAAAAGGACTCCGGCCAGGGCAATGCAATAAATCAGGGCTTCAGCCTGGCATCGGGGCACTACCTTGCCTGGATCAACAGTGATGATTATTATTTAAAAAATACATTTTGGAAGGTTATAAGGCGATTTGGACGGACCAACGCAGATTTTGTCTATGGCTATGTCCTGGATTATGAAACAGCAGTGCAACAATATAAAAAGCTGGCCAAAGTACTTCCGTTTCTAGACTATTTCATCAGGATGCCCTCGCTCGCCCAGCCTGCCTGCTTCTGGAGCATCCGGATCCACCAGCCCATCTGGGAGGAACTGCATTGCTCACTCGACTATGAGCTTTGGCTCCGTCTGGTAAAAGGCCGGAAAAGAAGCCTGATCAAAGAACCTTTGGCCGTAGCCAATATCCATATCGACGCCAAAACCTCCGATCCTAAAATGAAGGAGAAATGGCAGCATGACCACGAGCTTATTTGCAGCCCTGATGCGCACGGCCCGGTGCCGGACTGGAACAGGATCGTATTTATCAACCGCGTCCGGGTAAAACTATATCAATGGCTCAAACTTCACTGACACCGGCGAATCATTTTTTTTCAATTGCTGATAACAAATAACATCAAATGGTTGGCATAACGATCGATTGCCGGCTGGGAAACCAATTATTTCAGTATGCTTTTATAAGAGCATTAGCGGTTAAGCTGGGTACCCGGTATTTTGTGAATGAAAATATAGAAAAATTCATTGCTGCGGATTATTTCGATATCGGCGGCTATCATCCGATCCTGAATTACGTTAATAAGCTTTATTTCAAGCTGAGCTGCGGCAGCTTGTTCAAAAGCCTGCAATCCACGCCGGTGGGGGATTACGAGCCGGGGTCATTTCGCGCCCTGAAAGACCGGGAGATCTACCGCGGGTACTTTCAGTCTGAACTTTTTTTTGAAAATATCATTCCGGGGCTGGCATCGCACATACGTGTAAAAAAACACATCGCAGCCCGGTTCGGCGCAGAATATGCTTCGCTTTTTCAGAATAACCGGGTGGTCGCCGTTCATATCAGACGGGGGGATTACCTGGGCCTGAACGACTGGTGGGCCGAAAACCTGGGCAGTAATGACCTGTCGCTGCCTGCCGCCTACTATTTAGACAGCCTGGAACAGGTAAGCGGTCGGGAACGGTACAAGGTCATTTTTGTCAGCGATGATATTGATTTTGCACGTTCGGCCTTTTCACATATTCCCGGCGCCCTGTTCGCGGGCGCAGATATGATGACCGATTTCCAGATCCTGATGAACGCTGACGTCTGTATCATTTCGAACAGCTCATTTGCCTGGTGGGCAGCGTATCTGAACACTAAAAAGGACAAACAGGTTTTCTGCCCGAAATACTGGCTGGGCTTCAAAATTAAAAAGGAATACCCGGAAGGGATCATTCCAGCACAATGGAAACAGGTGGCCGTTAACCATTAAAAACATGAACCCTTTCTCAATCAACCCGGACCTCAAATGGGATTCATAAGATTTTTACTGGCCTGCGCCGTGGTGCTTTGCCATACCAGCACCATTATGGGCTACTCGCCGGTCTCAGGCAACCTGGCGGTACAATGTTTCTATATCATATCCGGTTTTTACATGGCCATGGTCTTAACGGAGAAATATGATAATCCGGGTGGCAGGGGCCAGTTTTACATCAACAGGGCCTTGAAAATATACCCGGTATACTGGTTTGTGCTGCTGCTGCTCTTTACCTGGAGTATCATCGTATACCATCTCAAATATCCCGGGACGCTGGATTTTTATACCAAATACAGCAGCCCGGCTTTTGCCAGCTATCTTTACCTGGTACTGGCCAATCTCTTAATTATCGGGCTGGACTGGACTTTTCTCCTCGGCATCGACCGCCACGGCCGGCTCTATTTTACGAACGATTTCAATAAGGCCCGGCCGGCCGTTTACAACTTTGGTTTCAACAGCATTGCCTGGACCGTCGGCGTTGAACTGGCTTTTTACCTGATCGCCCCCTGGCTTAATAAAAGAAAATATTACCTGCTGATCATCCTGTTCCTGGCCAGTCTCGGACTAAGGCTCCTGCTGATTTCCCGGTATACCGACCGAAACCCCTGGAACTATATGTTTTTCCCCACTCAGGTCATGTTTTTTATCGCGGGAATATTTTCCTTCCGCCTGTACGTTAAATTCGTTAAGGCTAAAGCCGGACGGCCGTTGCAATATGTGTCGTACATCATCTTTCTCGCTGTCATCCTTTTTTATTACCAGTTCTTCGATGAAAGTTATACCAAGCAGGCTGTCCTGTTCCTTGCCGTGATATTACTGGTGCCCTTTGCTTTTGAAGCTACCAAAAAAAGCCGGGCAGATATCTTTTTGGGCAACCTCTCCTACCCAATCTATATCAGCCAGATGCTGGTCATCAAATTTGTAACAGCCAAAAAGTTCCCGAAACTGATCGATATGGGATTTACGGCGCTGCTGGTCACTGTCCTGTTCGCATTGTTCATCCACTTTATCGTAGCGGCGCCAATTGAAAGCTACCGGCAGCGCAGGCTGCTGAAATTCCATAATAAAACCAGTTGAGCCCCCAGCACCATGACGGCCCTGAATAAATATGCGTTACTGGTCCCTTGCTACAACGCAGTACCCTATATCAACAACTTTATCAATACCCTGGCACAGCTGAAAGTCCCGTTTAACGAAATTATCTTCTACGATGATGGCAGCACAGACGCTACGGTATCGCTCTTGTCTGCCAAAGGCTTCCGCGTGATCGAAGGCAAAGTGAACAAAGGGCCCGGGTACGCCCGGAACCGGCTCGCTGAAGCTGCCACCTGCGACTACATTCATTTTCATGATATCGACGATGAATTTAATGCCGGCTTTCTTGAAATGACCGAAAAGAAATTAAGCGCGGCCCCGGCTGACGTCGTGCTGGGTTATGCAGACTGGATCGATCCTGTTTCCAGGGCAGCTATCATTAAATGGCGTTATTCCGAGGACGAAATTGCAGAGGGCCCGCTGGCCTACTTTATGTCCCATCCCCTGGGGGTTATTAATACAGTATATAAAAGAAGCAGTTTTTTACAAACCGGCGGCTTTAATGAACAGATAAAATGCTGGGAAGACACTGATCTTCATATCAGAATGGCCGCGGCCGGCTCAGTTTTCAGGGTCATTAAAGAAGTCATGGCCTATTCTTTACGCCACGATCATGGCATAAGCAGGGACCAGGCACTATGCTGGCATTGCAGGCTGCGGTTCCTGGAACGCTACCTGGAAGCCTATCGGCATCTGATCAGCAGGACTATTTTTGAGACGGAGCTGGAAAAGGTAAAAAACGCCTTCATCCGTATGCGGGCATACCGATACCTCGGTGAGCTCATCCGCATGAAAAAAAAATATGGCCTGGAACTGAAAACGCGTAATATTTCACTATTGTACGGTGCCAGCCGCTTTTTGCCGAAAAAGCTTGTTGACAGCATCGCCGCTTCCGTGAGCCTCCTAAAAACAAGGCCATTAACAATTGGCAGGAACCATGATTAAAATGATCAAAAAATGGTGGGTCAGGGCATTTACCAATAACCCCTGGCGGGTCGTACCTTTTGAAAAGCTGTATCCAGGCATAAGCGGTCAGCCGCTGGACCTTCCGGAAACGCTCAACGGTATCTTATGCAGGGAGCAGGGAGCGGTCATTGATTACGTCCCCCCGCCGCATCCGCTGAACAGCGAACTTCAGTTAAGGTTTATCAATGGCAAGCCCAGGTACCTGGGCGGCGGCCTATTTAAAGAACCGGACAGGTTTATATTCAGCCTGGGGCGCGCAGGTATCATAGGGCAACTGGGCCTGGCCTATGCGATCGACAAAAGAAGCTTTATAGATGAATCGGCTAAAGAATGGACCCGGCGGCTCGACCGTTCCGCCTACGTCGGCGCGCTGAATTTGCCGGAACGGAAAAGACTTGCGGGCATTTCCTTTTCCTTTTTAACCATCGGCGCAGAAGCCGGTTATTATCACTTTCTGTTTGAATCGATCCCGAAAGCCGGGCTGTTCGGTACCATGCTAAGCCGCGCCGACCATCTTTTGTTCAACGGTCCGGCCACAGACTGGAAACTTAAATGGCTGAGGAAAGCGGGCATCGATACGACGAAAATCATATGGATGGACGGCGCCAGCCACTATGAGTGCGAACAATTAGTCTTTACGAGCCGCCTGATCGCCGACCAGCAGATCAGTGCGTGGTGCCTCGGCACCCTGAGCAAACTTTTTGGCCTCAGCGCCGGTTTACCTCCGGCCACTTCACCGCGAAAGGTAATCTTAATCAGCAGAAAGGGGCTCGGCAAAAGGGAGATCAGCTGGGAGTCCGAAATTTTAAACGCTTTCCCGGAAATTGAAAAGGTCGATTTTTCAGCGCTGGGGCCGGATGAGACCATTCACAAGCTCCGGAACACAACCCATATTATCGGGCCGCATGGTGCGGGCCTAAGCAATATATACCTCTGCAGGCCCGGTACAAAGGTCATGGAGATCTACCCCGAAAAGGTAACGTATCAGCCCTGTTATCAGCGGATCTCCGCTCTTTGCAGGCTGGAATATGTGCTGATGTATCTCAATTTCCATGATGCATCCGATCCGCAGACGGGGTTTAAAGCATTCGATCAGGCACTTAATCTTTTTTTAGGGGATTCCCCTGTATAAACTTTTCTTATCAAAACATTGAAAATATTAGGCATCGGGGGCATGCTGGGGCATGACTCCAACGCGGCACTGATCATTGACAATAAAATTGTCTTTGCCGCCCAGGAAGAAAGATATACCCGGGTCAAACATGACCATGTATTTCCGCACCGTGCGATTTCGGACTGTTTACAGGCCGGGGCCATCAACGCTGAAGACATTGATATCGTCGTTTTATCAGAAAAACCCTTTCAGGTCTATTTAAACAATTATCTTGACCGGGCTTCCAGCCGCTTGTTCCGCGGGCTCGGGAATACGAAGGCGGCGGTCAAGCTGACGCGTTCCTTTTTTGAAAAAGAGATCGCCAGGCAGTTTCCGAAGGCGGGAATCAGGTACGCCTGGCACCATTACTCCCATGCGATATCCACTTATTATTCCAGTGGTTTTACAGAAGCGGCATTCTTATGCATCGACGGCAAAGGGGAATTCGCCAATGCTTCCATAGGCTATATAGACCGGGATAATGCGGTGATCAGCCACGAGCTTTCTTATGCCAACGGGCTGGGAATGCTGTATACGCTGATCACGCATTTCCTGGGTTTTCCTTCCTACGGTTCTGAATATAAGGTAATGGGGCTCGCTCCCTACGGCAGGCCGCGCTACGTTGCCCGGATCAGGCAATTATTCCGGGAAGATGAGTATGGCGCCATCAGGCTCTTAAAAAAGTCCGGTTTTCACCCCGACAGCCTTAATAAACTGCTGCCGTGGGTGAGCAAGGTGATGGGGATCGACAGCCGAAAACCCGGCGATGCCCTCACCGGCGTGCATACCGATATTGCGGCCAGTCTCCAGTTCATTTTTGAAGAGTTCATTTTAAAGATCGCCTCATTTGTAAAATCAAATTTCAATACCGATAACCTGCTGTTCTGCGGCGGATGCGCACAGAACTGTGTTGCAGCCGGCAAACTGAGAGACCGCAAGATTTTCGAAAAAGTATATAATTCGCCGGTTGGCGGGGATATGGCCTCCGGTCTTGGTGCCGCGCTGGCTTACCTTCATCAGTCGAAAGCGCTCCGGGACGAAAAGCCGGATTTCAAAGGTTATTACCTGGGTGGCGGACCGGGCAAAGTAAGCTTTCCCGAAGCATCCGGACATATCCTCCCGGTTGCCAAGCAGGACCTGCCCGCTTTCATGGCGGGGCAGCTTGCAGAAGGAAAAATAATCGGATGGGTGCAGGGCGGAATGGAGCTCGGGGCACGGGCCCTGGGGGCACGCTCCATCCTGGCCAGCCCTCTGGTACCGGATATACAATCGGACATGAACCTGAAGATCAAGTTCCGCGAATCGTTCCGGCCTTTTGCCCCGGCAATCCTGAGCGAAGACGTGAGCGACTGGTTCGACATCGACCAGCCCTCCGACTATATGCAGTATACCGCCTTTTTAAAAAAGGAACTGCGGTATACCAATACGGAAGACCATCATTCATTCCGAGAACGGTTAAATTTCCCCCGCTGCAAAATACCGAGCGTGGTGCATGTCGATTACTCCGCAAGACTACAAACCGTAACAGGGACGGAACATCCTGAATTCCACAGGCTGCTCACCGAATTCAAAAAAATAGCCGGCGTGCCCGTTTTGATCAACACCAGCTTCAACGTGAACGGGCAGCCGATCGTCCGCACCGCTGACGAAGCCTGGGAATGTTTTATCAATACGGATATTGACCTGCTGGTGACCGGGGACGTCGTTTATCAAAACCCATTTCATAAAACCAGGGACCAAAAACTACAATGGCTAAAGCAGTTCGAGAATTATTCAAGATAATTATTTTCAGTATCCTTAAATTAATATTACCGGGCAGCCGGAATGGCTGGAAAGAGGTCAACCGGAAAAATGAAACGGATCTGCGGTAATGGCAAAAGGAAACATGACCGAGATCTCTGTTATTATCCCGAGCTACAACCCGGACGCCGGGAACATCAATGCGGTGCTGCAGGCACTCCGGGCGCAGACCTATCCCTGTTTCAACTGGGAACTGATCATCGTTGACAACAATTCAACCAACGGTGTGCTGCAAAATATAGATCTTTCATGGCATGGCATGGCGGTCGTGATCAGGGAACAAAAACAAGGGCTTACCTACAGCCGCCTGGCCGGCTTCAAAGCGGCCAAAGGAAGGATTGTTGTCATGGTCGATGACGACAACCTGCTGGATCCAGGGTATCTTGACAACGTGGCTGTCATTTTCAGTGCGGACAGCACCTTAGGTGCCGCAGGCGGTAAATCGGTACCGATTTTCGAAACGCCGCCCCCTGCCTGGCTGAAAGAATTCTACGGCAGTCTTGCACTGCGCGACCCCGGTGACGAAATACTGACCAGCAAATGGGAAGAAGTTTACCCCGCCGCGGCCCCTATCGGTGCCGGCATGGCGATCCGGAAAACGGCGCTGCGGTCTTACCTGGAAAAGACCGGCGGCGTTAAACAGGTCATTGCCGACCGGAGCGGCAGCTCACTGGCCTCGGGCGGCGACAACGATATCGTACTGGAGATCTTAAGATCAGGCTGGCGGACCGGCTATTACCCCGCGCTGAGCCTGAAACATATCATCCCCGCCGCGCGAATGCAGCCGGGCTATGTTGCGAAACTCCTGAACAATACCAATAAATCCTGGGTTCAGGTGCTGGCAAGCCATCAGATCAGTCCCTGGAAAAAAATACCGAAATGGACCCTGCCTTTCAGAAAGGCCAGGTCCTGGTTCAGCTGCCGTGCGTGGAAAAGCCCGGCTCAATATATTAAGTGGCAGGCCGCCTGCGGCCTGTTCGAAGGCCAGGCCGCTATTAACTGATGAAGAAACATAATTATGCTATAGACCTGTTCAGGTTCCTCGCTGCATTGATGGTTGTCCTGTTTCACCTGAACCAGGCCATCGAACCGGCGAACAACTGGTACCGGAACACCGTGAAGTACGGCTGGCTGGGCGTACCTGTATTTTTTGTGATCAGCGGTTACTGTATCATGCTTTCTGCCTTCCAGGCAGCAAACAGCATGGATTTTCTGAGCAGGCGGTTTTTCAGGATCTATCCCCCCTATTGGGCCAGCCTCCTTGTCGTTCTTCTTGCTGCCTGCGTTCAAAAACTTTATCTGGGAGCAAACGCCGTCCATAACCTGCCAAGGAATGCCGCCGCCATCCTGGCGAACATGACGCTGGCTACGGCACCGCTGACCGCTGTCGAAACCAGTAACTGGGTCTATTGGTCGCTGACCTGCGAACTGCTGTTCTACGTAACCGTAGCGCTGGCACTCCTTGCCGGGAAGGATAAGGTCATCTATAGCCTTACAGGGACCTCTCTATTAGCGGCGTTTTTACCGGTCCAGCATGAAGGGCTGCTGTTCTTCCTTGACCAGTGGCCGGCATTGGGCCTGGGTCTATCCGTCTTTTATTTTTTCAGGATCACAGACCGGATTTCCGGTTTCGGCTTTGCATCTTTGCTGCTGATCAATTTATACGGCCTGCTTAACAGTTCCGTTTACCAAAACGATTACAAGCTCGTCACCATAGCAGCGACGGGCCTGGTGCTGGGCAGCAATTACATAAAGATTCCCCGGAATATTTGCTCAGCGCTGGGCCTGTATTCCTATTCCGTGTACCTGATCCATGTTCCGATCGGGGTATTCGTCCTGGGACTGACCGAAAGTGAGGCGGTTAAGCGGCAGCCGGTATGGAACCTGATCTACGACCTGTCCGTCTACCTGGTTGTCAGCATCATCGCCCGGCAGATGTACCGGAGGATCGAACAGCCGGCCATACATTATGGCAGGAAATTTTCACAGCAATACTTCAGGGGCCATAAAGGCAAAACAGCAATATGATCCAGCAGTTCATCGATATCCTGTACCGTCACCCCATGTCTGAGCTGAAAAGACGCGCCCGCTTCGGCGGCCTGCTCAGCTACGGGCAGATGATGGCCAACCGGCGGTCAATGGAAAAAGCGTCGGGCCGCCTTCCGGCGGTCATCTCCCGGCCTGCCGGCCTGCCGGTCCATTTTTTAACCGGGAAAAAATATCTGTACCAGACCTTGTTCTGCATCAGCTCACTGCACCGTTTCAGCGGGGATCAATTCAGGTTCATCCTGGTCGACGACGGCACCTTCGATGAGCACATGATCAGGCAGATCGAAAAACAGCTGCCGGGGGCCGCCATTTTTCTACAGGCCGATATTGAACAGCGGCTTGATCTGCTCCTTCCTGCTGCGAATTACCCGGTCTTAAGACATAAGCGTATGGTTTACCCCCATATTAAAAAGCTGACCGACATCCATACCCTGCCGGGAGCGGACTGGAAACTGGTATTGGATTCCGATATGTTGTTCTTTGATGATCCTGTGGAGCTGACCAACTGGCTCCGCGAGCCTTCAGCACCTTTGTATATGACAGATTGTACAGAATCTTATGGTTATTCAACCATCCTGATGGAAAAACTGGCCGGTGCCCGCATCCCTTCTTTGTTGAATGTAGGCGCCATCGGCCTGCAGGGCAGTTCCATCAATTGGGAAAAACTGGAGCACTGGATCAGGGTGCTCGAAGAAAAAGAAGGCAGCACCTATTACCTGGAGCAGGCGCTTTCGGCGATGCTGACCGCCGGCAGCACCGCGGCAGTGCTGCCGGCAGAAAAATATATCGTTAACCCCGGCAGTCAGCTCGTTTCCGCGGGGAGCGGCGTTTTACACCATTACGTGGATTTATCCAAAAAAGGGTATTACAATAGCGCATGGAGGCAGTTCAGCAATGGATAAGCCACTTATCTCGATCTGCATGCCCGCCTTTAATGCGGGTGCACATATCCTGCAGACCGTCTATTCAGTTATCGGCCAAACGTATGAGCACTGGGAGCTGATCATCATCGATGATGGTTCCACCGACGATACTGCGCAAAAGCTGTCCTCCCTGGCTGACGAAAGGATAATTATCCGACGCCAGGAGAACCTGGGCCAATGTGCGGCCTGTAACGAGGCCTTCCATCTGTCAAAGGGAAACCTGATCAAATTCATGGATGCCGATGATCTCCTTTCCGCAAACTACCTGGAAGCCCAGGAAAAGGCGCTGCGGAACACAACGGATGCCATTGCCTACTCCGCATGGGGCCGGTTTTATGATGATGCGGTCAATGAGGCCAGGCCTGATCCATCACTGGTGACCGGGGATATGCGGCCATTCGACTGGCTGCAGGCATCCATGACCGAAAAGGAAGTGATGCTGCAATGTGCGCTGTGGCTGATCCCAAGAAATATCCTGCTCCGGTCAGGACTATGGGACGAGCGGCTTTCACTGATCAATGATTTTGAGTTTTTTATCCGCATACTGCTCAGGGCGCGGGAACTTAAATATGCAGGAGGCACCATGCTTTATTACCGGAGCGGGCTGCAGGGTTCGCTCTCTGCCGCGACTTCAGCCGCAGCGGCGGAGTCGGCTTATCGCTCGATCGACCTGGGTACCGGCTATCTGCTGGAATTCAGCAGCAGCCCGGAGGTGAAAAAAATCGCAGCAGACTGTTTTCAGCGGTTTATATACAGCTTTTACCCCCGGCAGCCGGTACTCGTCGAACAGGCCGTTATAAAGGTAAAGCAGCTCGGCGGTTCCTCCCTTCCCTTCCCCGCAGGCGGCTATACGCAAATCATGGCCCGGCTACTGGGCTGGAAAATGACCAGGAGGATCAAAAACTTTTTAAACAACCGGTAAGCATGGCAACCTGCAGAGTATATCTTTTTACTTATAAAAGGCACCATTTATTGCCAAGAGCGGTGAACAGCCTGCTCTCCCAGAGCTTAAAGGACTGGGTCTGCGAAGTCCACAATGATTGTCCGGGCGATGACTTTCCCGGCAATTATGTCCGCTCCCTGAATGATGAACGGTTTATCGTTAAAGACCACCCGCTGAACCTGGGCGGAACGGCCAGCTTCAACCTCGCCTACCAAAATATCCGGGAACGCTATATCAGCATCCTGGAAGACGATAACTGGTGGGAACCGGATTTTTTGCGGGAGATGGTCCGGCTCATGGACCGGCATCCCCACCTGAGCATGGCCTGGTGCAATATGAATGTCTGGACGGAACTGGAGAATAACGGCTGGGAGAATACCCACAGCACAGTATGGCCGGACCAGCCGGAAGACCTCGTCTTCACCAGGCTGCATATCAAACAGGCCATGGGCGGGCTCCATTCCAACGGGGCCATGCTGTTGCGCGGAAAAGATGCGGCGAAGTGTGTTATTCCCGACAGCTGCGAACTCAGTATCATTGAAGGCGTGCGGGAACGCGCGATGGCCTTTCCCATTTATTTTCATGCCAGGGCGCTTGCGAATTTTTCGAGGACGCGGCATACGAGCCGCTCGGGGGACGCACTGGTATGGACCTCCGCACAGCTCCTGCTGCTGGCCAGTTTTATCATGACAGCCGGGGACAGGCAGCAGGCCTTTAAAAAATGTCTCGCCTATTACCGCGGGCAAAAACCCAGTCCGGTGGCCAGCTTCTTTTTAGCGAACCTGTTCCTGATCAAACAACCGGAACTATACCGGCAATTTACACCTGCAGACTGGCTGGCCACCGGCAAATGGCTGCTCCGGAATATATTCAGGCTGAGCTTTGTCAGAAAATACCTGGATTCCAACCGGGATACCTATCATTATTTATTAACAAACACGCGGGCGCGATATGCTGACCCGGATGACCAGAACACAAATTGAAAATAGCCCTTATCGTTAATCCGCTGATCCCGGTCCCGCCCAGACAATATGGCGGCATCGAGCGCATCGTTTATATGCTGATCCGGGAGCTGATGAAAAATGGCCACGATGTCAGCCTTTATGCCAGCGGGGCTTCTGACCCGGGCTGCCGCCTGATCGGCTACCGGGAATCTGAAGTTTACGGCATCGGGGATTTCCTGAAGATCAATCTCCTGACCTCCAGGATCGCCTTTCAGGGTTTTGACATCGTCCATACCTTCGGCCGGATGAGTAATATTGCCCTGCTAATGCCGGCAAGGATCCCCAAGATCGTATCTTACCAGCTTCCGCCTACTGTTTCCCAGGTAAAAAAAGCCATGAAGATCGCTTATCCCGAAACGCTCCGCTTCACCGGCTGCAGCGATTATATATCACGGCAAATTGCAGGGTCGGCAAAGGTGACCACCATTTATAACGGTGTGGACCTCAGCGACTATCATTTCAATACCGGCCTGCCCGCCGATGCCCCGTTGGCCTTCCTGGGAAGGATCCAGCAGGAAAAAGGGACGGCGATAGCCATACGGGTGGCCAGGGCTGCAGGGCGAAGGCTCGTCATTGCCGGGAATATCCCTGCGGAGCCGCACCATCAGCAATACTTCGAAAAAGAGGTCAGACCTTTTATCGATGGTGACCAGATCAGCTACGTCGGTCCGGTTGATAACCTACAAAAAAACGAGCTGCTGCGCAATTCGGCCGCCTTATTGATGCCCGTCACCTGGGATGAACCCTTTGGGATCGTCATGGCCGAAGCCCTGGCCTGTGGTACGCCGGTCGTCGGCTTTAACAGGGGGGCGGTGCCGGAAGTGGTCACCCACGGCTATAATGGCTTTATTTGCCGGGAAGAATACGAGATGGCCGCGGCGGTCAGGCAGCTTTCAAAGCTTAGCCGGCATTCCTGCAGGGAGGTCGCTGAAAACAAATTCAGCGCTGCGGTATTGGCAGGTCAATACGAACAACTTTATCTGGAGGCAGCGAACCGGCATTGAAAAACATCACCCTGATCACCACCGGGCAGCCGACAACCAACCCGCGCCTGGTCAAAGAAGCAGAAACGCTGATCAGCCAGGGTTACCGCGTAAAGGTAATCTGCTGTTTTTACCAGTCATGGGCCCTGCAATACGATGAAGAGATCACCTCAAAATATCCTGGTGTATATGTTTATTGCGGCGGGGATCCGCTGAAGGGGAAAATGGCCTATGTCAGGAGCCGGCTGCGGCAAAAATTATCGCTGCTGCTTTTCAAATATTTAAAATACAAAGGGGCGGCTGAAAATGCGATCAGCCGTACCCACACAGAAGCGTTGTCTCTTGCCAAAAGTATCCAAACAGATCTGTATATCGCCCATAACCTCGGTGCCTTGCCCGCAGCGGTCAAAGCGGCCCGGAAACAGGGGGTACCTGTAGGCTACGACGCAGAGGACATGCATACAGGACAATACCTGTCCGGCACTGATGCCATGTACCGGCTTAACAAATACATTGAAGAACAGTATTTCCCCCGGACCAGCTATTTCACGGCTGCGAGTCCCCTGATAGCGGAATACTATGCAGCCCGCTACAATTACCTCGCCCCCCTGGTGATCAACAACGTTTTTCCAAAAACACCATTCGGTATCAGGCAACATGTTGAACAGGGCGGCCCGCTGAAGCTTTTCTGGTTTTCACAGACGGTCGGCCCCGAAAGAGGAATTGAAACCATTGTTAAAGCAATGGCAGGCAGCCCCGGCAGGGTAGAATTGCACCTGCTGGGCAACTGCTCAGCCCGGGACAAAGAAGCCCTGTTATCCCTGGCCGGTCAGACTGGCCTCATGGATGGGCAATTATATTTTCATGACCCGGTCCCGGCCGGAAAGCTGTTCAGCTTTGCCGCGCAGTTCGACATCGGTATGGCGACAGAAACAGGCGTCCCGCTGAACCGGGATATTTGCCTTACCAACAAGGTATTCACCTACATCCAGTGCGGACTGGCCATGATCGCCAGCGATACGCAGGCGCAGAAACTCTTTTTGCAGCAATACCCGGACAGCGGTAAATTATACCGTACCGGTGACGAAGGCTCGCTGCGCGCCTGCATCGATGCTTATTTAATTTCACCCGAACTCCTGCACCGGACGCGTTCATCAAACTACCGCCTGGGACAAACTGAATTAAACTGGGAGTCAGAAAGCAGGCATTTTTTAAAATTGATCGAAACCATTTAAACTGTGAACCGGAATGTTCTTATTATTTCGCCCTATTTCCCTCCTGTTAATGCAGCCGATATGCAGCGTGTCAGGATGAGCCTGCCTTATTTCCGGGCCTTCGGCTGGGATGCCGAAGTGGTCGCCGTGGACCCGCTTTATACAGATATGGGGACTGATGCCCTCCTGTCGGAAAGTGTACCGCCGGAAATCAGGGTCCATACCGTTAAAGCCTTCCCCAAAAGCTTCACCTCCCGCTTCGGCCTCGGGAGCATAGCGCTGCGGTCACTATGGTTCTACAGGCAACTGGTGAACAGCTTATTAATTAAAAAAAAATACGACCTGATCTATTTTTCAACGACGCAGTTCCCGGTATGTATCCTCGGCGCTTACTGGAAAAAAAAGTTCGGTGTCCCTTATGTGGTGGATATGCAGGACCCCTGGCATTCCGGGTATTATCGTGATAAACCCAGGGACCAGCGGCCCCCTAAATACTGGTTTTCCTACCGGCTGAACAAATACCTTGAGCGGCCGGCCATCCGGCATGCCGACGGGCTGATCAGCGTGTCCGACAATTATATCGAAGACCTCAAGGCCCGGTACCCTTCCATCCGGGATGTACCTTCAGCCACCATAACATTCGGCGCGTTCGACCCCGATATGCAGATTGCTGCTGCACACAACGCAGGTTTCAGCAACATCCTGGATCCCTCCTGCACCAATATCGTTTATATCGGGCGGGGCGGGGCGGACCTGCACAAAGCCATTGCCCCCCTGTTCCGGGCCATCGGGGCCGGCAGCGGAAACCTCCCCCGCCTCAAGCCGTTCAGGTGCTATTTTATAGGGACCAGCTATGCGCCGGCAGGCCAGGGCTCGCCATCTATATTGCCGCTCGCCCGCCAATTCGGGATAGCGGAGCAGGTGACCGAACTGACTGACCGGATCGGCTTTTACCATTCGCTGGCGACGCTGCAACGGGCCGACGCACTATTTATCGCCGGCTCTGACGATCCCCGGTATACAGCCTCAAAGATCTTCCCCTACACACTGGCCGCTAAACCTTTGCTGGGTATTTTTAACCCGGCGAGCTCCGCTATCCGCATTTTAAAGGAATATGGCGCGGTGCATGTGTATGACTACGAATCGGTAGAGGCGCAGCAAATCGACGCGTTCCTGAGCGGGCTCCGCGATGACAGTAAGCGGAGCCCGCAGTATGAGCCGCAGGCGATAGCCAAATATTCTGCACAACAGATGACCGCACGGCAGTGCAGCCTTTTTGACAAAGTACTCCAAGAAATCTGACCATTATGCGCCTGGCCATAATAACGACCCATCCCATTCAATATTACGCCCCCGTTTTTAAGCTGCTGCAGGAGCAGCAGGGCTTAGAAATAAAAGTATTTTATACCTGGGGCGAAAAAGCGAAGGAAAAGTTCGACCCCGGCTTTGGAAAAGCTGTCAGCTGGGATATCCCCCTGCTGGAGGGCTATCCCTACCAGTGGGCACTGAACACCTCTCCTGCCCCGGGCTCACACCATTTTAAGGGGATTATTACCCCGGGACTCATCCAGGATATCCGTAATTATGCTGCAGATGCCCTGCTGGTGTATGGATGGGCCTATGCCGGTCATTTAAAAGTGATCCGGCATTTTAAAAACAGGATCCCGGTATTTTTCCGGGGGGACTCGACCCTCCTGGATAAGGAAAAAGGCATCAAACAATTGATGCGTACTATTTTCCTTAAATGGGTTTATCGCCACATTGATCACGCATTCTGCGTCGGCAGTAATAACAAAGCCTATTTTAAAAAGTATGGCCTGAAAGAAAAGCAACTGAGTTTCGCCCCGCACGCAGTTGATAATGAAAGGTTCGGGGCGCCCCAAACGGAAAAAGCCGCCCTGATCCGCAGGAACCTCGGCATCGGGCCGAGCGCGCTTTTGATACTGTTTGCCGGAAAATTTGAGCAAAAAAAATCCCCGCAATTATTATTGGATGCATTTTTAACTTTGAATACGCCGGAGGCACACCTGCTGTTTGTCGGTAACGGAGGCTTAGAGACAAGATTAAAAACCCGTGCCGCCGGAAAAAGAAACGTACATTTCCTGGAATTCCAAAACCAGTCGGCCATGCCCGCTGTCTACCAGGCCTGCGACCTCTTCTGCCTGCCATCCGCAGGGCCGGGTGAGACCTGGGGGCTGGCGGTTAACGAAGCCATGGCTGCAGGAAAAGCCGTACTGGTTTCTGACAAATGCGGTTGCGCTGCCGACCTTGTGAAGCCTGAGAATGGCCTGTGTTTTAAAAACGAAGATATAAACGACCTGATAACGGCCTTAAAAACGCTGACGGCGAGCAAAGTACACCTGGCCGGGCTGGGCCGGGCATCAAAAGCCCTTATCGAAAACTGGAGTTTTTCGATAATGGCCAAAACCTTTACAGATCAACTGCTGGATGAAAAGAACAGACCGGATTAAATTAAGCTTTTTACGTAACTGGCAGCTTCCCGGCCGGGAAAGGCTCAGCCGCTGGCTGAAAACTTCCGCCGCAACGCAGACAGCCCTGATTGATGGCATCACCTGGCTTAACCAGGAAGACCTGGCGGTTTATACCACTTCAGATAACTATATCGAACATATGGTACTGGTCAGCGGCGTATATGAAACTGAAATAAGAACGCTCATCAACCTTTCCCTTAAACCCGGTTTTACGGCATTGGACATCGGTGCGAATATCGGTATTCAAAGTATCCGCATGGCCAACCGGGTCGGGACCGGCGGAAAGGTATATGCATTTGAGCCGCTCGGCTACCTTCAGGAAAAGTTTAAAAAAAACCTGGCTTTAAACCATTGTACCAATGTCAGTCTTTTCCCCATCGCATTATCAGATAAAGAGGAAACCCGGAGCATCCGTATTAACGAGCACAACTGGAACCAGGGAACATTTAGCTTAAACGATACCGGTACCGGGCAGACACAGCAGGAGCTGACGGTCAGGATCGGGGACCAGGTCGCAGAAATTGCCGGCCTGGAACGGCTTGACCTGATCAAGGTCGACGTAGAGGGATTTGAATACCATGTCCTGCGGGGATTAAAAAATACCATTATGCGGCACAGGCCGCGGATCATATTTGAATACGACGCGGCCTACTGGACCCGAACCGGGCAGTCCATTACCGATTGTCTTGCGATGCTGCATCATTGTGGATACCGGACCTACCAAATATATGCGGCAGGCTGTGAACTCATCAGAGATCCGGCCCTGATAGCCAGCGAAAACCTGTTAGCCATACCTGAATAGATGTATCAAAAAAATGTTTCCTATGAAAGACTGATCGTGCTCTACCTGCCCTGGCTGCTGGCGCTTTTGTTTAAAAACGATACCTCTTTATCCTATATGATCGCCTGGACAGGTTCGTTCCTGATCTTTTTTTTAACCTTAAGCGGCTGGGTAAAGCCACTGCCCGGCGACCGCAGCGTTGCAGAGCAGCTCATGCGCCCCATTTTCCTGGTGCATATCATCTTCGCGGGTTACATGGCATGTACCTCCATATTTTACTTTATGAACGCTTTGGGCTACCAGAATTTTGTCAGACAAAATTATGTGCTGGTCAACCGGGGCACACTGGAATATATCGCGCAGTGCCAGCGGTATTATTGCCTGAGCCACGCCGCATTTGTAAGTGGTATCCTGATCTTTATGAATTACCCCGTCAAATCGGCGTATTATATCGAAAAACAAAAGCTGGCCAACCTGCTGATGGGCTTTGCAGTGATCAGCTTTCCTGTATCCGTTTTATTTCTGAAGGTTCCGGGCCTGTCCCAGTTTTATTATCAGCTGAACTCCCTGAGCTTCATCGCCGGAACACTGGCCCTTGCTTTTGCCATCCCCCTGAAAAAAACAGGCAACACGCTGATCTGTCTCTGTTTCTACTTTTTCAACTTTTACCAAGCGCTGATATCCGGTTTTAAGGAGCCTATCATTATCAGCGTACTGGTACTGGGCATTTTTCTTTATCCAAGCTACAAAAAGCTGGTCGCGGCCATTTTCATCCCCGCTTTGCTGATTTTGTTCATGTTCCTTCCGACCTATAACCGCATTTTCAGGCAGAACGCCTGGGGCGGCGACGCCAATACCGAGGAAGCCACACAACTTGCTTTGGATGCGGCACTGAACAGTACGAACGGGGAAGAGGACGATTCCAACTGGGGTTTCCTGATCTACAGGCTAAGCGAAATAGATATGTTTATCAAATTCGTCCAGTCAACACCCAAAAATGTGGACTTCTACGGGCTTTCACTGGTCAAACAATCTGCTATAGTGCTCGTTCCCCGCATATGCTGGCCTTCCAAGCCGATAACCGAAGACCTTGTCATGGAGCGTGTATATGATGCAGGGGTGGTCAACAGGGCATCCAATGTGTCCGCCAAACCGGCCTTCATTGTTGACGCTTACCTCAGCGGCGGGGCCTGGGGCATTTTCCTCTCCATGTTTATCTACGGAGCGGTAGCGCAGCTGATCTCAGCAAAGGCAGAACAATTGTTCGGTGGCTATATTCTGGGCACAGCGCTGATATTCAGCGGTCTCTTCCAGATCCTTTGGAGAGGCCTCAGTTTCGAATTCCTGATCAACTCGGTGTTCTGGAGTTATATGACCATGCTGGCTATTCATAAAATCCTGGTCGCAACGCATGTCTTAAAAGAACGATAACGGCTCCTCCCAATTTCCCGCGGCGGCTATTCATGCAGCCCGGGAATCCCGTACCACCCCGCAGACGAGGGTTTGATAAAAAACACATAGCTTTATACGGTCATATCGTTACACAACATTGGAGACGCCCTATTCATTTATTATACTGACCTACAATGAATCCCTGCACCTGCCCCGCCTGCTGGATTCCCTGGCCGGGCTTAACGCACCGGTTTTTGTCCTGGATTCAGGCAGTGAAGACGATACGGTCATTATCGCGCAAAATGCCGGAGCAGAAGTACTGCAGCACCCCTTTGAAAACCATCCCAGGCAATGGGATTTTGCCCTCAAAAATTTTGACGTCAAAACCCCCTGGGTTATTTGCCTCGATGCCGACCAGGTCCTGACCGCTGCGCTAAAGGAAAAGCTGCGAAATTTTGATGAACAGCAATACAAAGGCGTCAATGGTATTTATTTTAACCGTAAAAACTACTTCAAAGGCCGCTGGATCAGGTATGGCGGTTATGCCCCCTTCTATCTCCTGAAAATGTTCCGCTACGGATCAGGTTACTCCGACCTTAACGAGAACATGGACCACCGGTTCATCGTGCCAGGTAAAACACAGATCTGGAAAGACGAACATATCCTGGAAGAAAATTTAAAAGAGAACAATATCAGCTTTTGGATAGCCAAGCATAACCGCTATAGCGACCTGCTGGCCCAGGAAGAAGTGGAGCGGATGTCCCGCTTGCGCAGGCAGACCCTGAAACCCTCCCTTTTCGGATCGCCTGACGAACGTACCGCATGGCTCAAACGGCTATGGTACGGACTCCCCCGTTACACCCGGCCGATACTCTATTTCAGCTACCGTATGATTTTCAGGCTGGGGATACTGGAAGGGCGCACAGGTATCATATTTCATTTTTTACAGGGCTTTTGGTTCAGGTTAATTGTTGATATAAAAATTGATGAAATGATAAAAATGCAAAACAACAAACCCAAAGCGCCCGCCGTCCATACTTCGCCAGTACGGTTTACCCTATTTTTTTTCCTGTTTTTCATCTTCTTCTATTACTTTAATAGTTTCTATTTTGGCATTACCAATCCCGGGGGGAATTATAGCCCTTTTTTAGCCCAGCATCTGAATTATATAGCCGCATTAAGGCAAGCTTTGCTGGATTGCAGTGTAATGATCCTGAAGTGGCTCGGCTATGCTGCTATCGATAATAATTACGAATTGCTGGTTGCAGGCAAAGGAACGCTTGCACTTGTATACAGTTGCCTGGGTCTGGGATTGATCAGCTTTTTTTCGGCCTTTGTGCTGGCCTATCCGTCCCCCTTGCGGTCAAAACTTATTTTCCTGTTTTCGGGCATCGTTGTTATTGAACTTCTAAACGTGGCACGTTTTGTTTTGCTGGCCATCTTCTGGTCGAAAAAAGCCAGCCGGATCATTGACCATCATACCATTTTTAATATTATACTTTATATCATTATAGCGCTTAGCCTGTATATTTGGGTTAAACGTAATGATAAGCTCACCGGCGCCAATGTCCAGAACTGATCTTTCAACCTATAACAATCATCCTTATAATCCCGGCGGCAACGTTTTAAAACGTGTTTTGTGGTACTATTTTAATGCGGTATTTTTTAAAACGGGCATTATACCATCAAGCGCGTTTAAGGTGTTTTTTCTGAAGCTGTTTGGTGCCGGGATAGGTAAAAACGTAACTATTAAGCCTTGTGTAAATATCAAATACCCCTGGAACCTGCACATAGGCGATGAATGCTGGATAGGCGAAAATGTATGGATAGATAGTCTGGTGCTTATCCATATCGGCGCACACGTATGCCTGTCGCAGGGGGCCGTGCTGCTAACCGGCAGCCACAATTACAAAAAAACATCCTTTGATTTGATAACCAAAGGTATAATTTTGGAAGACGGGGTGTGGATCTGCGCCGGGGCTATGGTAAATCCGGGTGTAAAAGCGGCATCGCACGCAGTACTGACCAGCGGTTCCATTGCCACAAAAAACATGGAAGCGTACAGCGTTTACCAGGGTAACCCGGCGGTAAAGGTCCGCGAACGGGAAATCAGTTAAAACTTATACATCATCTGCTTAAAATAAAACATGCTGAAAAAACAAAAACTACAAACCCACCAGATCATTTTATTGGTTATCAGCGGGATTGTTTTAATTATGGGCATCATGCTGATCATGGCCCCGGCAGCTATTTACCCCGACCCCAGCAGGGGCTTCCAGGTAATGCGCGCGATGGAGCTGGGCTCGAAGTTCAATGTCAACCTGAAACCCGATCAGGCCGATATCAGTAAAAATATACCCGATTTTTTGGCATGGTGGTCGCCGGGACAGTACCTGGTACCCTACGTTTTCAAACTTATTTTCGGCGTTAATACCGGGCAGGCTTCTTCCATCGTAACCCTGCTGTTTTCTTTATCAGGAATTTACGGGTTCTATTTCTTCTTTAAAAAAGCCGGATTTACGCCCATGATCTCGGCTTTAAGCGTACTGTTTATCGTAATTCAACAATCGTTTTTCACGCCGTACGTATTTTATAACGGCGGCGAGCTGCTGCTTTTTGGCTACACCGGCTGGTTTTTATACGGCTGTATGGCGATTGAAAAGACCAGCTGGAAACTGGTTGTATTCCTTTTTATAGCCGGCATAGCCGGCTTCATTTGCAAATCATCATTTTTATGGATGTTTGCCGCCGCTTGCTGCTTTTTGTGGATCAGGCTTTCATTAGGCTCCAAAGATATCATCAACTGGATAAAAAACGGGATCTGGATAGGTGTCCCGGCTGTACTGTCCTTATTCATGATTTTCCATTTTTATCTTTCAAAAGGTGGTAACCCTTCATCAGGCGGTGCAGGGATCAGGCTGGCCTGGGAAACGTTTGGCTTCCCGCTGGCTTCGCCGATACTCACAGCCTTTTCCATTGACGACCTTTCAAACGGCCTCTTGTTTCATGATGATACGCCCATGTTCACCCATTTTTGGGGTGTTATCACTGTGCTTATTTGTGCCATACTAAGCGTTTTGCTGATCAGGTTTATTGTAAAAAAAGTACCTGACAAAAACTACGTATTGCTGCTGACTGTTTTTTACGTTGCGGCAGTGTTGTTTTTCGGGCAATCTTTTTTGAGGCAGGCTTATATCTCGTACGAGGCCAGGCATTTGAGGCTCATCGGGTTGATTGCTGCACCGGGCATTATTTATTTGGTAAGCGGATTGCAACGGGGTTATAAGTATGTGTTTTATTTTATATGCTTTGTGATAGCCTATTCCAGCTACAGATATTTTGTACCAGGCTATTTCCAAAATAAAAATACCAGCGCAAGGGGATACTCAGGGATCGCACAGTTGTTTATTGATCAGCCGTCGTTAAACTATATCCGCAACCTGGACAGGCAGAATACCAACGCCATTTTTGTGTTCAACAGCCCCGACCTGAGCCTGGAGATTGAACATAACCGCACCATTACGGTGGAGACCATCGGCGCCGAAGTAGCTATCGATTACGACGACTATGTGTACAAAGGTCACGCCGGTCCGCTGTATATAATTTTGCCATCCGATTACCTCGGGCCAAAATCAACCATTATGCGCAAATGTTTTCCGGGTTATACCGGCTTTAAAATGACGATGCTCAGCAATGAATATATTTTGTGGGAAGCTAAATAGGGCGGTACATAACAACATTTTCATCGGCGTTTAAAAACAACAGGTGACTGTAACGAGTAATTAGGCGTTCGCTATATTCATGATTTAGTCCATCCTGTCGTTTATGTTTAATACATCCTTTGTTGATATCCATTTCCCTGCTTTTACCTTCAATACTTTTTTTAGCGTGTAAAAACAACAGGTGACTGTAACGAATAATTAGCCTTTACGCTATATTCATGATTTAGTCCATCCTGTTGTTTATGTTAATACATCCGTTGTTGAAAGCTTTTACGTTCAATACCCGTTTTTTAGTGTGTAAAAACAACAGGTGACTGGAACGACTTATTAGCCCGGACGCCATATTGCTCAGCTAGTTCACCCTGTTGTTTAGATCCTTCCCTCATTTATGCGCTTACTTCCCGTTCTTTATGCTATAGGTAAAACAACAGGTGACTGAAACGAGTAATTAGCCCGGACACCATATTAGATAGCTAGTTCAACCTGTTGTTCAGATCCTTTCCTCATTTTGCGCTTATTGCCCGTTCTTTATGCTATGGGTAAGAACAACAGTTAACTGGAACGAATAATTAGCCCGGACACTATATTAGACAGCTAGTTTAACCTGTTGTTTTAGTCTTCTCCTCATTTTTGCGCTTACTGCCCGTTCTTTATGCTATAGGTAAAACAACAGGTGACTGGAACGACTTATTAGCCCGGACGCCATATTAGACAGCTAGCTCAACCTGTTGTTTCAGATCTTCTCCTCCTTTTTACCCTTACTGCCCGTTCTTTATGCTACAGGTAAAACAACAGGTGACTGGAACGACTTATTAGCCCGGACGCCATATTGCTCAGCTAGTTCAACCTGTTGTTTAGATCCTTTCCTCATTTTTGCGCTTACTGCCCGTTCTTTATGCTATAGGTAAAACAACAGGTGACTGGAACGATTAATTAGCCCGGACGCCATATTACTAAGCTAGTTCAACCTGTTGTTTAGATCCTTTCCTCATTTTTGCGCCTATTGCCCGTTCTTTATGCTATGGGTAAAACAACAGGTGACTGGAACGATTTATTAGCCCGGACACCATATTGCTTAGCTAGTTCAACCTGTTGTTTATCTTTTAGCGGGGGACTGTTATCTCCTTAGCCCTGACTGACTGGAACCCCATGCTTCCGGGTAGAATTTTATATTCATCAGTATATTTTCTCCCTTGCCTTACACAAGAAAAAACCCGGCTGATCAGCTTATTTCTGATCGCATTCAGGACAAGCATTGCGGGCTTCCCTTCCAGCCGCTTCCTGTCATAATAAGCTTTCATTTCCCCCTGCTGCCGAAGCGTTCCCATTGCACAAATGTGTAAAAGGGCTTTCATTTCCTTATTGGCAATAAATGACACATGCCTTCGCTTATTGACCGATTTTCCGGAACTCTTCTCAAACGGCGCCACGCCCGCGTAACAGGCAAACTTTCGCGCATCAGCAATATCCCTGAACTCATTGGTACAAATAATGATCAGGCATGCCGTAATATTTCCGATACAGGGTACGGAGGTAATAAGCTCGTGCAGGCGCTTAATGTTGTCATCGGAACTGATGAGCTTATCAATAGCCTGATCTGTACGTTCAATATCTTTTTTGGTAGCTTCCAAACTTCTCCGGCAAATGGAAACATGCTGCTGCTGCAATTTCCTGTTGACAAAAGTACCCTGTTCTGCAAGCGGAACTTTCAACGACAAAGATACCCCCTGTAAGCGCTTCCTAAGTCTGAACAAACTGCCCAAAAGGATTACGGCCGGCCTTTTAGGTGTCCACAACCTGATTTCACCCCGGTTTTTCCAGGCATACATGGCGATCCGCTGAGAGTCAATTTTGTCATCCTTGCCCCGCGTTATTCCAAGTGATTTTTTTATCTGCAGTGCGTTTTCGAGACACACCGCCGCTTTCTTGCGCTCCAGAACATAAAGCAGGTGGTTGCAATAATAGCCGGTGTCTTCCATGCAAAACAGCGCTTTCGGCATCCTGAAACCTAACAGCTTTTTTAGTTCAAGCACAAACGAATTTATGGCTTCAGGTGAATTCCTGGTTTCCTGGTGTGACAGGAACTGATTATTTTTTAATACGGTAAAATCCAGCTCGTCCCGTGATACATCGATCCCAATAAAAAAAGTAAATTTACTGGCCCGTTTTTTTATTGACGCTGTGTCCGTTTTTTGATCTGTCATTTTTTGCCCCGCTTAAACAGCCGCAAGATAATCCGGGCAGTTGAAGTACCGAACCACAGAAAGGTTGTTATTTACAACTGCCTCACAACATTTTTTTGCAACGTCTTTTTCTTATATTTGATCCATGGAAGATGCGATTCATATCGGGAGAAAAATATCACGTATCCGGGAACTGAGAGGAATGAAGCAGGAAGCACTGGCTGACTGCCTGGGTATCAGCCAGCAGGCCGTATCTAAAATCGAACAAAGTGAACATGTCGAAGAAGCAGCCCTTGCCCGGATTGCGGAAGCCCTTGGCGTCAGTTTGGAAGGACTGAAACACTTCACCGAGGAATCTATCTTCAATAATATCAATAATTTTCACGACCAGTCCATTCAAAATAACTTCAACCCGATTGAAAAGGTCATTGCACTTTATGAAAAGCTGCTGCAGAGTGAAAGGGAGAAATTTGAACTTCTGAAGGAACAGTTAAAAAGGTAAAGAGGCTCCGTTGTGGCTGCTGCTTAGCCCAAAGCCTTCCATATTTCATCTTCCCCCTATCGTCCGTTTGTTATTTTCATTTTTGCATGGAAAGATCATGCGGAAGTGCTTCCTCCGTTGATCAGTGTCCTATGGCAAATTGATGAGCAGCAGGTTTTCCGCTTTTGTCATGCCACTAAAGATAACGGGCATCTCTAGTGGCCGCAGCGTGTGGCGATGCAAATTTATCAACGTTTTCCATACAGCTTTTTCTGCATATTGACCCTTGCCGGCTATACGTTTTTAATCAGTTAACTGTTCAGGGATTAGTTAACGTAAAGCCGTTATTATCCAGCGTAGCCGGGCTGCTGAGTTTATAAATATTGATGACACTGACATTACCTGACAATTTTTTTATTCCGCTGCCGCTCAGTGTCAGATTACGGTAGGTTCCCGGGGTAACGTCCTGGTTCCCTTTTAGCGCATAGTCGAAGGTATTGCTGGCCGTATTACACCTTAAAATGCCCGTCTGCATAGGTGCCTGGGTACCCTGATAAGTAGTCAGGCCCTGGCAGTCAAAAACACTGGAGGCATTCTGCCCGTTAATATTTCCGGTAACGGTAATATTGGAAATATTGGTCACCGTCAGTCCGGGTGCTATTTCGATGTTCCCGGTCAGGTTAAGATAATTGCCGGCGTTATTTACACTGAATGTCTGGTTCACCGTACTCATCAGCAACGTTCCCATTTTCCAGTTATTATTATCAAAATTCGTTAGGGTCCGAAGGCCCGCCTGCAGTTCAAGCGTGCTGCTTCCCAGGTCGATCTGGCTATACCCCCCGTAACTGAACAAGCCTTTGATAATGGTATTCCCGGTACCTGTTCTTTTTAGCTGGGCAGCCTGAATAGACATTGCACCGTTGACCGTCAGGTTATAATTCGCCAGGTCGAGACTTGATTGAAAGAACGAAAAGGTCGAACAGGTAACGTCGGTTCCCAGCACATAGGCACAATTACTGTTGAAAATATTAAAGTTATCATAACTGGGCTTTTTGATGACAAAAGAGCCGCTCGTAAATGAATAAGTGACAAAACCGGCCAGATTCCATTGGCCCGTCACCATTGGCTCTGAGGCAGCGCCTCCCAGCGTCAGGTTTGAACCCGGACTGCAGTAAAATATACTTGCGGCATCTGTACCGGTTATGCCCCCCTGGATTGCGGTACTGCCCTCAAGTGTCAAAGTCAGGCCAAGCCCGATTAAAACCGGCGTAGTGGGGGTTGTCGCTACCGATCCCCTGATGGATTGATTATTTGTCGTAAAATTAACCAGACCGGCATTGATCGTACCTCCCCCGCTCAGGCCATTCCTGAACTCTACCGGGTTGTTTCCAAGATCCATTCCCGAATAACCTGTGCAAAGCCCTTTAAATACCGTTGTTCCGGTTCCCTTTCTGCTTAACGCCGGAATTACACCTGGCGGGTTGTACCCGGTTAACGTAAAGCCGGCACTGTTAAATTCCACATCATAGTTACCCAGTTCGAGAATAACCTGGTAAGAACCGACAACAGCCACTCCGGCCAGATCGTACATCACATATTTGGTCACCGGTATATTGCCATACACATATTTCGGGTCAAATATATAGATCCTGTAAAAATCGCCGGAAAGCGGCTTACTGATGTATTGGGAACAGCTTCCCACAAAGCCGACCTGGCCCAGTGTCCCGGGCAGCAGCGTACCGAACCTGGTTACAGCGCTATATACGTTGAATTGAAGTCCGGATCCCCCTGTCAGATCGATCGTCCCGTTTTCCGCATACAAATTGCCCATTACGTTAAAAGAAGGAGCGCCTGAGTTGCTGAAACTCAGTTTACCGGTAACAGTAAGATCGTTGATCACGTTCCCGGAACTCACAAATAAATTGTCGTTGATCAGTACCGAATGGCTCACGACGACGTTGTCCCCCTCCTGGGGGTATTTATGTCCCCGCCTGCCGTTACCATTACTGCTCCAGATATTCGGGTCCGTCCAGTTCCCGTCCCGTACGGAGTACCAGGTATTTTTTTTCCGAAGGTACATGATATGCACCGGTGAGGTATTGACAGCTGAAAGCATCATTTTTTTATTAGGTTGAAACATAAAGCACGCTGTGCCTCTAATTCTCCTTACCGAATTATCCGGTATACCGATCCCGGCCCCTCAGAAATTCCTGCGTTTTGCCCTGACATAAATATCCGACGTCAAAGCGACCTTATTGACCACATAAACCTGTACACCGCTTTCGAGGGTAATAACCCGGTTCCCTGCAAGGTCAAGATCAAAGATCGCCGGTGCCTGTGCGGCCAGTGAACACAGGGAAGTCGAGCCGTTATTGCCTGAATTGGCCGGTACATTGATCTGCACGATATTGTTCTCCGCAGTAGTATTCGGGCCGATATAGATATCGAACAGCCTGGCATTTGCAGTATCCAGGTTCCGGAAAAGCAGGTCAAGCAATACACTGGCATTGGTGGCCCCCTGGGTGATGAGCGTAGGCGTATTGGCAGCTGTGCCGGCCGGGATCCTTACCGCAGGATAATCAGCAGTAAGCGTAGTAAAAGTCAATTGATTGGATGATGCGTTCATTAAATTACGGTTTGATAAAAGTTAAAGGATACTTTGGTTGTTCCTGCAGCACCGGCGGGTCCGGGGGGCCCCTGGGAGCCCGGGTCGCCTTTCGGTCCGGGTGGGCCCTGCGGACCTTCGGTCCCGGCATGCTCGTTGATTTCCTCTAAAAGGCCATCACGCAACGCTTTGATAAGCGCGCGCAGTTTGACACCCTGTGTTTTGTTCAAAGCAGGGTTAAAAGGCCCTGCCGATATGATCACCTCATCGATGTATGAATCATCTATTACCGCCATCGTGTTTTTATTTAGGTTTATTAATTGTACAGATATCAAATATTTTAGTCTTCGGCTTTGACTTTGGCCGCAGGGCAGGATCAGTCCTGGTAGTTATCCGGTAAACCATCAGCCCCCAGGTTGTAGTATGAGCTAGGAAGATAGCCAGGCATACTTTTACTTATCAAAAACCTTCAGTAACTGCCCTTTAACGATTACAGGCAAATCACTGTTCTTAATAAAATCTTTTAAAGTAAGCTCATCTGACAGATCCAAAGTCAGATCCTTATTATTATAGATGGTTATAGCCCAGTTCAATAATTTCAGCGCATCGCCCTGGGTAGCGCTGGCAATTTTAGGAGCCAGCTGGGCCCCCAGCGTAGTTGGCGTGGAATCAGGGTTCACGAAGGGCACGCCATCCAAACCCAATAGGGGGATATTAAAATTAAAAGTCTTGTTCTCCATGTTTATAGTTTGCATTCTATAGTTAAAAATCACCATCTTATGATCAGTCCAATGATCACAAAATGGTAAAGAAAGTTTCCGGCTCAGTCCTTGCAGGCGTCTTACTTACCAGGCACAAGTGGATGCTACTGGTTGTCTCCCTCTGAGTGCCCTGCGCCTGTGAAGGAATTGGCTTTACCGGCCATCCTTTAATTGGTCAACCCGTTAAGCTGATGTTACCTGTTCCCATGCGGAACCGTTATAAAAATTCTTTTTATTGGTTGTTGAATTGTAGATCTCAAGACCCGCGACAGGTGAAGCTATTGCATCCCGCTGGCTGGTGGTCATCCGGGGCAATAAAACACCCTTTGCAGTAGAATTGACCACTAACTGCGCGCAGGGTATGCTGGTCGTAGTACCCAACAGCAAAGAGCCGTATAATGCGGTCAGCGTGGTCCCGCTACTGCCGATGACGGTTGTATTGGAACCCAAACCCTGAGCGACTGCGCCTATAACGATCGAATTAACTTCATTATTTGACAGTCCTGTACACTGCCAGCCCAAATAAATACCGTAAGACGGATCCGCCAGTAGAGAATTATCGGCCTTTTTGTACCCGGCCTGTATACCAATGTAAATGCCATAGCTGCCATGACTGTTACCGGATCCGGAATTGTTGCCTATATAGACATTTGAATTTCCATCGGTATTACCCGTGCCTGCTTCATGGCCAAAAAACACGTTAAGGTTTCCGGATATGTTCCTGTAACCTGCACTTGTGCCAAAAAATGAATTGAAACTACCCGCAGTATTGCCGTTCCCTGCATACGTACCCAATAAACAGTTTTGAGTACCTGTTGTATTATGCTGTAACGTCGACCCGTCGCCCACAACTACATTAGAAATCCCTGTCCCGGGGCCGGCACCAAAAGCAATACCGCCAACGGACAACAATTTGACAGATGGGTCAAAAGTCAGATAAGGTGAAGCCCCTGCTCCTCCGGCATTATTAAACTGGATCTGCCCGGTCGCCCCTGCGATACCTCCGGATGACGGTCCCCAACCAGTTGACTTATACTGGTAAAGCCCCTCGCCGTAAGTACCTGCATCTGTCTGGTAAACCTGCAAACCGATCGCGGGAGATATGATCGCCAGCCTTTGGGCTTGGGTCATCCGGGGAATTAAGATCCCTTTTGCAGTGCTGTCTATCTGAAATAAGGCGGACGGATCTAAAGCGCCTCCTCCGACATATAAAGCAGCATTATTGATATTTAAAACAGAGCCGTCAAAAGTCAGTTTTGAAGAGCCCGTAAACACCCCGGTGACATTGAACTGCACCTGGTTGGTTCCGCCGCCCGGCGTCGCCCCCGAGGCGGGAGCATCGATCCAGTGTGTATTATAATCAGTTCCATTAACCTTTGCCAGGAGCTGGCCGGCCGCACCGCCTGATATTACCCCTGCACCGTTTGCCCCGGCCGGGCCGGCAGGTCCTGTTGCTCCCTGTGGTCCGGGAGGCCCCTGCGGGCCTTCAGCCCCGGCATTTTCGTCGATCTCCTGCTGCAGGCCATCCCGTAAATCTTTGACCAGCTGGCGCAGCCTGACGCCCTGTGTCTTATTCAAAGCAGGGTTAAAAGGCCCGGCTGAACTGATCACCCCGTCGATGTATGCATCGTCTATTACCGCCATTGCGTTTTCGTTTTATGGTTATTACTAATTTATATTTCTTTTCCGGCCCGAAGCTGCATCAAACAGTCAATTCTTTATCGGACAGGCTGAACAGACCGGAGGCGTTCTGTGCCCTGACCTTAAACCGGCTGTAAACCACATTACCGTTTTCATCCGGGCCCGGAAGCGTGACAGGGAAGGACATCGCCTGGTTATCCGGATTGGCCTGCTGGCTGATGACCTGCCAGTTCCCCCTGCTGTTTTGCCGGTAAAGGAAATAGGTCCCTTTGTTAGCCGTCGGCTGCCATTGCAGCTCATGCGTCGCAGGGTCATAGTTCAACTCCGGCGCTTCCGGGTTGAACATATCGATCAGCTTAACAGCTGTCACATCGGAGCCAAGTGACAGCACTGCCTCCTCCTGCTCCAGTTCATTCCTGATCTGCCGGACAAAGGCCAGGCGGTAATAAACTGTCTCCCCGAGCGGCAGCACTGCCATCTCCGAAAAATCATCCGTCGCCGTCAGTCCCCCGGTCAGCGGGTCGCTGACCAAAGGCACATCAAGAAAACTATCCATACCGGCCAGCGGGGCCGTTTTCTCCGGGTCGGAAGCACGGAATACCCGGACACCGGTGATCGTATCGTAGGCAGCGAAAGGCGAAAGCTTAAAGGTAACCGCTACCGGGCTGTCACTTACTCCTTCGTTCAGCCCTGTGGAGAACGAGCGGATGACCGGTGCTTCTCTCGGCAAGGTATCCAGCACTGTAACAGGGCCGGTAAAGCCGCCCAAAGGACCGATCTCCAGCCGGTTGGTGACCTCAGCCGCCGCATAGAAATACAGGAAACGCGCGGAGCCCCTGAGGGTATAATCCGTAAACCGGACATAATAGCTTCCCGCGCTGCTGCCGGGATATTGCCGGATCATCGGAAAAGGGTTAAAGTCCGGATCCCCGGGCCCCAGCAGCACACCGTCGCGGTTGCGGATCACCGGCGGCTTGTTATCGGTCTGTTGTCCTGTCCTGATACAAGCCAGCACCGGCGTCTGTTCCGTTAAGGGCAGCAAGGTGGTGTGGATAGCCTGTTCATAGTTCGCAATCAGAGCAGCGGAGCCGGCAGGAAGGTCATTCCCCTCCCTGTCTTTATGCAGTTCCGGGAGATCGGGTACCGGGAAACCGTAGCTCGCTTCTGAATCATCAGCGGTCGTTACCGGGTACTGCTTAAAAAGCCCGGAGCCGGGCGGATCAAACTGCAGGTCGAGCAGGCCGAGGTAGCGGTCCGCGAAAAACGGGTCCGTCCTGAAACCGGCGAGGTCTGCTAAAATACCGTCCACCGTAGCAGGCAGGTACAGGCTATGCAGTACCAGCTCGTTATGCGTGCGGTAAAAGTTCCAGCCAAAAGGCTCCCGCTTCAGCTGCCCGGTGCCGGCCGGTACCGGGAGATCAAAAGTAAAAGCAGCCCGGCCGGTCGCGTCGGGACGCACCTTCAACGTTGCGGCCTGCGGCCTTTCCGGCGGCAGCGGCTGCTGGATGTACAGCGCCAGCAAAATAGCGGGCAGGGAAACCGCCGACACATACACCGGGCTTCCTTCGGTCTGCCTGATCGCCTGCAGCGCCAGCATTGATTTTTTATCATTGGCGCCGGCTGCCGGTAACAGGCTGTCGCGGTTAAAACCGCCCGGCCCCGGTTCTGTCAATAAATAGGCGCGGTAACCCGGGTGGTAGTTGACGGTCATGACCCTTTGCGGGTTATCGGGCGTCAATATCGGTCTGTCCCCGCTGAGATAACCGGGGTCATAGGCGTACAGGGTCAGGGGTGAACTGTTCTTAATCGCCACGACATCAACTGATTTCTGTTCCCCGGTATCGCCGGGCAAAGCCAGAAATACCTTGCCATTATACCATTCGACGTAAGGCTCATGCAGCGACGCCGGTGAATTGGCCAGGGGATCGGCCGGATCAAAAGGCAGCACGCTCTGCGGGTGGGGTGTCAGCACTGTACCCGGGACACAAAGTACCTGGTAGTACCCCGGCAGGACATTACCCGTGTTATCTTTTGCCACGCTGACCGTTGCCTGTGCATGGATCCCGCCGACCCAGAATTTGGAAGGGTTCCCTTCCCCGTCATAAACGGTCTCAATGAACGGGCTTCCCGTACTGCTGTGATCAATGAGCTTCAGGCTTTTTTGCAGCGGCTGCCAGTTACCGGCTTCGCCCAGGTTTTCCGCGAGCGTGAACCTGCTGCCCCTGGCGGGGGCCACATAATAGGAACGCGTACTGGTAGAACCAGGGTTTTCCGGGTCCTCGTCAGCCATCTCCGTTATCCTGTTTTTCGCTACCGTAATGACAAGCACAGACAAGCCTCCCGGCCCGCCGGGCAGGTTGGCGACCGACAATACTGTATATTGCCCGTCCCCGGCCAGCAAGAGGCTCCCTGCGAATTTGCCCAGGTCAGTATCCCCGACCTGCGGCTGCTGTACCGCCCCGCCCAGTAACGTATAGCCGGTAGTGATCAACCGGACACTGGTATCGCTGAGTTCTGTTACTGCCTGTATAAGCCCGGAAACCTGCAGCGGCCCTCCCGGCCGGTAAAACACTCCGGCCCGGTTGCCTTTGATCACGCTATCCAGATAGCCCGGCAGGGTATCATCCAGGCCGCTGACATCCGTGATATCCACCCAGTTGAACGTCAGCCTGGTGAATGAGGTATCCATACCCGGGAAAGCAGCATCCCTCGCGCTCAGCCAGTTCTGTTCCCTTTCTGATGTAAAGATCAGCGTATTTTCCCGCTGCACATATTGCACAGTGAGGTCTGAGGGCGGTTTAAGCTGGTTGTCCGGCGGGAAGACCGTTTCATCCGTGGACCCGCTGTCACTCAGCGCAGAGGCCCGTGCGAAAAGGTCGACCCCGTATATCGCGTACTCATGTACCCCCGGTTTCTTTTCCAGGTGCACAAAGAGCGATGTGTCATTATCAGGTAAAAGCACCGTTTCAGGCAGGTCCGTTCCATGCGCCGCATGATAGGCACTGTTCCAGGCATAATAAATACGTCCTCCCGCTCCTTTGTCGTCGGTGATATAAGGCAGTGCATAGTCGCTTTGCCCCGCGGCCCGGTACTCGATCCCGAACAGCACCGGGCTGCAGTGCAGGCCCTGGTCGAACAGTGCACCGGTCACGGCGCCGCTGAAAAAGTCGCTCTCCGCGATCTCCGCCTCCAAGGCCGTACGCCCGATATTGACCAGCCGCACACGGTTTTTGAGGTTATACCCCTGCGCGTCGAACTGGCCCGCCGCATCTCCCTCTTCATCCGCGAGGCGATAACTGAGCGGCCGCATTGAAGGCTTCGCCGGCAGCCGGAGGTCCGCCTTTCCGACAGGGATGCCCAGGTATACGAACGTACGGACCCCTGCTGATGCCGAAGGCCTGTTACTATAGGTCATCCGGTAAATGAAACGGGCATCCGGAGCGGCACCCGCCGGCGTGTCAATATGACCCAGCCCGAACATCCGGGCAAAATGATAATCTGAGGCCTGGAGGTTCAGCAGGTCGATATAGCGGAAAGCGGTGCCCGGGTCATCTTCCCTGCCGGAAAGGTTCACGCTCAGCGTGGCATCGGCGCCGGTCTGGCTCAGGGACAGGTAATTGGTCACCGCGGCTTTTACCGATGGTTCTGCGGCCGCCGAGCTGAGCCACTTATCATGGTAATTGGCCACCCGCAGGGTGGTACCGTCCCGGTATTGCGGCCAGCGCTGGTCGATATCGACCCTTCCCGGTTCTTCCAACCTGCGGAAAACCGTCGTATCGTCCAGCGAAAGCCCGAAGCCGGGCCCCAGATTGGTCCAGGCTGTATCCGGCCTGCTTTTCAGGAAATCGTCATAAGTTTCAAAGCTGAAAGACCGCAGGTAACTGTGTCCGTCCATCAGGATCCTCACACGGCGGATATTCTCATTGCTGTAATATTGCGTTGTTTCAGCGGCATTGAGCGCCAGCTCATCCCGGAGGCAGGGTACCTCTTCCGTCTCTCCCGCATCAGGCCTGGCCAGTGCCGCAAGCTTCAGCGTAGCCGGGTTTGAGTCATTCCTCGCCACGGTAAGGCCGAAGCGGAACGCGGTCTTTTCCCGGAACACGATCTCCAGTACCCCGGTATAACCCTTCATAAAGCCCAGCGGGTCCTGTGCCGGATTGACCTGCGCAAGCCGCTCCAGGTAAGCCGCCCGGTCATTAAAATAAAGGCTGACCGTATTCGTATACACCTGGTTGTCGCGGTTAAGGTTCAGGATATAGGTCCATTTGGCAGCCGAAGCATTGATCGCCGGGCGGTAAGCTGAAAAATCAAGCAGGAAAACAAGGGGGTCCGTGTATGGTGTCCGGGAAATATAAACGTAATCGTCAGCCCGGTTAAAGCCGACTGGTTGGGCCTGCCCGTTCGCATAACCGCCCTGCGGCAGGTGATGATCGCCCAGCTCCCCGTTTAGCAGCCAGCGCAAAAGGATACCCTCACTGACCCCGTTGCTCCCGTCCGACCCCGCGGCCTGCAGGCGGATCTCCGGCGCATTGTTGAAATAAGCCGGCGGATGGTCCCCGCAGGGATCAAACCCCGCAGCCGAAAGGTATTCCTCGATAACCAGGAAAGCATCGAGCACCGGCACGAATACGGCCGCTATGCTGTCGATCATACTTTGACTGAGTTCCGTTTCACGGCTGCAGAAAAGATCGAACAGGTTCAGGATGGTCTGAAACTGTGAGCTGAAGCCGCTGCCGGGCTCCAGATATCCTGTAAGGAAATCCAGGCCCGAGAACTCAAAGTCATCGAAATCCCCAGCCTCCAGCAGTGCAGGCTCGCTGCCGCCCTCGAGCGTATGCAGCACCAGCACCACCCGTTTATATAATTTATTCAGCAGGTCCTGCTCAAACGTATAGAGCAGGTCCTGCAATACCTGGTCAGCGTGATAAAGGCCTGCTTGTTTTTCCGTGTATATCGCCGCAAGGCAGGACGCCATACTGCTGTAGTCAGCACAAAAAACATAGTTATTAGTTGTATCCGGCATGTCTGGATATTTTTAATTAAAATGATCTACCTGTTTGATTAACTGTTCAAATAAACGCTAAGGTCCATCCCACCCGTCGGCACCGCCGTCAGGTCGTAGGTTTCCCCGTTAAACACCTTGGCGGTAAACGTAAAGTCTGCGCTCCCCCCCGGGATATCCATCGCCGTATTGGTAATAAACACCGCCGACGTATCCCTGGACTGAAAATACAGGAAGCTGCCCGCCTCCAAAGCGGTATGGTCCGGTTTGGTCAGCACTATCCCCACCGTACCTGTCCGGCCGGCATCGTCCAGCTTGGGATCGTTCAGCGGCTCCGGCCCGGAAACCAGGATACCGAGCATCCGCCTGCTCCCCGGCTGAGCGGGATCCGTATTGATCACGGGAAGCACCGTAATCCTTTCCACCGGTTCCAGGTTATTCAGGCCCAGTCCCCCGTAAACGATGCGCTCAAAAGGCACCGCATAGCGAAGCGTAGCCGCCGGGTCATTGTCAGGATTGCTGTCGATCAGCGTTTTGAGCTGCTGATCAATAGCAGCGGCTGAAAAGGCCACCTGCAGGGGATTGATGGCATAACGCGCCGGCGTTTCCGAAGCATCCAGAACCACGCTCCCCACCTGCTCGCCGAAGTTTTTAAACCGCGAGGTCAGGAAACTGAAGCGGTGCAGCTCGAAACGCTGCTCTCCTCCTTCCGGCGTGGTATACACCGATGTAAAGATCGCCGTATAGAACTTCGCCGGGACCAGGTCTGGGAATACATATACGGCCTGGCGCAGTTTCTTGTACAGCGGCGCCGCCATATGGTTACAGTTATTACCGGCAGAGGCCTGGTTGAACAGGAAGACCAGTTGCTGGCTGAGCGGCAGCCGCTGGTAGTTCTCCCAGGTGATCTCGGTCTCTATTTCCTCCCATGCCAGCGACTGCTGAAGGACGTTCTGGTAGGGATCGATCAGCGTGGTTTCCAGCGCAGCGCCTACAGGCGGAAGCCCGAGGTAGTTATCCCAGGCCGAGAACATGGCGTTAAGCGAAGATTCTGTAAAGAAAAGCCGTACGCGGGGTGCCTGCCAGAAGACCGGTTTGCTCAGGTCGTACCTGCCCAGCGCATCAGGAGAAGAGCGGTCATAGTCAATATAAGGCTTCAGGCCGGCCAGCTTGAATTCCCCGGAGCGGTCTTCCTGCTCCAGTTGCCGGTAGGCCTGGTTATGCTGCTGGAAGTGGCCCAGCGGGCCTGCCGTCCGGAACCCGAAAGTATGGACGGACTGGTGCGCCTGGCTGCCCGAGCCCGGATAAGAAACCGTATCGGTCGTCGAAACCCTCACCGCGAACAGGGAATTGGGCCGCCATACCGGCTGTACCGTCTGGTTCAGTGTATTGCTCAGCACCTGCACTTCCTCGATAAACTGCGCTTCCGGCGGCATGATATCCGTCCGGGCTTTCAGCCCCGGTGTCAGGTAGCTCAGACTGTCCAGGAAAGTCTCCGGGCTCTGCGGCGCAAAAACACCGAGTTCTTCGGGGATAGCATGCTGTACTTTGAGCATCCTGTCCAGGTAAATGCTAATGAGACCGGCGTCGCGGTCTACAGTTACCGCCAGGTGTTTTGCCTGCCTCGCGCTCACTGTACCACCGGCACAATCCGTGGTATACTTACCCTTCGCCTCCAGCCCCCAGTTGGCTGCCCCGTTATAACAGGTCAGCCAGATACTATATTCCGGAACTGCGGCTTCATCATGGTAAACGGCTGCGGGATCACCCGGGCTTTGCTGGCTCAGGTGCAGCACGAAACCCTTGCGGAGGCTCCCGTCATCATCATTGCTGATCTTACTGAACAGGGTTCCAACCCCGGTTACAAAAGGATCAAAGAGTACCGTTGCTTCCAGGCTGAAGTTCCCGTTCTCCACTTTCAGCTCCGGCCGGGACGGTATAACGACCGCGTCGTCCGAAGCAGTATAGGTATAAAGGTCCAGCACCTGCAAATCATTCGCAGTGCTCAGCACCCAGCCGCCCGGAAGCAGGTCAGGGCTTCCCGTTGTCCAGCCCGGATAAAGGCCATCTGTATCCAGCGGGCTGTCCAGCCGCCAGCGGCCGATACGGCCCGCGGATGAATCCCCTGCGATGACCTCTTCTGCATTCAGGCTTTTATTGTACAGCGCAAGACCCGTCAGCGCCCTTTCCAGTTCGACTGTCCGGTTCTGCGCATTCAGCCAGTCATTCCCGTAGGCATCCGGCAGGCGGAAATGACCGCCGACCGACAGGTCGCCGTCATAGTCCGATGCGCTACGGCCGTCAAAGCTGATCAGCACCCGGTCTACCGGCAGGTCGTCGTCCTGGTAGGCAACACTGACCGGCGTCGTACCTGCAGCTATGTTCAGGGTTTTCCGGGTTACCGGAATCCCCCTGATATGATTAAAAATAAAAGGAAAATAAAAAGTTGTCTGGAAACTGACCTGCAGGTTATGACCGTTACCCAGGAAACTGAGGTCCAGGTCCCCGACTTTCTCCGGCATCGTGATCAGCAGGCTCCCCCCGGTCCCCTGCAAACGGAGACTGGTCGCCGCATGTCCCGCAGCCTTCCGGATATCCCCTGTGATCCCACTGAACAGCAACCGCAGGTTATCATAAAAAACCGACATCCCGCCGGGATACACGCTGTTCTCTTCCGCGCCCGTCCAGTCGACCAGGTTCCTTTCCATGATATGCTCATAGCAGAACAGATCCTTTTGCCCGAAGCCAAGCGCGTCCATATCCGGCAGGGTGTTCTCGATCTTACCGAGGTAACTGAACATGTCCTGAGACATCAACCGGATCTTGTTGAACTTATTTTTATCGGTAAACTGCCAGTAACCTGGTTTCAGGCTTTGCAGCGCCACACCGCCGGTATCCTGGTAAGCGTCAACGATCGCAGGCACCGCCTCATAGATATTATAAGGCAGCCACTGCCCGCCTCCCGGCGACGCCTTCCAGACGAATATTTCCACATTGTCCAGTGAAAAGACATGTGTCACCTGCGGGTTGACCCCTTTTTGCGGGGGCAGCAGCTCTGTATAGCCATCCGGAAGCTGGTTCGCATAACCACCGATGATATTACCCGGATTGACGGGCTTCAGGAATTCAATATCGATATAGCTGTCCAACGGGATAGTTACGGGATTGATCCCTTCGCTGTCATCCGCAAAACTGTATTTCCAGGCCGTGTCTCCCGGGGCAGGCAGGGAATTCCCCCCGCTGTCCTGTACATAATTCACCGGGAATACCTCACCCGTCAGCATATGCACGGCTGCGGCCGGCGAGTACCCGGTAACCGCATCAGGCAGCCCGATAATATCGATCGGTGCCTGCAGCGGGCCCATATTATTGTTGTGCGGCCCGAGCCGGAGCTCTACCCTCACGCGGATCCGCTTAAAGATGATCTTCACACTGACCTCGAAATAACCGACGATGTTCAGGGGGTTCGGCGCTTCCACCGCCAGGCCGACATTGAGCCCCAGCCCGATCTTAACGAACAGCACCTTCAGGTAAGCTGAGCCGCCCATTTCGATTGAACCGCCCACCTGGAAGGGTTTAAAGCTCAGGTGGCCGCCCAGGTTCACATGGGCCTCCACACCTCCGCTGACGATCCCCGCATTCAGCCGGAAGGAGAAAGCTGCGCCCGCCCCTGCACGGATACCCTGCGAAGAGATCATCAGGTAAGCGTAACCCTGGAGGATCGACAGGATCTTCGCCTGGATCCGCGCACTGTCCGGCTGGTCTTTGCCTAAGTTGATGTACCAGCCCGAAGCATTATTCAGGAAGAAAGCAATATCCAGCTCCCCTTTCAGCGAGAAAATAAAACCATCATCCGGGATCCTGTAATCCACCGCAAGGTTCGCCATAAAAGACTGGTCCCCGAAAGCGATCAGCGCACTGAACGGCGGGTCTTTCTCGTCGTCCAGGTCCAGGCGTGAGCGGAGGATCCCGGCCTGTCCTTGCAGCAGGAACACATCCGGCAGCCCCAGCATCAGGAAGAGCTTGCTGGAAAAGACGAAACCGTCGTCGAAGGTCGTACCGATCGTCGCACCCGCGCCGACCGAGAACCCGGAAGTATCCGCGAACTTATTGATCTGTATCCCCTTTTTACCGCTGACCGGGTCCGGGGCCTTATAATAATCCCACCAGGTCGCATCATCTTCGAGCCCGGCAGCCTTCTTCGAAGGAATATAATGCTGGCCGATCAGGCCGCGGAAACCATAGATGCCCAGGCCCGCGAAGATCGGTATCGGCGCCGGCAACTCCAGCCCGATATCTACCAGGAATGAAGGAATATCCGGATCCAGCCGCATCCCCGCGCTGCCGTTCAGGTGCAGCTGCGGCATACTGAAGGATACCGCGCCGCTGTACTGCGTATGAGCGACCGAGTCGCTTGTGCTCGGCTGCTGGACGTTCAGCAGGCCATGCAGGATGAACTGCGCCTTATCCTTCGGCACATTCCCCGGTAAAGTCATATCGATGATGATGCCGTCTATACTGAAGAACTGGTCAAAAGGGCCATCGTCCACGGAGAAATAATACTTGATCCCGTTGCCCCCGACGCCGACGCCCGCACGGCCTGTATTGAGCATGCCGTCGAAACCCACGCACAGGTAAGTGCGGTCCGTCCGCTGGTAAGGCGTTATCGTCAGGTGATCCACCTCCAGTTTCACCGGTCCCACCTTCAAAGTAAAGGATTTCGGTACCGGCAGGGCACCGCCCACAAACTCCAGGTGGCCGTTCTCCCAGATCCGTAATTTCGTAATCTCAATATTTTTTGGGAGGAAATCACCCAGCACATCACTGACCGCGATAAAGCTCAGCACTCCGGAAACTTCGAAATAAAACAACCCGTTCTCATCACCCAGCTTGAGCGTGCGCACCTGCAGCTCGAATACATCGGGCCATTTTATCTTAGCAAAATCACCGGAAGGCTTCGCCGTCAGGGAGAAATCCCCGTTGTCTTTGATCAGCACCTCGATACCGATCACGGCATCGGTACCATCAGTATTCTTCAGCTTGGAAAAACTCAGCTCCCCTTTAATATCACAGTTCGTGATTGCATTCTGACGGAAAACAATGACAAACTCATCCAGCTTCACCGAAAAATCACCGAGCTTGCGGTGCAAGAGCCCGTTATCCACCAGCTTGAGGGTTCCACTGACGCCACCCGTACCGATCAGCAGGTTATCCGCCGTGATCGCAGCACTGGGATGCGTCGGGTCATCTTTTCCGAATTTACCGAAGATAACACCCGCATGCTGTACATACAGCCCCACGAAATCCGGGCCGTAGCCCGCTGCATCCGCTTCCGGTATATTGGTTTTCCTGCTCAGGTCGAGCTTTGCATTGGTAAAGCTGATGATCAGTCCCGTATTTCCGATCTGGTTATATTCCGGGATCAGCGAACCCGAAAGCAGGGCATTGTAACCAATACCCGCATCGCTGTCTACATACAGCGTCGCCTCCCCAAAACGGAACAAAGATTTCGTACCGGCAATCGGTACCCCCGTAGCAGTCACCGGCTGCAGCACATTGGTTGGAAACTCAATACCCGCAGACAAGGTCAGCGTCGCCTTAACATGCGGCGTGATCAGGTTTTTGACATAATCTTCGATCCCATCAGGAACAAGTAGTTCGTAAAAAGCCAATACCTTTTCCCGAGTCTTCGTTAAGTCCCCATCAGTGAGATACAAAACAAACATCAATGCCGAAATACCTTTAGGTATGTGCACATTCTGTTTAATCAGCGCAATCACCGAGGAAATAGTCGATTCTTGGTTAGCGGGTAAAGTTAAATTCGCATCGGGATATAACGCATTGATGTCCTCAACCAGTTCCTGAAATTTCTCCATACTGGTTAGAGAAGGATCCAGAAAAAATTTCAAAGTATGGGATAACACCTGATCTTCTGAAACCCGAAACACCTGCAAACCGAGATCATAAAAGGCCTCAGGTGTAAAAGCAAACGCCGGAAACGTAAATGATCTTAAAAACGCCAGTATTTCCCATTTATATTGCAGAGATACAGGAAACGCCGAAATTGAACTGTCCCCGTCTTCATCAGGATTCAAAACGAACCTGAGCCCAAACGGTAAATTAATGCCGATGTTTTTGGAAATTATTTCCAGGCTGTAAAAAGCGGAATCTCCCCTTGGGCTTCTGGAAAACTGGAAATTCTTATAGTGAATATGGTCCAGCAATCCATCTAATCCATCCTCAACAAAAGACAAAAATTCAGGTAAATCGTCAATAGTTATCAATTCAGATAACTTTGGATAATATCTCCTTATAACAGAATCAGTTATTACCGGCATAACTTTGTTTTAACAGTTTTTATAATTGATCACCACTGATGTCGCCAAACTTTATACTTTATACTATATAATTTAGTATAGGCATATTTCCAAGCCGTTTTAAAATGGATTATAACCGCTCATTAAGATTTTAACACTTGACTCTACATATTCTGACAATTTTGATCCAAGACTATTTATCCATGGCTCTTCATCAAGTAAGGCCTGATATACAATAGGATCCTCCCCTTCATCAAGGTAGACAAAAAGAAATTTTTCTCCGTAATTGTACACATCAAGTACAAAGTATGGCCTAGTTATACTCAGATTTCGGTCATCATCGATCAACCAACTACGAGATTCCTGTTGCATTTCTTCCTGAGATTCAAAGGCAGCATATTCCAGCACATAACAGCTTTTACCTGCTATGGATAGCAATTCTCTCAATGAAGAAGGAAATGAACTTCCATTATTATATAAATTTTCGAGACTTGCAATTTCAGTGCTCGAAAGAGGTTCATTTGTGAAAAAGTGTTCGGAATCCGGTGCCTTTACAACTGGATTGCTACCAAGTAATTGCAAATATTTTATTTCCATTTTTTTTATTTTAATAGCTTCGTGACTTGCCCAAAACTTATTGCCAAAGGATGAGAAACAGCTGTAACCTCAATAATTTTCCCATCTAAAGTAGCCTGATTAACAAAAGCTTGCAAATATCTTTGGCAACTCGGACAAGTATAGAGCGCTGAATTCATTGTAATTACAAATCGATTGCCTTTAGAGTAATGGTTTTCAATAAAATGAAATATGGCCTTTGTTTCAGTATCATCTATTCGGCTTCTATTTAGATGATCAAAGGCCTTTATACTAAAGTCGTTGTATTTCGAGAAATTGATTTCAACAAAGTCATTTTTTATTTGAGGACTGGCATTCATTATTTTCATCTGAGTCTTCTCATTTCCAGAGAAAAAACGTTCAGTAAAAACTGGCTGAACAAGCACATCATCCTGATAGATTCCAATAGTAATAAACAGCCTATTTGAACCTTTAAAGGCTTCCTGCGGCTTTCGACCTGATATCGTGCCTACATAACTTTCCGTTAACTCTCTAAGTTGTTCTAAAGACAGATATTCAACGTTGATAATCTTTTTGAAATTAGCAAAAACGTTTAACCAGATATTTAGTTTATTACGTTGAACAATGGTTCCAACGTGAGCATCATTTAAATTATTCGATTTAAGAATTCCGATAATATCGTCCACCGTAAAAACGTCTTTACCTGTTCGTGTAATTGCAGCTGCATCACTAAGAAATTGACACGCCATCGGGAAGTTGTCTAACCTAGTTAAGGCAATACTATCAAATGCATTTGCATCTGCAAACTTCGTTAACACCTCGATCCTCAAATTTATCGGCAACGTATTCAAAAACTGTTTGACTGCCGGATACTCAGAAAAACGTTGAATTGCGTCATACCTGATGGTGCTCGTTATAAAATCGAGATTGCTTGCTTCATCAAAACCATTAGTGTACAGAGAGAACCAATAATCGATGGCTATCCCTTCATCTCTATTTAATTTAATCCAAGACTCGTTATTCAAATCTTCGAAAGCGTTTTTAAATGCGAACTGATCTTTTTCAGTCATGGGAATATACTTTCCGATGATGTGATTTGTTTCGCCCATATCAAGCTGATTTAATTCCGCACCAAATTCCGCCGTCGCCAAAGCACGATCCCCTTTAACATTGGAAAGCAAATTTTTTAAATCATCACTGATTGTACCGGGCGGCAAATAAGGATATAAATCCAACACCTCAGTTGCGTATTCAGCGGTCACTTTTCCCAGGGAATGAGATGCCGTTCCCGAAATTATCATCAAACTTAAAAACACCTGCTGCATTTTCTCGAGCGCAGTTCTCTTTTGGGGATCATGTTCCTCTGTTATTAAATACTGATTGAAATTAACTAAGGTACTGGCGGACAAAGTTATCACCTGACCTCCGGCCTCAAGTCCGCGCCAGACTTCTACCGCTTCAGTAGCCGGTAATAAACCCTCCATGGCCTGGCCTACCTTGGAAATATACCGAAGGTAGCTCAGGTCCTCCAGTACTCCAAGACCACCTGTCAGGAAAAAAGCCATCAGGTCTACCGCTATATTAACGCCTAAAGCTATTTTTGCATCAAAATCACTCAGTTTGTCATATTCCTCTACATAATGGAAAAGAAACGCGGGAACGGAGGCCTTTTGTGGGATCGAAAATTCAAGGTTAACCTGATACCCAGCAAAGGTTATCGTTTGATAAAGATGAAATGATCCGAATAGTTTTGCGTCTTCGGTTGTATATACGGCCGATGTCATAGACGTCGCCTTGCCAATATAGCGCGTAATCTCCTCAACTTTCGTTATTTTGATATGCGTGTTTTCCACAACGGAAGTAAACGTGATATCACTGAAAACCTTTTCAGAATCTGTACTGTTGGACTTGCTCTCGAAGGTCAATACATTATTTTGGTTGAACTGTTCCGGATGAACAAAAAAGTAACTTTGAGGATTTAGGTTGTTAAGAACCGGAGTTACGCCCGGTGGAATGTAAGTAAAATTATATTTTGACTGTTTCCAAATTCCGTAAACAGAAAAAACAAATACCTTTCGATAGGTTTGATTCTCAACCAACCAATCGGGAACTAACATTCGCCCGAGTATGTTATCGCTCAAAAGCATATATAAGCATTCAAAACGTGTAACGACCCCATCGCCATCAATCAAGAAATCCAGAAACTGTTCATAATCTTCCGGCTTGATCGACGAGACAATACTAACTATGAAATCCTGATTGCTATCGCTGATCACCTTATTCTGGCACATGTCTTCCAGCAGGTACTTCAATATTTTAAAAGGGAAAATAGCTATGCTTGCAGAAGACAGCATACGGATAATAAAGTTTAAACGCCCACTTTCCGAAGTGTCCTTCAATTCATCTTGGAGCGCGTAACAAACGTCATAAAAGCCGACTAAACCTTGATAATAATTAACATATTGGCTATAAACGGGTATATTTGAAAAAACAGGATCAAAACTTTGCCGCTGCTCAAAGGAACTGCTGGGATCATAATAACAACCCCAACCTCTTTTAAGCAGAAAAACCGCCTTCCCCAAATCAGAAAGTGAATTCAGGTCATACTCCGGATCGTTCGCTACAGCATCAACGACAGCCATCTCATTAAACGTCAGAAGCAACGGGAATATCTCATCAATAATAGACTTTATACGAAACGAAAGCAAAACAGCGATTTTCTTAAACACCCGTTTTTCTGCATCACCTATCGTCCAGTTATTCACGTTACTTCCAAAGTTCTTCCAATAAAAAAAGCCGGGCGGGGTATGATTTAAATCATGTTCAATTTCCACTGATGGCGCATCCGGCGGTACGCTGATTTCATGTCCCACCACTTTAAGATCCTCATAAACCCCTTTTTTATAGCTTTGCGGACGCAGACTATTTGCTACCGCCGTTAAATTAAAGGTGTATTCCTTTTCCTTATAATAATACTCATAAGGGGCGCCATAATCCACGGTTCTGGTATTGACGATATCTCCTATATGCGCTTCTGTTTTGGAGAAGTCATATTTATACTTGTTGAGCATATCCTCAATACTAACCTTAACAAGATCAAACTTGAGATAATCTTTAAATTTACTTTCCAGATAATAGCCTTCCAAACCATCTCGTTCCCTGTTTTCTTTCCTGAAGTCTTTTGGCTGATGATATCGGTATTCCCCCTCATTCGTGCCAAATCGAACCAAGAAACCATCAACATCATAAATGATCGGTTCACTGAATGAGTCAATATAAACCGGTACTCCGTCCGTTTTTAAAATGGCGACTTTCATGATAGAATCGGGTTAACAATAAAATATTCAGCGTCGTATATCAAACTCTTCATATATTGACTGTAGGCCTTGGAAAAATGATAGTTTCGGTCAAGTGAGTAAATAAAAATGTCGTCGGCCGGCAAATAGAGTTCCAGTGCATCCCCACTTTCGCCCACAACCGCGATTTTATATTTCTGATAAGCTACGTTTTCAGGAGCTATCAAATCGTTATTGCCTTTAAACAAATTGATCAAAAACAATCGGGGATTTTTTACGCCCGTGATGATCAAATTTTTGAGCACCTCATTCTCTTCGGCGGAAAGTCCCAACACCACGCGATTGGGAAAAGTATCATCTTTAGATTTTATCACAACACCGTTTATGTTCTGACCATCGTCGGTAAATGGTATGATGGTATAAAAAAACGGGTCAGGTAAGTTATAGGTCTTGCTATCAGTCACGGCCAGACTCGAAGATGCTCCGGATACGGTGGTATTCGTCAAAGCTTTGGTGACAGCAGTCGCCGTGCTCAATACGTCAATCGCCTCCGTTGTGTAGGTAACCCTGCTCAGTGTCGCCGGTATATCTAATCCAGTGTCAAGGGAATCAGAGACCACCGCATTTTTCACTGCGGAAATACCATATTGTGTTTTGTCAAAAAGATGATTAATTAATTTGGGCCGCATCGACGAAATAATTGAATAGCCACTGCTTATTTCGCTTTTAAATAGTATTGTCGCGTTAATGAGGTCGAATACGTCATCAAAAAAATCCGGGATCTCCAATATGTCCACGGATTCATCCTGATCATCAACTTCCTGTCCAGAAACAAAACGATAAGTTGCCCCATTGTAAATGAGAATATTAAAACTGCAAATATTCTTGCGGGCATTGTTTTCTCCAGCAGCGGGATTAGATATAATTATAGGTTTCGTCAGCTGCGGCCGGTTTCCGTCTGCATCAGACGCCTGAAGGAGATCGCCGGCTCCGCAAAAATTATTGCTTCGTGCATTGTCGATTACGGCTACCTGCCCATACAGCATCACATTGGGATTGTTATCCGTAAAAAACTGCAAGTAAAGTTTATTACGGTCATCCGGATGGCTCTGGGCACTGTCATCAATTAACAGCGGCCATTCGTTTGTGCCGTAAGGTACCGCTGTAAGTGAAATTTCTGACGTCCCGATTTTTAAGGATAAATTATCTTCTTCCGAAATAAAATAATTACCATAGTAATTATAGGAACGGACCCGATCGCTTTGTATATAAATGTATAACCTGTTTTTAGTAAAAAACCCTTGAAGAAGATCGTTGTATATTTGCTGACCTGTCTTTTTTAATTCGGTATCATCGTTTTTCAATTTAACCGCACCAGAATCGTTGCTGTGAAAGCCAAAATAAGCGGCGACATCCAGAAATTGAAAAACTTGCTCTTTGATAGCTTTTTTTTCCTGTTCATCGGTTTCTAAAGAGAGGTCTATTAATATTTCCTGAGCCCTCGCATAAGTTAAGTCAAAAAGGAATCCAGCCTCAGATTGGGGTAACCGGTAATCTCCCCAATTAATTGCCACATCAATTCCGCATTCTCCAACGCTGAAATTCCCCAACGAATCACCTCCATTAACGAAAGGTAATTCAAATGCAGTTAATTCTTCTTCTGAGGTTGAGCCATTATTTTCAGTAATAACAACTTGTTTAAAGAAAAAATCATCAATCAGCAATGCGGTATCCTGATTATCGGGATCATAACCGATGAATTTTGCCAAAAAATCTGGCAACGGGTCATCCGGGAACAAATTGATATAAAAATCAACGAAGTTTTCATTTAGTTTTTTGACTAGATCAGAAGCAGCTCCAGATCCGTTGATTACTATTCCATTCGCGAATAAATCGCTTTTTTTAAGTCCACGGTAAACGAAATACTTAATATTTAGACCATTAAATGGCTGTTTAAAAGGTCTGATTATAATATTTATCCTATTGTCATCAGTATCATTGGGTTGAATGAATAGTGTGCCTGAACAAATAGCATACGCCATGCTATCGGCACTTAGCGTGAACTTGCTGGTGACCCTGAACGCGTCGTCATTACCTAATACAGGGCCAAATGCCTGTGTATCGGTTTGCGATATTTTAGCTGGATCAACAAAAAAGTAAGAATTGGGAGCAAATTTCGAGATAAAATTACCGGAATTATCAGCCATGTCAGTCTTGTTCTATATAAAAGAAATATTGTATCAGTTAATATCGATCACCGCCGTCTGTGTCGTTTTATTATATTTTAGCACCCCGACTTTATAAGCACTTGGGGGTGAATGGGCAATATTATGTACCTGGGTAGTCACGGAGTAAGTATCCGAGAATACCAGTTCACCGCCGGTATTGACAAAATCGGTCCCGGACTGTCCCATGGAACCATCTTTATAGGTGTTCAGCTGAACAGTAAAATTACCAGTGACAGGCTGCCCGTACCAGACGGCATAAATGCCTACTTCAACGACATCGGAGGACGCAGGGAAATCCGCCACAAACTTTTTTATCCCGATCAATGCCGCTTCGTAACCTGAATCGCCCCGGTTATCCAGCCCCCACCACAGGTAAGATTCCCCTTCCGGGGAGGCATTAGCGGGTATGGTAATGCTGTCCTGTCCGAAACCGACATAATGGTCATCCACCGAAGTCCCGTTGTTCTCGAAGCCTACCAGGATATCTAGGTCGGTACCCGCCCCTGTATCCCAGTGATAGCGGACGGACATATAATCAAAATCACTCAGCTGCACGGGCCCGCGGACGGTATAAGATAAAGTACGGCTTGCGACATCATATACGAACTTAATGATCGTGGTGAGATCCCCTTCTGCGTGGCTGCCGTTGGCCCCGCCGACCAGTTCACTGCTGAAATTGACGATATCGCGAAACGTCCCGCCCCCGTTCACACCGGGAATGTAGCTGCCGGGGCTGCCCGAAAGCACCATCTCCGCTGCTGCAGTTTTAACCGAGAACGCACCATTCAGGGTTTGTGGGGCGCTTCCCCTGCCTTTGATGTAAAGAGTGAATGAGGTACTCGCCGGGTATTCCGCCAGCAATTTTTCCAAATTGAATTCAAACCGCCAGTTCAGCGTATCCTGACCGATCAGGTCGGAGGCAAGCACCAGCGCTTCCGCGGGCACAGAAGAAGCAGGTATAATATTGCTGCCGGTATAAGCAGGCACATGGTTCCCCGGGACCTCGGCATTATCGATCAGGGCGATCACATCCAGCCCTGTATTATTGAACAGGTCGATAACCAGCACACCGGGCGCAATTGCCGGGTCCTGGATCGTGATCGGCTTGCTGAGCGTTCCGGAAGGTCCTGTCGCTGTGATCGTAGCCGGCCTGTTGGCCAGGCCTGTATCATTGATGCCCGGCGTGAACACCGCTCCGGCAAAAGTCCCGTCCGTGCTCGAAAAGGTATAATCGCCGGTCACGTCTTCCGTAGTATGATCGGCCAGTGTGGCAATGACCTGGTAAACCGCACTGCCGCCTTCCGTAACATTCACAGGCCCCGTGATCACCGCGGAAACAGCCTGGCAGGTACTGAACGCCAGGTATTTCAGCCCGCTCCAGCCGTCCTGTGCCAAGATCCTCGCTCCGACCGAATGGTTGCCGCAGCTGATATTGCCCTCCAGGGCAGGCCCTTCAACCCCTATGACGATATTACCGTCCAGGTACCATTCATAAGCTTTTACAGTTTGCTGGTCCTCCACGCTGTCGAAAGACAACTGGAAACTGACCGCACGGGAAGCGAACGAGACATTTCCGTTCAGGGAAAACGCCGGTCCGGATAGACAGGTAGTATTAGGCATAGGTAACAGGTAGATTGGTTTGTTATTCGTAATAAGGTTTGGTTAAAGGTAATTATTATTCAATCACTTTATGATATCATAACGGCGTTTTTCATAATATTATATACACACTTGTTAATTTTTTTAAGTTCACCGAAAAATCCCTGACAGATCAGCAAGGCACCGCGGACAGAACGACCGGTATTTTCAAGCGTCAGGAGCCGTTCTTTTTAATCAACCCGATAATTAAATTAAATTTTAAATCTAAAAGAAAAAATATTTTTAATTAATTTATTATAATTTTTATACGGGTTTTTAATTTATTATAAACCCGTATAAATACCCGGCATAATAATCAGTACTTCCTGAAAAGTACACAGGCATTATCTCAAAGTATCCGGGAAACATGCGGGAAGGCCGTTTCGTACCGGTTGAAAATATCGTGATCCGGGAAGAAAGACAGGTAGGCTGAGCCATGAAAAAGCGTTATATGACCATCGTGTTCCGGCATTTGCCGACCGACGGGCTGCTGCTTCGACGGGGCGAATTGCAGGAGCTGCCTTTTGTAATAGCCGCCCAGGTCAAAAACCGGGTCATCATTACCGCCTCCAGCCCGGCCGCTGAACAGCAGGGCGATTTTGCCGGCATGGCCAGGGCGGCGGTACCGGAACTCCTCGCGATCGATGATATACCGGGCAGGGCCGCCAAATTATTACGGCTGATTGGGCTATGGTGCATCCGCTATACTCCTGCCGGACGGCCTGATCCTCGATATTTCAAGCTGCGCCCATCTCTGGGGCAGCGAGCGGGATTATCCGAAGGAAATTATTTTGAAATTACACAACGCGGGCTTTGACGCCCGCGCAACTATAGCCGATACAATCGGTACAGCCTGGGCAGTCAATCGCAGAAAGCGGTAAAGAAGCGGAGACCATTTCGGGTTTACCACCTGTTGCTTTACGCCTGGATCCTGAAGTCCTGGAACGTTTACAAAAACTGGGATTCCGGACTATCGGCCCTTTGCTGAGCATGCCTGTCCCCGTTTTGCGGCGGCTCAGGCATACTCACACCAACATGAAACTCCATTGAAATCAATTGCGGCACCAGCTCCGGCGAAGCGGAATGCATGCTTCAAAGCCCTCCTAAAAGGCGGGTAAGAAGATCCGGGGCAAAGAGCGGGTTGAACCGGCCTTCCACAGGGCCAACATCTGCAAACCGCTATATGTTGATCCTGCCGGAATGTCAGAACCTCATCAACCTGTGGACCATGAATGGCCAGCCGCCTGCCGTCCAGTACCGTTCCGACAGTGGATCCGGGTTTAAGATAACCGTATAATCGGAAGGTATCTCCTGAGGGTCGGTGGACCTGATAAATGCCAAAGTATCGCCATTGTAAAAAGTAAGCACATCTCCGGAAGTGTATAACTCACGCCGGGCCGGATCTGGGTTCTTTCCGATATCAATAGCCGAATTACGCAATTCGATGGTGCTGGTTGTGAAATCAGACAAGTTAACGATGCCCAGTGTGGTACTGCTTTTCAGTATATAAAGCCTGTCAGGGTTAAAAGGATCCAGTCTGATCAGCCTGATATCTGTACATACGCTGTCGTTAAGTACTTTGACAACATCCTGCGACGGCACATCGATGATCTGTAAGTTCTTGTTCTGGTCGATCAGTGCCCAGCGGTTCCTGACCGCGTCGGCTTCGATGCCATAACCATATCCTATAGAAGGGACAGGGATCAGCGCCCCAAACACCAGGCCGGGATAAGACAGCGGGTAAACCCCGTTCGCCCCCCTTGAATAACACAAAATCCGGTCGTTATTAATTCCGTCCCATTTCATGTCGATGATATCAAAGTTTCCGGGAACAGCTATTTCCCCCGAAAAAGCGCCGGACCTGGTGTTGAAAATTACTATCCTGCCATCGGGATAAGTAGACATCAGCAAACGGTCATTAGCCGCCACATCATTGAACATCGATCGCGGGCTGGTAAACCGGGCCGATAAACCGTCAAAAGGGGGGACGTTACCGATATAATAAGTTGAGCCCTTCGCCCCCAGGATGTTGGACGAGCCTGTCCTGATACTGGCTCCGTTAATTCGAATCTCTTTTAACATATTAAGTTGTTATTTTGGTAAGTGCCTGCGGCAGGTATCCGCCGCCTGTAAAATAGCGTACCCGGTCCGGGGAATTATCAAAAGCGATAAAAGTATCCTGCCACCCCAGATTGTCGCTTAAAAGCGCCCACGTATTGGCATCGAAAGCGCTTAGTCCCCCTCCGCTGTTACCGGACGCGTAGATCCGGTTGGTTTCCGGCGAAGGATCGAAAGCAATGTCATAAATACCGTAAGGCAGCTGAATGGTCCGTATCGCCAGTGTGGCTGCGTTCAACTTCATAAGCGGCCCCGTGGTCGTAATGATGTAGAACTCTTCCGGGTTTGCCGGATCCGCTTTTATCATCCGCACTACGAATGTCAGGCTACTGTAAAATTTGTATTTCATATTAAAGTCAGGGAGGCCCAGAATGCACAATGCACCTGTAAGATCAGCTGTAATTACCTGGTTCCTGTCCCTGTCAAGCTCGAACGAGCGGGTGCCGCCGCCCGGCATCAGGTCTCCGATTTGCAGCGTATCCCGGTCGATAGGATAAAAACCATTGAATGTGGAAAACATCAGGTAGCGGTTGTTGACCGCGTCCAGTCTGATATCCGTAAAATTCCTGCCATTGAGATCAATGACCGTATCGATCTCCAGCGTATCCGCGTTATAGACAATTATTTTATTTGTCGGAAAGGTCCCGACAAAAAGACGCCTCTTTTCCCGGTCCAAAAGCATTCCTATGGTGTATATCTGGACACCGCCGGGCAGCGGCAACGTTACAACATCCCAGTTCATCCTGTCTCTGAGGTGCAGGGGGGCTCCGCTGCTCAAGAGAACAGCGGAGTCATTTTTTAATAAGTGACTCATATCAGGCGATGCTTATGGGGTATTTGATCCAGTTCGATGCGTCTATTTTTTCATAGACATAATCAAGGCCGCGCACATGCTGAAATATCGCAGCGGAAGGATAAGCTGAATTGAGCTGACTCGATGTCCGGGCACCGGCACTGTCGTCGATCCCGGTCGCCAGATAATAATCCTGCACAGTAGCGGCCGTCTGTGCCGTTCTTCGCCACTGGTTGATCCCTACGCAATAATAGACATACTGGTCGTCGGCGCTTTGCTGGCCCGGTTTGCCTGGTACGCTGGCAATACCGGAAGAAAAATCAGCTGAAGTTAATGCGCTGTTGGATATCATGATCTCCACGAGATCATAATGGGCTTCAGGCCCCTGGTTGGTAACCGACACCACTTTTTCACCACTAAGGATCACGGGAACCGCATAACCGATCTGCCCGGTCGCCGATTTTTTCAGGATGCTTTCCGAGACCTTGATATGCCCTCCCCTGTTGGGATGTATTCCGTCATCGGAATCAGCCGGGTCATTGGGATCATATAGTTCATTGAAATCGACGACCGTAACCGGATAGCCTGGAAACTGCAGTACGGTTTCCTTGATCGCAGCCGTCATGGCGGCCGTATTGGCACGGCTTCTGTTGGCAGGATCTGCCTGATATTGCGCATCCGAAGCTTCGGGGCAGCTCAGTATGAATGCGGGCGGATAAATACTGGCCGGCCCCAGCCAGCCGATATAATCAATGATCGTTTTATTGTTGCTGGTGGTCGTTATCGCCAGCGCCCCCACATCATTCACGTAAAAATCCGAGATCAGTACCACCTGCGGTGTCAGCGAGTTATCGGCAAAGGTGTTATCGGTTACGCCGTTCGTTTTACCGACCGGATCATAGGTATAAATGACGTTACCCTGGTAGGAAACCGTGAAACCGCCGAGTTCCCCGGGATTGGCGCAGCCATAAGTCCCGATGACCATCGTGTAGCGGTTGGAGCGCTGTACGATAACCATTGAACTTCCGCTGACACTGGAAGAAATAGCGGAAGGGTTCGTAAAAGAACTAAGCGTAGCAGCCTTACTCCCCCTTCCGCTCATGTTTTCATCTACCCAGGTACCTGTTTTAGAGCCTGCATTTAAATTATTCGCGGGATACACTTCTTCCATAAACGCGCCGGCCAGCAGGGAACCAAGCGTGCCCCGCACTTTATTGGTGCTTTTCACCAGGTCGCCGCCTTTAAAATCGTTAAAGCCGACCTCTACCAGAAAACCGGTGTTCCGGTTAGCCATCAGCGGCGCATTAGCGTAGAATCGTTTGAGGACCTGAAAACTGTTGACATTGTTTTCGGCAAGGTTGAAAAAATTCCAAATGCCTCCGGCCTTGCTACAGAACAGCGAGCTGTAGCCCTCATAGTAAACCCCGCCCCCGTGATTTGCAGCAGTAATATCCGAGCCGTAGACCTGGGCTGATTTAATATTGTTAACCGGCATATTCGGCCAGTATTCGGTTAAAGCGCCGACGTCTTCGACGCTGCGCCACGCGACCTCTCCTTCCGCGGTACCGGCTTTCGCCAGTACCTGGCCGGCCGTTCCGCCTGCCGGGATGCCGTCCCCTTTTGCTGCAAGTTCGTCGATCTGTCCCTGTAATTCATTGTCAATAGCAGAACGGGTAGCCGCTTCGTTATCTACATCGTTAGTAGATGCTTTGCTTGCCAATGCAGAGGAAAGTCCGGCTATTTTGTCGACAGGGATGGTGTCTTCATCCTTATGCCAGAATGAATCAATCCAGGATGCAAACTGACCTGCCGTGGGTTTTGCCCCTCTTGAAAAAAATGATTTTAATGATAGCCTTGATGCCATTTTTATGATAGTTTAAATGTCCAAAATTTAGAATGTCCCTGGCAAAGGTTCGATCCAGCAACCTGTTTTATAGGGATTTAAAATATTCATCGGATCAGGAGTGCCGCTCCCTGTTGTTTTCGTTCTGCCAAATAGCTTTGCCCACAATCCCCGTCCGCTTCCGCCATCGATATGGTTCGCTTCAACCTGGATACCGGTGGTGTCTGTCACGGAAACATACTGCTCGTGGTCGTGTTCGATCAGGTTGCCACTGGTCATGGTCACTCCTTTTGCACCACCGGTCGTTCCTTCAGCAAAATCAGGATCGTCAGGGTTAAAATGTACCGGGAACCGTCCGCGCCAGCCGGGAACCTCCCGCCAGCCAGCCGGGATATTGCTGACCCCTCCCGTCCACCACCACGCGCCTCCGCCGTTCTTAAAAGGTGCGGTCAGTTTTTCGATCCGGTCCAGCCGGGCCAGCACACCTTCTGCTGTGTTCCGCTTAAAGTCTGACCATAGATAACTGCTTACACCGTTATCGCCGAATTTAGCTGTACGGACAAACTTCACCGTCCGGGAGACATTATCCTCGAAAGCCAGCGCGGTGGCTTCTTCCGTAATGATAACCTTGGCCTGTGTGACACCGCCCGTAAAAGGCAGGATCTCCCCGTTAATGACCACTACGCCGTTACTGACCGACCCGCCGCTGACCACGCAGCCGGATAAGATCGACATTGGTCCCGAAAGGTTTGCAGCCGAAGCCGCGGTATTGATGCAATCCTGCATGAATTGAAGAACACCCTGGTCGAACGGAAAACCGCCAGGCTGTGTAAAATCATATCTGTTCATATCGTTCTGTATATTAAAAATCGTTTTCCTGCCAGTTTATAGTATTTGACCAGCGCGTTCATCTCTACCAGGTCCTGCGCGCTGAGGGGAACCGAGGAGGGTACGTTCACGATAAAGTCAACGCCTGTATCGCCGTAATCCCCGGGATTGTGAAGCGCTACTGTACCGGTGTACAAAGGTTTGTTCTCATCAGTCCTGAAAATAAAGGTCCGGTCAAAGGCAAATGCGTCAGCGATGGAGATCCGCCGCCCGACAGTATCAAAACGGTCATTGAGCACAGCCCGGAGACTGAATACCCTGCCATCATGCACGAGGTTATATAAATCTGCCGCCCGGCGTACCTGTAACCGGTTATAAAGCAGTATAAAGGGGCTGCACAGTGCGCGCAACCAGGCGAAGGTCACCGGTTTTCGTTTGAAGCCGGGTATGGATTCCATGATCAGCCTGTCATAGCCGATATTGAAAAGCTTATCATAATCAGGCATATGGGTAATAATTTATGGTGAAACCATCCCCGATGACCCTCAGGTAACCGGCATCCGGTATGAGCCGCTCCTGGATCTCAGAAAAAGGGCGGACACCATATCGCGACTGTGCGCTCAGGATCCCCACCAGCTCGACGCCTTCCACAGCCTGCAGCTGGTCCATCAGCCGTGTCTTGGCAAATTCTCCGTTGAACCGCAGATTTTTCAGGTAGGCGTTGACCGCGTCAATCACCGGTGTGTCCCCGTTACCATCGATGCGGCTTCCTGTACTGTCGAGTACCAGCGGATCATAGTAAACATCCAGTACCAGTTTAAGATCATCAGGGGGCAGGCTTTCCACGTGAACACGCACGCCGGCATCCTTGGTATCGAATACATAGGCACTGAACGCAAGCTTTTCCTCATCGGAAAGCTGCCCGTAGTCGCCTCCTGCCTGTTTCACTACTTTCATCCTGACGGAGCCATCGGTATTTTCTGTAACCGCCGCCTGACTGATAATTTTCTGGGCGGCTACCTGCGTGTCGCTCAGGCCGGTATTCAGGTACTGATCCGTATCCTGCCGGAGCGCCTGCCCATATTGAAAGCGCAGCGCCAGTTCCCGGTACCAGTTCAGCGTATGCGGTTTTTTGGTGGCCAGCGTGTCGCTGATCTCGGCAGCGCGCAGATCAAAAAGCACATCGACCGTCCATGCGACGAAGGCCACGATGTAAGCCCATAATTTAAAATCAGCCACCGCGCTGGTGTGGTCCAGTGCCGCCAGTGTTTCATCGCTGTTTACCTTGCTGATGATCTGGCCGTTCCAGTAATCTATTGTTTGTGCCATATTAACTTACTATAAAATCGTATTCAATTATCCAATACTCTATCCCGCCGGGGGCAAGCACCTGTACATCAGCGACCGACGAAGCGGGACTGATCCCGTAGGTCGCGAAGTAGCTGGCTACTTCAAATACACTTACCATACCCGCATCTATCGTTGCCCCCGGCTTCAGCGCATCGGTTATCCCAATTCCGTTCAGGGCAGCAAGCGCAAATACGTTCTCCGCCGTCCCCGTGTACTGGGTGGCGATATCGGCCAGTGCCTGACCTGCCTTGATTATCTTATTATTTGACATAGTCTCCTCTGATATTTAAAAAACCGTTTTCAAATCCCATGCCCTGGATCGCCACGCCGTCCTGACTGAAGCGAAGTCTAATTTCACGCAGCAAATCCTCACCGGCGATGCTTCCTTCATCATTCAAAAACTGGAACGTACCGACCGTAGCCAGCGGCGCCTGCCGGTATTCTCCCTTTTCAGCCAGCAGCAGCTTCCGCTGCTGCTGCTGGTTACTTTCACCGCGAACAAAGTCGCCGTTTACGATCAGCAGATCGTCATTGTCATCCATCAGGTAATCAATCATTGTAAATGCCCGTTAAAAGTTCCTGTTACCGGGTTGCTCCCGGCTGTCAAACCATTGTTGTATATGATGTCGGCTGTCCTGATATAAGCTTCCAGCCTATCTGCGAAAGCATCGATAAAAGCGTCCAGCGCCGCATCCCTGTCCCCGGAAGCCTCATAGGTCCGGGTATAGACCTCTTTCAGGTCCGCTTTAAAACCCTGTGTATCCAGGCTCATGGTAAAAGATCATTTATGCGTTCAATCAATTCGGTTATAGCGGGCACGTCCTTCGGAGCAGCGATACTTAATACGCCGCGGACCAGGTCATTCAGGATCTTCCCCAGGGTATCTCCGCCCTTACTGACCAGTAAACCTTCAGCGTCGACCCGCAGAACTGTGTTGCCGGTCGTTATCCGGTACATGGCGATCTGATCGCAGGCGATCACGATATAATCATCATCTGCCAGCTTCCCGATCACTACCGGAGAGCCCGCGACCGGCAACACATCAATACTTTTCCTGTCACTCATCACCGCTCTCAGCCGCACGCCGTAGACCTCTGCCTCATCCAGCAGTACGTCACAGGTAAAAGCGTCCTGATCCACTGCAACAACAACAGCATCATGAAAGCTCACCGGGCCGCCTGCATGGGCGAGCTTTACAAACGACCTTCTTAGTTTATTTAATTCATTCATTTGACCTCCGTGTTAGTTGAACCTTCCGACAAACGGTAGGTTAGTTGAACCTTCCGCTCTCCCCCGTTAACCCCGAAACCAACCTCGGTACCCTCTATAAAGTAGGTACCAGCCCTGCCACCGTCATACCGGGCATCAAAAATGACTGCCTTCCAGCCGGGTTTGCAAAAGGGTTCGAGCAAGCCCGAAAGCGAACCTTCATAACCATCATATTTCAGTTGCTTAAGTCCGTTTTTCGCGAGGGAGGCCAGGCTGTCCGGGTGGCCGGTAAACGGGATATTGCGTTCCTCTACTGCACCTCCCGGATCTCCAGCCTCATAAGTGGTGACAGCCCCGGTCCGGCTATGCTGTTTTATTCTGACCAGTACCTTGGTTTCCTTAGCTGATCTGATCTTCAGGTCTGGCTGATCCGAGGCACAATTATAGCCTATCTTATAAGTCACCTGTTCCAGGTTGGTCATGCTTTCGGTAATACCCCCGGCCGCTGTTGTCCTGGTTTCCTCCGTGCCGGCATACAGAACGTTATCATCAAAATAAACCGTCAGGAACATTTGATCCTTCAGGGACTCCAGCACCTGGAGCCCGTTCCTGTTCGGTATCCGGTAATTGATCAGTGGCATGTCCGGTATGTCCGGGCTTAAAACGATATCTGTCCCTGCTATAACCTGCCCCAGAACCTCGCGTAGCGTGGTTTTCTTCCAGCTGGCCAGTATGTTCCTGTTGCGGAGCTGCCATGCATAGCCTTCCATTTCAATGCTGACCGGCGTGGTAATATTGACCCGTCTGACAAAGCCCCGGAACTCGTTCTGCAGCACGCCGTTGTACCCAAGGTCGATGCTGACCGGGTCACCCTCCCTGAACAGTTTAGCTATATCGATGCTTTCAGCCCGACGGTTAGCGGCACTGCCCGGTTCTCCCAGCCCCGCGAAACCAAGTGCGTCCCTGATGGCAGGGATCTCCCTGACGATCCGGACAGCACCGGGTATTTTGAGAACTGCGCTGTCGACGATCGTATGAATGTTCTTTTTGATGACCAGGTCGTTGACGCCACCGGCAAAGCTGTAATTGCCTATTTTGATAATGCTGTTCAGTACAAAAGCCATTACTTTGAATTTGAATCGATCGTTAATTTTAAAATGCTGTCGCTTTTCATTTCCATTGCGAAGTCACGGACGCCTATCACCCTTGGTTTTTCAGGAATGGACAGCTTGTAGATCAGCACGCGGTCATCTGCGGAAAGAAAAAGGTCTGAATAAGCTGATTTCAACCGAACCTCCTCTTTGCTCTGAAACACATACTTGAGCGCCTGCAGCTCGTCACCCGGTAATTGTTCCTGATATCCGATCACGAAACCTTTGACCGAGATGCTCCAGTCCTTCATGCTGATGATCTGCTTGGCCGTTCCTCCGGCCTCCGACATTTCTGTTTCCTTGATCATTTTTTCACGTTCAAAGCCGATGACGGTATAAGGGAAAAAATATTCAATCTGGCCGACCATAATGGTCAGCGGGCAGAACACCTCGCGCCCGATTGTATCTTCGCCGCTGTAATAGGAATTACCATAAGGGTTCGTCAGCATTGGCGCACGCGGGCTGAAATTATAGGAGCGCTCTGCCGCTGCAGACGGCAACTCGGGGATCTGGGCCGGCTTGTAGCCGTACAACTGCCTGAAAATGGCTGCGATGTCAAAAACGGTATCTGATTGTATCATTGTTAATATTAATTAGGGTTTACTGCGGCATTACCGCTGTTAATTACCTGGTTAAACATTTCGATGAATATGGCCCGGATCTCCGCGGCACCTTCCGTAACGCTGGCTGCATGCAGGCTGATCTGATCCACGCCAAGCTTGGCGATATTGATCACCTGGTTGCGTTGCCCGCCGCTGCCGATCCCCTTTGAAGTCTCGCCGACCGTTGCAGGAACAGTGCCTGCCGGTCCTGACGCAGCGTTCGTTGTTACTCCCGTGGATATCCACTTATCCGACGGTGAGCTGCCGTTTTCGTTTTTACGTTTATTCCATTTAATACCTATCCCGTTCCAGCCGGCCTTTGCAGATTGCAAATGTCCGGCAAACTCCCTGCTGTTTTCAGCCAGCTGGGCCGCACGTTTCCTGTTCAGCGCACTGATCTCTTTGTCTGCATCTGTGCTGATATGAGCAGTGAGCGCACTTTTTGCGCCCGAAAAGTCTCTGTTTAGAGCCAGGTCAATAGCCTTGGCGGTGTTGCTGATCAACTGGCCGATATACTGGAAGATACTTTTGGCCTTGAGATAGAGAAAATCGAATGTGTAAACCCACTCCTGAAATGATTCTCTAAAAAGTACTTTGGCTAAACCAAAACCGCTTTTGATGATCTGCCAGATAGATGTAAATGTTTTACCTACACCTTCCAGATTGCTGATCAGCCATACGAGCCCGCCTACCAGTACTCCCACGAGCACAATAGGCCAGAGCATCAATCCGTCGAGTATGGCCTGCCATATTACCGCGCGCTGCGTCCAGGCAGAATATAGGCCCCAGGCAATGGCCATGGCGCCGATCCCGGCTGCAATCTCGTACATAAGCGGCTTGTTGCTGGCAAAGCGGGAGAGCAGGTCAGCAACAAAGCCAAGGGCGGGCAACAACGCCATTCCAATGGAAACACCCAAGGACTGAATTGTTCCCTGAAGCGCCGCTATTTTACCTGCCGGGCTTTCTCCCATACGCTGCATTCCATTATGAAATGTCCCCATCGGGCCCGTAGCGTATTGCAGCGTTTCTGCAAGCGCCTGGAAACTGATCTTGCCTTTATCTACATCTTCCCTGAGTTCAGCGGTAGTTCGGCCCGTTTTCCGGCTCATTTCGAGCAGCGGATTAAAACCTGCGTCGATAAATTTAGGGAGGTCGCCGGCAGCCAGTTTGCCGGTACTCGCCGTTTCGGCGAACACATCTGTAAGCGCTTTCATTCGCTCAGAATCACCCAATGCCACATCGCCGAGCATCTTCAGCCCCGGTACGATATTCTCAGGTACTATTCCGGAAGCCAGCAGCTTCCTGCCGTCTTTAAATACATCATCACCCATCCCGTTGCGATCTGCGAATGTATTGAGGTCGTTCTTTAGCTTACCACCTTTTTTACCACCCATGATTTCTATAGCGTCGCCTTCGCTCTGTCTGGACATTCCCTTTTTAACGAGGTCTTTCCCCAATTCGAACATCTTACCCATGCCTTTATCGAGCCAGTCCTTTACCTTGTTCTCCTTTTTATCTTCTTTGCCGCCTTCTGCTTTATCTTTGGTCTTGGAGAGATTGATACGCTGGGCTTCCAATGCGGAGAGCTGCCGGCTTGCCTTCCTGATCTCACTGGTATCGATCGAGATTTGACGGCTCCGGGTCAAACCCTGGATCTGCGAATCCAGTCGCCGGACCTGAGCACTGACGCGGCTGATCTTGGAACTGATGTTATTGAATACCGAGTTCGCGTTATTGGCCAATGATCGCATCGGGCCGGAAGCCATATCACGTATCTGGACAGTAAATTCGATAATGTTAGCCATATTGTTTCGCTTCTTCTTTTCGTATTTGTTCTATTTGTTTATATACTTCCGCCCAACGTTCATCAGACAATGTCGAGGGATCATAGGTGGTATAGTAGGCTATCGTGGTATCGATGAATCCAAGATAGTTGCTACTAACATCGCCACGGGCGGCCTCTATAATTTTTTTAGTTCCGATGACTTGATGTCCAGTACGCTCTGAACGGTTGGCATAACGCTGTAAAAAGCCTCATCTTCGGTTTTGATCTGCTCGTCGCCGCCCAGCCACAGGGTATCCAGTACGATCTCCGTGTAAGTAACCGGGTCCGTCTGCTTGGAGGTCAGTTCGCGCATCTCGTCCCTGGTCGGCTTGCGCATATAACCTTTATAGCGGACAACAGGCACCCTGACGGGTGCTTTGCTGTCTTCACTGTGAATGGTTTCAAATTCGCCGCTATGAACTACAAGTTCAAAAACGCCACCGGGATAATCCTTTTTCCAGGCAGCAAGCAATTCGGGTGTAACGTTAGCCGCATTACGGGGCATGATATCTTTTGTCTTCACAATTCGATTTTTTTGTTTTACTTGTTAAAAAATTTATACCGACTTTAAGCTTAAGGCGATGAAGGGGCAATCGATCTCCATCAACTTGGCGCCCTGTTCCATGCCTTTTTCCCATTCCGTGAATTTGATACCGCTTATGACGTCGGTCTGTTGCTCCCTGCCAAATGCCTCTTTATAATGGAAGGTCGCCGTGATCACCTGGTAAGGCACTTCGCTGAAATCAGCGTAGCCCGCGGTCCTTGCAGCCTTATTGAGACGGTCCAGTTCCGATTTCAATAGCTTGATGCTGCCCTCGATTTTTTTATTGCCGCTCTGGATACCGACAGGCTGGTCACCGGCAGCGAAGAGGTGTTCGCTCTCCGTAGATTTTTTGTACTTAAAGCCACGCAGTCCGCGGATGGTTACACCAAGAAAACTGAGGTCCGCGTGTTTCCATTCCAGTTCCTGACTGTTTACATAATTTGCCATTTTTAGTTGTTGTTTTGCGGGTTATTGAAGCCCAGTTTGATATTGATTAATTTGCTGTATCCTTTACGGCGGATGCCTATTTCAACCTGCAGGGTCGAGGTTTGCGTGATCTGCTGGGTGTCGTCTATATAAACAACCGGGTCGCCGCTCATGCTCTCAGCCATGTTCAGGTTAAGTGCATTTACCATAGAAGCCTCGAGTGCTTTCAGCACAACCGGTTCAATCTGGCCGTTGTCATCAAGATCGATGTCATCATTGATCTCATTCACATAAGTTTGGTAGGCAACGATCGCGGCCTTGTCGATCACACGGCCAAATGCAAGGCTGTTGTAATCATCTGTTTCAGGACTGGCCATCGGGTCGTTACTGATAAACAAACCGCCCTTCTGATCATACTTTTTGACGGTAATGTACCCTGCATCGATCAGCTGGTCAAGCTGCCTGAAATAAGCCTGGGCGGGATTATCGAGGTCGGGCAATATGCTTTGCGTTCCGATGAAATAGTTACTAACCGGGAGGTCCCCGTCTTTTACCCTGCCGATATTGACATGCGGCGCGGTAGCCGCGATTCTGCCAAGAACGAGGCCGAGAGACGTAACGCCGTTTGCCGCGGTTCCGCCGATCACCAGGCCTACGTTATTGGCAGTTAGTTCATTTGGATTGTCAATCGTGCTGCTTGTCACATCGTTAACACGGGCTGCAAGCAGGATACGTAACGGTTTGTGTGCAGCAAACATGGCCTGGGCGAAAGCTTTCGCGTTCGTAACAGCAGCGATCACGTCGCTGTCGATAAATTTGGATACTGTAGGGGTATAACCAACAACCGGGGTGCGTGCAACGGCAGCTACCCGGATGTCTCCGCCGCCGAAATCGATCAGCTTTTTCAGACCGTTTGCCACGGTAATATCGCAAAGCGTCGTTAAGCTTGTCGCGGCAGCTGCGAGCATCAGGTATACCGGGCATCCCTGCGTACCGTCAATACTGTAGAATTCACGAACGAACTGGTAGGCCTCCGGTTCGGCGTCCTCGGTTATGCCCCTGGATTCGGCATCCTCTAAGCTTACAATCTTAACCGGGGTAAGCAGCGGTAGTGTTCCCGTTCCGGAACCGGTAAGCAGAACGCCTGTTACATTGTCATTGGTTGCGGTAGAGCCGCCTATCTGGCCTTTGGCCAGTTGTACATTTACTGCAGGAATCATTTGTTTTTATCTCCTTTAATTGATTGGGTTGCCTTTTCTATCAGGCTGTTTTGAAATGGTGTTCTTTCATCGTCCGCGGTGGCAAAAGCCTTCGCTAAAGTGTCTTCCGTTGTGCCTGCAGCTTCGTTCGCCAGGTCTTTCCTTAAAGCTTCCCCGCTTAGTGCCTCTCCGCGGGTAACTTCAATAACATCCGTGCAGGCAAGCTTTTGCGAATGACTACCGGCGGAGCTTTCAGAGAAAAAGGCCAGCCCGTCTGAGGTCATAAAGACGCTTTCCTGTTCCGGGTGGGTCGCAAACAGCACTTCGAGCGAAGCTTGCGTGACCCCGGCATCACTGAGGGCCCTGATGAACGCTTGGTTCTTTTCGATTTTCATTTTATATGGTTTATTGTTTATTGAATATTTGCTTAAAATAGATTTCGATTATACTCACCGCCTCACTCCAGTTCACCCGGCCTTCACTGACAACCGTCATCAGCCTGGCGGCCAGCGTATGGTACAGATGATCCTTATCCGCATCAGCCGCGGATTTTATTTTATCAAGTGGTCCGCTGAGCAGATCACGATTACCGGCGGGTTGGTTATCGGCCGTAAAAGTGAGCCCGGATAATATGCCCGGTAGTGCCTCTTCAATCATCTTCCTCATCCTCTCGTCAGCGGGGCCGGCGAGCAGCGAAGCTGGTTCTGCTGCTAAATCACTGTTCAGGGCATTTTTGATATTATTCACCACGGTGATACAATAATCGATTTGCAGGTTACTGATCGCTATGCCTTCGGGCAGGCGTACCCGGAGCGCTGTGAGCCCGGTCAGTTTTATTAAAAGGCCGGCAAAAAGGCCGCCTATAACTCTTAAAATATTGTTCATATATTCAGACAGGGGTGTTAAACAGTTTCATTTCTTTTTCACGCCTTTTAACCAGCACTTCGCTGACTTTTTTCTTTCCGGTTCCGGGATCGGTGACCTTGTTCCAGGCCAGGAACTGTGCCGCGGCCGCTGTATAATCCCCCTTGTTCAGCTTTTTCAGCAGGGTACTTGAAGGCAGGCTGCCTGTATTGTAATGAAAGCAGACCAGCGCGTCGTACTGGTTCTGATTGACGGGTGCGCTTACCACCCTGTTGACCGTCCGTTCGAAGTCTTTTAAAACCGCTGAAAGCAGATCCGCAGCACATTCCTTGTTGGGCAGCCGGTCCGTCGGCTGTATCCCCTTGCCGTTGGCATAGTAAGTGCACCCGTAACCTATCGTCCATTTACCCGCCTCGTCCTGATACGCGGTTAATTTCAGGCCCTCGAACGACCTGATCATATTTAATCCGCGTTCACTGAGCGTGTGTTTATTTATCGCCATAATGATGTTATTTTAGTTTTGATGGATTCGATCCAGGCTGATTTTTCCTTGCCTTCAATTACCGCCAGGTTTTCGAGTATGGAAACCATGTTTTCCTGCGCGATGTGGATGATCAGGAAGTTTTGCAGCCAGTCAAAGCACTCTGCCATGACCGCCTCCCCTTTGGCCGCATAATTCTGCGACCAGTGGTAGGGGATCGCGATAAGCACCAGGTATATAAAAACCTTGAATGAAAACCGGGAGAGGCGGAAACTGCTGAAGCGTTGCTTTTTTATTCTGGATGCAGCTATGCCGCTCAGCAGTTCCACCACGAAGGCCATGAGCATCATGATCAGGGCCGCGGTTTGGATACCGAGCGCCAGCGGGATATCCGGAATGAGTGAGGCCAGCCCCGAAAGACCCGGGAAGGTCAGGCTTACCAGCAACAGCGGTCTTGTCAAGCTGTACTTACAGGAGGGAGCAATGCTTTGAAACAGGGCTCTCAGGTCCTCGTAGTCAAAAGTCACAAGCATTCTCGTCAGCAGAGAACTTATCATAGTGCATATTTTTATTATATAGATCTTCATTTTTCTTTTTTTTTAACCGCGCCGCCCCTGACCGTATCGGGGGACTATTAAGGCGCGGGTACACTTACGACCGGTAGGTATCTCCTGCCCTGCGGGGGCGGCCCTTTGATAAAGCAGCTGGTGCTTTTCCCTGTTTTTCGGAGTTCCCAAGCGGTCGCTATAGGTTGTTATTTTTCTTATTTCCCGTCACCTTTCCAAGCGACTTCATGACAAACGTACGGCGGTATTTCGGAGATAAAAAACCGCGTTTCCGGTTGATTGACAGCGTTTTCAGCAATGATGAAAGCTGCGTTAATCATCTGTTTTTTCCTTCATTTCAGCAAGAAAAGCACCGCGCTCAAAATGAGGCAATTACTAATATTTTTAGTAATTTCAAATAGAAGATTTCATTATCCGGCAGGACCACCTGTCCGGCATCAGTTAAATAACTAGACCACTCTGGTTCCCGCAGATCCCCCTGGGAGTATATGAGTATAGCTGTTGCCCGGAAGCTGCATTTTCCGGGATAATCATAATCAAAGTGCCGGGGAATAGCAGAGCTCCGCTGCTTTATTGTATAGCGTATTAAACGGGCCAATAAGACCGGCCGAAACCGGGGTTGGCAACGGGCAGCCTGATTAAGCATAATGGCAAAAACGCAGGCTCGCCGCCGGGCGCAGGAAGCTTAATGGATGTTATAAATATTCGCCGCTTTGTTTTTTACAGGAGCGGCACAGAACGCCTTTTCTGTTGCTGGAAATACTATAGCATACAGCCAGACATTCCGGTTGCCTGCTCTTTTTTCAGGATGATAGATGCCGTTTCAGGAGATGATGCACAGCGCGTTAATCATCAGAATATGGGACTGGTAGAAAACCGGTAAAACAGACATCTTTGAATACAAAGAGCCCCGTATTGCGGATAAAGTACTGTTTAAAGGATTTTTTGCAGCGCTATAGGCTACTGGCTAACAACATATTAAAAAAAACAAATAAATGAGCACATCACAAACAGATGCCATCTTGGCCAATGTATTTTTGAGCGTACAGGAACGGCTTGCCACGATCCCGGATTTACAATTTATCGGTATGGATATAGGGCAGCTGGAATGGGGCGAAGAAAATGCGAGCCCGGTTCTATTTCCCTGCGTTTTGCTTGGACGGATCGATATTAATTATACCGACAACAAGAAATCCATCCAGCAGGGGGACGCCATACTTGAATTATTACTGGCCATGGCGACACCGGGGCCGGGACAGGACAGCGGATCTACCGCAACTGATTATTTTAATCTTGAACACAAAATCAATCAGGCGCTGCACGGCTGGTGCGACCAGCAGTATTTCAACCCCATGAGCAGGGTCCGCGCCAGGAACAAACGCAGAAAGCGCACCGATATCCGGGTCAGGGCACTGCGTTTCGGCTTTGGCTTCGTCGATGATACCGCCATGCAGGTCGGACAAACAGGTCAACGTCCGGAAATGGTATTATCAATGCAATTGTCCTGAAACGAAAAAGCCGCTTTACCCAGCGGCTTTGTTGTTTAAGAGCGCCACCAGTTCGGTGGTTCGTTTAATATTTTTCACTTCATCGCTTACGGTTACGGTGACTTCATCACCGGCGGTAAACGCTATGCTTATATTTCCGAGCCGGTATATTTCCGGAATTCCTACAAAAAAAGAGGTGGCGCAGGGCTGTTTGAAACCCAGCGCTTCCACGACGGAATAATTTATAAACTCAAAAGCCTCGTGGTAGTGTGGTATATCCATGTTGTCAGTTTACTTATTTATGTCTGTTTCCATTTGAATTTTAGCCTGCGACAATTGCTGCCTTGTCTGGAGGGATCTTCAATTTAGCGGGAGCCTGTGTGTAACACCGCCAGGTATAATATTTATGACCAATTGAAATGTGGCAGGAGCTTCTGAAGGTATTTGCTGTCCGCTTCCTCCGATTTAAGCTTTTCGAGGACGTCGCGTTCCTGCATAATGATCTGGGAAATTGTTGTTTCCCCCAGATAAAATTCAGTATTCAGTTTTTCAACCGCACGTTCATATTGCAGGCCTTTGATCTTGTAATGAAAATACAGGCGGCATACAATATCATGATCACGGCGGGCTTTAAAAACGCCTTTTACATGCTTAACGCCTTCTTTTTTTAACGGTTCCGAAAGTATATTGGAAATCAATTGTTTACCGAGTGCCATAGTTGGTTTAGATATAAAATAAAAGTAAAAACAAAATTATCAGCGATAATGCCCGGCCCTGTCATTCAAAGCTGACCCTGTTAAAAGTGACAGCAAGATCTTTATATGGTATTATCCTGATGCAGGGAGGTAACTTTAAAAAGGTTTGCAAGTTTCAGCAAGGAGCCTCCCGGCGTTTGCTGTTTCGTAACTACTGTTTTTGGACAGGATCTCCTCCCGGCATCTGCCTGTCCATTACAAGTTGTTCATGCGTAAAGTTTATTTAAAAGGTGGAGCTGATCATTGATGAATGTTTGTTCGTATCTCCACCCTTCCCCCAGATAACGCTGGTTAAAATAAAGATAGTACGCTTTGGCCTCCATATCGGTCAGCGATATACTATAGCCATCGCCTTTTAGCCTGGCTGCCAGTTTCGCCTCCAGTTTTCTGAAGACCTGTTTCAGCAGGTCTTTTACCAGGCTTTCGGTAATATCAGGGGCAGGATCCTGGTTCACGATCTCCCGGAAAAGGTTGTGCAACGCTTCCGCCTGCCGGATGGTTAATTTTAGTGTCATATTCAAGGATGTTAAATAGATTGATGGCGTGTAATGATCAGCGCAGGTTCTACACCCGGGGCAACACTTCCTTTACCCCAGCAGGTATCTCCCGCTTTACCTGCCTGCGGGAACGTGCCGGTACCGTTTTTCTGGATATAAGTGGATTTAATATTTTTATTTTTGCTCATAATAATGTTCCTTTGCACATACAAATATTAGACTATTGTCTATTATTTGCAAATGAAATTCGACAAAAGTCTAATAATATTATCAAATTATGCCTAATAGCCCCATAGACAGGCTTTTAATTTTTTTAGCCTACAAAAAGATTGCTCCATCAAAAGCTGAAAAGCAATTATCATTGGGGAATGGCTATATAAAGAAGTCTCAACAACGGGATGGCGGCATCGGAAGCGCTATACTGGAAAAGATCTGCAGGGCATACTTAGACATTAGTCTAACATGGCTTATCACCGGTGACGGAGCGATGCTGCTTGACGAAAAAGACGGAACCGTACCAGCCCCTGATGAAGCGCAAAAGGTTACCGCCACAGTTCCGGCCGCCGGTACAAACAGGCGCCCGGGAAGCTTCATGCAGCTTCAGGCTAAGTCTACCCCGATTTCCCCGCTCCAGGTGATCAGCGTGGACAGCGACGGTAACGAAACCATTTTGTACGTACCCCTGAGAGCTTCAGCCGGCTATCCCAAGGGATACGCCGACCGGGAGTATATGGAAAAGCTGACTTCTTTCAGTTTGCCTTACCTGAACAACGGAACGCACCGGGCATTCGAGGTAGACGGCGACAGTATGTTCCCAACGCTCGAAAACAAAGAGATCGTCGTAGGGCGCTTTGTGGAAAAGTTTGAGGATATTGTAGAAGATCATGTACACATCATCGTAACCAGGGACCGGGGCATACTGATCAAGAGACTGCTGAACAGGATCCAGAAATATGGCTTTATTGTCGCGAAATCCGATGCTCTGGACAACCGTAACCTGTACCCTAACCAGGAGATCTATCCTGATGAAGTGGTTGAGATCTGGTTTGCGGTGGGGCATATCAATAACAAGTTCCGCCACCCGACTGACATGTATAAGCGTGTGAACAATCTTGAGGCGGACCTAACCGAAATCATGAGGGTACTGAAGTCAAAAAACCTGCTGGATAAATAGCAGTTCTCCTTGATGAACGCAATTATATAAACTATCCTTAAAACCCCTGACTTTCTTAAAAAAATTTCAAAACTGACTGCATGGGCCGGAAGCTTTAACAGCCGGCTCAAAAGCATTCAAAACGCCCTGATGCTTAAATCAAACTGCCCTGAATTAACCGCAACATCCCCGCTGACGTTGATCCGGTGTAAGCGATTTCTTAGCGATCTGCTTCGTAGAAACCTAAAAGTCTTTTTTATAAGCATACCATCCAGGTAAATTAACCTTAATCGCACTACCCGCTTTTACATGAAGTACAGGCGATATCCTGGCCGATATTTATAGTCTGCAATCCATCTGGTTCTTATGGAATGGAAGTCTGAATGATTGACATCATATTAATCATTACCAATGACGCTGTTAATCACCTTGAAATATTGTTTTTTATCACCGAAATCACACGGTACGTTTGCCACCGGAGGATTGAAAAAGGGACTATGTCTTCGCTTTTAACCCGATTCTATTTCTATGCCTGGGGAAAACAAGTTTTTATCCGGCGGTAGCCAAAGCTTTTATTCCTTCCTCCGATTGCGGCAAAACGACTGCCTTGAAGGCATTCTAAATTCTAACATTTAAATTATCAGGCTATAATGGCATCAAGGTTAACATTAAAAGGGTTTTTTACAAGAGGGGCGAAGCCTACTGCTGGTCAGTTTGCGTCCTGGATAGACTCATTCTGGCATAAGGATGAAGATACTATTCCGGTTGAAAAAATTGCGGGACTATCTACTGTCCTGGCAGAAAAGGCATCTGTAAGTGATGTGGATAACGAAGCATCAACAAGATCGGCGGTCGACAACGACTTACAGAACCAAATCGGCGAACTGTTGGCTAACGGCGCCGGCCAGCCCGGCCCCCAGGGACCGGCTGGCCCCGGCATTCCTGCGGGAGGCTCCGATGGTCAGGTATTATCTAAATCAGGCAGCACTGATTTTAGCACGCAGTGGACAGATCCCGCGACTGGTGTTGTAAAAGCTTCAACCGAGGAACTAAACGCCGGTACCAATGACACGAAGTTTGCAACGCCGGCGGGTTTGGCTTCCTCGGCGTATTTGGATCAGTCAGGCAGTAAAAACTATGTTGTAGCAGGCGGAACAGATACCTACACGGGCGCAGTTGCACCGGCAATAAGCAACTACGTTACAGGATCAACATTCAACGTCCGTTTTACCAATGCGAATACCGGGCACGCCACATTAAACCTGAATTCGTTAGGGGCTTTACCCATAAAAAAGAATGTCAGTACAGCGCTGGCAGCGAACGATATAACAGCAGGCGCCTGTATATCACTGATGTATGACGGTGCGCTCGATGCCTTTCAAATTATAGGAACTTTTCCCCAAACCATACCTCCGGTCTCCAGTGGAGAAAAGATAGTTACTGTTCAATCAGATGGCGTGCATACCGATTATGCTCTTATAGATCAAATACCACCTGCAGGCGCTTTAACATCGGCAAACTGGTCTTCAGGTTCAGCAACTGCAAACGGCACCCCCGGGCAATTTACTTATGATTCCAATTACAGGTATGACTGCATTGGTGTGAATACCTGGAAGCGAAGCCCATTTTTAGGCGGAGCAATCCTCGATGAGTATTTAGCAGGTATTGACGATACCACGGGGGACAAAACATCAGCAGAGCTTAATACTACGTATTCGGTCGCTGTGATCGGGCAAAAGGTTTGGGGCACAAATAATTTATATATCAAGAAAACTGCGACGGTATGGCAAAAAATACCGGCGACAATAGCGTAATTTATGTCAAGTCATATTCAAAAAGTAGGCACAGCAATATTTCAAAACGGCGGCAATATATTTAGGGTAAGGGATTCGCCATCTTACGACACGCGCAGCTGGAGCGGTTTTGGCAGGCCCAATGGCTTGGCTTTTGATCGATTAACAGGCCATCGGATTTTTGTTTGTGAATCAGCTGGCGGCACCCTGAAGGTGTTTGATATCAATTCACAAACAATAACAAATTCAATAGATACGGGTATCGGCTATTTGTTTTCGTTGGATTACGATCCTAATACCAATCGGATAGCCTGCCTTGGTTATGGTACTGGCTTGAAAATCTATGACGGCACAACACTTGCTTTACTTGCCACCTATACAGGTCCGACAATGAATACAAGTGTAGGGGTAGCATTTGACCCGGTTGCCGGGAACAACAGGCTTTGTGTACTCGGCCAGGGCAACGGTGGTGCAATTTGGTTATGGGAATTAGATGCGAACACGCTTGCTCAAAAATCGAGTAAAATTCTATATAATACAGGTGTTAATAGCTTTGGCCTGACATGGGATCTGGATATATCTCAAAATCGATTATTCGGAGCATGCAGTAATGGCGTTAATTTAATTGATGCCACCTCCTTAACGGTAAACGCTATCCAGGCAGGGGTAGATGGCAGTAAGACACTCAGAGTTGATCCAACACCTGCATTTAACCGGATGGCAGTTGCAAACGGCACATCCGTAGGCATCTACAGCAGGAGCACAATGGCCTTGCTGTATAAAGTAACTAATTTTTACAACTTAAGTTGTTGTGACTTTGACAGTGTTGGTGCCCGTTACCGATTCTTCGTTGCAGATGCAAGTTCAGGTATCTTAACCGAAATTGTTGAAAGTGCCGTGTAACTGGAAATCAAACCAGTTTTAACTGTGCCATGACTGTCACCTACATCAAAACTACTGATGCACCAGAAAAATTACCTGAAATTCACTTTTGTTAACGATATAGAGACCCAAAAAAATGAAGAGTTTCAACCAATACAGCCTTATATGCTTCGGCAAATGAGATAATTGATATTCAACAGTGAATTACCACATTCTACAAGCCAAAAAACTTGTGAATTGAATTATTCACCATGCCTGCAAAGGGTCATAAATTATAGCGCGTCTTGAATCTACGAGAGGTTGCATACTGTTAAACGATGTGGTAAGGCCCACTGCAAGGGCTTACAAACAGACTCTGCAAACCACCCGGTGGTACTTTCATTCGAAAGGCACCCGCTGCAAACGCATCTTTTTCGTATTCGTAACCTGGATCATGTTCACCGCTGGGCACCACGACATGGCTCTTCCTGAAACCGAGGTTTTGTTGAACCGACCTGATGTTTCCCAGCACTTCACCTTGATAATCAGCGCCATGACTGGAAAGGTAGTGATAACCATGGTTTAATATATACCAACCAGCATGGTAAAGCAGGGCGACTTCCGGCCACGGCGATCGTAAACGATACCCGCATTCAGGGCGACAGCCAGTTTAAAGGGCACGCTGTTCCAGCAACCATCTGCATAAAAAAACTGGAGCGCTTTTGCCGTCCCCTCCGGAATCACTGTGGTACTCATCCGGTATAGCAGGGCTAACGGTTCCATCTTTCAATAAGGGATAAGCACAGGTATATGCCGGTGATACGCAGCCGTATCGGCAATGGACTTAAATTAAAGATTTTACCAAAGCTTTCAGGCTCCGCAGAGTTTGGATTTCACGGCGGGGTATTTCTGCTGGTGCGCAAGCACATAGCTAATATCCGGCGGCTGATCCGGCGCAAAAACGCGCCCTCTAAAAAAAGGCCCGGCTAATAAAGTGATAAACGATTGAGGAACATGGCAGTGACATTGTTAGGTTAGTATAAATTCAGGTACTCCTGATCACTTCCTAACTAACTAAAGTGTTTTTTCCTGTCAAAAGTTCAAACTTGCAAGCGCATTTAAAAGGACATGGCCCGCCCGCTATCATCCTGCCCTGAAGCATCCCTCACCCGCCCCTCTGCCAGCATCTTCTTCGTTTCGATCAGCTGTAATGCAGGATTATGATCACCTGTATCGTCACCCCTGCCACAAGCAGATCTGGTATAGGTTTCATCAGCGGTCACACGGATTTTACATTTCCGGCACTGACAGTTTAAATCCCTTCATACACGCCCAAAGCCTCCTTCATCAAGCCTTAAGTACCAATGCCATCGGGAATACCCCCTGCTCATTCCGGCAGAAAAAAGGCAGGTATTTATCAGCATCCGGCAAATTGAAAGTAAGAATACGCATTTATTACATTGCGTATTTGTACGCTATATACACATCCTGTAAAGCTTTTCCTTTGTACTGCAGGGCAGGCATAAAACGTATGACCCGCCTCCGGGCAAACTTTCAAACATCCCTTTTTATCAACCTTTTAAATTAAAAAAACATGAAAAACGATCAGACATTCAGCCAGCAACAGCAAAAAGCAATCGATTATATCCGGTCACTGGAGATCGAAACATTTGACGGACAGGAACTCGATACCAGGGCAGCTTCCATCGCCGAAACCGGTGAAAACGAAGCAGGCTTTGTTGATGCGGGTTCATTAACCAGTTTTGTGGCCGGACTTACGATAACCCACAAGGAAGACACCTTGAACTCCACCCTCCTCGCCCAACTGGCCGCTAACAAAGCCTTCAACCGTGAAGAACAAACCAAGGAGTGGTATGGCAAATACCATGAAGTATTGGAAAATGTCGGCTGGGTTATTTCTGCGTTCCAGTTTACGGAATATGAAACCTCGGCATCTTCCTTTACCGTCGAAAAAGTGGTCATAGAAATCCTGACCGCCATCGCAACACAAAGCGAGATCCTGATCGCGATAAAAATGCTCGAAGCGCTGAAGAACGCCAGCGCAGATTCCAAACCGTTCAAAATATGGGACAGTTCGTCACATGATGCGGTCAACGGCAATTTCCAGATCGGGACCTGTCTTGAAAGCGACGGCAATGTGGCCATGAGTCTGGGCGCATTCCACTTTAAAGCAACCGAGGTAAAATCAACATTTCTCTGGTTCAATTATGCAAGGACAAGCATCAAATTGTATAAGGGCGCCCAGCAAGTTGTGCTTAACGAACAAATATACAGCGTTGTCCGCAAAATGATCATTGAAAAGTTAGGCAACAACGCCGTGAACTATGTAGCTAACCTGGAGATATAACATAAACCTTTTTACAAACCGCCCCCCGGCTTTAAACATCAATCAATCAGCAAATGAAAACACTAACAGAGACTCGCGGGATCAGAGAGAAACATTCGGAGCACATTCTCGGGCTACCTTATGTCACCGCTATCGGTGTCGGCTATATCGGTAATCGCCAGGAAAAGAAGATCGGGATCATTGTTTACCAGGATGCGCCATCCGCAGCACCCCGGCAAGTTCCCGAAACCATCGAAGGTGTACCTGTGGAGATCCGGCAGGGGCATTTCGCCGCACCAACCAGGGCATTCCTGCCCAGGGAAGCATTCAGAGAACCGCTGGCTGATATCAGGCCTGAAAACCTGATCGGCAATCCCCGCGATAAAGAATTTGAACCGATGATCGGCGGCGTCAGCGTCAATCCTGATTTCTTTTATTTTGATTCATGGCAGGGCACGCTCGGCCTGGCTATCCGGGACAAGAACGGGAAGCCCGTGATCCTGAGTAACCGGCACGTCATCTGCGGTAAGAACCCCGTTGCCGGCGACGGCGTCAGTCAGCCCAGTTACGAATTTTTCTCCCATCTCGCCGCAAGTCTTGTTGCCTGGAACCTGGGAGATGTAACCTACCAGGGCAAAAAATACGGCATCGATGCGGCCATCGCCTCCCCGACCAACGGCCGCACGGCCACGATCGGCAAAATATACGGGCTTCCCGATGTTGCAGGTACCGCCGATGCCGCACTCGGCATGGAGGTCACCAAATCCGGTCTTACGACCGATGTCACCACAGGTACAGTAACAGCAATCGATGTGGATTGCATCAGTAACACCAGCGGCGTCATCCTCAGCCGTCAGATCATTATTGAAAACAACATAGCCGGTGATTATTTCTCCGAGTCCGGCGACAGCGGCAGTGCCATCATCCAAACAAAAACCAATCATGTTACCGGGCTGTTATGGGGGGGCAACAAAAAAACAAAAGAGACCATGTGTTCCCCGATAGCGCCCATTCTTGATTTCTTTGAATGCACGATTTAGAAATCACGGAGCCAGTTAACCGTTATTTCATTTAAAATTCAACTAAGAAATCCCTTTTAAAAGGGATTTCTTAGTTACAGATAAAACGGACTGACATTCGTCTGTACACATTTCTTCCATATCGGAAAGTGGTTAGAAAACCTAAGATACGAGAGTACGGCGACAATCCGAACACCGTGGCCGGACATATCCGAAAGAAACGCATTGAAATCGGGCTGCTGGATAGTATAAAGTTGTTTATGTATGTACTTAGTTTTAAAGGCTGTGGCAAAGAAAATTAGCCAATAAAACCGTCGAAGAACCAGAATTATCGACGCGATATACCTGGAACTGGCTTTTTTGATTGATCCCATCGGGTTTTATCTTGATCATATAGCTTGAATATGCTTCAGTGGTTGCATTCCCATAATCGAAACTGACGCCAGGTTTGTTGGCGAAGGTTTCCATGGCAGTAGTCTTTGAAGGAATGCCTTCAAAATCGTAAAGGTTCGTTACATAAATGCCTTTATTATAAACCTCGTTCGAAACGGTGGTCCAGACCGATAGCGGCGTTTCGTCCGAAAAGTGCTGGAGATAATCAGGTCTTGGAAGCTTCCAGCTTTTCTGCTCCCCTGCTGACACGACTGTAATAGCCGGGCTCATCCCCTGTATAAAAGCGATAGAGTTGCTGTGCTCGCTGCCGTGGTGGTTCGCTTTAAAGCCACAGATATGACCTGCAGCCTGTTTGGTGTGGTTCCATGACCAGGCGGATGGGAAATCCTTATTGAGATAGGTCGTAAGTGGTGTTTCCTGGTCGATATAGGGTGATTTGCGGTCGCCCCCAAGATCGCCGCCGATAAAGTACCGGAATTGTCCATAATTTAAGATGAACGCCAGCGAAAAATTATTAGCATTGGTTCTGGTCGGCGAAAGGTCTGACGTAATACCCGAGCCATTAAGCGTATTTCCCCAGCCTGCGACACATTCCAAAGTTACGGGTATGCCCTGTATTGTTCCAAGCAACAATTTATGGCCGAGGTCCGATTCGGCGGTATTGCCATAATGGAACAAGCCTGTCACATGACCTCTAACATAATCATTCGCCACCGCTTTGGTCAGGGCCGAGGTCCATCCCGTATAGACAACCATCGCCCCCGGTTTAACTTCATGCGTATCGGGTAACGTTTGGTTTGGGAAAATGTCATTCATTTGATAACCGCCCTGGTCGATAACCGAATCCGCTTGCAAATCACCATCTTTGATGGCCAGCAAACCGGTGTAGTGGTCGTCATGGTAATGCGTCAATGCTACGTAATTAAGCTTAGGATGGTCGCTGTTCAATGTTTGTTTAAGATATGGCAGCAAGCGTTCTCCTGGCGAGGCAGAGCCGCCGTCGATCAGCATCGTCCGGGTATATTTTTGGGTACCGTTATCATAGATGCCGATCAAAGTGGCATCGCCGTTTTTAACGTTAATATGATGGATGCGCAGCTCCTGTTGTGCGAAACCTGCATATGTGCAGCAAGTCAATAAAAGCGAGATCAGGTATATTTTCATGTGATGTGGATTGAGCACCGTTAAATTACGGATTTTCTTTAAAATTCATAAATGCCGCTGCGATGAAGTGATATCTCCGCAAGCCGATCTTGACGTTTGACAAGTGCCTTGAGGGTGCCGCCAGGTATTGAACTGCCATTTAACCGGGTGCCCATTTTTGACAACAGGGCTCACGTTTCCGAACATGCCCGCAAAATCCGGTTCACCGGCAGTTAGCTTAACTAATGCTATCAACCTGTTGTTCGGCAAAGCTTTTCAGTACAGTCAAGGTACCGTTCCAATACAGGTCGAAATGCTTAAAAATAATTTCCGTCGGAAAATTAGACAAAGTTAAAGAGAGTTGCGTTTGCTCTCCGACAGGCTTTACTTCAAATAAAAGTAAAGTATAGTTTTGCGCTTCGTCAGCAAGGCCCGAAAGTGAACTGAGATGGCTATAACCCAGTAGTTGTTCCGGCTCAAATACGATGATCTTGCCTGTGCTTTCAAAAGGCAGCGGATTGATTCCCCTGATTACTACTGAGCCCCCAGACTGCCAATCTGTGATAACAGACAATTGCATCTCTGGCTCGCCCATCCATTGACTCATCAGTTCCGGCACGGTCAGCATCTTCCATACCTTTGCTGGCGTAGCATTGATCACAACTTCTTTAACGATCGCTTCCTGCCCCATTTGCTTTGCCGTTTCTATGTTTCGCTCCCCCATCCGCTGAATTGTTTGAAGATCGGTACAAATTCACGTGCCATAGCCGTCAGTTCATATTCGCCCCGGGGCGGCATTTCTGCATACACGGTTCGCTTAACCAGGCAACCCTTTTCCAGCATGCGTAACTGCAGGGTCAGCATACGCTCGGTGATGTTGGGCAATTCGCTTTTCAGCTCGTTAAAACTCAGTCTTTCTCCTGCTAACTTATCGGTGGTCAATATTTTCCAGCGGCCTTCGATCTTGTTTACTGCATACGTCAGATCGCAATCAATCAGGATCTTTTCGTTGATGCTAAAGGTTGAGTTTTCTTTTCTTTCGGCCACCACTTACAAAGTTGTTCGTAGCATACAAATATCGGTTTATGCTTTAAATAAATACGCGGTTGATACTTTCGGTCCTTAATTATTTACAGCACAAATTGACTAAAGGATGTTCGCCGCACCATGCGATATGCCCTTTAATCAGTAATTCGGCCAAAGGGATTTTTCCATACGGATCGGCATTATGTCAATAATGAGCTCAAAACGGTCGTCGGCCGACAGGCTGAATCTTCGGGCCGCACCGCTTATATCCTACCGATGCTTTCTCAAAGTATTCATGTCGCAAAGATCAAAAATACATTCCGCTTAAAAATTGACGCAAAACTACCACTTTCCCGGCAATAGTACAATCTCACCGCCACGCTGCTTGACGATTTCAGGGCAAATGTACAGTTCCAATCCCAGGCTTACCTGCTGGGGCACCGTTTTCCCAATGGAGGTGCCATTTAGTGATATGAAGTGGTTTCAAGGACTGTAAAATCTTATACCATATCTTCCACTTACGATTAAAAGAGACCTCATAAAGTTAGTAACGCCTGCCTTAATATCACGGTTATTTAACTCCCCGTACAAACAGCTTCAAGCTCTTCAATAGATTTCCATTCCATACATTTTTCAGGAGGGCTTACAGCATGATCAATAAGGCACAACAGTAATTGTTCAACTCTATTAAAAAATTCCGGGTTTTTACTTAGCTGTTGCAAAGCATCATAAGGTTTCTCACCTTTTACTTCTTCATCAAAATACGCTGTTTCAAAAGTGGTAATGGAAGAAAGTAATCTTACTTTAACTCCTTTCGGTTTCAATTGTACTTCGTTCAGGATATTTTCATTGATCTTCCAGGCCGGATTGGCATTGCCATTGCTTGCCAATTTCGAATCAGCATCATGAAGAATGGCGTAATCAGCCCCGAACTGGTTCAAAACCTTAATCATAGAAACAATAGTAGCTTTACCTCTTGCTCTTATTATATGGATATCTTTATATGCTTCAGGTTTCTTTTGTATGATATACTTGAAAGCAGTATACTCCGTATCTCCTTCTACTATAACGGTTTTACCTCCGAAGAAAAACTCCGCGACATAGGGGTCAAAAATGTTCAATAATTTGAGGTTTAATTTATCATCCGGACTTAGTCTTAACCGATCGGGTCGGTAAACGGTCGTACCAACGATAGAATCATCTGCTTTACGTTCCACTTTTACGATGGTTGTGTTATCCTTGGAAAGGTCAATAAAAATAGGCGAATGGGTAGTCACCATTACCTGCCAATGATTATTAGGTAAATTTACAGCACATTGCAGGCCTCCCGGATAGCGTTTGGATGCAAACATATTTCAGGTTCGTCTAATAACAACAAATGTGGCCGAACCGGGGTTCCATCATCATTTTTCTTTGATTTCGTTTCTGAAATATATTTCAATGCCGACCAGAGCAATGTCCGCCTTGCACAGCTTCCTTGTTTTTCTATGCTGCTCATATAACCGTCTTCGGATCCCATCAATAATTGTGCATCGCCTTTAAATAAACTGATCGTCTTATCGATCCCCTCAGCAGTTCTAGGATCAAAGTCGACTTTATAATTAGGAAAGACCTGGCCTATCATTCGTGATAACTCCCGGTTGATTTCCTTTATTTCCCTATCCGCTTCAGCAGCTATAGCCTGTTGCAGGATTTCAACTTTCTTTAATAATATATTATAGGCGCTTTCCTGATCCTCAAATCCTGTATGTTGCTTCACTTTGTCATCAAGTACCTTTTTAAGAAGCTTCTTAATTTCTTCCGCTTGTTTTGTGGGATCTTCAAAAGCGTCTACCGTATGAGGTTCGGGCCTCCTTGAATTAGCAACGTTAGGGGCTTCCCAGGGAACTTTTTCCCTCCAGCTTTTCTTCTTAGAGTACCAACCTTGCCTTTTAGAAGACTTTCCTTGTTCCGACCATGTAAATTTCTCTCGTACTAATCTTTCACCCTGATCTGTAATCGTAATCCATTCTTCCCCGGGCGCGTTATCAAATACGACAGTTTAAATTTCAATTTCAAGCAGCTCATCTAAATTTACTGCTCCCCGTGGAAAATCATCAATGGAGAGTATCCCGCTATTCGAGCCCTGGCACATGGCAATTTCATAAGCTTTTAATATGGTGCTTTTACCAACGTTATTTCCGCCAACCGGGACTACGATATCATTAAGATCTATCGCTACCGGTTTACTACCGATAGCCCGGAAGTTTTTAATAATAAGCTTGGTAAGCCTTGGGCTGTTTATCGAAGGATTACCGGAATCCAGCAACACTTCTTCTGTTGCTGTAGCCTTTACTTTTGCCATTTCTATAAGTTTATTTTTTTGATTTATTTTAATTTAACAGATATACTCGCGATCTCAATGATTCAGGTTGTCAATAGCCATAAAAGGATTTACATTTTATATCGGCGGTAACATCGTAGGATTTGATGGCGGTATTTATTTCCGTGCTCATTTCGGTCTCACCATTGTAGACGAACTCTGCCGGCTTTCCGTCGTCACCAACCACAGCGGTCAGGTCTGAAACCCGTATTTCGGTCAAATGGAGGATAAAGCCAAATTCGTCAATGAATTCCACAGTGATCCGTCCGGGCTGGTAATTATCACGCAAGTCGTTCAACTGGAGACTCTGATGAACCTGACCAGCGTGACCTGGAAATTGCTGCGCTTGTGCTGGAAGGGCTGGCGGAACTGATCCGTGACCCGATGCGGTATTTTAGTACGAGAGTGAATCCTTTAGAAGCGCTTTGGGCTGAAAAATCTTCGGGGCGATAAAAAAACAAGACTGATTATCAGATGGGTTCTAAGGGTACAGCGGGGGTACACTGGAAATGGGACTTTACGGGTATCAACTAGGACAGTTGTTTTGTGGTATAAATTATTCACCAATAATAACCCGTTATGTTGAACCTGATGTCCTGGCTCGCTTTTGCTGGCTTATTGCTGAGCTTGATCTTGATGTATTACCTTGTGGTACTGGGGCTTTATTTCCTACCGAAATGGTGGCGAAGGTATTGTTCTGGTTCCGCACCTTCGGTTTCTTTAGCACCTGAAACACTTATCCCGGCAATCACAGTTGACGGGAATGAACGGGTGGTGGATTACGGGGTGCCTGATTTGGAAAACCTGATTTCGGGAATATACAGGGCGACGACGGCGCTTCCTGACGAGCATGCTGCATTTTACTGGTTGGTTGGCCCCGTTGATGCCGGGGGCCTCTACTATTTGCTGTTGGGGCGGTGCGGATTTTGAGGGAATGGTGGACATGCGATTATTTCTCAACGATTTTACCTTTATTTTAAAACGGGAGATGATCAAAAGTTAACATTCCGGTAAAGCACTCCTGTTGAGTAATGGGTAACTTTGGGGAATTTTAAATTAAAAAAATGATAACGAACATAAATTTAGCCAAAACGACTGAAGAGGTCATCGAGTTGATCCACCCGAAGCTGATCGAATTGATCCCGGAAGATGATCTGCAACCTATCGCTGAAAATATCCTGCTGGTGGAGCAGTATTGCCGGGGTGAAGTGTTTATCACGCCATTTGACGTGGAAGTGACAAGAATTTATTCGATGACGATGAATCAAATTTTGCGGATCGATTATAACGAAACGGTTTATAAAATCGATTGATATTGCCGATATTTTATATTTAAATAAGATCATAACGCTTTTGCCGGCCGCTTATAGTAGCTAACACCGGCCGGCTTTAATAATCGTACAGGTCTTCTTCATGCAAAAACGGTCTTTGATGCCGGCGAACCCGGTGCGCGGTTGTATTTACCTGTACGCTTTGCACAGCGTGTACGTGAATGGCCTCGAGGTCGATCATCAGGGCGGGTGTCCTTTTGTCCCCATCGATAATAGGGATCATCGTTGCGAACCGTGCTGCTTCTTTTTCGTCGGCTGTCGGTTCCTGATCGGCTGGGATCAGTTCGGTGACTTCGTAGCTGGTATAGGATTGGTGTTCTTCATAGGTACGCAGGGTTGCCTTTATCTGTGTGCCGGCTTTTATATCGATTCGTTTCACCCTGGAGCATTTATGAAACAGGACGCAGTTAAAATCAGTGCCTTTGCTCTGTACAGACGGATAGATGATCCCATCGAGGTTTAATTCGGGGTGTACGGATAGGAAATCGGCTACGGCCTGTGTGGGGAGGTATTCCAGTACTTCGTCATTCGGCATCACCGGACGGGTCATAAGTTGCTGTAGCTGACTGAGAAATGCGAGCTTTTCGAAGTAGGCCGCAAAAGCGGGGTCGAATACACTGCCTTCGGCCTTAATATGCTGAAAAGCGGTGAGGTCTAACAGCCGGATGGAACGTAAAAGATCAAACTTGGCCACGACTACGAAACTGCCGACGGGTGGCCTTACTTCGGCTATCGCTAACTCGGGTACGTTTGCGCCATAGAATGCGGCGATGCCGGCGGCATTCATCCGGCCTCCTGCTGTCCGGGCTGCTGGGGGCGGCCCGATCTGCCATTCAGGGTATTTGAGCGCTTCGGAGAGCTCATGTTCGGACTGGAATACCCTGGCCCGGAAAAAATGGCTGAGGGTGGTTCCGGGGCCAACTTCTGTAATGATTTGCTTCTTGTTCCAGGTTTTCATACCGGCCACGCCGTCAAACACCCGGTTAAGGAGGTTGGCGGCAGTCCGGCTGAAGTAACGTTCCTTGGTTTTTAATGCCTCCTCGAATTCCCGCCAGTCTTTGTCCCAGTCATAGGCGCGGACTGTTTTCCGTTGGAAATAGGAGCCGGATTGAAACATAGTTTCTTCGCCCGCAAAATAAGCGTCCTGGCTGCTGTAACGTCCTTCCAGTATCTCATGTACGTCTTTTGCGATCTCTTCAGAGATACTGGCAGCATCTCTTAATGCGGTAATAACATCATCCCCCTCGCGTTCCCATTCATAGGCCGATTCCGGATCGGCGAGCATACGGCTTTGCCATTCATCGGGGTAATCCGCGGTCTGGTCATAATGAATGTCAAACGCACTTTCAACACGGTCTGCAAGCTGGATTAAGGTGTATGTCCTGCCGGGTATCCCGCAATAGTTGCATTTCCGGTGCTGTCCTGTTTTCTTTATTTCGTTCTTTAAATAGGCGTCACCGATACATTGAAAACATATCCTGTTGCTTTCTATTCCGTCGTCATGGATGGTTCTTGCCATGTATTGCTATTATTGAGGTATCTGGTAGTTGGTCTAAGCGATCAGGCTTTTCTAAATGATTCAATCGTTGATATGCTGACTTTCGCGGTAAATCCCTGTTCAGCTAAGAGCACTTCGAACTGTTTCTTATTCAGGGTTCGCTCAGGGCAGTTCGGTGCCAGGATAATTTCGGTCAGCTCAAGCGGGAAATCAGCGGCCTGAAGGTCCAGTAAAACAAATTTGCTCAGGATAGAATCAGGTTGCGCGATCACCCATCCTTTTTTATTGGACGGCAAGGTATTATCGTCGATATACAACAGGCGTACTTCTTTTTCAATGGCGTAATCCGCACTTTTGAAAAAATGCTTCCAGAGTTCGAGTTTTCTGAACTTAAACCTGATTCCCATACTTTTCAAACTGGAGATGATCCTGCGCAACAATTCCAGCTCGGGGTGATAACCATCTTTCCGGGCGTAGGAGATTTTTCTAAGGATGAGGTTACCGGCCAGCCGCGTTTTCTTTATCTTGAATACAAGACAGACACCTTTGGTTTCTTCTCCGTATAGCCGGTACATGGTCAGGTCGTCCCGCTGATCTTCCGTGGTGAGCGATGAAATGTAACTTTTATTCAATTGTTGCATTTCAGGTAGTGACAAATTGGGGAGTGTCGTATAGGTATCGTCGATAAGCTTATCCACATAATCTACTTCGCCGCGATCATTCATCGCCAGATGTGATGCCATCCGGTAGGATTTGCCGGATATGGAATAATAAAGCGTCGATAATGTGGTATAGCGGCAAACTTCATCTTCATCGACCGGATCGAGCAGGTATTGAAAGAATTGATTTTCAAAATCGTCGATTTTCCCTTCAGAATCTTCGGTGAAATGAAAAAAGCGTCCTTCGGGGTTATAGGAGATCTGTGATTCGGAAAAACGATTTTGGAGAGCCTCCCTGATCCGGGGCAGGTCAAGGACCTTTTCTTCATCTGATGGATCAATTGGTTGAAATATCGTTCTGATGGTTTCGAATACTCGTTTCCCTGCAGATAGGATATCCTGGATGTTCAATTCCTGTTCGAAAACTTGGAATAATTCGGCAAAAGGCTTCCGTTCTCCGAGGTTCCCAGGTGTGAGCATATAGAAATATTCGCCATCGGTGATGATAAAATAGTCTGCTTCAACCATCTCCAGGTAGACCATATACTCGGAAATGTTTGCATAGGGCTGTTTGGAATTGAATCGCTTAGTGTTGACTACTTCTATGATCATAAAAGCGTAAGAGCCTTTGAGGATTACAAAATCCGGGCGAAACCGCGTTTTGATCTGTGGATTGAATTCGGATAGATCCGGTTCATGGAGTACACTGTATTGGGAACTAAGCTGACGCTCACTGATAAAATTGGCAATACGTGTGGCGATTTCGGCCTCTGTTGGATCGTAATACTGTGACATGATTTAGCTGATCTTAAGGTTAAAAAGATCGCTGTAATTTACACATTCTGTATTTCTATGATAGAAATATTTTACGGTTGGCTTAATGATTTGTCCCTGTGATCTTTAGGAATATTATTGCCTCCGGCAAATTAATTTACGTAAGGGTACGCAAATTCGAAGATTAAAATAATTGCAGACATTTAATACAAAACTCCAGCTTCATTTCGCTTCGTAGATTTAAGTGAATTAAATTCCTCCGATTTACATTCATGACATGCGAACCATTGACCTCTTTTCAATAACACTGCTTGAACGAGGATAATCGAGTGGTTGGCGAATTCGGCTAAACCTCTGTCATCGTAATCGTTACATATTGGCCCGGCGTCGTATTTGAGGTTGCAGTAAACGCCTGTGAAAAGAGAGGTTAAGGTGCTGTCATTGCCTTTTACTTTTAGTTCTTATATATGATAAATTGATCCTGCATTTGAAAATTTCTTATTATTTTTAACACATAAACCTTAAATAATACTATTATGCCCAACCTTATAGATATTGGGATCATCGCTGCGCTCCGTGAGGAACTCGACATGATACGGCAGCTCATCCCGGGTTTCGAAGAGGTGGATCTCGACGGCACAAAGACCTGGTATAAAACTACGATCGAAAGTCATAACAAAAAAAAGTATACAGTAGTGGCAGCCCGGCAAACGAAAATGGGGCCGATGGATGCGGCAGCACTTGCCAACGATTTTTTCATGCACTGGCAACCGGCTTATTTAATTGTCACGGGTATTGCGGGTGCGCTTTCAGATGATGTAAATCTGGGGGATGTGATCGTCAGCCAGCAGGTGATTCACTACGACCTGGGTAAGGCGGCGGTGGACGATGACGGAAAATCCGTTATCAGGTACAGGCCGGAAGGTTATCCTTGCAGCATGACACTGATCCGGCAGACGGAAGCGGTCGCAGACAGTGAACGGTATGTGTTAAAAGAAACTGCACTGGCGGGTGTGGAAGCCGTTATTGAATTGATTAAGAAGCAGTATGGTGATGAGGATGAGTTGCCGGGGTTGCTGGATCAGGTAGCCAGGCATCAGGCGGCTGTACACTTCGGGCCGCTGGCATCCGGCAGCCTGGTGGTCAGCGACCCGGCAAAGAAAAAGCAATTACTTGCCCTGCATGGAAAAGTACTATGAACAGAAATGGAGGCTGCCGGGCTGATGCACGCCTGTTATTATAATGATCCGCCGAAGCCGGGCATTGTGATCAAAGGCGTTTCAGACGCGGCAGATGCCGATAAAGCTGCAAACGACAAGATTCCGATATGGCGGAAGGTGGCAGCGGTTAATTCGGTCACTTTAATCCGCAACCTGATCCTTTCGGGTAAATTGCCCTGCCTGCATACCGATAGTTTTTCGCTGGATGAGCAAGCTGGTACGACAGCCGAAGCCCGGGCGGTGATCACAGAATCGGTTCCTGTGGGTGCGGCGCTGAAATGCTTCCCTGCGCTGATAAAACCGGAAGGGCCGTTAACCGGCCTGGAAATACGGGTTGGTGCGCCCGCTGGTACCGGTCTGTTGCTGCTCCGGGTGATCTATAAAGATCTTCACGGACATGCGAAAACGATCACGGCCACTAATCCGGTGGTCAGGATAACGGAGCCGCTATCGGCGGATGCTGTCGGGGTTTACCTGCTTGTTCAGCCGGAAACGAGCCGGCTGGATTTCGAAGTATCGAGCGGTAAAATAAACATGAAATCAACCACTTGGAAAAAAAAATAAAATGGCTGTAAAAAAAATTTATCTGTATAATCATTTAAACAGCCCGCTGGCTGTTCCTGGTATCACACTGGAATTGTTTGATGCGAATACCGGTGCTTTACTGGACAAGCAGTTTTCGGCACGAAGGCCGGTAATCGGTGACTGGGGCGCGGACCTGACTTTTTCTAGTGTCGGGTCGCCGGTCGATATCATGATTACAGATGCATCCTATAGGTATCCGGGTAATTGTGTGTTTTCCCTGAACGGTACGACAACGGAAGAACTAAATCTGGATCTGCTTGCGGTACCTTCGACGCCAATGGGGAATCCGCCGCCGGCGAACAGTACACCACTGACGGCCATTAATGCGGTCAAAAGCAGCACTTGGGGAAAGCTGGAAAAAAAAGCGGTAATCAATTTGATTAACAACTACACACAGCTGGCGACCAATATCCTGCCGGAAAGGTACCAGGATGGACTGCCACCGGAATTGCAGGAGGTTTTGGACAGCTGGAAAAAAGCGTTGGACAAGCTGGGTATCGCCGGGCTCGATCTGGATTCTGGTCCGCGGTTACTGTCGAAATAAAATGCAGGGAATTTGTTTTTTATGCTCAAGCAATAGATAAGGAGGCCTAATGGTAAAGCTGAAGATTTCTCCGGTTTTTACAGTAAATGCGCACGTCGAGGGTGATCAACTTTTTGGAAGCATTGTTGATTTCCAAAATGCCCCTGACATGAACGGGGATCGTGTTTCCGTAAGAAAAATAAGCGCTTTCGATATTCCATCGTCGCAGGATGTGCTCCTGCTTGGTGCGACAGGAGCGGGAAAAACGAGTCTGATTAAGTCGTTACTGTTTCGAACGGTTAATTCGGATGCTCAAAGAACCTTGTTTATTGCAAACAAAATTAAATTTTCGGAGGGCGGTACGGTCAAATTCGCGGATTTACGCGGGGACGCAACGGATGAAGAATATGTGTCCATTTTATCGGCGTCTAATGCGCAGATCGTATTGATCGTGATCGATTCCCAAATGCAAGATCCTGAAAAAAGCTGCATTAACTGGCTTTCCTTACTTAAACGCCATCATAAAAACTATGATGGCTTACTTAAAATCCTCATTACCACAAAGGCTGATGGCGGTAACGAAGTGCGATTGTCTCCGGGTTTTGAAGATCGGACGGCCATAAAGCATCATTTTTCGGTTAGCTCGGCGACGGGATTTGGGTTGGATGGTCTGAGGGCAACATTAAGCACTGCCTTTAAAGAGTTTTTAAAAATCGATGATGATTCAGAGGTATCGATCATTATCAGGACCTGCGTTGATAAGCTCTGTTATGCGATTCTGAAAGAAGCACGGAATTTAAAAAGACTGGATTGGATCGATATGGAAAGAATAATCGCCCAGATTTTAGAGGAACTTGGCTTTGATGTGATCTTGACGGCCCCGGCTAAGGATGGCGGCAAGGATGTGGTGGTCAATTGCAGGATCGGCGATAAAAACCATACCTTTTTTATTGAAATCAAACATTGGCGTACGACGAAACCGGGCATGAGTTATCTGTCCGATTTCGTTGCTGTAAACTTCTTGGAAGGTACATCGGGCGGCATCTTTCTGTCTTCTTCCGGGTTTGCGAAAAACGTATACAACCAGATTTGGGAACTATCTAAACAAAGGGTTAGGCTCGGTGACCGGGAAAAGATCTTATCGCTTTGCAAACGTTACGTCGAAAAGAAAAACGGAGTAAGATGCGAAGTTCAACCGCTGCACGAATTGTTATTTGAGGATTTAATTGATTAAAGAAATACCTGATGAATATACTGCCATTGATGTTGTTGTTTATAAAGAGCTTGATCGGAGCCATTTTTGCGGGATATTAAAATATGCCGGACAGAACTTATCCACGGATTGAACCCGAAAAACTCCGGAACATCGCGCTGAGTTTCTCGGGTGGTGGTTTTCGTGCGGCTTCTTATGCGCTTGGCTGCCTTTCCTTCCTGGAGCGTTTGTCGTATGACGAGGTGCGCCTGGTCAGCCTGGTCAGATTTGTTTCATCGGCTTCCGGGGGGACGATAACGGCGATGGGCTACACGGCGGGTCAGCGCCGTAACCGGGATTTCAAAACGTTTTTCAGAGAGATGACGGAGGAATACCTTTTCGGAGAGCTGCTGATCGACAGGGTATTCGCCATGCTGGCGAATGATGCGGCCTGGAAGCAGCGGCATATCAAATCCAGGAACCTGATCAATGCCTTTGCAATGGTCTATGATGAATGGGTTTTTAAGCGGGAAACTTTCGAAGTGTTCTGGAAAAAGTCTTTACGGGCGATACCCGAAGTTTGCTTTAATACGACGGAGTTCAAGAACGGGATGCTTTTCCGGTTTCAGAACAAGGGAAAGTTCGGCAACAATTTCATACAGTTCAAAGCGGGGGCTGAATACCTTAAGGTAGTGCAGCAGATCAAGCTGGGAGACATTCTGGCCTGTTCCTCCTGCTTCCCGGTCGGCTTTGAGCCAGTCATTTTCCCGAGGGATTTTGCGCATACACCGGTAACCTCGGGGGATCTTGCCAATACGGTCAGCATGGACGACCGGTACTGGCGAACCGTCGCCACGGAAAAACAGGAATGGAGTAATCTTTTTTCGCTGATGGACGGGGGGATCGATGACAACCAGGGCATCGATTCTTTTCTGAAGGCGGAACAAAGACTGCAAAAGGAAAATGGTTTCGGTTACGACTTGTATATCGCCTGTGATGTAAGTAGTAATTATACTACCGGGTTTTATCACCCGGCGGTCGGAAAGCAGGGATTCTTCCGGCGGCGGTCTTTAAAGGAATATCTGATATTGGTGTTTTTAATTTTTCTGTTGTGTTTGGCAGGTATCGTCACGGATACGCTGTACGAGCTTTGCTGGGCGGCATTGGGTGTATGTTTTGTTGTATTGGCGGCGGTACGCGTGATCTACAAAGCTGTTCAAAAAGCGGAAGCTAAAGCGATAAAAAAGCATGCGACTGAAAAGGCCATGTTTTTCCGGCACAAGCGCTTTTTTTTTAATCTGGGAGTCGGCTATCTCTGGGAAGCTCTGGTAACAAGGGGGAAATCTGCAGCGGAGCTTGCAGCGGTGGTATTCATGAAAAAGATCCGCCGGCTTTCTTACGCGGGTCTGTTTGATATGGTTTCGATGATCCCGGCCAGGATGACGCCTTTGTTGAAGGAGCAAGGTGCAGTTCAGAAGCTGAAGTTCATGCGGGAGTTTGTTCTACAGAATGCGTTATACCTGCTGAGTGAAAAAAATGAAACACAAAGGGAGACCGATCTGAAAAGCGAACCCTGGACTAAACGGCAGTTAACGATCAATGTGGCCGGAAAAAAAAGCACGGCTAAACAATTCATCGAGCCTTCTGCGGGTATGAGGCACGTGGCTACGCTGGCCACCGCTATGGAAACTACTTTATGGTACGATTCACATCACCGCGATTGTTTTCAGCCGGCGGCGATCATAGCCGCCGGGCAGTTCACGACCTGTTACAACCTGCTGAAATATGCCCTGCGTTTTGAGGATCCGGCCGGTGAAAAGGTATGGAAAACATTCAAGGATGAACTTGCGGGCCATTTGCATACGTTTAAAAATGACCCCTATTTTATGTATAACGAGGACATCGCGAGATCAGGTGTCCTGTTGCCGCTGAAGCTGGACGAAGATAACCGAACGATCCTGAAACAGGGTTGAAGCGGATACAAGGAATCCGGGTATTAATTATTTCAAAACAATTAGGGTTAAGCGTATTTTTACAGGATTGAAAAGCCATGGCCAAAGCTGGGCAGAACCGGAGCAGACTAAGATGTATTACCAATATGAGACGCTTGCTGATGAATACCATTTTCAGGAATTCTTGAAGGATGTTTTTAATAAGAAATTTTCAGTCGGTTCTTTTGAGGAATACCGTACACGGGGTCAGGCGCAATATGGAGTGGATGTTTATTCAGCGCGGCAGCAGGTAGCTGTCCAGGCAAAAAAGAAAGATATCGGCAGGACGAAAAATGCGCTTGTCAGGGAGCTGCTGCGGGAGTTGCAGGAGACGGTCGCGATGCTTAAAGATTTCCCTCACCCGGTGGAGCAGGTTTATTTCGCTACCAACACGAAAAAGTACGCGGAGATCCAGGATGAAGCAATCAAGCTCAGCCGGTTTCACGGCAAGGATATTATTTTCTATTCCTGGGAAGACCTTCAAAAAGACATTTCTTTAAACCCTGATATCAGGATCAAATATTATCCCCACTATAATCACCAGTTATTCAGCCGGAATATCGTCGCTATCGGGCGATTTTCGCTGGCCAATCTATTTGGCAGGGAAAAAGAACTTGATGTGATAAACGGGCTGTTGAACCAGCACAAGCTTCTCCTCCTCCAGGCTGTCGGCGGTTGCGGCAAGAGCACGCTGGCCAAGATGTACTATGAGATCAAAGGCCGTGATTACCATCATTTATTATGGCTTAACGGCGTACGGAACTTTAAAAAAGATATCGCGAGCAATCAGGCGCTGCTTACCGGACTGCGCTGCGAATTCGAAGCCAACGATTCCCTGGATAAAATCTATGAATTGATATTGTCCGCATTGTTTACTGTTCCGGGAAAATTGCTGATCGTTATCGATGACATCATTGGCGATGACGAGCAAAACCTGGGGGCTGAGTTGTATCGCTGGGCATCTCGTGAAAATACGCATATACTGATTACTTCAAGAGAAAGTCTGGAGATCGACGCGCAGTTGCAGCTAACGAATTTAAGTTATGAGGATTGCAAATCGCTGTTTACCGCCAACTGTAAAAAGGATGTTTCAGAGGCCGCGTTAAAGGAACTATTCGATTTACTGAGTTATAATCCAATGATCATTGAACTGGTTGCGAAAACGATCAATGCGACCGACCATCTGGATGTCCCGACGGTGATCGATAATTTCAAAAAAGACCAGCTTGGCGCCCCTCAACTGCAAACCGCCATCCAACATAACAGTAATGGGCGACCGGTTTACGGAAAGCTGTATGACTTCATCAATGCGGCTTTCGATTTTACGGATCATACGGAACAGGAATGGTATTTGCTTACTTTACTTTCCGTACTGCCTGCCGGGCGTCTGCCGCTGCCGGAGTTGCTTGATATCTTTTTCGTAGTTCCGGAAGAACGGCCAAAGATCGTTGAGGCGGTTAGCTCGCTTGCAAAAAAAGGCTTTCTCGTCAGGGAAACGGACGATATCAGGACGCATCAGCTTGTTTTGGATGTCGTGCGGATGAAGAACACACATTATTTTCTTTATAGCTGGATATTTACGCCACTGATTAATCGGCTCAATAAGGCAAACGCCACTTTTTCAAATGAAGGTCACCGGCTCAGTTTTTATGCGGGACACATCCTCAGTCGCTTAAAAGGTGAAAAATCCGAAAGTATCCTTCAGCCGCTTTTCCTGCTTAAAAATAATTTGTTGCTGACCTACCGTTATTTAGGATTGACGGATATGGCAACTGGGCTCGCTTTGGAGCTGGAGGACGAACTGGATGCCGTCAAGGCTTTTAATTTCGGGGATTCCAATCTTTATCCGAAAGTGCTCCATAATATCGGGATGCATTATGTCCATCAGGGGGATCTGGACAAAGGGGAAAATTATGTTTCGAAGGCGATAGCGGAAAGTGCGGAGGGCGATCTGGTAGGCAAAGTGAATTTTTACAATGTATTGTTCATGATCAATGTCCGTCGCGGTACGCTTGAAAAGGCTTTCGAATCATCGCATAATGCACTTGAGCTGTTGAGGCCTACCCCTATCGAAGAAACCGGCCACCTGATGGCTATGATATTTAATAACTACGCGGTGCTGTCCTTAAAATACAATCAGCCTCGCAAAGCCTGGGAAGAGATTTTTATGGGGCTTGACCTTTACAGCCAATCAAAAAGCCCGGACCGTAACGAGGGTTTCAAGGCCACGTACCTGATGAACGGGGCCTATGCGCTTTCCGGCCTTGGTGAACATGGCGAAGCCGTAAAATTAGCGGAGGCAGGTGTTGAGGTACGCGAAAAGCTGGGTTTGTCGAACGATCCGGGTTTACTGGACTGCCTGGAAATGGCTATCGAAATCTGCGAAATAGCCGGAGATCCGGAAAAACAAAAGGTGTTCATCGCTAAACGGGATGCGATCAAATAGGCATAGGTTATGGTTTGTCGGACGCCCCCTTCAAAATACATTTGAGTTTAAGGAATGACAGCGCCTGGCATTGACTGGCTATACATCGAAATCATATTTTTCTTTGAGGTAGTCCCGCACGAGCTGAGTCGGCTTTTCACCGTAACTGGACGCAACGACGTAACCGAAATCTGTGAGATCGATGGAGCCATCACCAGCGATCGCTTTTAAAAAAGCAAGCTCGCTTTCCGGCTCTACCAGAATAAAATAATAGGCCCATTCTCCGGCAGTAGTCTTCGCTTTGAGCTTATGGATGGTAAAGCCGGACATGCCGATATGTATATCCTTGAGTAACTGGAGAAGCAGTGCCGCCTCCTGCCCTAAGCGGCCTTCGTTTAAATTGATCTTTGCTTCGTCCCGCAGCCGAAACACATCGACACTTCCGATATGGGCGGGCAGTTTCATTTCAGCTATTTCCATCCTACCGAATAAGCCTGAACAATAAATGCCGGCAAGCATAATGTATTTATAGTGCAGGTCGGGGCCGGGTAAAGTAAGGGCCAGGAGTTTTCGCGTAAAGGTCAAATCATGTCCGCGCTCATTGGCAAATACCCGGACCAGTATTTCGTATTTGATGTTGCGCTTGAAGCCAGGGTCTAAAAGCATATCCGTCAACGGCTCTTCCAGCAATGTGTCCCACCAGCCCGTCCTCAGTAGATTTAAGGCGATCACCGAAGCGGTTTTTTTGCTGATCGAATCCGATTGCAATATTTTTTTCAGTTCCTGGTGCAGCGTGGTGACGTGTTCCGGTAGGTCGATGGTGATAATGCCTTGCTTTTCCTCCGTGCCGTTGAACCAGCTAAACATGCCGGTAAACTTATAATGAGTAGCCGTGCAGTCACCGATCAGCCAGAGCAGCGAATAGAAGGCCTGGGAATTATAGTCGAAGGCGTGCAAAAATTTAAATGCCCGCTCAAAGGCCTCCGGACCGATGCGTTCGGGTTTGACTTGGTTGAGCGGGCCCCAGGTGATGGTTGCCAGCGTGTAGCAGGCGGAAATAAAATCGGGGATGTACCGGCTTTCCATCAACCGGAACAGATGATCAACGATTTCGCCGGAACGATCGAGTGCCTCCTCGAATTCTAAACGCAGCCGGTTAGCCCAATCGGAAAGTTTCAGGATACAAAACACTCTTTCCAAGGGATCTTCAGCCGCCAGATGATCCGTCAGGAACCTGTTCAGCTCCTTCGGGGTTTTGTCGATCATATCTTCCGCAAGCTCTTTTTTCGTCGCTATGGTATCCGGCCTGATATGATAAAGCCCGATAACAAAATCGAGCAACAGTCCCCAGACTGCTTTGTTTTCATAGGTACAGGGAAGGTATTTCTGGTACTCAAGCAAATAGCTGCCCAAGCCGAAAGTGGGCATGGATTCATGAAGCGCCCGGGTCAGCACCTGATTATATTGTTTATCGGGCACCCGGTTATCCTTTAAAAACGCCCTGGCAAATGCAGTGGATCTTATTTTAAGCAGGCTGTTGAACCCGGACTCTAAGGTCGCCTGGGGGAAATGCGGGGCAATATGGTTGAAAAGGGACTCCAGAAGCGCTGCGCGTGCGGTGTGTTCTCCCGGAGATTCTGCATAGAACAACAGCAATGACAAAGGCAGATCGAACAAGGTGCTGTTATTCAAGCTCTCACGCCAGAGGTCGGTTACCCTTGTCAGGGATGCTTCGGGAACCTGCTGAAAAATATTGCCGATCAGCTTCTCACGCTGCACCCGGGTATAAAAACCGGTAAATCCTTCATAAATGATCTCATTAGCCAGCAGATCGGGCTGAATACGCGGAATAAATTCGCTGACCAGGCCCGGCGGTTTTGAAAAGAGTTCGGTCAGCTTCACAAGATTGCCGGTATCAGGGGCGATTTGATGGCGGATATCATCGGTGACGGGGCCGACAAGCGCGGAGAGCAGAACGAGGTCCAGGCCCTGCGGCCCGAAAAGGATCTCTCCTTTCCTCAGCAGGTTTTTTGCATAATTGCCTAACGCGGTTTGCCAGGTATATTGATGGATACCTGCCAGGCTCAGGAATGCCGGTCTTCCGCCGGTTTGTTCCATGAGCCCGGAGGCATGACTGTCATCAAACGCCTGGCCATGGTTCAACGCTGTTTGGGACATGATCTCCAGGCAATTTGCAGGGGCTTCTATAGGACGTATCGGCATGCCGTCCCGGTATCTGCTGTTCAATAATTTCTGGGAACGGTCATAATAGCCGAGCCGGGGTTCGAGGTTACTATGGGAGATCATCAATATCCTGACTTGGATATTGAACGCATTCCATTGGTGACCTATTTCTTCCAACAACAGCCAGGCACGGTCGCTCATCAGGTCTGCGTTGTCAAAAACGATGGCGGTCGGATTTTCCGGGTTATAGGTCAGCAGGCGTTCCAGTTGCTGATAGGAAGCATCCAGTTTTCCGGTTGTCCAGTTTTGAGTTTTGAGTTTTTTCAACCATTCGACAGCAAGCCGGGTTTTGCCGACCGCGTTGTCCCCGTAAATAACTTGCCAAAGGACGTTTTTCAGGCTATCAGCAGCTGCCCGCCGGGTATACGCAAAGTCCGCTAAAGCCTGCATTTCCGGTTCCCGGCCGATCAACGCGGCTGGGCGGTAAAATGCGCTCCAGCTGTCTTCGTAATCGCTGATTTGTTCCAGATAGCTTTCCAGCGCTCCGCCGGTTGGCGGCGCGTTATCGCTTAGGGTTCCGTTGATTTCGGGGAGTGCTGCACGATGCGGAACAGGTGATGCTATCGCCGGGTTTGCTGCCTGGTTGAACTTGCTTAAGGAATTGCCCCACTCCCATACTTCATTGTAGATTCCTTGAGCTGCCGCTTCATCTAAATGCCGCGAAAACCGGGTGGTATAAGAAAAAGGCAGGGTGCCGATATGCGTTTTTTTTAATTCCTCGTAGACTTTGACCACGCTGATATAGTAAAAGCGGTCTTCCTGAGCATGGTAGAGCATGTAAAATGCCGGCATGCCGGCATTCATCAGATAGTTGATATTGGCAACGTCAAGCGCATAAGAATAACTCCCGTCGGTATTGGCTTTCAGTACGGCGCTGGCTTTAAGCTGCACGATAAAGCGATAGTTGGTATAACTGCCGCCGGCTTTCAATTCACCGGTGATATCGATGCCTTTATCGCGCTGCAGTTCGTCACGCAGTTCAAAATTGGAGACGGGCAATACCTGATTCAGTCTTGAACGTGAGACGGTTTCAAGTTCCTCATGAGGGTTAATATTGGGCAGGCGCATCTGACCGGAATTTTTTTCGTTCATCGCTCGTAAATCATGCTGTTACTATCCCGTTGACGGAACATGCCTGGGATCAATAACAGTTCATAATATTTTATTTTAATATATACAGGTTCTTATCGCAGTCGGTCAGACACTCAAATCTGGGTATCACCGATGGTCAGCTGATCCGGAAAGTCAGCTTCAATCCGGGTCGTCCTCTCCGTAATCGTCATAGCGGTCCTCGTCTTCGAAATACTCGTAATTTTGTAAATATTGGCTTGAAAATATGCTTGTCGGGTACATTTCCCAACTAATTTTCCGCGTAATTTCATTTTGCGATAGCTTCAGCGCATCATAGAACTTTTCGGAGTTCATGAGGTCTATCGGAAAGCCTTTAGTCCCGGAGAGCGCTGCTGTTTCGACGGCCCCCGAGCGGTAATTGGAAGTCGTTACGAAGATACCTTTGGTATAACCGCCCAACACCAAAGCTCCTGTAAACTCCCTGATTTGGTCTGCTTCGATTTTATTTTTATAGCGCCTTACCTGTACGCCGATTAAATTGGATTGGGAATCGTGAAGCACGACGTCAATCCCCTTGTCGCCTGAATAGTTCGTAACAACGGAATTATAACCTAAATTCCTGAAAACGGCGCCAACTACATCTTCAAACTTTTTCGGATGCACGTCTTTGACCGTTGCATAGTTAATCGTGAGGTAATCGGAAATCTCCTGTACCGGATGTCTGACATCCGCCAAATCAAGTTTCTTAAGGATCCCGTAGGCAACATTAACGGTTTTATACCGCATGCGATAACCAGATCGTTCGTCACGTTCCAGTGTTGCATTCCACCAGCCACATTGCCGACAAATGCTGACGGTTAATTCCTTACTCATTTCAAAATCTGGAAAGTAGAGCGAATCCGTTTTTAACTCAATTTCACAAAAAAGACACGCCGAACGTGTGGCTGCGTCTAAGTTGAAGTGATAAGGTGTTGCACTATAATCCCAAATACTCATAAATTCAGTTATCAGATATAATTACAAAGCTGTTGCGGAAATTAATTTTGACAGGGCGGGGTCAATTGGCGCACGGACTAAGTGCTGGCGGTATAAACCGAGGAAATCGTTTGCTGGCTGTACAAAATCTTCAATAAACAGGTTTTCGATCACCTCCGTTGAATCGCAGATAATCTTGCATTTCCAGGTAATGGAAATTTGTATTCGACAGGTACCGGCTCCAATTAATTCCATATTTAAATTTATGATGATTTAGCTATGATTTAGTAAAAATAAGGCATTTTTATTTTTAATAAATATCTACGAACAGCATTATACTTATCAACGCTATGAAAGAATATTTCTCCCTACTTTTCATGATTTTTAAATCATGAAAAGGATAATTTAAAATCAGGTCTTCCATAAAATAAAGGGCCCTGTTTAAAGCTTTGCAAAAAAAGTACCGTTTGGGTTCATGTATTTTCAATAACAAGGGGCAATTAAATTATCCTTGGTTGGCTTTCCGAATAATATTTTAATATTTATATTCGGAAGGTTAAACCTGATCGCAATGACCGACTATTATCGCATTTTCTCTGCTGTCCCTTCAACAGATTATGAAACATCTATAATCTATCTGCGGAAGGAACTTGCCTATTATCTAACCGAGGAATACGAAGCGCAATTTGAGAATGCGGATATACGGCATTTTAATGATAACGTAAATCGCAACTATACCCTTTATTTCGATTGTACGGATGATCCGAGCCTTGATTTTTATAGCAGGTCTGCGCGAGTGGCATTCATTTTCGCGCGTTCTGCACAGGCGATCTCCAAAAGGAATGCCTATAGGTTGAAACAATTTTTAGGGGCGTTTAAAGACACGCCGGAATTCGAAGGCTATGATAAAGGGCATTTTATAGCACACTGTAATGACGGTCAGTTGGATCAGAATATTTATCCGCAACTCAGGGAGTTAAATCGTGGCTTATCTTCCCAGGGTAAATTATTCCGGGCTATGGAACGCTATTGCCAAAATAATGTCGGTGTATTTTATTTCTTAAGGCCGTTGTACAATGATTTGACCTGGATACCGGATCAGATAGATTTTGGTATTTTTACAAAGGAAGGCGGTCTGTTGTTGAATCGTTTCGACAACCGAAAGAATAAATCACAAGAGGAAACTAAAGAACCAAATATTAAAGACCAATAAAGGATAACTGTTTATTATCATGCCT